>DAIRDB010000069.1:0-14768 GCA_036796405.1 Gammaproteobacteria bacterium | reverse complement strand
GGTTTGGGCAGCGGCGACCGGCGGCTTCTCCAACCCGATGACGACGGCAGGGGATTTGATCCTTGGCGGTTCCAGCGGAACCGCTGGTCGCCTCGGAATCGGCGCAACCGGGCAAGTCCTGACTGTTTCCGGTGGCACGGCGGTGTGGCAAAACTCGGCCAGCGGATTTTCAAACCCGATGACGACTGCCGGTGACTTGATCCTTGGCGGATCAAGCGGCACTGCTGGACGCTTGGGCATCGGCGCAGACGGTCAGGTGTTGACGGTTTCTGGAGGCACCGCCACTTGGCAGAACTCCGCCAGCGGGTTCTCGAACCCGATGACTACGACGGGAGACATTATCATCGGAGGTTCTTCTGGTGCGGCTACGCGCCTCGCGGCAGGCACCAACGCCTATGTCCTGACGATGGTGTCTGGCTCGCCGGCCTGGGCCGCAGCGTCGGGCGGCGGCAGCGGCACGGTCAACAGCGGCACAGCGACTCAGCTCGCCTACTACTCTTCGACCGGCACGGCGGTGAGCGGAAATTCTCTGCTGACAATCGACACGGTGGGCAAACTCACGCTCACCTCGACCTCGACTAACACCGCCGAACTTTCCCTCGTCTCAACGGGGGCCTCCACGAATCAAGCTCTCGTCACGTTTATCAAGAACGGCACGACGAAAGGTATTTTCGGGATGTCGGGTACTTCGGGAGGTATCGTCACTGGCAGCGCGGACGGCGATATGGCCTTCCGCGCCAATGGCGGCTCCATCTGGTTAAGTGCAGACAGCGGCACGACGGCGCATCTAAAAATCGGAGCTTCGGGTCTTGCCACTCACAAAACGTCCGCGTCCACCTCAAATGTCTTCGTTCTGGATACGACGGACAGCACTGGCTCCATCGTCAGCCAGTTGCAGTTCAACTTCGGCGGCACTGAAAAGGGGCGCGTCGGCACCACGCTCTATGCCGGCGGCGGCATCGTAGGATCCAGTGCGAACGACCTGTTCATCCGCTCGACCTCGGGCGACATCCTCTTCTCGAACGACAACGGCTCCACGATCCGAGCCAAGCTCTCGACCACCGGCACGCTTACCCTGCTGGGCGCGGCAAGCAGCCTGAGTCAGTTCATCTTCGACACCACGACCGCCAATTACAGCGACATCCTGCGGTTCAATCTGGTGGGCACTGGCAAGGGTTACTGGGGATGCAGCGGTGACGCCAATTCTTACATCACCGGCAATGCGGTCGGAGACTCATTCATCCGCACGGAGACCCTGAATTTCAACGTCTCGACCAATGGCGGCACCGCCATCGGTTTCCAAGTGGTCTCGGGGAATGGCGGCATCAAGACCTCGGCTCCCTCGGGCGGCACTGCCGCCGCGTGGAAGCTCGGCTCTCTCGTAACTGCTGCGGTCACTGCCGACACCACTCGCTACATCCAACTCGACGTCGGCGGCGTACTCTACAAGGTCATCATCGCAACCTGATGAACCTGGTAGACGTCCTCTTCAACGCAGCCGGCGGCGGGGTGGTTGGTTCGATCCTCCACCTGGGCAGCAGCATCTTCGAAACCTGGCGGAAGAAAAAGGACGCCGAGGTTGAAATTATGCTGATGGAGGCTAAGGTAAAGGCAGCGGAAAGGGAGGCAGCATGGAACGCCTTCGCAAAATCCCAAGAGGCAGGCCGGACTATCGAGATCCCCTCGACGGCAAGCCCGCTGATGGCGAACATCTACCTCGGAGTCGATGCCTTCAGAAACTTCACTCGGCCTGGGCTTACTTGGACACTCCTTGCCGTCTTAGTCTACGTTTTCAGCGTGTCCAGTCAGGCGGCTCGCGAGCAGATGCTCGGAGAGTTCACGTTTGGGGCGTTCACGGCACTTTTCTGGTGGTTTGGAAGCCGCTACAGCAAGACGAGCAAATGAACAATCTGCACGCCAAGATCCCCGACGTCCTCTCCGGTGTTTCCACCGTCGCCGCCGTCGCGGCGTGGCAGGAGCAATTCGATTGGTATCTCAAGATCCTCGCCTCGGCGGTGGCGATTGCTGCCGGCTTGTATTCGATCTACGGTCGGCGGAAGAAGCACTGAGGGCACGCTGCACCTTGCCCCAGTAGGGCTTGGTGCTCCCCTTCTTCCAGCCCGTCGGCCCGCCGTTCCAGATCCGGGCCAGATCCTCGACCGACGCCGGGGCCGGCAGTTTGGCCCCGTAGTGCCTCAGGTACATCTGGCAGATGTTGACGCTCTTCAGGCGATCGAGGCAGTCGAAACGGCTGTAGTTGGTGCCGTAGATCCGGTTGACGTCCTCCAGCACCTCGCGGCGGATCTGGAGACACCCGACGGCGCGAGTCTCATCCCCTAGGGCAAAGTCGTCCCCGCCGGATTCTACGGCAATCAGAGCCAGGATGAGCGTGATCATTTGCGGAGCTGTTGGAGGTTGTGGAGGATGGAGAGCATTTCGGTCTGACCGTCGCCGCGTTCTCGCAGCGTCTCGATCACGGCATCGTCCACGGTGTCGGTGGCGACGATTCGGTAGACAATCGGCGGCTCGGTCTGGCCCTTGCGGGCTACTCGGGCGTTGAGTTGGTCGTATAGCTCGCGGGACCAAGTCGGGCTGTACCAGACGATGGTGCGCCCGCCCTGCTGGAGATTGAGCCCGTGCCCGAGGCTCCGTGGGTCAGCCACCAGCGTTCGTATGCGTCCAGCGTTCCAGTCGGTCTCGATGTCCCCACGGTAGGTACTGGAGTCGGTGGCATCGAGAGCGGTGCAGATCCTCTCGCGTTCATGGATGTAGTTGCAGGCGATGATCAGGTTCTCGTCGGTACTTTCGCGCAGCTTCACCAACGCCTTCAGCTTGGCGTCGTGGAACTCGATCACCGTGCGGTCCTCGGTGTAGGCGGTGCCTCCGGTAATCTGGAGCAGCTTGTTGACCATGACGGCGGCGTTGACGGCGACAACGTCGCCCTCGGCCATTCGGAGCAGGTAATCCTTCTCCATCTCCTGGTAGAGCTGGCGGGCCTCGGGAGGCAACGCCACCTCGATGTCCTCGATCACCGTATCAGGAATCTTGAGATGATCCTCCGACCGCATGGTCAGGGTCAGCGGCGCGATCCTCTGGTAAATCGCCTCCTTGCTGCCGGGTCTTGGAACCCAGTTGTATTCCATGTAGTCCGTCGCCTCGAAGAAGGACCGCTTGAACTTGTCGTAGCTGACGCCCAGGGAAGCCCCGCCATCGAGGAGTCGGATCTGGGCAAAGATTTCGAGCAAGGAGTTGGGTCTAGGGGTGCCGGTAAGACCGATCCGTCGGTGGTTCCGAAATAGGCGGGCGATGTGAGCGATTCGTTTGCTCTTGGGGTTCTTCGCCTTGGTAAGTTCGTCAAACACCACAACGTCGCAAAAATCGAGATCGGTGAGTTTCTGAAGCTGCTCATAGTTGATGAGGTACAGGTGCGCTTTGCCCGAGGGCTTCCGTCCTCGGAGGATCTCGACTTTCATCCAGTGGAAGCAGTCCCACTTCTTGATCTCGTTGGGCCAGGTGAGCATCGTCACCCGCAGCGGCGCGACGATTACGACCGAGCGAATCGCCCCGTCTGCGAACAGGCGGTTTATGGCGTGCAGGGTCGAGGCGGTCTTGCCCAGACCCATGCCGGCGAACAACGCGGCGCGAGGATGGTCGAACAGGAAGTCCGACATCTCCTGCTGGTACTGTTCAAGTTTGAGTAGCAACGGTGAAAATGTTTAGGACCGTGGGGAGATCGTCCGCAATGAAAACGGGGACTCCTTGTCGATTGATTCGGTCGTGCTCTCTTTCTTGAAGTGCAGTGGGTGTTTTGCCCGGAGCCTTGAACTCGATGAAGAACACCTTGCCTCTCCAAATGAAGATTCGGTCGGGTACTCCTCGGTTGCTCGGGGAGCTGAACTTGTAGGTCAGGATCCCGCGCCGCTTGGCTTCAGCGACCGCTTTGCCCTCTAGTTGTGATTCAAGCATGGCGCACCTTTACCCAATGGCCGATGCCTTGGATCATTATACGCTCCTCGATGCGCTCCCGCTCGATCTTGCCCAGCCGCACCAGCAGTTTGTCGATGATCTGCGGGCGGCGTTTGCCCATCAGTTCGAGGATGATGAGCCGCTGAATGTCGGGCTTGTTGACCCCGGCGATCAGAACCTGCACCAGCTTGTTCCAGCCGGTGAGGTACTGTTTCAGACGCTCGGCGTCCTTGTCGGTGATGGTGATCTTCTCATCGAAGACCTGGTACTTCAGAGGGATTTTCATTTGGTGTAATACGGAGTGATTTTGGCCTCGGCCTTGAGTGGAAGACCTTTGGCCCAGGGGGGCATCTGGGTTAGGTGGAAGGCGTAGTCCTCTGCGTTCGTGATGCCCATCCGCATCTCAGCCAGAGCTTGGTCATGCACCAGCATAAATGGAGCGTAGCCCCTCTTCTCGGCGTTGATCGCCCCAGCCGCCATGCAGTCGGCGGCGATCCCCTGCACCTCGTTCTGGAACGCGAGCGCACCGTGCAGTTTCAGTCGGCCCCACTGCGTACTGTTTGGAAGCTGGCCCCAGAAAGTGATCTCCAGAAAACGCCGCTCGGGGTAGGACTTCCCGTTCTGCATCTCCTTCAGCTCTTCGTTCGTCGGCTCCCGCTTGTTGATCTCGATGTGCGGATAGGCGAGCGATCGACCGCTCGGCAGCTTGAGCAGGAGATACTTGATGCCGGCGATGGTGCGGACGGTGAACGGCCCGTGCTCGACGCCGGGGTTGGCGTAGGCTTCGTGCATCCAGTCGCTCATCAGATACCAGCGGGCGACGATCTTCCGATGCGTGGGCCGGTAGTATTCGTGGACGGCGCGATGAGCCAGATCTACGTCGCAAGGGATGTTCCATTTGGCGCAGGTACGCATGAATCCTTCGGTGCCGAGGCCGAACTGGCAGGCCAGCTCGACCACCTTGCCGAAGTCTCGCTTCGCACCCTTGCCGATGGACTCCTCGGGGAGGTTGTAGACGAAGGACGCCGCCCGCTTGTAGAGGTCGTTGCCCTTGCGCCAGTCCTCCAGAATGTCCTCCTGGCCTGCCCGCCAGCAGGCGATGCGGCCCTCGATGGCGTTGTAGTCGGCATCGAGTACCCCCTTGCCGATAAAGTGGCGGATAACGCCGGCAATCACCTCCAGCGGCTCACCGTAGACGACCGACAGCTCCTGGGCGGTCGCACCGTGGCAGATGGCGTCGAAGATCTGGCCCGTCATCTTCTTCATCCAGCCGGGGGTCTTCTTGAAATTCTGAGGCTGGACGAGCTTGCCGCTCCAGCGTCCGGTGCCGGCTCCGTAATACTGGTGACCGCCGCGCACGCGACCGTCGGTGCAGGCGCACGCGAGCATGGTGGTGACCTTCTTCGCGGCGGCGAACTGCACCGTCTTGTAGAGGTTCAGCACCTGAAGGAGTTTCACAGTCTTATCGTTCAATTCCCGACCTTCCTCCGCAGCGAACTTCTCGTAATCACTGAGCCGGTGAGTTTCCGCCTCCACGGTGTCGGCCTGCATATCGGTGATCCCGGAACCCAGCCCCTGCACCAGAGCGAGGATCTTCATCCGCTGCGTCGGGTTGAGCCCGGTCAGCTTCTGGAATTGGACGGTGACGATCTTCTCGGTTTCCTCGATGATCCCCTGCGCGTTCTGGAGAGCCGGCACGTTGACTGGGATCCCCCGCTGGTTCAGCCGCAGATCGAACAGGAACGTCTCCAGCGGGTCGCCCTGTAGCTCGAACGCCTTGAGCTTGCGATGCACCGCCTTCTCGGTGCGGACGTCCTGGACGCAGTACGCCATGAATTCGCCAAACTCGGTGGGGAACTTCTGGGGGTCGTTGAACGTGCCGTCCTTCTGGGGCACCGAGAAGAACTTGATGAGGGCTTTACCTCGCGGATCCTTCTGCTGATCCAAACCCAACGCTTGGGCAACCAGTTCGAGTTTGGCCGGCAGACCCGCCTTGCGGGCCATCGCCGCCGTGCAACGCCACTTCGAGATTGGGATCTTGAGCCCCATGTCCTTCTGGCCTCGGCCCCAGGTCATCGCCTGCTCGAAGGTGGCGTTGTGCGCGTAGATCAGGTCGGCGGTGACCAACATCTCCATCGCGGCGTCGTTCTCACCAGGGTCGCCAAATTCAGGGTCCACCCAGAGCTTGACGTCGTCCGAACCGTCTCGGCTCACGCCAGCCATCAGGATCCGCGTAGACGGATCTTCGGCGTAGCGATGCGCTCCGACCTCAGAGAGATCGGAGCGACTGCGGGTCTCGTAGTCTAGGTGGACGATGTTCACTTTTTGAACGGGAAGCTGACGTCGCGGATCCGTTTTTGGTGCGCGGGTGTCAAACCGGCCCAGCGTTCCTCGATCATGCAAATCAGCGAGGCATCTGACAAAGCTTCAGGATCGCTGACGGTGCGCTCGCTCACTGGGTCGATGTCCAGAAGCTCGAAGAGCCGCTCGGGTTTGATGTGCTCCTTGACCTGGGCCGCTAGGATGGGGTCGGCTTCGAGGATGGACGCGAAATACTTGGCTTGTTGAATGACGCTCATAGGAAAGAAAAAGCCCCGACTTGCACTGCTCGGGGCCACACAGGGTTCTGGGGTTGGATTAAACGACGCTGTCGTCGTCCGAAACTTCGCCAAAGACTGCGTTGGCGTCGATGGAGGTGCCGCCGAAGGCTGCACCTGGGCGAACGTACTGGACCGGCCCGAGCGAAGCGTTCACACGCTTGCCGAACTGGTTATCCTGCGCCCAGAGGCGCACCACGGCGTTGACGTAGCAACCGGCGAACAGGCGCGTGTCCTGCTCGTCCATCGGCTGCTTCTTGCCGTCTACCACCATCTGCCGCTTCTCGTTGCGAGCGGAGACGAACATGATTCCGTCGCCGTAGCCTTCGGTATCAGACTTCTCGCTGCCATCGCGCAGGCAGGTCTTCGCGGGCGTCTTGCCCTTGAAAGCCGGCGTTTCGGCAACCACCTTGGCGATCCCGGCCTTGATGGCGGCGATGTCCTTCGCGTTGGTGGTCTTATCGAGGATGAACGTGGCAGCGAACGCGGGCTTTGAGTTCGCCTCCGGTCCCTTCTTGGCTGTGAACAGCGCAGGGAAGGACAGGCGCACGTTGTTGAGCGTAATCAGTGTATCTTGGGTCTTGGTTGACATGACTATATCACTTCTTCGGACCCCCCAATAACGGGGAGCATCTTGGTTGGGTTGAGATCGAGGGCGGGCCGTTTGTCAGTCTCGGGGACCAACGTGGGCTTGCCCTCGGGTTTGGTTATCAGAGAGGCGAGGCGATTCTCGAAACGAGTCGAGGTCTCCTTGCCTTTCAGAAGTTCTTCCGCCTGGGCGGGCGAGATGATGTCGCCCGGCGGGACCACTTGTTCAGCGGCGAGGTAGTTGCGCAGCAGCTTCTCAGCCGCTGCGGGATCGGTCCACTCGCGGTTCGAGCGACCGGCGACGAGCTTCATGCCGGCGGGCTGGGCACCGTTCGTCAGCTCCTGCACTTCTTGCGCCTCCAGCTCCTTCAGCCATGCGGTGATCGCCTTCGAAGACTGGATGACCTTGATGCGGGCATCGCGGGGCATGAGGTTGGGATTGGGCAGCTCGAAGAGCTTTTCAATCGGAGTGTCGAAGATCTCAACCGCCAGCGGCGTCTGCTGGATGCCGTAGAGGGCATACTCCTTGCAGATGCCCTTGGCAGGACAGAACCGGCACTGCTCCTCGGGATCCGCCTTGAAAACGGCGTCCTCGGGGCGGTTACGGATGATGTCCACGGCAACCTCGATCGTGTCCGCCATGAACTCACGCAGCTCTTTGCGCGTGATCGTCCAGTTGCGGAGCGGCTCGGGGTTGTTGCGGTCGCGGGGTTGCCAGATGTTCAGCGAAACCGGCGTGGCCGGGTCGATGTCCATCACTTGCTCCATCTGTTGAATCAACGATTCGGCATAGATGCCGAGTTGCGTGTTCTTTTCGGCAACTTCCTCGACGCCGACCCCGTACTTGAGATCCCCGATGAAGATCCGGCGAGATGTTACCTGGCCGGCGTCCACCGTTCCCCGTTCCTTGGGCGAGTAGAAGAGGGGCACAGACCGCTCGATGATGCGCGGCCCGTTGCCCAGCTCCTTGTTCACCCAGTTGACGTAGGACATGACCGGACCCTCGAAGGATTCGGGCATGACGATGGGGTTGCCGGTGAGGTGTTCCTTACCGTAACCGTGGGCGGCGGTGCCCTCGTCAGCGAACCTGCTCCCGCTGGGCGGGAGCTTGTCCTTGTTGGCTTCGATGAAGCCGGTGCTGGCGGTGCAAACGGCCCAACGATGCGACCCGGAGGGTGCAAGTCTAGCGTGTGTGCTCACACTGCGGAGGTCGAGATTTTGGCGTGCAGGGCGACGAGGTCGGCATGGAGAGCCGCCATCTTCTCCTCGGGGCACTTCGAGATGCGCTCGATGCCGTGCTTGGTGTTCAACTCCTTGAGGGCGTCAAGACCGTCGAAGTCGAGGCACTTCTGGGCGAGGATCGTGAGATCAGCCAGATCGACCTTCTTTTCTTCGGTCTTCGGCTCGGGAGCCTTCGGCTCGGGAGCCTTCTCCTCGGGTTTCGCAGCCGCTTCCTTCTTCTCGGCGGATTCCTTCTTCTCGGCGGATTCCTTCTTCTCGGCGGATTCCTTCTTCGCCTGCGCCTTCAGCTTGGCGATGGTGGCGTTGGCGTCGGCCTTGGGGGCGTCGGCTTGGAGCGTTTCGGTCTTGGGGGCCTCGGCCAGCTTCACGCTCACGGGCGTCGTCTGGATCGCGAGGGTCAGTTGCTTGATGGCAGCGGTGAGCTGCTGGATGGTTTCTTCGATCATGGTATTGGAGGTTTGGTTACTGACGGAAATTATTCGCGGGGGATTTCGTTGTTGGTGCGGAGCATCAGGACGGGTGTCTTGGTTTTAACCCAGACGTCCTGCTCCTTGAAAAACTTGGCAGAGACGTTTTCGAGAGCCTCGCCCACTGTTTTGACAGGCATCAGCCGGCCCTTCTTAGTGGTATTGAAATCGTAAGCGGCACGGTGGATCTTTTCCTCTGTGGTCGCAATGCTCTCAGTGTCTGGCACCTGCACAACCCAGCCGACAAAGTCATGCTTGGGCAGCTTGTTGTCGGGATCACTGATCAGGATCGCAAACTGCTTCTTGACCGCCGGCTCCTTCTCTTCGCCCGGCTCGGGCTGCACGGCGAGGTTCATTTCCTCGATGATGCGACGAAGAACGGCAGGCGAAACCTCGTTCTTTTTGATGATCTCTGCGACTTTGTTGACTTCGATTTTAGCCATAATGATTGGGGCTGTAGTTAAGATAGTTCCGGCCCGTGGGTCTTGGACCCACGACTAACCTTTGACTAACTCCAGATCCAAGGGCACTTCTTGGGGCTTGGCTCGGAATGAGCACCGGAACTGCGACTACTAAAAACGGTTTCCGTTTCGTTCGTCAACTACTTTTCTCAAATAATTTCGAGACGCTGCGCGGCGGTTGCCGCCGGGTTCTTGCCTTTGAAGCCCTTCACCCAGAGAGAGTGCCGGCCATCCTCCAGCCGCACGCGGGTTGAACGGGTCCAACCATGCTCCAGCAGCACCAGAGCAAGGGCTTGATCGCTGAACGGCCCGACGTTGGTCTGCGAGACGAGTCCGCGCAGCACCGACAGCGAAACGAGATCCGAGGACACCAGCGGGTGCCCCTGATCCTCGATCACCTGGGCGACGGAGGCGGCGAGCGGTGACGCACTGGTGACCGCCAGCTCCTTCAGGTAGGAGGTAACCGGGGCACGACCCTCGGGCTGGAAGTCTTTCGAGAACGTGTGTTGCTCCATCCACGCCCGAAGCCCGCCGGCATTTT
Source organism: Gammaproteobacteria bacterium (assembly GCA_036796405.1). Taxonomy (GTDB): domain Bacteria; phylum Pseudomonadota; class Gammaproteobacteria; order Pseudomonadales; family Pseudohongiellaceae; genus CAILUG01. The sequence goes on along the minus strand of DAIRDB010000069.1, from coordinate 4,906 downwards.
CATTCACCATCTGGAACAGGCGGGGAAAGTAGTCCGGGCCGAGGGCTTGGATCTGCTCGGGCGTTTGCAGTGGGGACTGGAGAACGAAGTACCTGCGATCACCATCGGACACCGCGAGGGCATCGTGGTGGTTGGTGAACATGACGTAATTGCAGAGGTTGGGAACCGTGCGAGCCGGTTCGTGCAATTCGCGGAGCGAGATCTGGTCGTCTGAAATGCAGGGCTTCAGCCGGTCCATCACGCCGAAACGGTTCGAGCCGATGATTCGCACCTCCTCCATGAAGATGAGCTGCTGCCCGTAGGCCCAGCCGTTGAATTGCCCGTTCAAAACATCTGTCGCCGCCAGCTTTCGCACGTTCCGGCGACCGAGCATTGCACTCATGGCGACGGACAGGAAGGTCTTGCCGCACCCCTGACCTCCCTGAAGCAGAATCGCCCAGCGGATCTTCTTCCCTGGGTAGGCGACATGGTAGCAGAGGAAGTCGAGCAGCAGCCGGCGATTGTCTTCTTCCCGGATCAGGTTCGACAGGTGGTTGGTGAAGATCTCCCCGGCTTCCTCGGCGCGATCCTTGTCGGGCTTTGCGTAGGTGGGCAGGTAGATGTTGCAGTAGGGGACACCGTTGTCGCTGTAGAACCGCTTCGAACCCTGCGCCGGTTCGTAGCGCAACGCCTCGACCTGCGGGATCTGGGCGACCGCCATCAGGTAGTCACGCGGGCGGGGCGGTTTCTCGTCCCCGATGGCGGGCGTCGAGTACATCAGATCCAGAGCCTCGGGGCTGAACCGGCGGTCTACCGTGTATCTGTAAAACTGATTCAGGCTGGTGATGTAGCAGAGACCCTTCGCCCAGGGGGGAACTCCGGTGCTCTTGGCCGACTCCAGCTCCAGCTTCTTCACCTCGTTCTTGATGTCGGGGATCGACACCGAGATCTGGCGGGCGGTGAGCACTTCCTTGAAGGTCGAGAGCAGCGACTTCTTTTCGAGGACGCCGATCAGCGGGCCGGCTTTGGCGATCTTCTTCAGCCCCTCGTCCAAAAGCTCCTCGGTCGAGCGGTTGGGGCTCTTCAGCCACTCCGTCACCTGAATGTGCATCCGGTGCGTCAGCGTCGGATTGCTCCAGCCCCGCGCCTGGGCGAGCCGGAAGACCGAGCGGATGGTGATGGGAGCTCGGTCAAGCGGCTGGGCTTTCAGGGTGCTCCAGCGGTACTCCGTCTCGTCGCCCTCCTTGTCGTACTTCGTGCCCTTCGCGGACCACTCGTCCCAGAGGTCGAACCCGGCGTCGCCAAACTGGTGCTTCAGGCCGGCGGCGATCTCGATCCACTGCTGCATGGAGCAATCCGGGTCGAGATGCTCCAGAGCCTGCTTCGCGTCCTCGATCGTAATGCCGTCGAGCGGGGTGCGCAGATATTCGAGATCCCCGACGGTCATGTTTTCCGCCGCCGTGTTGGCACTGGCGAGGGAGTTCTCCTGAACCGAAACGATGTCCGACATCGTGAACGCCGAACCCTCGGGCCGGCAGTGGACAAACGCCGTCTCGGCATCCTCGCCCTCGAACACGGTGGGCAGGAACATCGGCTGCACCGGGACCAGCGACTCATGGGTGATCTCGGTCAGGCCCAGCATCTCGCCAATGGTCTTCACCGCCTCCTCGTAGCGGTCTGTCGGTATGCCTTCAGCGGATACAATGACGCGGAGCCTGGGCGAGGTCTCGATCGAGGAGACCGTGTGCCATGCGACGAAGGCAAGCCCCGGCAGCAGCTCTTCCCATCGTTGGGTTAGAAGCCGGCGGGCCTCGTCGGCGTTGTCGATGTCGAGACACAGCAGGTTGCACTGCTGGGCGTGCTCGTTCTTGCGGGGCGAAACGGCGGATCCGAAGGTGGCGGGGGTGATGTAGTTCACCCGCTTCAGTTGATCGCGCTCCCGTTTGGGCAGAAGGTGGAAAGCGTCCCGCGTCATGGGTAGACGGCGGGCGTTGCGAAGATGGTCTACCAGGGCAGGGAAGTCGGCAGCGGAAAGGGTGGAAACCTGACCGAGTTGTGTCGCCGTTCCCCCGAAGTATCGCGGGGATGTCATAGGGATTTCGAGATTCAGTTGGCGTTGGGGAAGGTCAAGGACGAACCCAACGGTGGATTAAATAGTTGACGACGGGGATTTGGTGCAGCACGGTGCCGTTCCATGCACAGCAAACTCATCCCTCTCCCCGTCCAGGTTCAAGGTATGCACGCGAATAACGTCGCCCGTTCGAATGACGTGGGCAAGTCGAAGGCTGCTGCAATTCTCGGATCCAGCCGCTCCCCGGCGAAGACTGCCGCCGCCCAGGCGAACGGCAAGAAGGGCGGACGCCCGATCGGGAGCTGAACACTTTTGTGTCGCCATAGGGAGAGCCCCCGTTGCCTGAAAGGGCGGCGGGGGCTTTTTGTTTACGGGTGCGTCTTGAAATCGGTGCGACGCAGCTCGGCGTTCAATCTGGCGACTTCAGCGACGAGGTAGAAAGCCCGCTCATCAGCCAGTTGCAGGCGGGCTTCCATGTCCGCAATCTTTGCGGCGAGGACTTCAGTGGGCGTCATGGCGATTGGCTCGACGGACGGGGCGACGACGCCAGTGGCGTTTCACGCTGTAGGTATCGACGACGTATAGGTCACCTACGTCGGTGCCTGCGAGCAGGCGGGGCAGGAGGGCAAGCCCGATGGGCTCGCGCCCCTTCTTTTCACGCCGAGCGTTCACGCGGGCGAGGACTTCTTGGAGCTGGGTCTTTTGATAGGCGGTCATCGGCGGGAGATCTCCTTTTGAATGGTTACGAGGGAGGACAGAATTTCCGTCTCGCAACGACGCAGCTCGACGCTGTCCGCCTTGCGACGGAGCTTGGTGATCGCCGTCAGCTCCTTGGAGACCAACTTGAGCAGTTTGTTTAGTGTATTATCCGATAGGATACTCAGACTCAGTGTGTTTTTCATAGGGGAAATTTAGTTATGACCGGCGGGAGAATTCTCGATTGTACGCCCAGTAGTTGTCCGCTGCAACGCCGTCCGGGAAGACGACCATTCTGCCGTGCCCCCGTCGGGCATGGACCTCGAAGGCGTGGACATCAAAGCCACTGGATCCGTCTTTCAGGGACTCCCAAGGGGTGATACTTTGCACAACGCCGGTCTTCATCGCCGTCTCGCGGGCGAAGTTGAACGCGGCGGCATAGGTGTCGAAATTGCGGTGTAATTGAGTAGGCATGACGTTTTAGGTTAGATCGGCCAGTCGGCGGGCAAGGGTGCGGAAGGCGTTGGCGGCTTGGGCGGGGCAGACTCCGTTGCCGAGCATACGGAGGCGGTCCACCCGATCGGGAGCCCCATAAGGGTCTCCACCCACTCGGGATTCACTCGGGGAAAGCAGTCGCGCCGGCTCTCCTGGTTTGATGCCGTGCGCTGGGTATTGCGGCCAGTTTGTGACGGGGCGTCGGTACTCGACGCCACCGACAACGAGGCTTTCCGTCGCTCCAGCGTCCCCGCTTTGTTCTGGTTCGTCGCACTGAACAGCCCGCCAGCCATTGCAAAAAGCTGGCGCGGCAACTGGTCGATCCGCGTCTTGCCGTCCTGCCGCATCGCCGTCTGACCGTAGGTGTCCTTCCAGTCCCGTGCGTTGGGCGTCATCCAGAACTGCAAGGATGAAGACCCTGTTTCGCGCATGGGGTGCGCCAGCCTCTGCCGCCGAGAATAGTCCCCACGTTGCTCGATAACCTGCTGCTCCCAAGTCAGCGATGACCTGTTCGAGCCCGAGGGTGATATGCCCTTCGACGTTCTCGAAGAAGCAAGCGATGGGTTGGGCTCGGCGGATCCCGTCGAGGATGAAGGGCCAGAGATGCCGAGGATCGTTCGCACCAAGACGGCGTCCGACGAGGGCGAACGGCTGGCACGGGTAGCCTCCGCTGATGATAGAAACCTTGCGACGATACTGTTCCCAAGGGAAGGACTTGAGATCAGTCCAGAGCGGAGCCGGCTCAAGTTGCCCTTGCGCCATTCGCGCAAGAAGGACTTCGGCAGAGCAGGCTTCGATCTCAGAATAAGCGATTGTGCGCAGGCTTGGGAGAGCAGCTCTGAGTCCGAGGTCGAGACCTCCGTAGCCGGCGCAAAGCGAGATATGAGTGAGGGCGGGAGTATCCATGTCATAGTTACAGTTTAGCGGGTTGAAGTCTCAGGCAATATAGGCGCGGAGGGCGGCGGCGGTTTCCTTGGCATCGGGCGTGAGATGGTCCGCCCAGAGCTGGCGCAGCGAGGGCTTCTGCTTCTGCTGGGACAGCTTGTGCAGCGGCGAGCCGACCGGATGCTGCTTTGTGTACTCCCAGAAGCCGAGGGTTTCATAGGCGTGACCGTCGGACGAGTTGCACTTGGGCGCACGGCGGACCTTGTAGATCATCGCGTGCCAGATGCCGATCATGGGTTCATGGTTCGTGACCAGATCCCCGACTTTGTAGGTGGGAGTTTTCATTTGTTCAGGGTCTTGAAGATGAAGTCTGCGACCACTTCCGGCGCGGCATCGGGCTTCAGGTCGGAGCGGGCGCAATCCAGCTCGTCTCCGTCTCGGCTGGTCCGGTCGCCGCACCATGTCGGATTGACCAGACCGAAAGACCAGTAGCTTTCATCCGGTAGCCGGATGTAGATGAACTCAGGGTATTCAACGGTGCAGTTGATGCCCCGTGCTTGCAGTAGTGATACGATGTTTTCCATAGGGGGGGGAGGTCTGTAGTTGATATACCTAGCGTTGGGTTATTGCCGACGTCAAGCCCATACCTAACGTTGGGTTATTTAGTTTACCTGAGAGGGCGGGCGAGGCGTGCCGGTGCGGCAGCGGGAGGCGGGGCCACGATCGGGGCTCGCCGCTCTCGCCTCGGCTGAACGAGCCAAGCGGGGCACGGCTCTGGCC
>DAIRDB010000068.1:12800-14895 GCA_036796405.1 Gammaproteobacteria bacterium | reverse complement strand
GCTCGCTGGCGCTATGCGCCGCCGGCGTATGACGGCAGCCGCGACGGGCTCGACTTCGATGAAGCTGCCGAGGCGCTGCGCGGGCATATACTCGCGGCGGTGCGCCGCCAGATGGTGGCCGACGTTCCGGTCGGCGCTTTTCTAAGCGGTGGGCTCGACTCGAGTGCGATTGTAGCCGCGATGAGGCAGGTTTCCTCCGACAAACCGTTGCCGGCGTTTTGCATCAGCGCGGCCACCGCTGCAGACGGTTTCGTGGAAGACCAGCCGTACGCGGAGGTTGTCGCGCACCATTTGGGCGCTGATCTCGAAACGATTACCGCGGGGCCCGAAATTGCCGACGGGCTCGCGCGAATGGTCTGGCTCCTCGATGAGCCTCAGGCCGATCCCGCGCCGTTGCACGTCGAGGTGATCGCTCGGCGCGCACGCGAGCGCGGCATCCGCGTGCTGATGTCCGGAGCTGGAGGCGATGACATCCTGGGCGGTTATCGGCGGCATGTCGCTCTTCGACTCGAGAAGTGGTGGCGCTGGTGGCCGGGCCCCCTGCGCTCAGCTCTCGCCGCCGGGGCGCGGGCAGCGGGGGAGGGTCACCTTGGCGCGTTGCAAGGGGTACCCGCCCTGCGTCGTGCTCTCAAGGGCCTCACCTATTTGGACATCGATGGGGACCGTGGGCTCGCGTCGTACTTCTGGTGGACCACCGATGGACTGCGTCAGTCGCTGTATGCGCCGGGGTTTGCAGCGCAGGTCGCGAGCGCGGACGTGGCCGCGCCGATGCTCGCGGCGCTAGGTCGCCTGCACGGAGAGGGGGACCGACTCAACCGGCTGTTGCAGCTCGACACGGAGTTCTTCCTCGCGGACCACAACCTGAACTACACGGACAAGATGGCGATGGCGCACGGCGTCGAGGTGCGCGTGCCGCTGCTGGACCTCGAAGTGGTTCGCGCCGCAGCGCTAATGGATCCAGCCCACAAGGTGCGCGGGACCCTCACCAAGGCGGCTTTCAAGCGCGCGATGGAACCGTGGCTCCCCCGCGACGTCATCTATCGTCCCAAGACCGGCTTCGGCGCTCCGGTGCGCGCGTGGCTGAGAGGGCCGTGGCGAACGCTCGTAGGGGACGTTCTCTCGCCCGCGGCGGTGCGCTCGCGCGGAATCTTCGATCCGGCGGCCGTTGATCGCCTCGTTGCACTCGACCGAACCGGGCGTGTGGACGGAGCTTACCTGCTATTAGCTCTCGTCGTGCTCGAACTCTGGTGCCGCCGCTTCCTCGACGGGAAGGACGCATGAGCGACAGACGCCCCGTGCTCGCGTGGGTCCATCAGTATGCCGTTACCCCAGCGGACGGCGGTGGCACTCGCCATGTCGAGCTCGGCCGCGAGCTGGTGCGACGTGGCTGGCGCGTCATCATTCACGCCGCCGACATTAATCTGCACGCCCGCACGTACACGCGTCGGTCGGGTCCCGGCGACCGTCGAGTCATCGCCGAGGAAGTCGACGGCGTCGAGTTTCGCTGGTACTGGGCCTCGCCGTACCAAGCCAACAACTGGCGGCGTGGCGTGAACTGGCTCTCGTTTGCGCGCGAAGTCCGACGCCATGCGCACGCAGAGGGGCGCCCCGACATCGTCATCGGGTCGTCTCCGCAGCCGTTCTCGGCTCTTGGCGGCTGGGGACTAGCTCGACGCCTCGGCGTGCCGTTCGTGCTTGAGGTACGTGACCTGTGGCCCGAGACGCTCCTCGCAGCCGGGGCACGGAAGGGGCCGTTCTACCATCTCATCGACGCGCTGATGCGCTTCCTGTATGCGCGTGCCGAGCGCGTGGTGGTCCTCGCCGCCGGCTCACGTGACTACCTCGGGCGGGGGGCGGTCCCAACGGAGCGCATCGTGTTCATCCCGAATGGGGTGGACCTCGGAATGTTCGACCCGTCGGTACGCTCCGGTCGGACTGACGACGCGCCGATGCGATTTACATATGCAGGAGCGCATGGCCCGCTCAACGGGCTCGACGTCCTTCTCGACGCCGCTCGTCTTTTGGCCGACGACGCGCGCGTTCAATTCCGGCTCGTCGGCGAATCTTGTGGCAATTGCCGCAATGGTGGAGTTGG
>DAIRDB010000068.1:0-12790 GCA_036796405.1 Gammaproteobacteria bacterium | reverse complement strand
CTGCCGAACGTTCGTTTCGACCCGCCTGTCCCGAAGCGCGAGATGGCCGGCGTCCTCGCCGACGCGGATGTCGGACTCATGTTGCTCAAGCCCGCAGAGCTCTTCAGCTTCGGAGTGAGCCCCAATAAGCTTTTTGACTACTGCGCTGCCGGGCTCCCGGTGGTGTGCAACGTGCCCGGCGAGGTAGCCGAGCTCGTTGCGAGTGCTGGATCAGGGGTGCAGGCCGCCGATGGCACACCGGAGGCGCTTGCCGAAGCGGTTCGAGCCATGGCGGTACTTCCCGCAATGGAGCGCCAGGCCCTCGGCCGGCGGGCGCGCGCGTGGGTGGAGCGGGAGCGGGACCGTGCTCGCTTGGGAGCGCGGTTAGATGAGGCGCTGCGCGCGGTGCTGGCGAGTTCCTTCTAGTGACGGCTACCGACACTCTTCCGCTGCGCGAATGGCCCGCTGCCGCCTTGACGGTGGCGCGCACCTTTGGGTGGCGCGGCGCGCGGCTGCGAGTGTCGCACGAGTTCCGAAAACGTGTCAACGCATTCCGTGCGGAGCCGCATCACCGTGTGTCTCCGCACGGGGGGCCGCTCGAGTGTTTCCGCGTGGACGCCGCGCGCCTGCGCGCTGCCACCGACCACACGGAGGTGATTTCGCGCGCACTCCGAGTGTGCCAGGGAGAGTATGAGGCATACCGGTCCGTTTGGTGCGCGCTCCCGGACAGCCCGGCCGCTTGGAACGCCGGCCGCGACGGCGCATCGTGGTGGCCCGAGCTCCCGTGGTGGCGGGTGCCGCATTATCGCGCAGGGGCGGACATTAAGGACGTCTGGGAGCCCGCGCGCTTCGGCTGGCTCTATGACCTCGTGCGCGCGTATCTTGTTTCAGGGGAAGCCCGATTCGCTGAAGCAGCGGCGAAGCGCGCGGCCGGTTTCGTGACGGCCTGTCCGCCGTTTCGCGGGCCACAGTGGGGTTGCGGGCAAGAGACAGCCATCCGCGCGATAGCGCTGCTGTACGCCGAGGCGGCCTTCGCGGACGCCCAGGAGTGGGCGCCCGTGGCGCCGGTTGTGGAGCGCCTGCTGGCCGCGAGCGGCGAACGCATCGCCGACGCCATCGGGTACGCAGTGTCGCAGCGCAACAACCACGCGATCAGCGAGGCAGTGGGTCTCTTGGTGCTGGGGCACCGTTTTGCGGACCTTCACCCTGAGGCTGCTTCGTGGCGCGCGAGTGGCGCCGCATGGCTCGCTACCCTGGTGGAGGAGCAATTCGCTCCGGATGGCTGGTACATTCAACACTCGTTTACCTACCTTCGACTCGCGGCGGACCAATGCGTCGTGGCGGCGCGCGTCGCACCGTTGCCGCGGCGGGTTCGAGACCGCCTCGCCGCAGCGCTGCGTCTGCTGCTCGCGGTTATGGATCCCGCGACGGGCCTCGTGCCAAATCATGGCAACAACGATGGCGCATTCGTGCACCCGATTACGACGGCGAGCTACCGGGACTTCCGTGGCATCGTGACGGCACTCGCGGCGGTCACAGGGGAGGCGCTGCCGGCGAATGTCACCCCAGACGCCGAGGTGCTCGCCTGGCTTGGTCTTGAGCGACCGGCTACAGTGGCGCCGATCGGTGACGGAGTGGTGCAGGGGGCGTCGGGCTGGGTCACGCTCCGTCTCGGGCACATCTTCGTTTTTTTGCGGGCAGGCGATTATCGTTCGAGGCCCGGGCATGTGGATGCGTTGCATCTCGAGGTTCGGTCTGCCGGGCGCGAGGTCATAGTGGATCCCGGCACATATCGGTACCGCACGGACGAGAGTATGCCCATCGGTCTCGACTCCGAGAACATGCACAATGGTCCAACCATTCCGAGCCGGCCGTTGGCGCTGCGGGGGCCGCGTTTCCTGTGGTATCGCTGGCCCTCTGCGCGCATTCGCTCAGCGGGCCCGGAGCCGGAGGCAGAGATTGTAGCGGAGTCTCGCGTTGGCGTGCGGCGTACGGTTCGTGTGGAGGCCGGGACCGTCTTGGTGACTGACGAAGCGCCAGTGCAGGCGGGGGCACGCGTTCGATGGCTTCTCGCGCCGAGGCTTGACGCCGCGGTCTTGGCGACGAGTGGCGCCGGCGTGCGCCGTGTCTTTCCGGGTGGCGCTCCCTCTGGGTGGTTTTCCCCTCACTACGGCCAGCGGATGCCAGCGACGGCGGTGGTTCTTGACGTGCCGCCGGGCGGCATCCTCGTCACGATTATTTCCCCTTCAACCGCTGATATTTCCGCATGAAACAGCTTCTGCAGCGCCTAGACACTGGAGAGAGTGCGCTGGTTGATACGCCGGTGCCCGTGGCCGGCGGTCGCGATGTCGTCATCGCATCGCGTGCATCCCTCGTGAGCGCAGGTACCGAGCGTATGCTCGTGCAGTTCGGCCGCGCCAACTTAGTGGACAAAGTTCGCCAGCAGCCCGACAAGGTCAGGGATGTCCTCGCAAAGGTGCGCACCGAGGGTGTGGCAGCAACCCTCGAGGCGGTGCAGAGCAAGCTTGCCATGCCGATGCCGCTGGGCTACTGCAACGCTGGCATCGTTGTCGAGGCGGGTGCCGCAGTGCCCCAGTTCCAGCCTGGTATGCGCGTGGTGAGCAACGGCCCTCATGCGGAGTACGTGCGCGTCCCTGGGCGGCTGGTGGCGCGCATCCCTGATGGTGTCTCCTTCGAGCATGCGTGCTTCACCCCACTGGCAGCGGTCGCGCTGCAGGGGTTGCGTGTAGCGCAGCCGACCCTAGGTGAGGTCGTCGTTGTTTTCGGGTTAGGCCTCGTCGGGCAACTTGCCGTCCAGCTGCTGCGGGCGAACGGGTGCACCGTGATCGGGATCGACCATGACCCTGGCCGACTGGCTCTTGCGGAACGTTTCGGCGCTGAGGTGGTGGCGCCGGGCGAGGACTGCGTACGCGCGGTCCTGCAGCGCACCGGTGGGCTGGGCGCCGACGCTACACTACTCACGCTCGCCACCAACGCCGACGAGCCGATTCAGCAAGCCGCTGAGATGACCCGCGCGCAGGGACGGCTCGTCCTTGTCGGGGTGACAGGACTCGCGCTCAAGCGCGATACATTCTATAAGAAGGAGCTACGCTTCGCTGTCTCCTGCTCTTATGGCCCTGGACGCTACGACCGGGCGTACGAGGTGGATGGCGCCGACTATCCGCTCCCGTTCGTGCGCTGGACCGCGCAACGTAACTTCGAAGCATGCCTTGGGTTGATGGCGCGCGGCGCGCTTGACCCTGCGCCGCTCATCTCGCACCGTTTCTCGTTCTCGCAGGCGCCAGAGGCGTACCAGTTGCTTGCTACGGGGGCGCCCAGCCTTGGGCTCACCTTCAGCTACGACGCCCCTGAGGCGCCAGCGCGCGAGGCGCGGATGATCGCTGTGGCGGGCGGCGTCCCCCGCTCGGGCAAGGGAGGAGCTATCGTGATCGGAGCGGGCAACTACGCGGTGCGCACCTTGCTGCCTCAGTTGGCTGCCGCGGGGTTTTCAATGGAAACTCTGGTCTCCGGCGGAGGGCCAACGCTCGGTGCAGTCGCGCGTAAGTTCCGCTTTGCGCGCGCGAGTACAGACACCGAGACGGCGCTGGCCGGTCCGGGCGACACCGTCTTCGTCCTCACCCGCCATGACTCCCACGCCCGCCTCGCCTCGCAGGCATTGCGCGCGGGGAAGCACGTCTTCGTCGAGAAGCCGCTTGCCATAAATTTGGCGGAGCTGGAAGAGGTCGAGGCAGCTGCGCGGGCTCCGGGCGCGGGGCACTTGCTGGTTGGGTTCAATCGCAGATTTGCGCCCGCTGCGGTAGCTCTGCGTGAAGCGTTGGCCGCGGCGTCCGGTCCTAAAGCGCTAACTCTCACCATGAATGCGGGAGAGGTGCCCTTGGACCATTGGACACAGGACACGGGAGAGGGCGGCGGCCGCTTGGTTGGCGAGGCATGCCACCTCGTTGACCTTGCCCGGTCCCTCGTCGGGGCACCGATCACCAGCGTGCAGGTCCGTCCAGCGCGTCAACGCGATGGCCGGCCACTAGGCGACGTCGCCCTGTTCAATTTTGGATTCGCCGATGGCTCGGTGGCATCAGTGCAATATCTGGCGAGCGGCGCTAAATCGTATCCGAAGGAGCGCATTGAAGCGCACGCGGGGGGGCGTAGCTTCGTGCTCGACAACTGGCGCAAGCTCGTTCCGTACGGGGTGCGTGCTGAATGGAGTGCGGGGCTCGCGGGGAAGCCAGACAAGGGACACGCCGCAGAGGCTCGCGCGTGGTACGATTCAATCACGCGGGGCTCGCCGCCGGTACCCCTCGACGTCATCTTCGAGGTTTCGCGGTGGAGCATCGTCGCGGCCGGGCTCGCGGCCGCAGGGGGCGGAAGCGAAGGATGAGCGCGCGTACCGCGGGCTTGTATGCCCGAGGTGGGAAGCGCGCTGTCGACGTTCTCGTCGCCGCGGCGTTAGTTGTGCTCATCGCGCCTCTCCTCGTGGCGGCTGCGCTACTTGTGGCCTCGACCTCGCGCGGGCCAGTATTGTTTCGGCAGGAGCGCCTCGGGCGCAGCGGTCGAACTTTTCAAGTGCTCAAGTTTCGCACAATGACTGATGAGGTGCGCCATGCGCATGTCGAGCGCTTTGGCGCGGACCCGAGCGTTACGGCTGTTGGTGTGTGGCTACGGCGGACAAAAGTGGACGAGTTGCCGCAGTTGTTTAACGTCCTAGCCGGCGACATGTCGTTGGTCGGGCCGCGCCCAGCGCTTCCCACTCAACTGGAGGAATACGATGAGGTCGCGCGTCGCCGGCTTCTCGTGCGCCCTGGTATGACCGGGCTTGCACAGGTTCATGGTAACATTCACCTCAGCTGGCCCGAGCGTTGGCGTTGGGATGTTGCCTATGTGGATCGGATCGGGCCTGGCCTTGACGCCCGGATCCTCGTGAACACTGTGTTGGTGGTGCTTCTCGGAGAAGGGCGCTACGTCTCATCACAGTCTGGCTCATCGGGGCCCGGTGCATGAAAGGGTGGCGCGTGGTCCTCGTGGGGGCTGTCGGCAGCACGGAGCGCACTCTCGCCGGGCTCATCAAGCACCGCGTCGAGGTGGTGGGCCTCGCTGCACTCGCCGCATCGCGCGCTCACACTGTGTCCGGGTGGCGCGACTTTGCTCCACTTGCGCGTGCGCACGGGATTCCTCTTGTCAGCTTCGAGCACGTCAATAGCGAGGCGATGCTCGCGCAGGTGCGAGCGTGGGCTCCTGATGTGCTCCTCGTTGTCGGGCTCTCCCAGCTTGTCGGCGATGCGCTCCTGGCCGCTGCGCCGCGGGGGAGCATCGGTTTCCATCCCACGCGCTTGCCGCTCGGGCGCGGGCGCGCGCCGCTTGCTTGGCTAGCACTGGGGGCAGCGCCAGGTGCGGCTACCTTCTTCTTCATGACGGCAGGGGCAGACGAGGGGCCGGTTGTCGCCCAGGCGCTCTTCGATGTGTCTCCAGGGGACGATGCGGCACAGGTTGAGCTCCGAATGCTAGAGGCGATTGACGCGGCACTCGACGAGCTTGGGCCAGCGCTGGTAAGTGGATCCGTCATCGGCACTCCGCAAGACCACGCGTGCGCAACATGGCTGGGTCGTCGGGCCGAAGAGGACGGAGTAGTCGACTGGGAGGCTTCCGCAGCCGAGGTGCTGTCGCTCGTGCGTGCATCTGCGCCGCCCAATCCAGGTGCCTTGAGCTATTGGAGGGATGAACCGGTACGGATCCTCGCCGCCGAACCCGCAACGGGGGCGGCAGCACGTTGGCGGGGTGTGCCTGGCCGCGTGCTCGAAGTGGACGCGGCGGGGACACTTCTTGTCCAGTGTGGTGATGCTCCAGTCCGGGTGACTCGTCATACAGGGACGGCGGGCAAGTCCGTACCGACCGGTGCCCGGCTCGGCTACGTTGCAGATGCGGAGCTCGCCTCGTTACGTCGACGCGTGGCAGAACTCGAACGCTTGGTGAAACTTTACGGAGAGTCCAAGCCATGAACGTGGTGGTGATTGCGCCGCATCCGGATGACGAAGTCCTCGGTTGCGGTGGGACGCTTGCGCGGCACGTCTTGCAGGGGGACGCTGTTCATGTGCTCGTTGTGACACGCGGTATCCCCGAACTCTTCCCCGCCGAAGAGGTTGAGCGAACGCGCGCGGAGGCGCTCGAGGCGCATATGCAACTGGGCGTGAGCGCGACGATCTTCCTTGACTTCCCTGCGCCGCGCCTTGACATGGTTCCGCGGCACGCGGTGGCGGACAAGATTCGCGAGTCAGTGCGTCCCCTGGTCCCCGATGTGGTGTACCTTCCGCACCACGGGGACCTGCACCACGAGCACGGAATTGTGCACCAAGCTGCTCTTGTGGCGCTGCGTCCGACGCTGGGGAACGCCCCCACCCTTCTTGCCTACGAGACTCTGTCCGAGACCGACTGGGCGCCTCCCACGGCTGCGCACCAGTTCGTTCCTACCACGTACGTGGATATCTCTGAGACCGTCGAGCGGAAACTCGGTGCCATGCGTTGCTTTGCGAGCCAACTGAAGTCGTCAACGCACCCAAGATCGATTGAGGCGCTTACGGCGCTCTCCACCATGCGGGGCGCGACCGTCGGTGTTCGCGCTGCGGAGGCGTTTGCGGACTTGAGGCGCGTGGTGCCCGCCAATCGGATGCTGCGCGCGTGAGTTCCATACCCGACATTCCAGATCGCGCGGCTGAGGATGCGGCAGGCGAGCTCGTGCTCGGCCTAGTTCGCGCCTTGGCAGCTCGCGCCAGATTGCTCCTGCTCTGGGCCGCGGTAGGTGGGATTGCGACCGCGGGCTACGTACTGACGCTGCCCCGGAACTGGACGGCTCAACTCTCGTTCGCGCCGCAGGCGCGGCGCACTGGGGCCGGGACGGCGGGGCTCACCTCGCTCGCGGCACAGTTCGGAGTCGCTGTACCCGGCGGTGATCCTTCGCAGAGCCCCCAGTTCTACTCGGCGTTGATAGTCGGGCAACGCGTTCTCGGGGCGCTCGTCGACTCGCAGGTTCCTTCGCCGGGGGGATCTGTGCGGCTCGCATCACTGCTAGGAAAAGAAGTCGGTGGTCCGGACTCGGTGGTGAAGCGCGAGCGGGCCATCCGCGCCCTTCGGCAGCGAGTTGGCGTTGCCGTGGACGCGAAGACGGGGGTCGTAGCGGTTCGCTTGCGCATGCCATCATCTGCGGCGGCGGCAAGAGTTGGTGAACTGCTGATACGCGAGGTTGAGGAGTTCAATGTCAATGTGCGGCGTACGCAGGCGCGAGCCGAGCGAACGTTTACGCAGGAGCGCATCGACGCTTCCGCTCGCGAGCTGGAGGCGGCGGAGCAGGCAGTGCAGGATTTCTTGAGCCGAAACCGTGACTACCGAAACTCTCCGGCGTTGTCGTTCGGGTACGAGAGGCTCAACCGCCAACTGCAGTTGCGCCAGACCGTACACACGTCCCTCGTTCAGAGCCTCGAGCAGGCGCGCATTGACGAAGTTCGTGACACACCTACGATCACGATTGTCGAGCACCCAGGACCGCCCGCAGTGCCTGACTCGCGCCGCGTGCCTTTCGTCTTCTTGTTTGGTGCGGCGACTGGGTTGGTCGTCGGCATTGTTGCACTCGAGTGGCGCTCCCGGCGCAGGACCGCGTGACTCGTACTCCATTCGTGATCTATGGCGCAGGCGGGCACGCTCGCGAGATGCGAGATGTGGTGGATGCCTGTATCGCGGATGGGGCTGCGTGGGAACTCGCCGGTTGGGTGTCGGATCATGCCGTCGCTGGAGAAGCGCTTGACGGCCTGCCGGTTGCGCCGTGGGACGCTTGGCGCGAACACCGGCCACATGTCCTGATCGCGATTGGCACTCCGCAGGTTCGGCGGCGAGTGGCGCAACAGCTTTCCGTCGACGGCGTGGCCTTCCCGGCTGTGGTCCATCCTGGTGTTCATCGAGGCCGGCGAGTCACAATCGGCACCGGAGTTCAGGCTGCGGCGGGCTGCGCGCTGACGGCCGATGTGGTGGTCGGCGACTTTGTACTGCTCAATCGAGGGGTGCAAGTGAGCCACGACGACGTGATTGGGCCCTATGTGACGCTCAATCCTTTGGTTTCGCTTTCTGGAAACGTTCATGTGGGCGAAGGGGCCAACTTTGGCACTGGGGTTGTCGCCATCCCAGGCGTGAGAGTGGGTGCATGGAGCGTCGTTGGCGCTGGAACGGTGCTGATCCGTGATGTGGCGGACAATGCCGTCGTTGTGGGCAACCCTGGTCGTGAGGTCAAGCGTCGATCGCCAGGTTGGTTCGGCGAATAGTGGCCGTTAGGTGCGGCGAACACGCACGAACGTTGGGCTAGCCGGTTGGCGTCCTGGGGGTGATTGGCGGGCGGAGGACACTTAGACGCGCTACAGCGGCGCGAGTGCACGAAAGAACTTCAGGCTTTCGTTGCATCTTCGGTAGTGGGGGTATTCATGCAAAGCCGGATCACGATTTTTTACTTGATAACGCACGAACGCTGCCTCTTAATAGACTCCCCACCTGTCACGACATTTGCGCAGTTATAGCTTTTTGCGGCTCTTCGCTCTCTGGCTCGTTGTTCACGCGCTGGTGCTAATGGCGCTAAGCCATGGCAACGGGGCGGGGTTCATCTTGGTGCGAGAGGCGCTCTTTACGGAGCACCTCGCGGACCCCGCAGTACTCGATGCTCCTCCATCGGCGCTAACCGGGAACGGTTTCCTTGATGAGGACCTGCGCCGCGCGGAACTTTTTCGCCCGGGCTTCGCTGCCGCTCGAATACCGATCTCCGATTCCACTGCATCCGCAATCGATCGGGCGCGCGCATTGGTTCTCGGGTTCTCTGTAGGTGGGGGGGCTACGTGCGGGACCTTCACCGGGTCCCTCGTTGAGCAGGCGCTCTGGCTGCGCTCTGCACAAGGTTGCTGTTCAGACCACACGGAGGTCTTCTTGGCGCTAGCACCCCTGGCTAGACTTAGTGCTCGGGAAGTGAGGAACGCCGACCATACAGTGGTAGAGATCTTCGACCCGCGTTCCCGGGAGTGGGTGATGGTGGACCCAATGGGCGCGTTGCTAGCTCGCGACTCGTCTGGGCGGGCGCTCTCTATGCATGACTTGCGTCGTTCACTGCTTGCGCGCGCGACAGTTCGGTGGGAAATGTTCGGCGCGGGATGGCGCCATCCGCGTGACACGACGAGCGCTTGGTTCCGAACCACCTACGGCGTAGGCTCTGAACGGGACAGAATCTGGAGCGAGCTTATGTGGACGTGGGGAAACAACGTCTATCTGCAGGCTGCAGGGCGAAGGTCGGCGTCCCGCTTCGGGAAGGCGGTTGAGCAGTTGCGTGGCTACGCGTCGCGTGAGAGACCGGGTTATCGAGTTATTCCGGAGGCCGACCCAGGTGCGGCACTGCACCTGCTGGTTCGATATGCGGTTGCGACGGACCTTCTGCTCTCCCTCGCGTTAGGATGCGGGTTGGTGTGGGGCTTGAGGCGCTCCCCTCGCGTCTTGGCACGGCCTACATTTGCGTCGTGAGGCTGTCAGGCAGTCGGACGGGCATGGGGGGCGTGCGAGCGGTGGATCACGCATGAAGACGTGACGTGGTTGCCGAAGATTTTTCTGCAATGAATGGCCGCCGGAAATGATTTGTCATGATCGGAATCTGAACTCAAACTTCAAGCCAGTTGCCCATCTATTCAGAAATAGAATCACGGCTCGTGGCCAGTCCACGGACTTGGCTCATTACGGGCGTTGCCGGCTTCATTGGCAGTAACCTTCTCGAGCGCCTGCTCATGCTCGACCAGCAAGTGGTCGGCCTGGACAACTTCAGTACTGGGCAGCGACGCAACTTGGCGATGGTTGAGGCAATCGTCGGTCCGGCACGCTGGTCGCGGTTTCACTTCCATGAAGCGGATATTCGAGACCTTGAGGCCTGCCGTCGAGCCTGCAAGGGCGCGCATGTGATTCTCCACCAGGCAGCCCTAGGGTCTGTTCCTAGGAGTATCCGGGATCCCATCGCGACGAACCAAAGCAACGTTGATGGATTCTTGAACATGCTTGTGGCGGCCAATGAGGCCGGTGTTCGGCGTTTTGTTTACGCCGCAAGCAGTTCGACGTACGGAGATCATCCCGGCCTCCCGAAGCGTGAAGACGTCATCGGCCGCCCGCTTTCTCCCTATGCGGTGACGAAATTTGTCAACGAGCTTTACGCCGATGTTTTCGGGCGAACCTTTGGTTTGCCTTCAATCGGATTGCGGTACTTCAATGTCTTCGGTCGTCGACAGGATCCAAACGGTGAGTATGCAGCGGTTATCCCGCGTTGGATTTCGGCGCTGATTAAGGGCAACCCTATCTCCATAAACGGAGACGGCAGCACAACGCGCGACTTCTGCTATGTTGACAATGCCGTACAGGCGAATATCCTCGCGGCAACCGTTGAGCGTGAAGCTGCGCTACATCAAGTCTACAATGTTGCGGTTGGAGACCGCACTTCTCTGCTGCAACTGTTTAGATTCTTGCGGGATACTATTGCGGCGCAGCACACTGCGGTCCGTTCAGTTGAGCCGGAGTTCCGTCCTTTCCGCGCTGGCGATGTTATGCATTCGCAGGCGGATATCTCTAAGGCGCGCCTGCTTCTTGGTTATCGGCCAACGCATCGAGTGTTTGAGGGGCTCATAGAGGCTTCGGGGTGGTATCTCGAGAATTTGAGCTAGTCGGCCTGACAAAGGGTTGGCCGTCCCGCCGCTGCATTTCCGTGCCCAGGGTTGTCCCGTGGGCCTAAGTTGAGACTCTTGATCCTCTACCTAGTCTCTACCCCATGAGACTTGCCTGCGATAAGCCCACGCGTTTGTCTCTTCTGGGTTGCGTGCCATTGCGTCAGGCAGCTGACTCTTGAACATCTCGCAAGCTGATATGTATGAATCCACAAATATGAATCTTTTACCTGAGCACGACTTCTGCGCCATTTGCCTGTCGCTTCTCGGTGGGTCAGGGAAGATCTAGTGACTGGATTTGGCAGTACGTTGTCTCCGAGAGGCTCTTTTGTGATGGGGTTGCCGATCGCCCACCGCGAGCGGCTGAAGGTAGTGGTTATCCGGCTCGGTGCTGCCTACCGGAATGGTTGGCGGCGCGAAGGCGGTCTCCAGAGCCGGTCATCGATACCCACGAGCTATCAGTGAACTGATTCTCGCCAGCATGGGAATGTGACGCGGTAGCCGTTGCCTTTTGCCATCTGCGATTTTACTCCCGGCGTTACTTTTTTGCCAGCAATTTGCGTGCCTCTGAGATTCATCGCAGTTTACCCCATTTTTCTTCAGGCTAGACCCACGGCGTCCGATCGCGTGTCCTATGCCCTGCGGTGCGAACTACTGATGGCGTGACTATGATGATGACCAAGGGGCCGAAATGCGCCGTTCGCAATTCAGTGAGTCACAGATTCTTGGGATCTTGAAGGAGGTGGAATCAGGCTTCGCAATCCTGAAGGTTGTGCGAAGGTACGGGATGAGCAAGGCGACCTTCTTCACCTGGCGGGCTAAGTACGGGGGCGCGAGTGTGGCCGAAGTTATGTGCCTGAAGGGGCTGGATTCGGAGAACAGCCGGCTCAGGCGGATGTTCGCGGACCTCACGATACAGAACGCGGCTATTCAAGAAGTCCTCAGTCGCAAGCTGTGACGCCAACCGCGGCGCGGTAGGTAATTGCTATCCTCGTCGAGGAGAGACTCTCGGTATGCCGAGCCTGCCGGGTGGCAGCCCTCGCGCTGACGGCGTACTATCGCCGTTGCAAGACCGACTGGACCGACACGCGGAGATTCTCACCGCGCTGACCGTGCTCGTGGCCGAGTTACCGCAGTTGGGCTTTGGGCTCTGTTTCCAGTACCTTTGGAACGCCGAGCATCGGTGGAACCGGAAGCGCATGCTCCTCGTGTATCGCCAGCGGCGGCTGCGCCTGTCACGCCGTGTGAACTAGCGTGTGCCAATGCGGGCGAGGCAACCGATCAATGCTCTAGCCGTGCTGAAACGCGTCCGGGTCCTCCACTTTATGTTCAACCAGCCCGGCGCTGGCTCCCGCTTCCGAACAATGAATGTGCTCGACAAAGGGAATCGCGAAGCCCTGGCGGTCGAGGTCAAATTGAGTTCCCCGTCCGTTCGCGTCATGGCCATCCTCGATTAACTCATCGCCGTGCACAGGGCCCCGGATGCCATCAGGATCGACAACGGGCCCGAAATAGGTGAGTGAGGTCCTGCGCTCCTTGGCCGAACACCATCGCATTTGTTTGCTATTTTTCCATCCAAGCAAGCTTACCAGCAACACCGACATCAAACGCTGCAAAGGTACCTGTCGCAAGGAGATCTTGGACGCCTATATCTTTGGCTCGCTGGCTGACGTCTGTTTCGAGACTGAGCGCCGGCTACCTGTCTACGACGCGTGGCGATCCCATGAGAGCCTTGGCGAGGTCCCACCGCTCACCTTCCAGCCGAGGCCAGCGGTAACCGTAGAGTCTAGGAATCGCTGGTCCCCATTATGGGGAATAGGACAGTGGTCGTGCCTTCCCAATACCTGAAACCATTTGTTCTCCTTGAACAGCGCTCCGTATGCCGTTCTGTTGGGGACATGCCTCGCCACCATTCGCAACACTTCCCTCCGCCCGACCAATAAATGACAGATCTCGTTCGAGCCTGCTTTCGGGCTGTTTTTTCGACTTACTGGACCCTGGGAGTGGCCCGCATGATTTTAGCCACTCCGATTGGCGCCCAAGGCCTCATCGGCTTCACCCCTCCCCGAGCGCCCCAACAG
>DAIRDB010000067.1:0-14928 GCA_036796405.1 Gammaproteobacteria bacterium | reverse complement strand
TTTCTTGGATAGAGAATCTGAACACCGTCCTGCTAACCGACTTGCTCTATGCACTGCTCAACTGACTTTCAGCTTTGATAACCATCATCTCGGATTACACAAAGCTTGCGCTGTCAGCCTGCAAACTTCCGAGGTGTTGGGTCGAACCGAACAGTACGGTATGAATCTTACACGCCACAATCGCTGCGGTCAACCCCCTCAGTGCGGCGGTTAACAGTTTTTGCCTTTTTGGCATAAGATGCGGGCCATCCCGAGTTTCACCGCAGGATTCCTTCCAGATGACAGAGTCGGCCTCAGTCCCGGCAACAGGACCCGTTCTCAGACAGCGCAGTGTGGACAAGCGCGAGGAAGTTCTGGATATCGCCAGCGAGAACTTTCTGAGCAAGGGTTTCGACGGCACCAGCATCAACGTGATGGCGCGCGAGGCGGGCATCTCCAAGGAATCCATCTACCGCTATTTTGGCAGCAAGGAAGACCTGTTCCTGGCTGTCGTGGAGCGCGAGTTGTCGGTTTACCGCAAGGGAATGCTGGAGACGTCCAACTATTATCAAGGGGAGTCCATGCGGGATGCGCTGAGAATCGTCGCCGAATCAACGCTCAAGGTGGCCTCCGATTCACGCACCCTCTCGCTGCGCCGACTGGTCTTCCAGATGGCAGCGCATGGCTCCAAGGTAGGCAACCATTACTTCACGGCGGGACCTGACATTGCCTACAAGAATCTCGTGCAGCTTTTTGACTATTACAAACCGCCCTCGGATTTCGGGGTCGATCAGTTGAGTCGCTACTTCATCGGCATGGTCCTGCACCGGACCATGTTGTTGCGAGAGTGCGGCGTGTTGGAACCACTGACGGACGAGGAAATTCGTGAACGCTGCTCTCAGGCAGTCAACGATTTCCTGTTGGCCTTTTGCCCGCGGTTGGTCAACGCGGGCGGTTGACGCCGAACTCTCGCCTGCCCCGCGCTAGAGGAACTTCCGCGTGCGCAGCAGTTCCACCACAGCATCGATGCATTCGGTCACACCAAGGCGGTCCGTGGCCAGTTCAAGGTCAGCGTCCTGCGGGGCTTCGTAAGAAAATGAGACGCCGGGAACAGCTCCAGACGCCGTTACGGCATCGGCGGCATAAAGACCACTCGGGTCACGCTGACGACAGGTTTCCAGTGGTGCCGTCAGGTGGACCAGCAAGCAGTTTTCGCGACCTATCACAGTAAGCGCATCCGCTCTCGCCTCGGCACTGGCTGCCACGAACGCTGCAGCGCAGATGAATCCAGACTCGTTTAGGTATCTCGCGAGGTGAGCGCCTCGACGAAGGTTCTCTGCTCGACCCTTGGCGTCATGACCAAGATCACGGCTCAGTCCCGATCGTAACCCCTTCCCATCCAGCACGGTGGATACCCGACCCATGTCGAACAGCCGGCGCTCCAGCGCATGGGCCAAGGTCGACTTGCCTGCCCCGGAGAGCCCGACAAACAGCACGGTAGCGGGTTGCTGCCCATAACGAGCCACCCGCTCGGCGGGGGTGACGTGGCCCGATCGCTCGCTGTGGCGGTGGCCCTTGCCACCGCTGGTTTCGATCATGCCGGCGCCCACCGTTACGTTGGAAAGCCGATCGATCACGATGAAGGCGCCGGTGCTGCGATTTCGCCGGTACGCATCGAAATTCAGAGGCTGGCTGAGCACGAGCTCGCAGAGGGCGATTTCATTGAGCGCCAACGCCGGTGCTGGCAGCTTTTCCAGTGAATTGACATCTACCTTGTGATGAATTGCCGACACACGTCCGCTGCTCACCTTGCTCGTATGCTTGAAATCATAGAGCTTGCCGGGCAGCAGGGGTTCCTCACTCATCCAGACCAGCGTGGCGGTCAACGTGTCGCGAGAGAGCGGAAGGTTGTCTCCGTGCACCAGCATGTCTCCGCGACTGATGTCTATCTCGTCTTCCAGCGTGAGAGTCACCGCCAGCGGGGGAAAGGCAGCCTCAAGTTCTTCATCGTAGGTAACGATGGACTTGACCCGGCTCGACTTGCCCGAAGGCAGTACCGTCACGGTATCTCCCTTGCGCACCACGCCTGAGGCAACAGTTCCACAGTAACCACGGAAATTGAGGTTGGGCCGATTGACGTATTGCACGGGGAAGCGGAAGTCCTCGAAGTTCTTGTCCGCGGCGATTTTGACGTTTTCCAGCATGTGCATGAGTGTGGGCCCGGCGTACCAGGGCATCTGGGTGCTGGAGTTCACGACGTTGTCGCCGTTGAGCGCCGAGATCGGAATGAAAGTGAGGTCGCCGGTTTCCAGGTCTGCTGTGAACGCAAGGTAGTCCCTCTTGATGCCCTCAAAAACCGCCTCGTCGTGATCCATGAGGTCCATCTTGTTGATGGCGACGATGAGGTGGCGTATGCCGAGCAACGATGCGATGAACGTATGGCGTCGTGTCTGGGTCATCACCCCGTGTCTGGCATCGATGAGGATGATGGCCAACTCGCAATTGGATGCACCGGTTGCCATGTTGCGTGTGTACTGCTCGTGACCTGGCGTATCGGCGATGATGAACTTGCGTTTCGCCGTCGAGAAATAACGGTACGCGACGTCGATGGTGATGCCTTGCTCGCGCTCTGCCTGTAAACCATCGGTCAGCAGGGCGAGGTCCACCTTGTCGCCCGTAGTGCCAGACTTGACGCTGTCAGACTTTATGGCGGAAAGCTGGTCCTCGTAGATCATCTTGGTGTCGTAAAGCAACCTGCCGATCAGAGTGCTCTTCCCGTCATCCACGCTTCCGCAGGTCAACAGCCGCAAAAGCTCCTTGCGTTCATGCTGCGCCAGATACGCGTTGATGTCGGTGCTGATGAGGTCGGACTGATGCGACATGGTGAATCCTGCCTTGAGGCGCCGTGCGCCAGAATATGACCAAAAGTAACCTTGCAGCGCCGGCAACGAGAAAGAATTTAAAAGTAACCTTCGCGCTTCTTCTGTTCCATCGAGCCGGCCTGGTCGCTGTCGATGAGGCGACCCTGTCGCTCAGAGGTGGTCGCCAGCAGCATTTCCTGAATGATTTCTGGCAGCGTGGTGGCCTGCGACTCGATGGCGCCGGTGAGTGGGTAGCAACCAAGGGTGCGGAAACGGACCATTTGGTTGCGCAGATTTTTGCGGAACTCCGGCGGAACACGCTCGTCGTTCAGCATGATGGTCACCCCTTCGTAGTCGATGACCGGCCGCTCCTTGGCGAAATAAAGGGAGGGTATCTCGATGTTGTTGAGATGGATGTATTGCCAGACGTCCAATTCCGTCCAGTTGGACAAGGGAAACACGCGAATGCTTTCGCCTTTGTTGATCTTGCCGTTGTAGAGGCTCCAGAGTTCCGGCCGTTGGTTTTTCGGGTCCCACGTATGGTTCCTGTCGCGAAAGGAGAACACTCGTTCCTTGGCACGTGATTTTTCTTCGTCGCGGCGGGCGCCTCCAAATGCGGCATCGAACTGGTATTTGTTCAAGGCCTGTTTCAGCGCCTGGGTTTTCATGATGTCCGTATGTTTGGCACTGCCATAGCTGAAAGGATTCACACCGGCTTTGACGCCTTCCTCGTTGATGTGCACGATCAGATCGAAGCCATGTTTGCGGGCCAGGTTGTCCCGGAATTCGATCATCTCCCGGAACTTCCATGTCGTGTCCACGTGGAGCAACGGGAAGGGCAGTCGACCGGGATAGAACGCTCTGAGCGCCAGGCTCAGCATGACAGCCGAGTCCTTGCCGATCGAATACAACATGACGGGACGCTCGAACTCGGCGGCAACCTCCCGAATGATGTGGATACTTTCGGCCTCGAGCTGTCGGAGATGTGTCAGTTGATGGGTTGTCATGCTTTTCTTCAGGGTTCCTGGGAAAGTGGGGGCGCGCTACGAGGTGGGCCATCAGCCCCTGCCTGTTGGGGCTCGCCGAAATGCTGCGCGGCAACTACCGCCGGTATATCTCGGGATCGACCCGATCGGCAGCCTCATCATCGGGCAGAAGGTCGGGGTTTGCGTAGTCCAAGGGAGGAAGGTCCGGTCGCAGCGATGTTGTCCGACGCAAGTCTCCGGACTCCAGTCCGAGTGGCACTGCGGCAACTTGCTTGGCGATATGATCGGGGCAAAGCGCTTCCGCGCCACTGGCGATGTGCTGGAATACATCCCGGTAGCTGCGCGTCAAGTTGTTGATGAGCACTACCGAATCTGTGAAGTGGTGATTCACTTGCGCCTTGTAGGCCGCATGCTCACTGGACAATTCCTGCAACTGGGCCTCAAGCCTTTGGACGCGGATCTCGTCGGATCCGAATCTCTTGAAGAGCAGGGCACCGGCTAGCGCCCCTACCAGCAGACTGCCCAAGGCAACAAGGAAAATCATCAGCAAAACCAGTTGGATGGCGCGAGGCCGGGTAGAAACCGGGCGCGATTATACCGAGATTTATCACCAGTGCTGCGGCTCGTCTCCTGTCGTCTCGCAACGGCGCTTGTAGAGTGTCGGGGCTAGCGAATGCCCGCTGTGCGAAGGCAAGTTTCGTGCAGGCTTGCCTATCCCTTGCTCGGTGGGTAGAATCCGCGCCCCTGAATCCGGCTTGTCAACCGTTGGCGCGTGTGGCAGCAGGAATCCCGGCTCCGAGCCGCGTTAGGCTGAGTCATTCCGAAGATCTGTCTGTACCTGGAAAGCATTCATGAAAACCTATTCCGCCAAGAAGGAAACTGCCCAGAATGACTGGTACGTCGTTGACGCTGCCGGTCAGACCCTCGGGCGTCTGGCAGCCGAGATAGCCCATCGCCTGCGTGGCAAACACAAGCCCGAATACACGCCTCACGTAGATACCGGCGACTACATCGTCGTCATCAATGCCGAGAAGGTCACGGTAACCGGCACGAAGGCCCGCACCAAGATGTACCACAGGCATTCGACCTATCCGGGCGGACACAAGACCCAAAGCTTTCGCGAGTTGATCCAGCGCTCACCCGAGGACGCCATCCTGTTGGCCGTCAAGGGAATGGTGCCCCGCACGCCGCTGGGACGCGACATGATGCGCAAGCTCAAGATCTACGCCGGCGGCCAGCATCCGCACGCAGCCCAGCAACCAGCCCAGCTTTCTTTCTAATCATTCGGACCCAGCAACATGGCCGCCTCCCAGTATTACGGAACCGGACGTCGCAAGACCTCCACTGCCCGCGTTTTCATCACTCCGGGCACCGGCAACATCACCATCAACAATCGCACCATTGATAACTTCTTCGGGCGCGAAGTAGCGCGCATGATCGTGCGCCAGCCATTGGAACTCATTGGTGCGACCGACAAGTTCGACATCCAGATCACGGTAGCTGGCGGTGGCAGTTTCGGGCAGGCAGGGGCGATCCGCCACGGATTGACCCGCGCCCTGATCGAGTATGACGAAGGCAATCGCTCCCTGCTGCGGAAATCCGGCTTCGTCACCCGCGACTCGCGCGAGGTGGAGCGCAAGAAGGTTGGTCTGCGCAAGGCCCGCAAGCGTCCGCAGTACTCCAAGCGCTGATCCCCCGCAGGCGGGGAGCGCGGCAAGAGCGCCGAAACCTCCCGGGTTTCGGCGTTTTTTTTGGGTAACTTCCGGGCTCCAGGTTCTCCGTGCAGCGTGCTTTTTCTTGAACGAAATCCTTGATTTGATTACGATGCGCGCGGCCTTTTCACCGGTGTTATCTCCCCTGTTTCTTGGGGCAAATTTAGGAGACGTTTCGTGAGTGACGGCACTGCAAACAAGAGCCGCAGACGCTTTTTGATCGGCGCCACGACAGCAGTGAGTGCCGTCGGGGGCGTAGGTGCGGCGGTACCTTTCGTCGGTTCGTGGAATCCCAGTGCCAAAGCCTTGGCGGCCGGCGCTCCCATCACCATCGACATCAGCCGTCTGGAGCCAGGCGAGTTGCTGGGTCCTATGCCAGCCTGGCGCGGTCAGCCCGTGTTCGTCATGCGGCGCGACGAAACCACTCTGTCGAACCTGAAGGAACACACAGCTCATCTGGCAGATCCAGCGTCGGAGAAGCCCGACCAGCAGCCAGACTATGCGCAAAACGAGTTTCGCTCCAGAAAGCCCGAATTGATGGTGCTGGTGGGTATCTGCACGCACCTCGGCTGCTCCCCACAGTTGTTTGCCGAAGTCCAGCCGCAGGATTTCGATGCGGATTGGCGGGGCGGCTTTTTCTGCCCCTGCCACGGATCCAAGTTCGACCTCGCGGGGCGCGTCTACTCCGGCGTACCTGCGCCGGACAATCTGCGGGTACCGCCACACTACTTCGTAAATGACAACGTCATCGTCATTGGTCTTGACTCGGAGAATTCCTGATGGCTGGCAGTGATCACAACAATGCGAAACCGCAGTTGACCGGCCTGCTGGGCTGGGTCAATGAACGTCTGCCGATCGTGCAGGCGTACGAAAAGCACATGAGCCAGTACTACGCGCCGAAGAATTTCAACATCTGGTATGTATTCGGTGTGCTTTCGATGGTCGTGCTGGTGAATCAGTTGCTCACAGGCATCTGGTTGACGATGAACTTCAATACCAGCGCAGAAGGTGCCTTTGCGTCGGTTGAGTACATCATGCGGGACGTCGACTACGGCTGGATCCTGCGTTACATGCACTCGACAGGTGCCTCCGCCTTCTTCGTGGTGGTCTACCTGCACATGTTCCGCGGGCTCATGTACGGCTCCTACCAGAAGCCGCGCGAACTGATCTGGATCCTCGGGATGACCATCTATCTGGTGCTGATGGCAGAGGGTTTCATGGGCTATGTGCTGCCTTGGGGACAGATGTCCTACTGGGGCGCCAATGTGATCGTCGGTTTGTTCGGTGCGATTCCAGTCATCGGCCCGGATCTGATGACGTGGATCCAGGGAGACTTCCTCATTTCGGGCGCTACGCTGAACCGCTTTTTCGCGCTGCACGTTGTGGCTCTGCCGCTGGCGTTGGTCGGTCTGGTGTTCCTGCACATACTTGCCTTGCACGAGGTCGGCTCCAACAATCCAGACGGTGTAGAGATAAAGAAGAACAAGGATCCGGTCACCGGCCTGCCAGTGGATGGTATTCGCTTCCACCCTTACTACACCGTGCATGACCTGGTCGCCATCATCATTTTCCTGGCCGTGTTCTCGTTCGTTATCTTTTTCACCCCTGAAGGCGGTGGCTACTTTCTCGAGCATGCCAACTTCGAGGAAGCGAATAACCTCAAGACACCCGAACACATTGCCCCTGTCTGGTACTTCACACCGTTCTACTCGATGTTGCGGGCTTGCACCTACCCGCTGTTTGGCATCGATGCCAAGGTGTGGGGGCTCGTGACAATGGCGTCCGCCATCGCCATTCTGTTCGTGTTGCCCTGGCTCGACCGCAGCCCCGTGAAGTCCATGCGCTACAAGGGCTGGTATAGCCGTATTGGCTTGCTGCTCTTTGTCGTCAGCTTCATCATTCTCGGCGTGCTGGGAACCAAGATTGCGACCGAGGCGCGTACGACGCTGGCGCAGATCTGCACGCTGTACTATTTCGCATTCTTCCTCGGTATGCCGTGGTACACGCGAAAGGAGCAGACTGGCACTCCCCCGGCGCGACTGACGGGCCGTTTCATTTCCATTCCGCAGTTGCTGCTGGCACTGGTCCTTATCGCTGGGCTGACGACCCTGCCTTTGATGGCGGTCGGTGCTGAATCGGCGACGGCGCTTCCGCACTATGAGGGCAATCTGGAGGACAAGGCATCCCTGCAGTCCGGAGCCACCACTTTCGTCAATTACTGCATGGGCTGTCATGGCGCCCGCTTCTCGCGTTACCAACGCGTTGCCAGTGATCTGGGGATACCGGAGGAACTGGCCGAAGAGTTTTTCCTCTTCGATTCCGATGCGGCAATCGGGGATCTCATGGAAAGCTCCATGCCGGAAGAGCAGGCCAAGAACTGGTTCGGCGTAGCGCCACCCGATCTCACTCTGGTGGCTCGGGTCCGGGGCTCCGACTGGCTCTATGGCTATCTGAAGGGTTTTTACCAGGATCCCTCCAGGCCATTTGGTGTCAACAATGTCGTGTTCCGCAATGTCGGCATGCCCCACGTGCTGGGAAACCTGCAGGGCGAGCAGCGCTGCACAGACGAGGCCTGTACGGCGGTTACCCACGTGGAAGGCACCGGTACGCTGAGTGCGGAGCAGTTCGACAAGGTTGTCTATGACCTCGTGAACTTTCTGACCTACCTTGGGGAGCCCGCCGCCCTGCATCGTGAGCGGATCGGCACCTATGTACTGTTTTTCCTCGCGTTCCTGTTTGTATTCGCCTACATGCTGAACCGCGAATACTGGAAAGACGTTCATTAATTCATTGCAGGATTGAGGATCTCCCATGGGAGTAGTCACGAAACGCTCGTCCATGCTCTTTTACTCGGACGGTTCGAGCCAGTTCAGTCATCGCGTCCGCATCGTGCTGGCGGAAAAAGGTGTTACGGTTGAGATCGTGGATGTCGACATCTACGACAAGCCCGAGGATCTCGCCGTACTGAATCCCTACAACAGCTTGCCCACACTGGTCGATCGTGACTTGGTGCTGTATGAACCCAATATCATGATGGAATACCTCGACGAGCGCTTCCCGCACCCCCCATTGTTCCCCGTGTACCCCGTAGCGCGCGCACAGAGCAGGCTATGGATTTATCGGATAGACCGGGACTGGAGCCATCTCGTCGAGAAACTCCAAGCTGAGGAAGGCACGGCAGCCGAGTTGGACAAGGCCCGCAAGGAACTGCGTGAGAGCATCATCTCGGTTTCTCCCATCTTTGCAGAAAAGCCGTTCTTCATGAGTGATGAGTTCACCATCGTGGATTGCTGTGTATTTCCGATTCTCTGGCGTCTGCCCGAGATCGGTATTCGATTGCCAGAGACCAAGGCGACCAAGCCGTTGCTGGATTACCGCGCACGCCTCATGGAACGCGAATCCATTAAGCTGAGTTTGTCGGAACAGGAAAAGGAAATGCGCTCCTGAGAGGGGCGCCGTGTCTTCATTTTCGGAGGGCTCGACCGTATGCCGATGACCACTCACCGGCCCTACCTCGTTCGAGCGCTCAACGAGTGGATTCTCGATAACAACTGCACGCCCTACCTGCTGGTCAACGCCTTTGAGAAAGGTGTAGAAGTACCACAAAACTACGTCAAGGACGGCCAGATCGTTCTAAACATCTCGCCTATCGCGGTGCAGGGTCTCGTCATCACCAACGCCGGCATCGAATTCAATGGTCGTTTTGGTGGTATTCCCACGCGAGTCTATGTCCCGACTGCAGCGGTCATGGGTATCTATGCGCGGGAGAACGGTCAGGGAATGATTTTTGATCGGGACGAAAACAACCCTGACCCGCCGCCGCCAGCGGATGACATGGCCGATCCTGCCGGTGACGTGCCAAAACCCAAAAACAAACCGTCGCTGCGAGTAGTCAAATAGCCCACGCTGCGCCTGACCACAAGAATCCAAGCCAAGTCTTCTAGTCGATGTACTCGAATGCGCGTACGACTTTGGTTACGCCGCTAGCATTGCTGACCAGATCCACCGTCTGCTGAGCCTCTGCCTGGCTCACCAGTCCCATTAGATAAACGACACCGTTTTCTGTCACCACCTTGGTTCGCAGTCCCGCCACGGTGGGATCGGCGAGCATCAGTGATTTCAGCTTGGTACTTATCCAGGCATCGTTGCTGCGCGACAGGAAAGTCGTGCCCCCGGCGACCTCGAGTTCATTGTGAACAGTCCGTACGCGCGAGGAGTTCGTGGCCACGCGTGTGGCCAGATTCTTGAGGTCCTGTGAGGCGACCTGCCCTACCAACAACACGACGCCATTGAAGCTCACGACGGTGATATGAGACTGGCGCAAGCTCTCATCTGCCGCCTGGATATTCACCTTGACTGTCGTCTCGATGCTGCTGTCATCAATGATGGTGCCCAGACTGCGTCGCCCGGGATCGTCCGCTATGCCTTCGCCGCCTGTGGCAGTTCCTACCACGGTCGCGCAGCCTTGCAGCGCGAAAGAAACAAAAACCAGAAGGAGTAGACGTCGCATCATTCACCTCCGAAAAGTTGGTTATCGATCAAGTCACAAAGACAATGTATGACGAGCAAGTGCACTTCCTGGATGCGTGCCGTGACAGAGGAGGGCACGCAGATTTCCACATCGCCAGATTGCAGCAGTCCGCGCAGCGCACCGCCGTCGCGCCCAGTCAACGCCACTACGCGCAATTGTCGCTGCTGCGCCACCTTCACCGCTTCCAGAACATTGCGCGAATTCCCGCTGGTGGTAATGGCCAGCAGTACATCGCCAGCATGGCCGAGGGCCCGGACCTGCTTGGAGAAAATCTCTTCGTAGCTGTAGTCGTTCGCGATCGAGGTCAGTGTGGACGTGTCCGTGCTAAGTGCGATGGCCGGCAATGCCGGACGCTCGCGCTCGAAGCGATTGAGCATTTCCGACGAAAAATGCTGCGAGTCCCCGGCGGATCCACCGTTGCCGCAAGCGAGAATCTTGCCGTCTGCCAATAGCGAATTGACCATCACGCCAGCCGCCGCAGCGATCCTGTCTGGCAGCACAGCCATAGCCTTCTGTTTTGTTTCCAGACTGGCGCGGAACAACTCGGCGACGCGTTGGTTGGCTTGCATGGCTCCTCTCCTGACCCAGTCATGTTAGCGGAATCTGTGGCAGGTCTCCATGCTGCATGGGCAATGACACGCCCCGGGCCCTCTGCTGGGGCCTCTCAGTAGAAGGCGCCTCGGATCCAGGTAATGTCGCCCGCATCGCTGCCCTCCATGCCAATGACATCGAAGCGACAGGGCTGTCGGGCCAGCAATGGATGGCGCGATAGAAAGAAACGGGCGGCATCGCGTATGCGCCGTTGCTTCTGGTGATCCACGGTGCTGTGGGCACTGCCGTATCGGGTACTACGACGATAACGCACTTCGGTGAACACCACGGTGCCATGGTGGAGCAGCACGAGGTCAATCTCGCCGAGCCTGCAGCGTACGTTGCGAGCCAGCAGTTCCAGTCCCCGCGCCTCGAGAAACTGCAGAGCCAGTGCTTCGAAGCACTGGCCCTTGGCTTGCCGCCATGCGTGTCGCGGAATCTTTTCTGCCATGGTTCCTCCGTGAACCTTGCAAGCTCAGGGCGCGGTCGTGATCAGTCCATCCGAGATCGTTGCCCAGCTTAATTGCCTGACGATGTTGTGATTGGGTCCGAGCCGCAACAGGCCGCTGACGCCGGGAATACTGGCGCTCGAGCTCGACTCCAGCAGACGCAGCCGAGGGTACAAACGAAAAGCATCGATGCCAAAGGCCTGCAAACGCAGGGTAGTCGCTGTGCTCATCGGAAACAGCTGTCGCGCGCGTCCTACGTCACCGCTGACGCCCAATAGCCAGGGACTTTCACCGAAACGCACGCCGTTCAGATCCCGGTCGTCGGTCTGTCGTGCAACGCCAGAATTCACGTCCTGACTGGCGTAAACCGGGATGTCGCCGGCAAAGAGATAGGCCAGACTCGGCACGATCTGACGGCCGGCCGCTGGCGTGGCCAGCAGCAGGATGCAGTCGATGTCCTGACGGCGCCGTTGCTCGGTCACCAGCGAGCGCCCCAACAGATCTTCAAGGCGCTCGCTGCGCCGGGTGCTCTCGTCCAGCAGCAGCATGCGGCTGATGCTATCCGTATAGTTTTCCTGGTAGCTGTCGATGACGGCAATGCGGCCGCCGAGCGCGGTCCAGGTTTCCCGAAAAGCCTCGCGCTTGCGCATGAAGAGTTCGTTTTCCGCGGAGTCGGGCGGGCTGAAGATCGCTACGTAGCGATGGCCATCTTCCCAGGCTTTCGCGGCGAGTTGCCGGGCTTCGTCTTCTGGTGACAGTGCAAAAAGATAGAGCTGAGGGGACGACGGGGCCTGGCCTTCCACATTGTTCAGGGCCAGCGTCGGCACAACGAGATCGGCTTCACCATGCAAGGTAGCAACGTGCTGCTTTGCCAGCGGACCAATGATCAGTTGAGCTCCTTCGCTGCGGGCCTGCCGATGCAACTGCAGAATATCGGTCACGTCGGTGGTGTCGTAGAACTTGACCACCGGTACCTGACCGCCCAACTCCTGCAGCGAAAAGTAGGCGCTCATGAAGGCATCCCGCACGATGGCACCCGCATTGGTACCAAAAGGCAGCAGCAGGGCGATCTGCCGGGGTCGCTCTCTGGCAAGGGTCTCCATGAGCT
Source organism: Gammaproteobacteria bacterium (assembly GCA_036796405.1). GTDB lineage: Bacteria > Pseudomonadota > Gammaproteobacteria > Pseudomonadales > Pseudohongiellaceae > CAILUG01. The sequence continues at coordinate 2,711 of DAIRDB010000067.1, read as the reverse complement.
CCATCTGCGGTGGCAGCACGAGGGCGGCTGGGTGTGCTGCCCAGCCCGCCCGCCAGCGCTGCAGCTCGATCAGCTGCCGGTCCAGGTCGTTGCCGAACGAACGCGCCACCAAGGCAAGTTCGTACCAGCCACGCACTGCGGCATTGGTCGCCGTCGCCGCCAGCGACTGCAGTTGCTGCTGGGGCAGGGTGGCCAGTGCCTGCCAGATGCGGTCGTGATTCGTTCTCTGCTGGGTCGCCGACAGCAGCGCATCGAGGGATATGCGTTCGAGCGCGCTGACCAGCATGGCGCCATTGGCTTCCTGCGCGAGCGCGCGTACTTCATGGAAGCGGATCTGCAAGGCCGTGGGCAGGGTGTCCGGGTTGGGTAGGCCCTCAACCTGGAGAGCGAGCAAAGCTTCGCGGGGGAGGTTGCGGTCGAGTGCCAGTTCGGCGCGCAGGATCGCCAGTTCCATCGCCTGCAGAGGGTTCAGCGCAGCCTGAAATATCCGGTCGAGGGCGGCGCTCGCTGAATTAAGGTCGCCTTCGGCGCGGTGCAGGGAGGCCGCCTCCATCAGTCGGGGGATGGCCTCGGTCGGCGTCAGGCTAGCAGCCAGTGTGACCAGATCCTCGGCGGTGGGTGGCAGCAACGGCACGACGTCCACCACCGGCGGTAGCGGGGGCTGCGGCCCGGTACTGGTCGAATTACAAGCTGCCAGCAGCACGCTGCCGGCAAGGCAGACGAGGCGCAGCAAGGCCTTGGAACAAGTGAGCATGCGGTAAACGATGAGGAGGACTGTTGGCAGTATAGCCCAACCTGCTCCCCGCTTCCGGGCCGTGGACATTCAGCAAGTCCGTAGCGCTGTGGCAAGATGGCGTCCCGATTCACGCACGGACCATCACGACCATGGCCCTGACTGCCTCCCGCATGCTGCCACTCGGCACGCTCGCTCCTGATTTCCACCTGACCGCTACCGATGGTCAGCAGTACTCATTGGCGTCGTTTGCGTCTGCACCTGCGCTGCTAGTCATGTTCATCTGCAACCATTGTCCCTTCGTCAAGCATGTGCGTACGCAACTCGCGTCGCTGGGGCGTGACTACCGGTCGGATGGGCTCGCCGTCATCGCCATCAACAGCAACGACACGCGGGCCTACCCGGCCGATGACATGGATCACATGCGACAAGAAGTGAGTGCGGCCGGTTACGAATTCCCCTACGTGCTCGATGAATCCCAGTCGGTCGCGCAGGCCTACGCGGCGGCCTGCACACCCGACTTTTTCCTTTTTGATGCCGGCAGAAGACTGGTCTATCGAGGGCAACTGGACGGGAGCCGGCCCGGCAACCAGATCCCCGTGACCGGGCAGGACCTGCGTTCTGCCATCGCTGCCGTGCTGACTGGCGCCGCTCAGAACACCGAGCAAAAGCCCAGCATCGGCTGCAACATCAAGTGGCGGGCTGGCAACGAGCCTGCTCCATGAGCGGTACCCTCTACATCGTGGCCACACCCATCGGTAACCTCGCCGACCTGTCGGCGCGTGCGCGCGCAGTCCTGCAGCGGGCCGATCTCATTGCTGTGGAGGACACGCGCCACAGCGGTCGCCTGCTGCAGGAAATCGGCACGCGAGCCACACTGCTCTCTTGCCATGAGCACAACGAAGCGCAGCGCACCGAGGTCATTCTGTCGCGCGTGCAGCAAGGCGACGCGGTTGCCCTGATTTCCGATGCCGGTACGCCGCTGATCTCAGATCCCGGTTTCGTGCTGGTACGTGAGGCTCATCGCCGTGGGCTCAAGGTGGTGCCGGTACCCGGACCCAGTGCCCTCATTGCGGCACTAAGCTGCGCCGGGCTGGCAACCGACCGCTTTGTTTTCGAGGGTTTCCTGCCCGCCAAGGCCGGTGCCCGCCTGCAGCGCTTGGCGGAGCTTGCCAGCGAGACGCGCACCCTGGTTTTTTACGAAGCTCCGCATCGCATCCTCGCCTGCGTAGCGGACCTCTGCGACAGTTTTGGTGCCGCGCGCGAAGCCACGCTGGCCCGTGAACTGACCAAGACCTACGAAACACTGGTGCATGGCACGCTGCAGTCGCTGCTCGATCTGCTCCAGCGTGACGAAAACCAGCAGAAGGGCGAAATCGTGCTCGTGGTGGCGGGAGCGGCAAGAAGGGAGCAAGCGCTGGATGCCGCGGCCGAGCACACCCTGCGTATCCTGCTGGAGGATTTGCCGCTGAAGCAGGCCGCCTCGCTCGCTGCCCGCCTGACGGGCCTGAAGAAAAACCTGCTCTATGACATCGCGCTCGGCTGGCAGTCGGGCAAAGTTTGAGTGGCAAGCAACGGCGTTTGCCGTACCATGGCGACAAGGAGTCAGCCAGACAATCGCTGTGCAGCATTCGCGTGCTGCAGGGAGGAAAGTCCGGGCTCCACAGAGCAAAGTGCCAGGTAACGCCTGGGGGGCGTGAGCCCACGGAAAGTGCAACAGAAAGATACCGCCCGGTGTTGTGTCGCCTGCGATGCGGCGCTGTGGTAAGGGTGAAATGGTGCGGTAAGAGCGCACCGCGTGCGTGGCAACACGGCACGGCTAGGCAAACCCCACTTGGAGCAAGGCCAAATAGGAATCCACTCGGTGTGGCTCGCATCGGATTCGGGTAGGCTGCTTGAGGTGGCTGGCAACAGCCATCCCAGATGAATGATTGTCCTCGACAGAACCCGGCTTATCGGCTGACTCCCCCTTTCCCCC
>DAIRDB010000066.1:0-15749 GCA_036796405.1 Gammaproteobacteria bacterium | reverse complement strand
GAAGGTGGCCGGACGGTAGGCGCAGGCGTGGTGGCCAAGATCATCCAGTAAGGCTTGCGGGATTGGAGGACCGAGGCTATTGCAGTTCTTGGCCCTCCTCTCCTTCTATCTCAGCACTTCCAAAGAATAGGCCAGTAGCTCAATTGGCAGAGCGGCGGTCTCCAAAACCGCAGGTTGGGGGTTCGAGACCCTCCTGGCCTGCCACTCGGCGAAAGCGTCTTTCGTGGTGGTAGATGTGGTGAAGGCGGTATGACAGATAAAGCAAGAGTACTTGAAACGAGCGGTGACACACTCAAGTGGGTCGTTGTTACCGTGCTTGTGGTCACGGGTATTTACGGGAATAGCTACTTCGCCGACTTGTCGTGGCTGTATCGTTTGCTGGCGCTACTGGGTCTTTCTGCAATTGCTGTTCTGGTTGCTGCAAAAACAGTAAAAGGTCAGGCATTCATTGCGCTAGGCATTGAGGCCAAGACGGAAATCCGCAAGGTGGTATGGCCCACCCGTGAGGAGACCACCCAGACAACGATTATTGTGGTGATCGCCGTGCTGGTGCTCGCACTTGTGCTTTATGCACTTGATTCAAGTCTGAGTTGGTTGTTGAAGGCACTACTGGGTATTTGATCCTAGGCCTTGGCAGGTGCAAGTGCACTGGCTTGGGCGAGAAAGCAATTGACGCCACCGCATTAAGGATTGAGAAGGAATACGACGGATGACTCAGGGTGCAGATAACAAGCGTTGGTACGTCGTGCATGCCTACTCGGGATTTGAGCGCAAGGTAAAGCAATCTCTTGAGGAAAGAATCGGTCTGTCCAATCTAGGCCAATATTTCGGAGACGTTCTTGTACCCACGGAAGAAGTTTTGGAAATGCGCGGTGGGCAAAAGCGGAGAAGTGAGCGGAAATTTTTTCCTGGCTATGTGCTGATCCAGATGGTGTTGAATGACGACACGTGGCACCTGGTGAAAGAAACTCCTCGCGTAATGGGATTTATCGGTGGTACTGCCGATAAACCGGCGCCAATCACCCAGCGTGAAGTGAATGAGATATTGAATCGCCTTGAAGAGACCGTCGATAAACCTGCCCACAAGACAGTCTATGAGCCAGGAGAGTTGGTAAGAGTCATTGAGGGGCCTTTCAATGACTTTACGGGTACGGTTGAAGAAGTTAACTACGAGAAGAATAGGGTCAGAGTAGCAGTGCTGATTTTTGGTCGATCGACTCCCGTTGAGTTGGAGTTTTCTCAGGTCGAAAAAGGGTAAGGTCGATAGTGCAGTGAACATTGATCGTAGTCCGGGCAATAGGTAGTAGTTAAACGGGCAGTAGCCCTCAACAAAAGTCGCAATGCCGAAAATGTGTTGCGCCGGGGAGCTCGAGAAGTCGGGCGCTTGTACCCAAAGGAGGAAAGATGGCAAAGAAGATCACAGCCTACATCAAGCTGCAGGTTGCAGCTGGCAAGGCAAACCCAAGTCCCCCCGTGGGGCCCGCGCTGGGTCAGCACGGTGTGAACATCATGGAATTCTGCAAGCAGTTCAACGCTCAAACGCAAAGTCTTGAGCCGGGCTTGCCGATCCCAGTGGTCATCACAGTTTATGCGGACCGTAGCTTTACCTTCATCACCAAGACACCACCCGCCGGTGTGCTCCTGCGAAAAGCCGCAGGCATTCCTAAGGGCAGCAGTCGTCCGAACAGTGAAAAAGTCGGCAAGTTGACACGAGCTCAGCTTGAGGAAGTAGCCAAAGTGAAGATGCCGGACCTTACGGCGGCTTCCATGGATGCCGCAGTTCGTACGCTCGCCGGCAGCGCTAGAAGCGCGGGCATTGAGACTGAAGGAGTTGTGTGATGGCCAAATTGACCAAAAAAGAAAAGCTGATCGCGAACAAAGTGCAGGGCAACAAGCTTTACTCTGTCGAGGATGCCGTTGCGCTATTGAGCGAATTTTCCTCTAAGAAATTCAAGGAATCGATAGATGTCGCTGTCAACTTGGGGGTAGACCCCCGCAAGTCTGACCAGAACGTTCGCGGTGCCACAACCTTGCCTCATGGCACAGGAAAGACTGTGCGCGTAGCTGTATTTGCCCAGGGAGCAAACGCCCAGAAGGCCAAGGATGCAGGTGCGGACGTGGTCGGATTCGACGACCTTGCCCAAAGCATAAAGGAAGGAAAAATTGACTTTGATGTGGTGATCGCCAGTCCAGATGCCATGCGTGTGGTAGGACAGTTGGGCACTATCCTGGGTCCCAAGGGACTCATGCCTAACCCCAAAGTCGGTACCGTTACACCCGATGTTGCTGGCGCCGTCAAGAACGCCAAGGCGGGGCAAGTACGTTTCCGCACGGACAAAAACGGGATCATACATGGAGGCATAGGTAAGATCGGCTTTGCAGCCGACGCGGTAAAGGGAAACCTTGAGGCACTGCTGTCAGATCTCAAGCGAGCCAAACCGTCAACGTCCAAAGGCATCTACATTCAAAAGGTTGTGCTTTCATCAACGATGGGTCCCGGGCTCATCGTCGATCAGTCGACCCTTAACATTTAAAAAAAGACCAATTTTTAGTCCCTGCGTGACAGCGCCGGCAAACAGGCGCCACGCAGTGCTAGCAGACTTTGGGGTACTGGCCGACGAAAGCCGACCAGGACTGTCAAAGACCGCAGGTGACCCCAAAGGCTCGTGGATTTGATTTTTGAGAGTCCATGACCGGAAAGGTCTTAATTCCCTGCGCAGATGGTGTAACCCAACCTCACAACCTAAAGATGGTTGAAAGGCCAGGCTTCACCGAAAGGGCCTCTCGCAACTGCCAGATGCGAGAAGGAAAGAGAGGGAGCAGCTCCAGCAGCTGCTTTTCAATCAGGAGTAAAGTTAGTGGCTATTCGACTCGAAGACAAACAACAGATCGTCTCAGAAGTCAGTGAAGCTGCTAAAGATGCCTTGTCTGCGGTTATTGCCGATTTTCGCGGCATTACCGTGACCAACTTGACTGCTCTTCGTAAGACCGCCCGCGCCAACGGGGTATATCTGCGCGTTGTCAGAAATACCCTGTTGAAGAAGGCTCTTGCCGGCACTGATTTTGAGTGCCTCGGTCCTGCGCTGAAAGGTCCAACGCTGCTTGCATTCTCGAAAGCTGATCCTGGAGCCGCAGCCCGCGTGCTCAAGGATTTCGCCAAGACAAATGACAAGTTTGCGGTCAAGGCATTGGCTATTAGCGGCAAGATGTTGCCAGCCAGCCAGATTGATGCGTTGGCAAGTCTGCCGACCTACGATCAGGCGATTGCAACGTTGATGAGTCTGATGCTGGCTCCCGTCACAAAACTGGCTCGCACGCTAAACGAGGTGCCTACCAAGGTTACTCGTGGCGTAGCAGCCGTCCGTGACCAAAAGCAGCAAGCAGCTTGATGCGACTTTTTTGTAATTTTTCAACCATTTTTTGAAAGGAGATAAGAGTAATGGCTCTGTCTAAAGATGAAATACTTGAAGGTATTGCCAATCTGACTGTAATGGAGGTCGTTGAACTGGTATCCGCCATGGAAGCCAAGTTCGGTGTATCTGCTGCTGCGGCCGTAGCCGTTGCCGCGGCGCCCGCTGCTGGTGGCGCACCTGCTGCTGAAGAAAAGGATGAGTTCACGGTAGTTCTGGCTAGTGCCGGCGAGAAGAAAGTGAACGTCATCAAGGTCGTTCGCGAACTGACCGGTCTTGGTCTGAAAGAAGCGAAAGACCTGGTGGATGGCGCGCCATCGACAGTCAAGGAAGGTGTCAACAAGGCCGATGCCGCTTCGATGAAAGCGAAGCTGGAAGAAGCCGGCGCAAAAGTAGACCTGAAATAAGCTCCTGTCCAAGGAGATCCTCAGGAAGGTGGTGCTCCACATGGGGCTCCGCCTTTCTGTTTTGGTTGGATACACCAAAGCTGGAGCGCATTCCACTCGCGTCGGCAGGGATGGTGTGAAGGTGAAGACCGGGTAGTTCCCAAGGATCAGGATGTCCCTGCCCGGGGTCGACGAAGAAAGCGATGTTGGGGCTGCTGGGCGGCGGGTCAGCGAGCAGCAAAATCGGAAACACGAACATCAGGATCAGCAGATGGCATATACATACACTGAAAAGAAGCGTATCCGGAAAGACTTTGGCAAGCTGAAAAGCGCCATGAACATTCCCTACCTTCTGGAGATCCAAATCAACTCCTACAAGGAGTTCACACAAGCCGACGTAAGGCCCGAGGAACGGCTGGATAGAGGCCTTCACGCTGCCTTCAAGTCGATCTTCCCCATCGTCAGTTATTCCGGCAAGGCGCTGCTGGAATACGTTTCCTACCGGTTGGGAAAGCCGGAATTCGATGTCAGTGAATGCATACTACGCGGTGCGACCTACGCCGTGTCGCTCAGAGTGAAGGTCAGGCTGATCATTTACGAAAAAGAATCCACAGCCAAAGTCATCAAAGATATCAAAGAGCAAGAAGTCTACATGGGTGAGATTCCGCTCATGACGGACAGCGGTACCTTTGTCATAAACGGCACTGAGCGTGTTGTCGTATCGCAGTTGCATCGATCGCCCGGCGTCTTCTTTGATCACGACAAGGGCAAGACTCACAGCTCAGGAAAGCTGCTTTACTCAGCAAGGATCATTCCCTACCGCGGTTCCTGGCTGGACTTCGAGTTCGATCCCAAAGATCTCGTCTATGTCCGAATTGACCGTCGACGAAAATTGCCGGCGACCATCCTCCTTCGTGCTTTGGATTTCAGCACCCGAGAAATCCTTGAGATGTTCTATAAGAACAACAATTACTTTGTCGACAAGAGTGGGGCGATTTCTCTTGAATTGGTACCAGCCCGGCTTCGTGGACAAGTGCTCAATTTCGCGATCAAGAATGGCGACGTCGAAATCGTCAAATCCGGTGTGCGAATCACGAATCGTCACATCCGGGAAATGGAGAAGGCGAAACTCGCGCGCCTCGAGGTCCCCAATGAATTCGTCATCGGCAACGCGCTGGCAAATGACATCGTCGACAAATCGACCGGTGAAGTGAAATTTCCCTGTAATGCGGAAGTCACTCAAGAAATGCTCAACGGCTTTCTGAAAATGGGTGTATCGGCTTTCAGCACCATTTACACCAACGATCTGGATTGTGGGCCATTCGTCTCTGATACTTTGCGTATCGATTCGACACAGACTCGCATGGAAGCGCTGGTCGAAATCTACCGAATGATGAGGCCAGGTGAGCCACCGACCAAGGAGTCGGCTGAAAACCTGTTCGGCAATCTGTTCTTTTCCCTTGATCGCTACGACCTCTCCGATGTGGGCCGAATGAAGTTCAATCGCCGCTTGGGTCGGGAAAGCTCCACGGGTGAAGGGGTCCTTAGTAGAGAAGATATAGTCGATGTACTCAAAACCCTCGTCGATATCCGCAATGGTTTTGGTGTGGTCGATGATATTGACCATCTCGGCAACCGACGCATCCGCAGTGTAGGCGAAATGGCGGAAAACCAATTCCGCGTTGGGCTGGTTCGAGTCGAGCGTGCTGTCAAGGAACGTCTATCGATGGCTGACAGTGAAGGTCTCATGCCACAGGACCTCATCAACGCCAAGCCGGTAGCGGCCGCCATCAAGGAATTCTTTGGTTCGTCGCAGCTGTCTCAGTTCATGGATCAAAACAATCCATTGTCCGAGGTAACGCATAAACGTCGTATTTCCGCGCTCGGGCCCGGTGGCCTGACACGTGAACGCGCCGGGTTCGAAGTGCGGGACGTTCACCCGACGCACTATGGCCGTGTGTGCCCCATCGAGACCCCGGAGGGGCCAAACATCGGGCTCATCAATTCGCTTGCTACTTATGCAAGGACGAATGAGTACGGATTCATCGAGAGCCCGGTCAGGAAGGTCGTCGATGGTCTGGTGACCGACGAAGTGAAATATCTTTCCGCCATCGAGGAAAGCGGTTACGTGATTGCGCAGGCCTCCGCTCCTGTCGATGCCAAAGGGCGATTGACGCAGGACCTTATCTCGGTTCGCTACATGAATGAATTCACCATGATGCCAAGAGATCAGGTGAAGTACATGGATGTCTCGCCGCAGCAGGTGGTTTCGGTGGCGGCCTCGCTCATCCCCTTTCTGGAGCACGATGACGCAAACCGTGCGTTGATGGGATCCAACATGCAGCGCCAGGCGGTACCGACACTGATTTCGGAGAAACCACTCGTTGGCACTGGCATGGAGCGCAATGTCGCCCAGGATTCGGGCGTGTGTGTGGTCGCTCGGCGTGGCGGTGTGGTCGATTATGTTGATGCAGGACGTGTCATCGTCCGCGTGAATGATGAAGAGACCGAAACTGGCGAAGCCGGTGTGGATATTTACAACCTGATCAAATACACGCGGTCCAACCAAAATACCTGCATAAACCAGCGGCCGCTCGTGAAGACAGGTGATGTGGTGTCGCGGCACGATATTCTTGCCGATGGTCCCTCAATTGATCTTGGCGAGTTGGCACTGGGCCAAAACATGCGGATCGCCTTCATGCCGTGGAACGGCTACAACTTCGAGGACTCCATCCTGATTTCAGAGCGGGTCGTCAAGGAAGATCGTTTTACCTCGATTCACATTCAGGAACTTACCTGTATCGCACGCGATACCAAGTTGGGTGCTGAGGAGATCACGGCTGACATACCCAATGTTGGTGAAAGTGCACTGGCTAGGCTCGACGAGTCCGGCATAGTGCATATCGGCGCTGAGGTCGATGCCGGAGACATCCTCGTCGGCAAGGTTACGCCTAAAGGGGAGACGCAGTTGACCCCCGAAGAAAAACTGCTGCGAGCAATATTTGGTGAGAAGGCCTCCGATGTAAAAGACACTTCTTTGCGCGTGCCGAGCAGCGTGAAGGGCACGGTCATCGATGTGCAGGTCTTCACGCGAGATGGGCTAGAGAAGGATCAGCGTGCACTGCAGATCGAGTCCCAGCAGGTGGCCAAGGTTCGCAAAGACATCGATGACGAATACAGAATTGTCGAGACAGCTACCTTTGCACGTTTGCGTAAAGCCGTGCTGGGTCACCCTGTTGCTGGGGGGCCGCGACTCAAGAAAGGCGACCTTCTCACCGAAGAATATCTTGACAGCCTGAAGCATGATGACTGGTTCAAGCTGCGGCTTGTGGATGACAAGCTCAGCGAACAGCTGGAGAAGGCGGGAGCGCAGCTTGCCGAGAGAAAGGCTGCACTCGAAGAATACTTCGCCGACAAGAAACGAAAGATTACTCAAGGCGACAATCTTGCGCCTGGTGTACTCAAGATCGTGAAAGTGTATCTGGCCATAAAACGCCGCATTCAGCCCGGCGACAAGATGGCTGGCCGTCACGGCAACAAGGGTGTGATCTCTGTCATCATGCCCGTCGAAGACATGCCTTACGACGAAACCGGCAATCCCGTCGATATCGTGCTCAACCCACTTGGCGTGCCTTCACGCATGAATGTGGGTCAGATCTTGGAGACTCACCTGGGTGCCGCATCCAAGGGTCTGGGCGAGAAGATCAATGGCATGCTGCGAAACGAGCAGATCACAGAGAAGGCAAGAGCCTCGGAGATTCGGAAGTTTCTGGAACGGATCTACAATGGTGTCGGCAAGACCCGCCGTAAGGAAAATCTGGAATCGCTGTCAGATGGCGAAATACTGCAGTTGGCACACAATCTTCGCGCGGGCGTTCCCATGGCAACCAACGTCTTTGATGGCGCCTCGGAGGCCGAGATCAAAGAGATGCTCAAATTGGCCGGCCTCAGCGAGGATGGGCAGATGACTCTTTACGATGGAAGGACGGGACAGTCCTTTGATCGAAAAGTCACGGTGGGTGTCATGTACGTGTTGAAGCTGAACCACCTCGTTGACGACAAGATGCATGCGCGCTCAACCGGCTCCTACTCTCTGGTGACCCAACAACCACTCGGCGGGAAAGCCCAGTTCGGTGGACAGCGTTTCGGCGAGATGGAAGTGTGGGCGCTGGAAGCTTACGGTGCAGCCTATACGCTGCAGGAAATGCTTACGGTGAAGTCGGACGACGTCAACGGTCGTACCAAGATGTACAAGAATATCGTCGATGGCGACGACAGGATGGAGGCTTACATGCCCGAGTCCTTCAACGTGCTTCTGAAAGAGATTCGTTCGTTGGGAATCGATATGGAACTGGATGTTGATAACTGAGTGGGGCCAGCTCACGCGGAGCTGGATCGCACCCGGAATACATCAACATTTTTTCGAGATACAAAGGCGGATACGACGATGAAAGATTTGATTGCCTTCCATAAAGCCCAGAAACAGACCGACGACTTTGACTCCATCCGGATCGGGTTGGCCTCTCCCCAGTTGATCCGTTCCTGGTCCTTTGGTGAGGTCAAAAAGCCCGAGACGATCAATTACCGTACCTTCAAGCCCGAGCGGGATGGTTTGTTTTGCGCGAAGATTTTCGGGCCAGTGAAGGATTACGAGTGTCTCTGTGGCAAGTACAAGCGTCTCAAGCACCGGGGTGTGATCTGTGAAAAATGCGGTGTAGAGGTCGCCCTGACCAAGGAGCGTCGCGTCCGCATGGGCCACATAGAGCTGGCCAGCCCGGTTGCCCATATCTGGTTCCTGAAGTCGTTACCGTCCAGGATCGGTCTGATTCTTGACATGACGCTCCGTGATATCGAGCGCATCCTTTACTTCGAAGCTTTCGTTGTTACTGATCCTGGTATGACGACGCTCGAGCGTGGTCAGTTGCTCAATGACGAGGAGTACTACACGGCAGTCGAGCAGTTCGGTGACGAGTTCCAGGCAAAGATGGGTGCCGAAGCGATTCAGGATCTCATGCACGACATGGATCTCGAAGGAGAGGCGGCGAGTCTGCGCGAGGAAATCCCCAACACCAACTCCGAAACCAAACTCAAGAAGCTGAGCAAGCGGCTCAAGCTGCTCGATGGTTTCCTCAGTTCTGGCAATAAACCTGAGTGGATGATCCTCAATGTGCTGCCCGTTCTGCCGCCAGACCTCCGGCCGCTGGTGCCACTGGACGGTGGCCGCTTCGCTACATCCGATCTCAATGATCTTTATCGTCGGGTTATCAATCGAAACAATCGCCTAAAGAGGCTGCTCGATCTCAGCGCGCCTGACATCATCGTGCGTAACGAAAAGCGCATGCTGCAGGAAGCAGTCGATGCGCTTCTCGACAATGGTCGTCGCGGCCGGGCGATCACTGGTTCGAACAAGCGTCCGCTCAAATCCCTCGCGGACATGATCAAGGGCAAGCAGGGGCGCTTCCGCCAAAACTTGCTGGGCAAGCGTGTGGACTATTCGGGACGCTCGGTAATCGTCGTTGGTCCTACTCTGCGATTGCATCAGGCTGGGCTCCCCAAAAAGATGGCCCTGGAGTTGTTCAAGCCCTTCATCCTGGGGCGTTTGATACTGCGAGGTATCGCTACCACCATTAAGGCAGCCAAGAAAATGGTGGAGAAGGAGACTGCCGAGGTTTGGGACATCCTTGCCGACGTAATCCGTGAACACCCGATCCTGTTGAACCGCGCGCCAACTCTGCACCGGTTGGGTATTCAGGCATTTGAGCCCGTGCTGATAGAAGGTAAGGCAATCCAACTCCACCCTCTCGTCTGTGCGGCGTACAACGCTGACTTCGATGGCGACCAGATGGCCGTGCACGTTCCGCTCACGCTTGAGGCGCAGTTGGAAGCGCGCACCTTGATGATGTCCACCAACAATATCCTCTCGCCAGCGTCCGGAGAACCCATCATCGTTCCCTCACAGGACGTCGTCCTCGGTCTCTACTACATGACACGAGAGCGCATCAATGCCAAGGGTGAGGGCATGGTGTTTGCCAATGTCAACGAAGTGATTCGCGCATTCAATACCGGACACGCCCACCTGCAGGCCAAGATCAAAGTACGCCTACCGGAAGTGCTAAAGGGTGAAGATGGTTCGCGCAAAGTGGTCACTAGCCTGAAGGCCACGACCGTGGGTCGGGTGATTCTCTACACGATCGTGCCCGAGGGGCTGCCCTTCTCACTGGTCGATCATAAGATGACCAAGAAGCAGATCTCCAACATCATCAACGTTTGCTATAGGAACGTTGGTTTGAAGGAAACCGTAATTTTTGCCGACCAACTGATGTACATGGGGTATCGGTACTCGACCTACTCCGGATCTTCCATCGGGGTAAACGACTTCGTGATCCCGGTCGAGAAGGCCACGCTCATCAATCAGGCTGAAGCCGAAGTCGCGGAAATCGAGGCACAGTTCAGCGCCGGCCAGGTCACCCAGGGTGAGAAATACAACAAAGTCATCGACATCTGGTCCCGAGCCAACAACCTGGTTGCCAAGTCGATGATGGATGGATTGTCGAAAGAGAGCGTTGTCGACAAAACCGGCAAGGAAGTGCAGCAGGAATCCTTCAATTCCGTGTATATCTATTCGGACTCTGGCGCGAGGGGCTCTGCTGCCCAGATTCGTCAGTTGGCCGGCATGCGTGGCCTGATGGCCAAGCCCGACGGTTCCATCATCGAAACGCCCATTACGGCTAACTTCCGTGAGGGTCTGAGTGTCCTCCAATACTTCATCTCGACGCACGGTGCCCGCAAAGGTCTCGCCGACACTGCATTGAAGACTGCCAACTCGGGTTACCTTACACGACGTCTCGTGGATATTTCGCAGGACCTGGTCATCAAAGAACAGGACTGCGGCACCGAGGAAGGGCTGACGATGACCCCCATCATTCAGGGTGGTGACATCATCGCGGCACTTGGCGAAAGGGTGTTGGGTCGCGTCGTTGCTCGGGATGTCGTCAATGCAGATGGCGAAACCTTGATCGAGGCCGGTACGCTCATTGATGAGCGGTTGGTAGAAAAGCTGGAAACGAATGGGATCGATGAGGTGCTGGTTCGCTCCCCCATCACCTGCGCCGCGGATGCCGGAATTTGCCGGCAGTGTTATGGTCGTGATTTGGCTCGAGGCCATCTTGCCAACATTGGCGAGGCGGTCGGTGTGGTCGCCGCTCAGTCGATTGGTGAGCCAGGAACACAGTTGACGATGCGCACCTTCCACATCGGTGGTGCAGCCTCTCGCGCAACCGCCAACGACAGCGTGCAGGTCAAGACCGAGGGCACCATCCATCTGCGCAACATGAAAACTGTGCAGCGACCTAATGGTCAATTAGTGGTGGTATCGAGGTCGGGTGAATTGGTCGTCAATGACGTGCATGGTCGTGAAAAGGAGCGCTACAAGCTCCCCTACGGTGCGGTCATCAATGGCACCGACAAGGCCAAGGTAAAGGTCGGGCAAGTCGTCGCCAACTGGGATCCCCATACGCATCCGATCATTGCCGAGGTAGCTGGTACTGCTGCTTTCGAGTCGATGGACGAGGGATTGAGCGTCAAGCAGCAGACCGATGAGGTTACTGGCCTTTCCAGCATCATGGTTCTGGATGTGTCGGAGCGACCGTCTGCGGGTAAGGAACTGCGACCAGCGGTCACCCTGCTCGACGCAAAAGGCAAGTATGTCCTTCTGCCTGGCTCGAATGCTCCTGCGCACTACTTCCTGCCTGCAAAGGCTATCGTTGCAGTCACGGATGGCGGGAAGGTCGAAGTGGGCGATGTTGTTGCTCGCATTCCCCAAGAGGGATCGAAGGTGCGCGACATCACCGGGGGTCTGCCGCGCGTCGCTGATCTATTTGAAGCTCGCAAACCGAAAGAGCCAGCCATTCTCGCGGAAATCTCCGGCACGATCAGCTTCGGCAAGGAAACCAAGGGCAAGCGCCGCTTGATCATCACGCCTGCCGACGGGGTAAATCCTCTCGATGGGAGCCCTCACTACGAGGTGCTCATTCCCAAGTGGCGCCAGATGACCGTGTTCGAGGGGGAGTACATCGAAAGAGGGGAAGTCGTGTCCGACGGACCGCCCAGCCCTCATGACATCCTGCGCCTAAAAGGTGTTGAGGCCTTGGCTCAGTACATCGTCAATGAGGTTCAGGACGTGTACCGACTGCAGGGTGTTCGTATCAACGACAAACACATTGAAGTAATCGTTCGCCAAATGCTCAGGAAATCAGAAATCCTCGAAATGGGTGATTCTGGATTCATCAAGGGTGAGCAGGTGGAATTTAGTCGGGTCATGGTGGAAAACCGGCGTCTTCGCGAGCAAGGGAAGGAAGAGGCCCGGTTCGAGCGAGTGCTCTTGGGCATTACCAAGGCTTCGCTCGCTACCGAATCCTTTATTTCGGCGGCTTCATTCCAGGAAACCACGCGTGTGCTCACCGAAGCCGCCGTGACCGGAAAGCGGGACTACCTGCTTGGCCTCAAGGAGAACGTTGTCGTGGGCCGATTGATCCCGGCGGGTACGGGTCTGTCTTATCACGAGAACCGCCGCAAGCAGTCCGAGAGCAGGCGCAGTCAGGAAATGGCTTCTGCGCGGGAAGTCGAGGCGGCACTCAGCGAGGCGCTGAGCGCAGAAATGGACTTTGGCTCCGGCGAGCAGTCCGGCGATTGACGCCTAAAAGGTCGCTCTCTACAATCGGCGGCCTTTTCGTCGGCAGCAGACGAACATAAAACAAACTGCGCGGGCGTTCCCCCCGCAGCACATTGGAGATATGAATGGCCACTGTTAACCAGTTGGTTCGTAAACCGAGAAGTCGCAACACCGACAAGAGCGACGTTCCCGCCTTGCAGGGAAGCCCGCAGCGGCGCGGTGTCTGCACTCGCGTATATACCACCACGCCCAAGAAGCCCAACTCGGCCTTGCGTAAAGTGTGCCGCGTACGACTGACAAGTGGTTATGAAGTCACCTCCTACATCGGCGGTGAGGGGCACAACCTGCAAGAGCACAGCGTCATCCTGATCCGTGGGGGTCGTGTAAAGGACCTGCCCGGTGTGCGCTATCACACTGTTCGCGGTTCGCTCGATACCTCCGGTGTTGCGGCTCGCCGCCAGGGTCGCTCCAAGTATGGTGCAAAACGTCCGAAGTCCTGATTTTCGCAGTCACACAACCCAGTAAGGCCGGGTAGCCGTCAAGCTCATCCCGGATTACCCTGAAGAGAGAGAGTTATGCCAAGAAGACGAGTTCCTGCTCGACGCGCAGTGTTGCCAGATCCTAAATTCGGCAGCGTCATCCTCGCCAAGTTCATGAGCCACGTAATGCGCGACGGTAAAAAGTCCGTCGCGGAGAGGATCGTATACGGAGCCCTCGGTGCAATAACCGAAAAGGGAAATTCGGATCCGCTGAAAGTATTCGAGACAGCGCTGGACAACATTGCACCTATGGTGGAAGTGAAGTCCCGGCGAGTCGGTGGCGCAACCTATCAGGTCCCTGTCGAAGTCCGTCCCGAGCGACGTAATGCGCTTTCCATGCGCTGGCTCGTCGAATATGCACGTGGCCGGGGAGAGAAGTCCATGGCGCTTCGGCTGGCGGGGGAAATCCTCGATGCCTCACAGGGTCGTGGAAGCGCCGTCAAGAAGCGTGAAGATGTGCATCGTATGGCTGAAGCCAACCGGGCCTTTTCCCACTACCGCTTCTAAGCCGCCCGCACTAGTTCGGTCCTCGCGGTCTCCAATTTTTCCAAGGGCTTATCTGTGGCCAGAAAGACTCCTATCAAGCGATATCGCAACATAGGTATCTGTGCCCACGTCGACGCCGGAAAGACCACGACGACCGAACGCATCCTCTTCTATACCGGCGTCAATCACAAGATTGGCGAGGTGCATGAAGGTGCTGCCACCATGGATTGGATGGAGCAGGAGCAGGAACGCGGAATCACCATCACTTCAGCCGCCACAACCTGTTTTTGGAAGGGGATGGATCTGCAGTTCGGTGAGCACCGAATAAACATCATTGATACCCCTGGTCACGTCGATTTCACCATTGAAGTTGAGCGCTCTTTGCGCGTTCTGGATGGCGCTTGTGTTGTGCTGTGTGCCAGTTCCGGCGTACAGCCACAAACTGAAACAGTATGGCGTCAGGCAAATCGTTATGAAGTGCCTCGCCTCGTCTACGTCAATAAGATGGATCGTGCGGGCGCGAATTTCCTCCGAGTCATCAAGCAGATGAAGGAGCGCCTGAACGCAGTTGCGGTGCCGCTGCAACTGCCGGTCGGTGCCGAGGACGAATTCAGGGGGGTCATCGATCTTGTCAAAATGAAGTACATCGTCTGGAGCGAAGAAGATCAGGGAACAACCTTCAAATACGCCGAAGTCCCAGCTGACATGCTGGCGGATTGCAGGCAGTGGCGTGAAAAGCTTGTGGAAGCTGCCGCAGAAGCCAACGAAGACTTGATGAACAAGTATCTGGAGGGGATTGAACTGAGCGAAACTGAAATCAAGCACGGCCTTCGCATCCGCACGCTCAGCAGTTCGATAGTGCCCGTCGTCTGTGGGTCATCTTTCAAGAACAAGGGCGTGCAAGCCATGCTCGATGCAGTGATCGAGTATTTACCCTCCCCCACCGAAGTAAAGGCCATCGAAGGCAGTCTGGATGATGGTACGCCTGCCCTGCGGTCCTCCAGTGATGAGGAGCCATTTGCCGCGCTGGCTTTCAAGATAGCCACGGACCCTTTTGTTGGAACCCTTACCTTCATTCGAGTGTATTCAGGCAAGTTGAGCTCCGGTGACTTTGTCTTCAACCCCATAAAGGATCGCAAGGAGCGGGTGGGGCGCATGGTGCAAATGCACGCCAATGCCCGAGAGGAAATCAAGGAAGTGCTGGCGGGAGATATCGCTGCGGTTATCGGCTTGAAGGATGTCACGACGGGAGAGACTCTCTGCGACATCGATAATCGGATAACGCTCGAAAAGATGGACTTTCCAGAGCCGGTCATCTCTGTGGCCGTCGAGCCTAAGACCAAGGCAGATCAGGAAAAGATGGGCGTGGCACTCAGCAAACTTGCCCAGGAGGACCCGTCGTTCCGTGTCAACACGGATGAGGAATCTGGACAAACCATCATTTCAGGGATGGGTGAGTTGCATCTTGAAATCATCGTTGATCGGATGAGACGGGAGTTTGGCGTCGATGCAAACATCGGCAAGCCTCAGGTCGCCTATCGTGAAACGATTCGCAAGATGGTCGAGGTCGAAGGCAAGCATGTGAAGCAGTCGGGGGGGCGCGGCCAATACGGTCACGTCTGGCTGCGCCTCGAACCCTTGCCGCCAGATGCCGAATACCAATTCGTCAATGAGTTAGTCGGTGGTGTGGTGCCGCGAGAATATGTTCCCGCTGTCGACAAGGGGGTTCAGCAGCAGATGAAGAATGGCTGCCTGGCAGGTTACCCCTTGCTAGCCATGAAAGTGACGATTTTCGACGGTTCATTCCATGACGTCGATTCGAACGAAATGGCCTTCAAAATCGCTGGTTCCATGGCGCTTAGGCAGGGCGCACTTGCCGCCGATCCCGCACTTCTCGAGCCGATCATGAAAGTGGAAGTTGTCACACCTGAGGATTACATGGGAGACATCATCGGTGACTTGAATCGTCGTCGTGGGATCATCCTCAATATGGAAGACAGCTCATCGGGTAAAGTGATCACGGCAGATGTCCCCCTCGCAGAAATGTTCGGGTATTCGACAGATGTCCGCTCCGCCTCACAGGGGCGCGCGACGTTCACGATGGAATTCACGAAGTATGCTGAAGTTCCAAACAGCGTTGCTGACACCATCATCAACAAAGGCAAATAAACAATAAACGCACTACGACTAAATCTGGCGGAGGCAGCTCATGGCGAAGGAAAAATTTGAACGTAAGAAGACGCACGTAAACGTTGGT
>DAIRDB010000065.1:7842-15797 GCA_036796405.1 Gammaproteobacteria bacterium | reverse complement strand
TAGCATACACTTGCTTGTACTTTTTGTCTTTAAAAACAGGCACGATCTTGTCTTCAAAGATGCTGCGGTACTTCTTAAACTTAGACGGAGACCACGCTCCGGGCGTGATGTTCAAGTGCATAGCCGCCGCTGTTCTGTTAAACAGATGGTCGCACAAGAAACAGACATCTGCATCCTCGTATAGCTTTTCTCTTATTGGCGACATCATGTTGGGAGCCTTGACACAAATGACAGTGTCGCCACCACAGACTGAGTGGATGGTTTTGTCGGGGTTCCAGAGGCTGCGTAGTATTGGATGCTGACGTTGGCGCTTGTGGTTGACCAGTAAATTTGAACATAGTCATCGACCTGCATGGATAGGAAGTAATTCCAGCCATAAATGGCGTGGAATGGATCACCTGCGCTTTTGCGTGCAGGCATACCAACCTTGCCAGTTGAACCTGTAATGTCTGCGGATGAGCCGCCATCGTTTCCTTGGCGCAGCCAGATGTAAACATCTTGCGGGGCAACATCATTGTTTTCCAGTTGAACACTGAACTGTAGGTTGTATATACCGGCATTTTCAACGGTGATCTTGGATGAACTGATTGAAACACCATTGGAAAAGTCCGTAGTGTTCAGCGTCATCAGCGTTGCTGTGTTGGCTGTCGTCGTTTGGTCTTGGTCGCTTGAGAATGCGCCGTATGGAAACTTCAGGTACTTGCCGCCGGTTGGGCCAAGCAGTGATCCAAAAGCGTTATCAAGTTGATTAAAGTACAGACGCAGAATGTTTTCGAACTGATCCTGAAACTGACGGTCGTACTCCGGCGTTGCAAGAGGCAGGTTTGGAGCTACCGGGTTGCGGAAATCAAGCGTTTTTGGATCAAAGGTAGCCATCAGCGTCTACCGTCAGGTCGGATGTCAATACGAGGCGCACCAAGCTGCCATGTGGTTCCAATCCGGTTGGATGAAATCTTCAAGGCCATCTGACGACCGCGCACTCGGGTGTAAATCTGACCGGTGAACTGATCCACGGTGTACGTACCAATGCGGTCTACGTTGGCATAGCTGACCCCGCCAACCGACTGGTTGCCTGATTCCACTGGGTCGTTGTAGCCTGATCCAGAGTTTTGGAGCGGCAGCAACTGCATGGTAATCTGCGGAGTCTCCCCTGTAGTGGACGAGCCACGGAAGGTAAGGTCAGGCACGATACGCCAGACGAACCCAAAATTGTGTCCGTCACCAATGTCGTACTGCGATGAGGTGATGTACGCCTCAATCGCCTGCGTTGTCTCGGTGGTGTTGTCGTCAATGCCGTACTCATGGAACACCAAGTTGTAGCTGTACGTTGCTGCCAGCGGGTAGTTGGTCAGGCCGGAGTCCAGCCAAGCTGTCCGACCCATTGAGCCGTAGTACCAGATGTCTTCAGCGTAGTTGTACACAACGTAGCGGTCGATGACCGTAGAGTTGGCGGTGCAGTAAAACCACCAGACTTCGTTGAAGCCTTCGTTTGTTCCGGCAAAGAACTGCGCTTGCTGTTCGAGATTGATGTCGCTGTAGATGAACTGGCGCAAGTCACAGCGCAGGGTGGCAACTCGACCATCGTATTTGTAGAACTTATCCACACCCATCCAGTACACCACACCAGACGCAATGATGGCCGTGTTGTATCCGGCTATGGACACGTTGTCCCCCAGAAGCTGTGTACCCCAGATGTAGGGTGGGCCAAGGTACTGCATGGAGTAGATGGATGTGTCTGTGAAGACCACAATCTCCTGACGCGCTTGAACTGCTGTCAGGATTTGTGAGCCATGCGACAGGCGAACGTAACCCGCCTGATTGGTTACCGCAGGTGTCCAGTTGACTACCGATTCTTGATCCGACCAGCGGATCAGCATGGGGTCTAAGTCACCACCGCCATAAGGCGTACAGCCAAACGCAATCGTGAACCGACTGGCATCAGACACCATCATGTAATTAACGTAGGCAGGGACATCAGATGCGCCACCCAAAGATGTCACCGGTATGCCGTTGGGCAGGATGTAATGCGTACCAGACTGTGTGCCGGAGGTTGTGATGAACGTGCCTGCCAGCGCATTGGCGTAGGTTGTAGCCAACTTACACGTGCTGCCTGATGCCCCGCCTGTGTAGTACACGGTGCCAATCGTCAAACCAGTTGGCAGCGATCCTGTGGATTCAAAAACAACAGCGGTGCCATCAATCAACGATCCACTTCCAAGCGTAACCACTCCCGGCGCGGCGATGGTGATGGTGAAGGGTTTTGGTTCTGTACCAATGTAGGCGTTCCAGTAATACAGCGGGCCACCACGATAGCCGTAGATCAAGTCCTGACCAAAGTTATTCTGATACCAGAGCCGGGCCGCTGCTGTTCCTGATTGACCTGTACCCCATGAGCCTGACCCCCATGAGCCTGCACCCCACCCCGTCAAAGGCTGCGCATCGTCTGCGCCAATGTGAATCTCATAGTAGGCATTAACTGTGCCGCCACTACCAGTGTCGTAGACACTCGCCGCCACAGGAGTGGTGATAGTGAATGAATTGCCGTCAATAACAGTAACAGCAAAACTGCTGTTCAAAACCGTGGCTGTCAGGCCACTGTCTACATACAGAGAGAATGTGCCGGAGCCAGCAGTTGTAGTGCTGATTGCTGCTCCGCTGGGTACGTTGGCAAACTGAACGGTTGTGCCCGATACCACCTTGATGTAGTACACGTTGTCTGCGATCAGGCCGGTTGGCAAAGAGCCACCAGAAGATACTGAAAGGATCACCGGGGTGTTGTCAACCAGCGCCGTGGTCAAAGCAAAGTTGGTTGCAGATGAGCGTGTGAACGTCTGAGTGCTAAGTGCTACAGCGCCAAGGAATGTGACGTAGTCGCCGGTCGTCGCACCGTGCGATGCGCTTGTGACTGTGACGGTGGTTGAGCTTGCGGTGGCGGCAAATGGGCCGCTCAATCCGGTTGAGTACGAACGAACCGGCGTGATGTCGTTGTACGCACCGCCCTGCTCGATGTAAAACTTCAAGTACGTTCCAACCCCGACATAGACACTCCCCGCAAGAGATGCCCATGACCACAAAGACCGACATGCGCCTTCGTAGGTGTACGCAGAGATTTGCTGCCAGCCACCAATTTTCTCTGGCGTGCCTTGGCGAAAGCGAATCTTGTCGCAGTCGTAATAGCCGCCTTCATTTGTATACCGTGTATTCTCTTTATTTACGCCCGGCTTAAAAATCATTTTTTGCAATGGCATATCACACCTCAAACTTATTTGTTTTTTGTTGATTCTGCTTTGCCGGTATCACTTGCAAATTATTTGGTACATGCAAACCAGACACTTTATTTCCCCTCAGCGGTATTTTATGATCCACATGCCACGGAAAACCAAATTGCGCTGTGCGTAACGCCGCAAGATCGTATGCCTGTTCGATCATCCAAAAATCATCTTCCTCAAGCCATTTTGGCGTTCTAAAAAGTAACGCTATTTTTCTTTTTTGACATAGAAAATTTACAAGAGCTTTATTTTTGGCGCGATATTTTTTACCATACACAAGAAGGCTATCTGCATTACGTCTTCTCCAGACTTGCATATATGCAGCCCTTTGATTTACCGTACGTTCTCTGTATTCTTTTTTTGCCGCTTGTTCGGCGGCTTTGAATTGCGAATCTGACCTCAACTTGGCTTTACGCAAAAGATTGTCTGCCTTGTGGCAAGAAATGCAAAACGTGTTTAGTCCGTCTTTCATGCGCTTATTTGCATAAAAACTACTTACAGGTTTATTGGTTTTGCATTTATTGCAATTTTTTTGCATGGCATCAGGCTACGAGTCCGGGAACATACTGGGTTTTACCAGCCACCTTCATCGCAGTCAACTCCTGTTTCTTCAGGTTGTTCGGGTCGTAGGACACATGCACCCAACCACTGTCAGGGATGCCCGGAGTGTAGAACTCCAGTATCAACTGGGTGTAGTCCAGATTATCCATGATCCACTGCGCAAGTTCAGCGTTGGGTACGCCGGGTATCTCAATATCGGCTGCTTGGCCCTTGCAATGGTCTGAGGTCTTCGATCCACCCACTGCTGCATTTGACTCAGGACTGCGGAACCCTGAGTTCACCTTGACACCTTTGCCATAGTGGTCACGCACGGGCTGGAGAACCTTCTCAGCCAAGAGCTTCAAAGCGGCCGTCTCGGCTTCGCCCGGAGTATTGTCAAAACCCATGCGCAGGGCTGTTTCTGATTTGGTCAGTTCATGCAATGAAAAGTTGGCGGTCAAGTTCATGGTTTTCCTTTCAGGGCTTCACGGGTTTCGTTGTAGAGGGTGATGCAGGCGTTGAGCTTGCGGATGGCTGCGTCTCCGTCTGCGGCGATGGCGATAAGAGCTTCAGCAGTCGATCTGTCAAGTTCGGCTCTTGCTTCTCTGCTATCTCCGGCGGCAGGGGCGGCATTTGGGGTGGGACATACTGGGGCTTGGGTGGGGATTGACAAGCGCAAAGCGCCAGTGGCAGCATCAGCCCGTAACTTTGTTTCTTTAGCTCTTGCAGCATTTTGGGCGTTCCTCAAGGTTGTAGCGTAGGTGTTGGCCACCACCGCCATATTTTGTTCAGTCTGTCTGGCCTTCTCGTTGGCGGCAGCAATCTCAATCTGCTGACGGGTGTTCTCATCTTTTTTGCCCTTGTAGTACCCGCCCCCAAAGCTGCCAAGGATGGCAAGCACAAGGCCAAGCAGGACGTAAGGGTTGAACACGCTCATGGCTTGGGAGGTTCTTCCGAATCATTAGCTTCGGCGTTGGCCACAGCGTTGGCCACAGCCTTGATGCCGGAACGTCCAGCTACACCGCCCAGCACGCCGGTGATGAACACCATGATGGTGGAAATCTGGCTTGTGTAGATTTTGTCGATTGGAGCCATGCCAGACATAGGCTGCGTGACGTAGGTCACCGAGTACAAGAACATAGCCATTGCGCCAAGCAGGATGGTGACAAGCACGACGATAACGAAAGCCCACACACGGACTTCAATCTCTTCAGCGGTCAGTCGGCTGGAGGCATTACGGATAATAGTCGGCATTATTTCTTCTCCGGTTCGGGCTTAACAAGTTGATCTGGGCATGTGCCAGTGGCTGTGCAAAGCGGTGGCTTGCATTCAACCTTCTCCCAGTTTGTCGGGTTTTGGCATGGATAGCGATAGCGGTCTTCGCACCCTGTCAAACACAGGATTGTCGTCAAAATTAACAGGCTCTTTGTCACGATTCTTCCTCTCTACTTCACGCCGCAGCTTCTCAATCTTTTCCATCTGCGCTTTGGCTTCATGCTTTGTTTCCAGCACATCCAAGTACATGAATGCAAGCAAAGGCAACATCAGCGCAACCAGAACAACAGCAACAATCCAGCCCAACACGCCCATCACATTTTCCTCAGTTGACTCAACCACAGGAACCATGTCCACAGGTATGCGATAAATATCAGGGTTAGGACGGCTGCTCCGGCTTTGAGGTTTTGGTTTGCTTGCCTTTGATGACGTTGCCATGTCAGCCTTCGCTCCTTCTGCTCTTGGGCCAATCTGGCTGCTTCTTGCTCGGCAGCAATTACATCCCGCATCTCAAACACCTTGCTGTACAACGCCCCCATTTCTGGTGGCGATTGGTACACCATCGTTTCCCTGATCGTCACTTCCAGAGCCGCCATCTGATCCATCGCCATCACCCGCTTCAATGCGGCTTCCATTTGGTTCTGGTCAGGCTCGTAGACGTTTCTGGACTTCTCTTCTTCCTCCCGGATGTGTGCCGCTAACTGTTCTTGGATTCTGAAGAATTCTGTAAGATTTTTGACAACTCCAACCATGACCTGCGTCTCGTCAACGGCGATGTATTTGTCCTTCTTTTTCGCCACAGGCTTGGGCGCGGCAGGAGTTGGCGCACCACCAAAGAGTTTTGCCAACTTCCCCCAGAAACCATAAATCTCTTTTCCGGCTCCGATAGCTTCGTCAACTGTAGCCTTAACCTCCATGAAAGAGGTCTTTGCTTGTTTGTATAGCTCACACCCCTCCTTGATGGCGGCGACACAAGCGTTTGCAGCAAAGAGAAGGCTGATCGGATCAATTTTTTACTCGTACAAAATGTTGATTGAACCGGCATCAAAGGTATCTGTGCCGTTGGTTGTTGTGATAATTACACGGTCTAAAGTCCCAGACAAAGTTTTATCACCCCCACCAATAGCGCTTGTGATAGTGCTTATTTTTACAGTATGTGAGCTAATCCAAATGTTACTGCCAAAATTTGACAACACCATTTGTCCAGAGACGGTATTTGCGGCGGTAAATGATCGAACAACAAACCCTGATGTGCTTGACGCTGTACTGACCGTATTTGGGTCGATAGTGCTAGTGCTTGACGATATGTAGCCTGTTGTATCAGTGGAGCCAGCGCCGATTTGTACAAGTGGGCCAGCGGTGCCACTTAAAGACACGCCTTGAAACAAGATAGTGATACGCTTTACCCAGCTTGGGATTGAACTGAACGTAATACTTGTACCGCTGGTAGATGCAACAGCAGTACCTGCTGTAATCACGCTGGATGCCATTGAGCTAACAACAGCCCCGGTAATTGTCGGGCTGGTCAGTGTTTTGTTGGTCAACGTCTGAGTGTCAGTTGTACCAACGACTGTGCCAGCAGGATTGCCTACGCCACCTGCCGGGAATGTTACGCCGGATGATCCGCTAATTGTTGCTGTCATGTTTGAACTCCTTGTTCAGCAGGCGGTTGTGCTTGTTGCTGTGCTGCCAACGCTGCGGCTTCCGCCTCTTGTTGTGCAACTGCTGCATCGTATGCAGCTTGTTCTTCGGCGGTGTACTCTATTTGAGTGGTTACGCCTGTTTCGCAATTAACTTCGATTCTGTGTGTCATGATGATTACTCGTAAAAAATGTTGACTGTTCCGGCATCAAACGTGTCTGTGCCGGTGACGGTGGTGATACGAACGCGATCTAGTGTGGCTGTGAGTGTTTTTGAGCCAGAAGTTGTTATAAATAATGCGCCACTTCCTCTGGTTAAAACGCCACCGGCTACCCATGTATTAGATGTTATATTGCTAATACTTATTGATCCTATTAAAGTAACAGTCGCGCTTCCAGTCCTTACTCCAAACCCTGTTGTGTAAGCTGTTGCAGATAGTGTTGGGCCGTCTGCTGATGAGCCTAAATAACCAGTGGTTTCAACGCCCCCGCTATCCCCAAGCTGAACCAAAATATCAGAAGTACCGTTAGTACTTGCCACTTCAAACAGTACCGTAATACGCTTCACCCATGAAGGCAATCCTGTAAAGTCAATGCTTGTGCCGCTTGTCGATGCAACAGCAGTGCCAGACGTAATAATGCTGCCGCCAGCAGGGGTTGTAGGCACATTGGTTGGCACTGACTCGTACGGATACCAAGTCGTGTTTGACAGTCGGTATATATAGCCGCCAGCTTGGCGTGCAGGCAGAACTGTTGCCGCGCTGACAATACTTTGACCAGTGTTCGCATTCACAGTCAACGCAGTAATTGTTTGGGTTGAACTGAATGTGATGGTCATGCCATCAGCAGGAGCCGCAGGCATTGTGATTGTGCCTGTTGCCAGCGTACCAGCAGGGTTCATCACCAGAACAGTTGTTCCGGCGGCGAATGTGTAAGAGAACCCAGTCGTTGGGACTTGGTAGTCGTACTGCTGAAGCAAACCATTAGTACCATCTAATTTAGCGACCATTTGTCACTCCTTTTTTCTTGCAATTATCAAAATGCCATTTGGTAGCCGCGCCCCGTCCAAAGCCTTCTTTTTGACAGTGCAAACATTTCCATGAATACGCCCGAATAGCTTCGGACATTTTTTGTTTTTGCTCTTCATTTGCAAAAATACCTTTTTGCTTTGATGGCAAACCCTTTTTTGCCAAGCTCATTTTCGCACGGGTATCTGCGGTATGTTTTTTGC
>DAIRDB010000065.1:4629-7832 GCA_036796405.1 Gammaproteobacteria bacterium | reverse complement strand
GGTTTGCCCAGCAATAACTGTCGGCTTACCTCTTTACGCTCAGGCTTTTGCATTGCAAGGCGCACGGCATCACTGATTTTCTTTTTGGTGGCTTCGCCGTATGTTTTACCTTTGTTCCACGGTGTTGCGCCTATTAAAGCCGTTTGCCCAATCAGCAACGGCGGCATACCGCCGCCAACACAAATGTTCCAGCCAATTTTTTCTGTTGGTCGTAACTTAGCCTCAATGTCAAGACAGTACGCCTCATCAGAAATCACGATCTCCGTTTTAACCAAATTATCCCAACCATACTTGGCAATTGCTCTTCCCAAATGTGGGTTTTCATGACGGCGTTGATGTTGAGAAAAACGTAGCCCAGAATTTTTGGACACGCCAATATACCCCTGACTAAACATGTCAGTATGGTCTTTACAGCGAATCCAATACACAGAGCAAGTCATTTTTTTACCGCGAGTTTTGCTGTCATTTTGCGCCTCTATTTATCTAATTATTGCTACCGTAGCGTAATCGGGGTCATCCGCAGTAGTAGTATTTGGTTGAATTGTTTTAATTCTTACAGTCGTTGTAGTAGGGGCGGCAGAACTATTTAATGTTAGCAATAAACCTCTTGCTGAAAGCACCATAGCTGTGCCGCTCACGGCAAAATTTGCATCTGGCATTGCCGTTGTAAAAGTTATTGTGTAATCACCTGTTGCGTTTTTAAAAACACTTGTAACATTACCAGAGGCTCGAATTGTCTGATTTGTTGAAACAGTACCTGTGCCGTTAAAGTTAACCCAAGCACGACACATGTACAAGGGCGCTGTGCCAGACACGGTAGGAACTTGTGCTGAATCAATTGTCGGCGTTGTCATTGTTGGGCTGGTCAGCGTCTTGTTGGTCAGCGTCTGAGTTGCATCTGTACCTACCAGCGTAGTTGTGGCATCAGGCAGTGTCAATGTTCTGCTGTTGTTTGAACTGGGGGATGAGATGACAAACGCGCCAGACCCGCCTGCATTTCCTTGAAGTGCTACTGAACTCATGTGTTCTCCTTAAACAACTGTCCAGACAGAGCCGGATGGAACCGTCACCGTCACGCCTGAATTTACCGTGATTGGCCCAAACGTACCTGCGTTCTTGCCGGTTGGAATGGTGTAGCTTCCTGTGACTGTCAGGTCATTCTGGAAGAATACTTGGTTACTGCCTGTACCAGCGGCTCCGCCGCCACCACCTGCGATCTTGACATAGTCACCTGCGCCACTGTTTGCCGTGGAATCCCATGCAATCAAAGCTGAACCCAAGGCTTCAATCTCTACGCCGGTTGTATATGAACTGGATGTGCCGCCACGGACAAAGATTGAGCTTTGGTCAGTACAGTTGTTGATGACCACATACGTCTTGCTCAACTGCGGGGCGTAGATGTAGCGGGTCGTGCCGGGCGCACCTGTAGCGATCAGGATGGCGTAACGAGCAGCATTGGTTGATGGGTTGGCGGTGTCGCCGGGAGTGGTTGTGGACAAAGTCCAGTCACCGCTGGTCACGCTCTGGCTTTGGTAGCCAGCGATGGCATTCTCAATAAACTGGGTAAGCGTAGAGTTGACTGTGCTACCCCACGTATTCGTGAGTTCCCCGGTTACTGGCTGAACCAGCTTAAGTAGTGTGGTATATGCTGATGGCACGTTTAAACTCCTTTTTGCATTCTATTGGTTTGTCAGACAACAGTCCAGACTGAACCTGTTGGCACAGTCACCGTGACACCTGTAGCAACTGTGATTGGGCCTGCGCTGATAGCGTTCCTGCCCGTGGTGATCGTGGAGCTTGCGTCAATCTGGGCATCATTCTCTGTGTACCCCTCATTTCCCGTAACCGAACGGCCTGCTGGATAGGTCACAAACACATCTTTTGTACCGGCACTGAACGTCACCAAACTGCCAGAGTTACTGGAAGCCAACACGGTTGTCCGGGCCAGTGTTGTGCCTGCGGATGTGTATGTCCCGATTCCAACTTCCCACTCGGACGTACCCTGACCGGCGATGGTGTAGTACGTGGTGTTGCCGTTGCCAACAACAGCAAACGACTGAAAGCCCGTGACGGCTCCGGCAAGCGTGACTGTGCCTGTACCAGTAGTGGTAGTAGTTTCCCGAACGCGATCAGCTAAAACTAATGCCATGTGTCACCCTTAAACGGTTCCAATCTTTGTCCAAGTATTGGGATTGCTGCTGTCAATTTCTGCCCAGCCTGCGGATTCTGCGGTATCAACAGTTGCCCAACCTGCGGTTTGCGCAGCGTTGATTGTCGCCCATGTCGTGCTTTCTGAGTCATCAATCGTTGCCCAATTTGCAGTCTGGCTGTCGTTGATAAGCTCCCACAGGAACCGGGCAAAGAACGAATCTGATGCCGTGATGGCTTCTTGGATGGCGGCGATGAACACCTGCGTTGCAAAGACCGAATCCGTAGCTGTTCCGTTTTCTTCTACAAATGCTAAGAATGTTGCGGCTGCGTTGAACGCATCCGTAGCCGTCGAAGACTCTGAAATGTTCGTGATCCACAGGTTCGAGGCCACATTGGTGTCTGTCGCTGTTGCCGTTTCGCTGACTGCGCCAAGGAAAGCAAATGAACTTGATACGGAATCTGTAGCCGCCGAAGTCTCAGCAATGGTTGATTTAAATGTCTGAGTGCCAGACACTGAATCTGTGGCAGTTGCCGTCTCCGTCACGGTCGTGGCAAAGGTTTGTGCGGCTGAATCAGAGTCGGTCGCAGTCGCCGTTTCACTGACAGACGTAGGGAATGTGGCTTTGGCTGAAACTGCATCTGTTGCCGTCGCCGTTTCAACAACCGGCGCATTGAACGTGCTGGCTGCTACCGCATCGGAGTCTGTGGCGGTCGCTGTCTCTGCAATCAAAGACAAATACGTTGGGACTGCGCTCAGGGAATCAGTTGCCGTCGAAGTCTCTGAAACGCTGCAAGCGTATTTTGGTACTGATGAAATTGAATCAGTTGCCGTTGCCGTCTCGGTGACTGCCGTGCCAAATGTTTGAGCCGCAGCAAATGCGTCTGTTGCAGTCGAAGTCTCAGTGATCGCCGCAGGGAAGGTCACCTTGGTTGAAACAGCGTCAGTTGCTGTGGATGTCTCTGAAACAGCGGAGCGGAAAGTTAAGAGCGAAGAAACGCTATCCGTCGCTGTGGCTGTCTCTACTACAAATACTGCGTAGGTCGAGTTACCA
>DAIRDB010000065.1:0-4619 GCA_036796405.1 Gammaproteobacteria bacterium | reverse complement strand
TGAGGCAGCAAATGTGTTACCACTAAGCGACGAAAACGGGGCTTGTGAGAATGCGGAGATTCCAAACACTCGTCATGCCCCACTCATATCAGACAGCCGCCAGATCAGCTTCAGCGAACCAACGCTGTTGCACATGGCCTTCAATGTCAGTCCACTCAATCAAGTAGGACACGTTGCCATCTTCGTCCATGCGCATACCGATCACTGGGCCAAGAGGCACAACGCCGGTCAGACGAACTACATCACCTTTTTTAAATGTTGCCATGATTAACCTGCCAAGCTGAGTGTGTAAGTGACGTTCAATGTATCGCCCGAAACAACAGAGCGATCACCGGGGGATGTGAAGTCGGAAGCAGAGTACAGCGTACCTGTAGTACCACTCTTTGTGCTGTTGCTAATCAAGAACGCACCGCCAACAGTTTGAGTTGCGTTGATGCTGAACACAGCAGGAGAAGCTGAGTTGGTTGCCACAGACGGATTGGCTGTGGTCGGCGTAGCAAACGTACAAGCCGGACGGGTTGACTGGCTGTAAGGCACAACCTCAGTCCAACCGGCGTGTGAAGACGCAGTGTCTGAAGCGGCGGGGGTGTTTGATGCGCCAGCGCCATACAAGCCAATGTACCAAGTAGCGGTATACGCACTGCCAAGGAAGTACTTGTTGTTCATGTCCTGCAAGC
Source organism: Gammaproteobacteria bacterium (assembly GCA_036796405.1). Classification (GTDB taxonomy): domain Bacteria; phylum Pseudomonadota; class Gammaproteobacteria; order Pseudomonadales; family Pseudohongiellaceae; genus CAILUG01. The sequence goes on along the minus strand of DAIRDB010000065.1, from coordinate 3,942 downwards.
CGCCGTTGACGACCAAGTTGGGGCATTCAGCTTCCCACTTCAGGTTACCGTCCTTGTCGAAGCATTGCATCGTGTAAACGCCTTTGGCAGTGGCTGATTCGCCAGTTTCCAAGGCTTTGGTAATTGCGCTGCCAATGGTATCGGCTGCTTTGGCTTTTTCTACGTTTGACATTTATTGCTCCTTACGCAATGCGAATGATCGCTGATGTGTCGGTAGCAGCCGGGAACTGCACCGTGAAAGTTGATGTTGAAGTCTTGTTGGAGCCAAAGTCCAATACGCAAACTGCGGGGTCGCCACCGCCACTTTGATAGATTAACGCCCCCCGCGCAGTGATTTCGCCAGTCCATTCGGCATTTGCAAATGAAACGTACGCAGTTGTGCTTGGCGTAGTACCAATTGTCGGGGCTTGCGTTATCGTAAGGGCAAGGCCCCCGGCCGTGTATCCTGAAGCTACCACTTCCCCGTCAGTCGTGTACGCTGGGGTAGTCGGGCCAAGAGTGGCATCATTGGTGTACAGCGCCATGTAAAACGTACCAGACGTGAAGTTGAACGTACCATTCATCAAGCCTGTACGAAACACGTTGCATGCAAAGTTGCCTGTAAACGCCATTATTTAACCCCGTTGTTCTGAGGTAACGGGGCTACTCGGTACTGACCGCTACGGTACGCATCGCTGCGCTCCATACCATCACCCAGACGTATGGCCAAGCTAAGGGCTTCTTTGTATTTCATGTCGTAACCAGTCATGATGTCCACTTCACCCTTCATGTAGGTGTAAGCCTCAACCAAGGAACCGTACAACAGCACAGAGTCAAAATTATCCCCCAGCCATGTAGTGGATGCAGTGACGATTGACTCTGGGTAGTAGTAATAATGCAGTTCAACATCGTAGGCTGCATCCGGTGTTGGGCCAAGGATGAAGCTCAACTCGTTGGTCACCACAGGGCTTGCACCGGATGTGGTGGTCGGGCCAAACAAAGCATAGTATTTTGGGATGGCTGTGTCTGTAGGTGTTGGGTACGCTTGCCGGATGAAGTTCACATCCTTGTTCAGCAAATACTCGTATGCACCTGTAGCGTCAATCACGGCCAGAGAATATACGGCCAAGAAATCTCCGGGGCAAGACAGGTATTTGTTGTTTGCCGTGGTCACACCTGTTTTGTTTGCCCTCAAAGACGGGAACTGCACAGTGTTGTAAATGCGCTGCTCCGCCTGCTGAATAAATGTATTCATAGGCGTAGGATCGGTTGAATAGTTGAAACTATTCTCCGTGTAATCCTGAATCGCAGTTACAAGCTGTGCGTAGTTCATGCCATCGGGCCTCGGGCCATCACGCCTTTAGTAGCTGCACCGGTGCCACGGATTTTGATGCCGTCAGTCTTGGTGCCCTTGTAGTCGTTGCTGCGGACGTTGCCCACAGACACGTTTGCCTCACGCAAATATTCTTTGTTGGGCTGGTTGTAGACATCCACAGTCGGGATGGTTTTGGGTTGTTTGTACTCAGCCATTTCAGCCTCCGCGACCAACAGAACGCTGGTTCATGACCTTGGCCATGTTGCGTCCATACTTCAACATATCGCTGTTGGTTTTGCCACCAGCACGCAATTTGGTTGGTGTTTTACCGGGGTGCATGTGTTTCTCATGCTTGCCGATGGCGGACTTAATCATCTTCTTGTCCTGTGCCAAATCTTTCTTGTCTTCTGCCATGATCGACTCCTTATGTCGTTGCAACTGTGACTGTACCAATTTCTACCAATAAAACCAAGTTATTTGGTGTTAAAGCGGCATCAAAGAACGCTGCACCACCAACTGGGTTCCATCCCCACTGAAACACCCTGCTACCACCACTGAGTACGCCCTGTGCATCTTCTTCTGTGCTGGCCGTCTCAACCACCTGCAAACCTGTGCGTCCAGAAACGCGATAGCTCAAGTCAGGACGGGGGTCGCGCACCCCTTGCGGGTCGTCCACTGGGTACATACCTAACTGGAGTTGCGGCTGATCTGGTTCCCAACACTGAGGGCACACCTTCAAGTCGTATGTCTTGGTTTTGACAACGAGCTTTTTGAGTGCCGTGAGCTTGAACCTGAAGCCGCATCGGTCGCACTCGGCAATTGAATTCTTGCCAGAGGAAAACCGATTTCCCATTAAGTGCCACTCCCAATGAACATCTGGCGTGGGACAAGGCGCAGGGCTGCACGCTCCTGATCTTCGTCTGCCGCAGACATCCAAGCCTCGTCATACTGCTGTTTCAAAACACCAAGGCGATCCATACCGCCCGGCACCTTCAACGCCACGTAGTAGGCCAATCCAGCCACCATACAGGGCACAAACCGGAAGGGCACGTCCATGACGTTCACACCACTGCCAGCATCCTGCACCCGGCGCATGCGCCAGTACACGAACTGGTATGTCTGGGAGCCATCAGGCGTTGGCCAAACAGTCACGCGGGGGATATTGTTGATGTAGACCGCTGTTCCTGCGGTCGGAACGATCTGCGTGGTGCCATTCTGGGCACGGAAGCAACCGTTCAAGGTCACACCGTCGATCCAGTTGTAAAAAATGGTCTCGGTACCGATGTTCACGTACCCAGTGGTTGGGAATCCGGTGGTGCTGCTAAGTGTGACGGTCTCCGCTGTCAAGTCTTGGCTGACAAATGTGGCCGTTGTGGTCGATGTTTGGCCATCCAGACGCTGGTACCACACCTGAATTGGTCTGGCTTGGGTCAATTTGTTGGGAATGGTGGCGTAGGTGGACACGCTGATGCGTGTGATTGTCAAATCTGATTGGGTTGCGGCCACGTTTGCCTGTGTTCGGATCACATGATCCAGCAAATCGACCGTATCCACGGGGATGGGGTAGGTGTTCAGCCCCTGTTCCAGTGTTATGGTGCCCTGTTCAAACGTCCACATGTTGACACCACGGTTTGCCCAGTCAGCAAACAGTAAGTTGAGCGATCGACGTGCTGTTTTCAGGTCATAGCCCGTGCGCAACTCTGAACCAGCACGCTCAAAAGCTTCCTCCACCAGTTCGGTGAGGTCTAAATTAAAGCCTGCTTGTCCAGAGGTGTTCGCCATTATCTAAATCCTGCCGTTTTCTTTGCTATGCCTTTGGGTTGAGCCACAAACTGTTTGCCTGCGGCCTTACCCTTGCGCTTGGCTTTGGTGGTGGCTGCGTACTCCGCAGGGGACAGCGCCTTGATCGCGGCTTCAGGCAAGTACCTCTCACCTGTTTTTGACGAAGGCTTCCCTGATTTGGTACGCCATTTCTGGTCAGTCCAGTTTTTCAGGGAAGTCTGCGGTGCTTTCAATCTTTGTAACCCCCACCTGCGGCCTTGTACTTCTTGGCCACAAGCTGCGCTTTACGTGCCGACCACTGTCCGGCTTTGGTGCCTTGCGTTGCGGCTGCTTTGACCTGAGACACAATCTTTTTACGCAGACTGGGCTTGGTGTAGTTTCCGGCGGCATTGACTTTGCCACCATCCTTGTACACCGCGACTTTGTTCGGATCATCCTTTCGGGTGATCGTCTTCTTACCCGGCATTTTCGACGGGTTGATGTCGCCCATTCCGCGTGATGCTCTCATCTCAGCACTTTCCGCCTTTTTTCATTCCCAGAGGGGTGCTACCCTTCATGGAAACCATTGTGCCTTTGGTCTTGCCTTTGGAAGCAACACCGTCACGGCTGGGGGCCGCAGTTTTGACAGAACCCATCTTGGCAGATGTCATGCCGCCAGAAGCCATCTTCTTCATGCCCATCTCTTTTTTGTCCATTGCTTTGTCTTTGGCAGAAGCTTCGAACTTTGCAAACGGGTTCATTTTCTTTGTAGCCATATCACCACCTCTTTTAAAAGTTTTGCCTTTGTCGGCATTTGAAAAATCCTTGCCCACAGATTGTGAGACTCCGACCTTCTTGGCAAACGCTGGGTTGTGAGCCACCGCCGC
>DAIRDB010000064.1:0-15825 GCA_036796405.1 Gammaproteobacteria bacterium | reverse complement strand
CGCCACCACCGCCGCCGCCACCGCCACCGCGACCACCGAAGCTGAAGATGTCGACATCCTGCAGGAAGAAATCGCGCTTTTCCGGAAAGAACAACGAGAACCGCGTGAGGTTGACCTGGCGGTTGTCGACCTCAGTCGCGGAGAAATCGGTATTGAGCGTGAGCGCACCGGTCAGGTTGGGTGTGAATTTGTAGAACACGTTGAGGGAGGGATCGACACGGTCGGCGGTGCTGTTGGTGACGTAGTCCTTGTTCACGGCCATCGCCAGCGAGGGGATTACGTCCAGGCCGACACCCTGCCGGATGTTGCGGATACCCGTCAGCAACCCGGTAGTGGAGGGGTTGATGTTGCGGTTGAAGGAAGACCAGGCGATTTCTTCCCGATTACGCGCAATGGTTCGCGCGATGGTGAAACCCCATTCACTCGAGTTTGGATTGAAGTTGAGCGTGTTGAACGGTATGGCAACCTCCGCCGTCCAGCCCTGCTCATCTATCCGGCTTTCCACCAACCAAATGCCATTCCAATCGTTGTTGAGATTATTGGGGTTTTCGTAAACACCCTCCCTGCGGATTCCGTTCGGATTTACCTGGAATGAATACCCGGTACGCCTGTTGTTGAAGGTATCCAGAATGAACTCGAAAGCGTCGTCGAAGGGCATGTTGCCGCCCTGCACCATCTGTCGCGCGCTGATCAGTTCGGGGTTGCTGTCGTATAGTCGTGCAGCGACGTAGAGGAATCGCTCGGAGTATGCGAGGTAGAACTCGGATTTTTCCGTTGGCTGGCCGTGATCGACAGGCTGGAACTGGTGCATGTCGGAGAGCACCGTCGCCTGGCGCCAGAGCTCATCGTCGAGTATTCCATCGATTTTAGGAGTGAGTTCCGTGCGGACGATTTCGATGCTTTTGCGCTCGGCAGAACTGACCGGCGCATCGCCGTTGGAGACTCGGCCTGCCGGCGGTTGAGCCAGCACAGGCGCTGCCTGTGAAAGGCACAGCAGCAGGACCAAGGTACGTTGGAAAATCTTCATGAGGGACGTAATCCGAAAAGGCGCGGCAAGTATAGTTACGGGGTGGCGGAGCCCCTAGCCCATCCGAGGAATCACTTCCCAACATCCTCGGGATATTCATATTTTTTGGAGAGGTTTCTGAATGATCACTGCATGATCGACGGCATGCAGGATCGCAGCGCCCGATGCTGGCGCCTTCTGCACCACGTGTGGCTGATGGCGCCACACGAACTGGGCAGGGTACCAGGCAGGCATGCAGTGCAGTGTTGGAACACTTGGGGGCCTGAGGCACGGCTATCCCACGTCGTACAAATGAAAAGGCCGTCTTTCGACGGCCCTGTTGATCACTCGCTCGCTGTACTGTCTGCGGCGGCTGGGCGGTCCACCAATTCGATGTAGGCCATCGGTGCCTTGTCGCCGGCACGATAGCCGCACTTGATGATTCGTGTGTAGCCACCCGGTCGGGTCGCATAGCGCGGCCCGAGATCGGTGAACAACTTGCCAACGGCGGTCTTGCTGCGTGTCCGATCGAACGCCAACCGGCGGTTCGCCACACTGTCGCTCTTCGCCAGCGATATCAGCGGCTCGGCAAACATCCGCAACTCCTTGGCCTTCGCCAAGGTAGTCTTGATGATTTCATGTTCGACCAGGGAGGCGGTCATGTTGCGGAACATGGCCTGGCGGTGTGCGCTGGTTCTGTTGAATTGACGGCCACTAAGACGATGACGCATGACACTGTTTCCTACAAAGCACTGGATTGAACGAGAGTTTCCGGACGACGACGGGTTTTACGCTGCGCGGTCATCACCTTTGAGGCTGGCTGGTGGCCAGTTCTCTAGCCGCAGGCCCAGCGAGAGCCCTTTGGATGCCAACACGTCCTTGATCTCGGTGAGGGACTTCTTGCCCAGGTTGGGGGTTTTCAGCAATTCGACTTCCGTGCGCTGGATCAGATCGCCGATGTAGTAGATGTTCTCGGCTTTGAGGCAGTTGGCGGAACGCACGGTGAGCTCGAGATCATCCACCGGCCGCAGAAGGATCGGGTCGATCTTGTCTTCGTGCTTCGGCTGTTCCTTGATGGAGCTGTTCTTGAGATCCACGAACACGCTGAGCTGGTACTGAAGGATTGTCGCGGCCTGACGAATGGCCTCTTCAGGGTCGATCGTGCCGTTGGTTTCGAGCTCGATGACCAGCTTGTCAAGGTCGGTACGCTGCTCTACGCGTGCATTTTCGACGGCGTAGGTTACACGGCTTACTGGTGAGTAGGAGGCGTCGAGCAATAGGCGACCGACGGCGCGTGTTTCGCTGTCGCGCGAAACCCTCGTATCCGCGGGAACATAGCCACGACCCACTCCAACCTTGATCTGCATGTTGATGGAGGCATTCTCGTTCAGGTTGCAGATCACATGCTCCGGATTGACGATTTCCACGTCGTGCGGGAGGGTGATGTCTGCGGCCGTTACCGGCCCCTTGCCGCTCTTTCTGAGGCTAAGCGTCACCGAACTCTGCGAATGGAGCACTACTGCCAACTCTTTAAGATTGAGCAGGATGATCAGTACGTCTTCTTGTACTCCCTGAATCGCACCGTACTCATGTACGACGCCCTCTATCTCCACCTCTTCAACTGCACAGCCGGGCATGGAAGACAGCAGAATTCGGCGCAGTGCGTTGCCGAGCGTATGGCCGAAGCCACGCTCCAAGGGCTCCAGAATGACTTTGGAGTGCCACTTGTTGCTTGCCTCCACCTTGATGTCCTGCGGAGTCAGAAAATTTGCCAGCGAGATCTGCATGGAATCCCTCGTACTGTATGGGTTTATTTCGAATACAACTCGACGATCAAACTTTCGTTGATTTCGGTTGACAGCTCACTGCGCTCGGGCTTGTGTTTGTACAAGCCTTCCAACTTCTCCTGGCTGACTTCCACCCACTCCACCGAGGCGCGCGTCCCGGAAATATCGAGGGAGGACTTGATGCGAAGCTGATTCTTCGCCTTTTCGCGCACTGCCACCTTATCCCCGGCCTGAACTTGGTAGGAGGGAATATTCACCACGCGGCCATTGACGGTGATGGCCTTGTGGCTCACCAGCTGACGTGATTCGGAGCGGGTCGAGCCGAAACCCATGCGGTAGACGACATTGTCGAGACGTGATTCAAGCAACTGCAGCAAATTTTCGCCGGTCGCACCTTTCATGCGCGCTGCTTCGATGTAGTAGTTGCGGAACTGGCGCTCGAGAATGCCATACATGCGGCGGACCTTCTGCTTTTCGCGCATCTGTACGCCGTAGTCGGAAAGACGACCGGGGCGCTGGCCGTGCTGACCGGGTGCAGTCTCAGACTTGCACTTGTCTTCCAGCGAGCGCACACCGCTCTTCAGGAACAGATCGGTGCGCTCACGACGAGCCAATTTACATTTTGGTCCTATGTAGCGGGCCATGTTTGCTTCTCCTCTAGCTGCTAGTCTTTCGCGGCGTCTGTCGAACTACACGCGGCGGCGTTTGGGCGGACGGCAGCCATTGTGCGGGATGGGGGTTACGTCAGTGATATTGCTTACTTTCAGGCCACAAGCATTCAAAGCACGCACGGCCGACTCACGGCCTGGGCCAGGACCGTTGACCCGAATGTCCACATTCTTGAGGCTGTAGAGTTCGATAGCACTCTTACCGGCTTTTTCGGCAGCGACCTGAGCCGCAAACGGCGTGCTCTTTCGTGAGCCACGGAAGCCTGATCCGCCAGAAGTTGCCCAAGCCAACGTGTTGCCCTGACGATCCGTGATGGTCACGATCGTGTTGTTGAAGGAGGCATGAATGTGTGCCACGCCGTCCGACACGGAGGATCTGGTCTTCTTGCGAACTTGGGGTGCTGGTTTAGCCATTACTCTTTACCTTGAAAGCCTTAAGTCCCGACGGTTGCTGGTAGTTACTTGCGGATTGCCTTGCGTGGACCTTTGCGGGTTCGTGCATTGGTCTTGGTACGCTGCCCTCGCACAGGCAAGCCTTTGCGGTGACGGATGCCGCGGTAGGTGCCGAGGTCCATCAAGCGCTTGATATTCATGGAAACTTCCCGCCTCAGATCACCCTCGACGGTGAGCTTGCCTATTTCGCTGCGCAACGAATCCAACTGGGCCTCGCTGAGCTGGCTCACCTTGGAGGCGGGGTTCACACCAGTCGCCTTGCAGAGGTTTTTGGCAGTTGTTGGACCAATGCCGTAGACGTAGCGCAAGGACACGACGACGTGCTTGTTGTCAGGAATGTTGACGCCGGCAATACGGGCCATGGTTTTACTCCGAAATTCTCTGCTTCAGGCTATGTTTTGGCCACTGCGGCCGGAAAAAAGGGCGGCAAGGGTAACTGCGGGACCGGGCGAAATCAACCCGTCTTACCCTTGGCGCTGCTTATGTCTGGGCTCGCTGCAGATTACCCGCACGACGCCGTTACGCTTGATTACCTTGCACTTTCGGCAAATTCGCTTCACTGATGCTCTGACTTTCATTGCAATTCTCCCTGGTAACGCTCGGCTCGCGCGCTGCGCTGCGCGCGACCCACCAAAACCGGCTCAGCGCCGGAATGATCCGATGTTGGACTTTTTCATCAACGATTCGTATTGATGAGACATGAGGTGCGACTGGACCTGTGCCATGAAGTCCATGCAGACAACGACAACGATGAGTAGAGACGTTCCACCGAGTTGGAAGGGTACGTTGGCGGAGGTCTGCAGAAACTGGGGCAAGAGGCAAATGAGCGTGATATAGACGGCGCCAAAAAGGGTGAGCCGCGTCATCACATTGTCCACATAGGCGGCTGTCTGCTCGCCTGGCCTGATTCCGGGAATGAACGCACCTGACCGGCGCAGGTTTTCGGCAATTTCCTTGGGGTTGAAGACCAGTGACGTGTAGAAGAAGCAGAAAGCCACCACGAGGATCACAAAAAGAAGAATGTTCAGCGGCTGCCCGGGGCCCAGGATCAGGGCAAGATCTGCCAAGAACTCGAAACCCTCGTTTTGCCCAAACCACTGCCCAAGCGAGGCGGGAAAGAGCAGGAAGCTACTGGCAAAGATCGCCGGAATCACGCCGCTCATGTTTACCTTGAGCGGGAGATGGCTTGACTGGCCTTGGTACATGCGGCGACCTTGCTGACGCGGCGCATAGTTGACCGTGATTCTTCGCTGAGCCCTCTCTACGAACACGACGCCTGCAATCACGGCAGCACCGATGATGACCACCACGAACAGCGCAAGAGGCTGGATTGAGCCCTCCGCCACCTGCTCCAGCGACTGTCCGACCGCAGCCGGCAGCCCCGCAACGATGCCCGCAAAAATCAGCATTGATATGCCATTACCCACACCTCTCTCCGTGATCTGCTCGCCGAGCCACATGAGAAACATGGCACCGGTGATCAGTGAGACCATGGATGTCAGGTAAAAGCTGAAGTCAGGGGTAAATGCCAACTGCGCCAACATGCCTGTCGTAATCGCAACGGCCTGGATGGTCGCGAAGAACAAAGCGCCGTAACGTGTGTACTGGCTCAACTTGCGACGACCGGACTCACCTTCTTTCTTCAACTGTTCAAGCTGGGGCATGGTGGCCGTCAGCAGCTGCACGATGATCGAGGAGGTGATGTACGGCATGATCCCCAACGCAAATATGCTCATGCGCTCTATGGCGCCACCGGAGAACATATTGAAGAGCCCGAGGAAGGTCCCCTGGTTCTGATTGAACAGAAACTCCAGTTGATCGGGGTTGATACCGGGCACGGGTATGTGGGTACCCACCCTGTAGGCGAAAATCGCGAGCAATAGGAAGGCAAGGCGAGCCTTCAGCTCGGCTAGCCCGTCCGCTTTACCCGGATTCATTGTTTGCGCCATGTTATCTGCCAGTGCAACTCGTGAGGTGGAATTACGTTCAGACGACTTTTCCACCAGAGGCTTCGATGGCCGCCTTGGCACCCTTGGTTACAGCAATGCCCTCGACCGTGAAACGGCGATCTACGGCCCCTGACAACATGATCCGCACACGCTGGGCGCTACGATCGATGAGGTTTGCCTCTTCGAGCGTCTTCATATTGACGACATCACCAGCCAGCTTAGCGAGTTCCGAGGTACGCACCTCAACGGTGACGCCACCAACACGCGAGTAGAAGCCGAATTTCGGCAAGCGCTTCTGGAGTGGCATCTGTCCACCCTCAAAACCAGGACGCACGTGGCCGCTTTTCCTGGCTTTCTGGCCCTTGTGACCTCGCGTGGAGGTTTTACCAAGACCACTGCCTATTCCGCGCCCGACGCGCTTGCTTGCGTGGGTGGAACCGGGGGCTGGACTCAATGTATTCAGACGCATGTTATTCACCTAATTCGTTTCAGCTCGGCGGTCGGGTCCTTTGGCGGACTACTCCTGCACCCGGACGAGATGACGGACCTTGTTGATCATGCCTCGCACAGCAGGCGTGTCCTGAAGCTCGACGACATGACGGATGCGCCGCAGACCCAAGCCAGTTAGGCAGGCCTTGTGGTTGGCAAGAATGCCGTGCGAGCTCTTGATTTGCTGTACTTTCACAGTTTTCGTAGACATCCCTTACACCCTGATATTGCAAAGCGCCGCAAGCGGCCCTGCCCTCAATTCCCGCTCAGCCTACGACGTCTTCCAAAGCCTTGCCGCGTTTTGCAGCAATTTCGTCAGGCGAACGCATTCCCTTCAAACCTTTGAAGGTGGCTCGCACCACGTTCACCGGGTTTGTCGATCCGTAGCACTTGGCGAGTACGTTGTGTACGCCGGCAAGTTCCAGGATGGCGCGCATGGCTCCACCCGCGATGACACCTGTACCGTCGGAGGCAGGCTGCATGTAAACCTTCGAAGCGCCATGGTGTGCCTTGACGGGGTATTGCAGCGTGCTCCCATCGAGTTTCACGCTGATCATGTTCCGTCGAGCGGCTTCCATGGCCTTCTGGATGGCCTGCGGAACCTCACGCGCTTTACCGCGCCCGAAGCCCACCTTGCCTTTGCCGTCACCGATAGCGGTCAGGGCTGTGAAAGAAAAAATTCGACCACCCTTGACGACCTTGGCTACACGATTGACCTGGATGAGTTTCTCCTGAAGGCCTTCGTCATTCTTGGGTTGTTCGTTTTTCAGTGCCATAGATAGTTTCCAGATTAGAATTCCAAGCCGCCTTCACGCGCTGCTTCGGCCAGTGCCTTAATGCGGCCGTGATACATGTAGCCGCTACGATCGAACGCAACCTTCGTTACCCCGGCAGCCTTTGCCCGCTCGGCAATCAAACGGCCGATTTCCTTGGCGGAATCCACGTTGCCAGTCTTTTCTGTACCCAGCGAGGAAGCGGACGCCAAAACACGATTGTCAGGGGAAATGACCTGCGCATAGATATGGCGAGGACTACGGTAAACACAAAGGCGATTGACACGCAGTTCCCGGATCTTGGCGCGAGCACGCTTCGCGCGACGCATGCGGGATACTTTTTTCTCGTTCATCTCTTTACCTCTCGTCTCTACCAACGCCAGCCCGGAATATCCCTGACCACGTCAGCTACGTTATCGTGTTTAACTGTGGCGCTTCTGCGATTACTTCTTCTTCGCTTCTTTGCGGTAAACCTGCTCGTTGGAATACTTCACTCCCTTGCCTTTATAGGGTTCAGGCGCTCGGAAACTGCGCAGCTCAGCCGCAACTTGGCCGAGGACCTGCTTATCCGCGCTCTTGAGTACGATCTCTGTCTGGCTCGGCGTTTCGGCTGTGACCCCTTCGGGTAGTTTGTAGTCGATGGGGTGCGAGAAACCGAGCACCAGGTTGACAGTCTTCCCCTGCGCCTTGGCACGGTAGCCAACACCCACAAGTTCCAGCTTGCGCTCAAACCCCTGGCTCACTCCCTTGACCATATTTTGAACCAATGCGCGTGTGGTACCAGCGATCGCATTTGCGGCTTGACCCTGGTTCTTGGGAGAAACCTTGAGTACCCCGCCGTCATTGACCAGCTGGACGAGATCACTGAGCACTAGGCTGAGCGTACCCTTTCCACCCTTAATGGAAACCGCCCCCCCCGAAATGGTGGCCTCAACGCCCTTGGGCAACTGAACCGGTGCTTTTGCAATTCTGGACATATGGCTTGCTCTTCAAATCGAGGTCAGTAAATCAGACAAATCAGGCAGGTGGTCAATCAGAACACGGTGCAGAGAACTTCACCGCCGATGCCAACGGCACGGGCTGCCTTGTCAGTCATCACGCCACGGTCCGTCGAAACTACCGCTATACCGAGGCCGGCGCGCACTTTGGGGAGGCCAGACTTGCCTTTGTACATGCGCAGTCCTGGCGTGCTTCCACGATCGATTTCTTCGATAACGGGACGACCATTGAAGTACTTCAACTCTATGCTGAGGACCGGCTTCACGACGTCGGCGCTGATCTGGTAGCCCGCTATGTACCCCTCCTGCTTGAGGACATCGAGGATTGCAACCTTGATTTTCGACGATGGACACTCAACCGTCGCACGGCCCGCCAACTGGGCATTGCGAATACGGGTGAGAAGATCTGCGATTGGATCGGACATGCTCATGCTAATTCACCTCAGTTCCTTGCGGATTCCTGCCGCGCCCTTTACCAGCTGGCCTTGGTCAGACCCGGTACATCGCCCTTCATTGCATGCTCGCGCAGTTTATTGCGGCACAGACCGAACCGGCGGTACACGCCGTGGGGGCGGCCGGTAATCTGACAACGTTTGCGTTGCCGAGTTGGGCTGGCATCTCGCGGCAGTTTCTGCAGCTTGACTTGTGCATCCCACTTTTCCTCGGGCGACGCGGTCAGGCTGGAAATGATCTTTTTCAGCGCGGCGCGCTTCGCTGCAAACTGCTTCGCCACGCGGAGACGCTTGTTTTCTCTCTCGACCATCGAAGTCTTGGCCATGTGCTCAACCTCTGGAAACGTCGGCAGATTGAACTTCACCGCGGAACGGGAAGTTGAAAGCTCGGAGCAACGCGCGACCCTCGTCGTTCGTCCTTGCCGTTGTGGTAATCGTGATATCCATACCGCGAAGCTTGTCTATTTTGTCGTAATCGATTTCGGGAAAAATGATTTGCTCGGTGACACCCAAGGCATAGTTGCCGCGACCATCAAAGGCCCGCGGATTGAGACCCCTGAAGTCACGGATACGCGGAATGGCCACATTGACCAAGCGGTCCAGGAACTCATACATGCGCTCGCCCCGCAAGGTGACTTTGCACCCCACTGGCCAGCCCTGACGGATCTTAAAGCCAGCGACGGAAACTCGCGCCTTGGTCACGACCGGCTTTTGACCAGTGATCTTGGTGAGATCACCAAGGGCATTATCCAGGACCTTTTTGTCACCAAATTCGCCGCTACCGATATTGAGGACGATCTTGGTGATCTTAGGAACCTGCATGGGATTGGCGTAGGAAAACTGTTTCATCAGCTCCTTGACCACCCTATCGTTGTAAAACTCTTTCAATCGCGCCATGACTGGACTCGCTTCTTCAACGCATCTTTTATCTGGAAACTTAGCCGATCGCTGACTGATCGGATTTGTACAATCTGGTCTTCTTGCCATCCGCCTCGACACGAATGGCAATCTTGTCTGCCTTCTGGGTCTTCGGATTGAAGATGGCGACGTTGGATACGGCGATACCCGCCTCTTTCTCCACAATGCCACCCTGCTTGCCAATGTTGGGATTGGGCTTGGTATGGCGCTTGACCAGATTGATTCCTGCGACCAGTACTCGCCCGCCATCAAGGATTTTGGTGATCTTTCCGCGCTTGCCCTTGTCTCGACCCTTGGTCACGATGACTTCGTCATCCCGCTTGAGCTTTTGCATTTACCTGAACCTCAATTTCATTATCCGTGGTGCTGCGACGGCCTGGCCGCTGCCTTTCAGAGTACTTCCGGTGCGAGCGAGATGATTCGCATGAATTTTTCATTGCGAAGCTCGCGCGTGACTGGCCCGAAGACACGGGTACCGATGGGCGCGTCCTGGTTGTTCAACAGAATGGCCGCGTTATCATCGAATTTGATCAGCGAGCCGTCCTGCCGTCTCACGCCACTCTTAGTGCGCACCACGAGAGCATTGAGAACCTGACCCTTTTTTACTTTGCCGCGCGGGATCGCATCCTTAACCGTCACCTTGATGACGTCCCCAATACGAGCATAGCGTCGGTGAGAACCCCCGAGCACCTTGATACACATGACCCTGCGCGCACCGCTATTGTCTGCAACATCCAAATATGACTGAACTTGTATCATGTGCTTTTCCCGAAATTCTCAAGTAACTAACGGCGCGACTTTAAGCCTGCACCGCTCTTTCATCCACGCTGACCAAGGACCAAGTCTTGGTCTTGGAGATCGGTCGCACTTCCTTCACTGTCACCACATCACCGATCGCACACTCATTTTTTTCATCATGCGCATGGATTTTCGACGACTTGGTTACATACTTGCCGTAGACCGGGTGTTTAACACGGCGCTCGATCAGGATGACGATGGATTTGTCCATCTTGTTGCTGACAACTCTGCCAGTAACTGTGCGCGCACGCTTCTCGACAGCTGACATAATTACAGACCCGCTTTTTCGCTAATCAAAGTTTTCACACGCGCAATGTTGCGGCGCGTTTCCAGCAGCACGTGGCTCTGCCCCAGCTGCCCAGTGTTCTTCTTGAGAAACTGGCTGAACTGATCTTTCTGCAGCCCGGAAAGGATCTCGTTCAACTCCACCACGCTCTTGTTGCGCAGCTCCTTCGCTTCTAGTTTGGCCATTACATCACCACACGCTTGGCAAATTTTGTTGCAAAAGGCAGTTTGGCTGCCGCCAGATCGAACGCCTCTTTCGCAATCTCGGGGGTCACCCCCTCGATCTCGAACAACACCCGACCGGGCTGGATGTTGGCCACCCAGTATTCAACGTTACCCTTGCCGCTTCCTTGTCGCACTTCCAGAGGCTTCTGGGTGATCGGCTTATCAGGGAACACGCGAATCCACACTTTTCCACCACGCTTAATGTGGCGGGTAAGCGCTCGCCGCGCCGACTCAAGTTGCCGCGCTGTCAGCCGGCCGCGACCAACGGCCTTCAGACCGTATTCACCGAAGCTGATGGCGCTACCACGAAGAGCGAGACCGCGGTTGCGGCCCTTCATCTGCTTTCGAAATTTTGTACGTTTGGGTTGTAACATTTCCGACCACCTCTTTATGCCCCAGTACCGGGCGGCTCTCGCCGCGCCCTGCTGTTACTGGGCTGGCTCTGCCTTTTTCTTGCTGTCACCGGTGAAAATCTCGTCGGCATTCAGCACTTCACCCTTGAAGATCCACACTTTCACGCCGATTACGCCGAACGTGGTATGGGCTTCGCTGGTGGCGTAATCGATATCGGCACGAAGGGTATGAAGAGGCACGCGTCCTTCGTGGTAGCGCTCAGTGCGTGCGATTTCCGCACCACCCAGGCGGCCACCGACCTGCACCTTGATGCCTTCGGCGCCTTGACGCATGGCATTCTGCATGGCTCGCTTCATCGCTCGGCGGAACATCACGCGACGCTCAAGCTGCTGAGCCACACTGTCCGCCACCAGCTGAGCGTCCAGATCCGGCTTGCGGATTTCTTCGATACTGATATTGACCGGCACGCCCATCCTCGCAACCAGCTCGGAGCGCAATTTTTCGACGTCTTCGCCCTTTCTTCCGATGACGATGCCGGGACGAGCGGTAAACACGGTGACCTTCGCAGTTTGCGCCGGGCGCTCAATCTCAACACGGGACACAGACGCAGCGGCAAGCTTTTTCTTCACCAGATCACGCACCTCGATATCCTGCTGCAGATATCGCGCATAATCTTTTCCGCCTGCATACCAGACCGAGGCATGCTTCTTCACGATGCCAAGTCGAATGCCATTCGGATGGACTTTCTGACCCATGATTACCTCTATTAATCTTTAGGGTTTGGGCTCAATCACCCAAAACCACACGTCGAAATGACTCTACTTGTTCGCTTCCGCAACCTTGACAGTGATATGGCAGGAGCGCTTGGTGATTCGGTCAGCCCTGCCCTTTGCACGCGGCATCAAGCGCTTGAGCGACATCCCCTCATCGACATGAATGGTAGATACCTTCAACTCATCCACATCCAAACCCTGGTTGTGCTCAGCGTTTGCGATGGCCGAATTCAGCACCTTCTTGATGATGCCAGCAGCCTTTTTTGTGCTGAAAGCCAACACCTCGAGCGCCTCTTCGACGCGTTTGCCGCGAATCTGGTCAGCAACCAGGCGAGCCTTTTGGGCTGACAGCCTAGCGCCTTTGAGAATTGCCGTGACTTCCATCGTCATAAACCTCTTCTTCAATTCATTTGCTCAAGCAGCCATGCCTTACTTGGCTTTCTTGTCGGCCGAATGACCACGAAAGGTCCGCGTCAGAACGAATTCGCCCAGCTTGTGCCCCACCATATCCTCTGTGACAAGCACGGGTACATGCTGCCGGCCATTGTGAACCGACAAGGTCAGCCCAAGCATGTCAGGAGAAATCATCGAACGGCGCGACCAGGTTTTGATTGGACGACGGTCATTCTTTTCGACCGCGACCTGCACCTTTTTCAGAAGATGCAAATCGATGAATGGACCTTTCTTCAATGATCTTGGCACGTTCTCACCCTTTCAATTTTCAATGACCCTGCCGGGAGTCCCACCGTCTTCTTTACTTGCTCGCGTTACGGCGACGAACGATCAAGCCAGCGGTGCGCTTGTTGGTTCTGGTCTTGTAGCCCTTCGTTGGAGTACCCCAGGGCGAAACGGGGTGCCGCCCACCGGAGGTGCGACCCTCACCACCACCATGCGGATGGTCCACTGGGTTCATGGCTACACCGCGAACCGTCGGCCTCACCCCACGCCAACGCATGGCGCCGGCCTTACCAATTGACCGCAGGTTGTGCTCGCCATTGGACACTTCGCCAACCGTAGCCCGGCAATCGGAGGGAACTCGGCGAATTTCACCAGAGCGCAGCCGCAAAGTAGCGTACTGCCCTTCGCGGGCAACCAGTTGCACGGACGCACCAGCGCTGCGAGCAAGCTGGGCGCCCTTGCCAGGCTTCATTTCCACGCAGTGAACGTTGCTGCCCACGGGGATGTTTCGGAGTGGCATGCAATTTCCGGGCTTCATGGGCGAATTCGGCCCAGAAACCAGCTCGTCTCCTACTGCCACCTTGTCTGGCGCAATCACATAGCGTCGCTCGCCGTCGGCATACAGCAGCAACGCGATGTTGGCGGTGCGATTCGGGTCATACTCCAGCCGTTCGACTTTGGCAGGAATCCCGTCTTTGTCGCGGCGAAAATCAATAACGCGGTACTTCTTCTTGTGCCCGCCACCGACATGACGCTGTGTCAGACGGCCCGAACTGTTGCGGCCACCCGTCTTCGCCTTCTTTTCGATCAGGGGCGAAAAAGGCGCACCTTTATGCAAGTCGGGGTGAACAACCTTGACGACGAAACGTCGGCCTGGCGAGGTTGGTTTACATTTGATGACTGCCATCTTCTATTCCTCAGCCCAAGGAGGTCAGGTCGATTTCCTGACCCTGCTCCAAGCGAACGTAAGCCTTCTTCCAATCGCTGCGACTGCGCAACTTTCCTCGCGAGGTCCGCTTCGTTTTTCCCTTCACGTTCAGAATCTGAACATCACGGACCTGCACGTTGAACAGCTTTTCTATGGCCTCCTTCACTTCGGGCTTGGAGGCGTCAGCCAACACTTTAAAGGTGACCTGATTATTGCGCTCAGATAGACGAGTGGTCTTTTCGGAAAGGTGAGGACCGAGAATGACCTTCAACCGGCGTTCCTGATTCATGCCAGCAAACCCTCCAATTTCTTCAGCGCAGGCACAGTTACCAGCACTTTCTCGTAGCCAATCAAACTGACCGGATCTATGGCGTCCGCATCAACGACGTCAACGGTATGAAGGTTGCGCGCGGCGAGGTAAAGATTCTTGTCGACCTGGTCTGCGACGATCAGCACGTCCTGCAAGTCGAAATCACTGAGTTTGGACAGCAGGCTCTTGGTTTTGTGACTATCAATCTTGAAGTCATCTACCAGCAGTAAGCGATCCTGGCGAATCAGTTCGGAAACGATGCAGCGCATCGCACCCCGGTACATTTTTTTATTGATTTTCTTGGAATGGTCCTGAGGAACTGCGGCAAAGGTCTTGCCACCGCTTCTCCACAGGGGGCTGCGCGAGCTGCCCGCTCTGGCTCGACCCGTGCCCTTTTGCCGATGGGGCTTGCGCCCACCACCGCGCACTTCCGCACGGGTTTTTTGCTTGACGGTACCCTGACGCCCTCCGGCGAGGTAGGTCACAACCACCTGATGCACCAGACTTTCGTTGAATTCTTTATTGAAGGAATCATCCGGAACCGACACTTTGGTGTCAGCCGGCTTCAACCCTGGCAATGTCACTTTAAGTTCCACGGTTTACGCCCTCACTCACGCACTTGCTTTAGCTGCAGGAGACACAATGACGTCACCGCCTGTGGCACCCGGGACCGCGCCCTTGATGAGCAGCAGGTTGTTGACGGCATCCACTCTCACGACCTGAAGGTTTTGAACAGTTACCTGCTCATCCCCCATGTGGCCAGCCATCTTCTTACCTTTCTTGACTCGGCCGGGAGTCTGGCGCTGACCTATAGATCCCGGAGCTCGGTGCGACAACGAGTTACCGTGGGTTGCGTCACCCATGGTGAAGTTATGACGCTTGATGACACCCTGAAAACCTTTACCCTTGGAAACACCAGTCACATCAACCATTTGCCCTTCGGCAAACAGTGAGACCGTGATCTCGGCGCCCTGCTGGTAACTAGTCGAATCAACGCCATCGAGGCGGAATTCCCACAGCCCACGACCAGCTTCAGTCGCCGCCTTGGCAAAATGACCGGACTCGGCCTTGGTCAGCAAGCTTGGCTTTTTGGAACCGGTAGTGACTTGAATGGCCGCATAGCCATCCGTCTCCGCAGACTTGATCTGGGTGACACGGTTCGGGAGAACTTCCACAACTGTTACGGGTACAGAAGACCCTGTTTCGGTGAAAACGCGGGTCATACCGCTTTTTCGACCGACTAAGCCAATCGACATTTTCTACTCCATCGTGTATGGGGCTTTACCCACTATGGCTGCTTACGCATTACACCATGTGATCTGCTGGACCCGGACCGATTTGGGCTGCATGCCCGGCGATCCACTGTCCAACGCTTGTTGTATTTACAGTGCCAGCACTCGAAGTACAGACACTACTACTCTGCGCCGCCCGAGGGACGCAGCAATGCTTCAACCCAAACTGATTTGCACCTCAACGCCCGCCGCAAGATCAAGCTTCATAAGTGCATCAACGGTTTTTTCCGTCGGCTCAACAATGTCCAGGAGTCGCTTGTGCGTTTTTAGCTGGTATTGATCCCGCGCATCCTTGTTCGCGTGCGGCGAAATGAGGATTGTGTAACGCTCCGTCTGTGACGGCATGGGAACTGGGCCACGGATCTGAGCACCTGTTCTCTTGGCGGTTTCGACGATTTCCTGCGTCGATTTATCGATAAGCCTATGGTCGAACGCCTTCAGGCGAATTCTGATGCGCTGGTTCTGCATAGGACCAACTTCTCCCGTACATTGTTAAAGAACTGTCATTGACCTCAGCCACACTGCGTGGTTTGTGAGGTCGAAAAGAGCGCGCATCCTAATCAGGCGTGCAAACTCCGTCAAGCAGAAATTGGGCTTTCTCAAACTTTTCGGGAAAGCCCCATTTCGGTCCTGCAGCCTTACTGGATGATCTTGGCCACCACGCCTGCGCCTACCGTCCGGCCACCTTC
>DAIRDB010000063.1:0-15979 GCA_036796405.1 Gammaproteobacteria bacterium | reverse complement strand
GTGGTGAGGGCATGCCAGTCGGCCACGAAGAAGAAACACTCGTACTCGTGCTGGAGCGCTACCCAGTTGTGGATCACGCCGTGCAGATGACCGAGGTGCAGACGCCCGGTGGGACGCATTCCGGACAGCACGCGTCGCTGCGAATCGATGGAACTCAAGACGGACTCCGAGGCTGGTCTTAGCCGGTTGGTTTGCGGGTGGCAGCGGCCTGCGTGGACGGGCAAGGGGCAGCGGCGGACCGGGCCGCGATTATGCCAGTTTCACCTGCCAAAGACAGCGAGCGGCAGCCGCTCAGCGGAACGGTGCGGGATCGCCCTTGCCCTCGCGCAGGATGCTGGGGACGCCAGCCTCCAGATCCACCACCGTGGTGGCTTCGAGTCCGCAAAAGCCCGAATCGACCACGATATCGACCTGATGCCGCAGGCGAGCGACGATCTCGTCGACGTCGAACAAGGGTTCCTGCTCGCCTGGCAGCAGAAGGCTGCTGCTCATGAGCGGAGCATCCAGCTCGGTCAGCAGCGCGGCCACTACCGGATGATCCGGGACCCGGATACCGATGGTCTTGCGCTTCGGGTGCTGCAGCAGGCGCGGAACCTCGGCGGTGGCACGCAGGATGAAGGTGTACGGAGCTGGGGTGTGCGCCTTCAGCAGACGGTAGGCGACATTGTCGACGCGCGCGTAGGTGGCTATTTCGGAGAGGTCGCGGCACACCAGGGTGTAATTGTGCTTGTTGTCTATCTGACGCAGGCGCGAAATGCGTTCCATGCCGGCCTTGTTGCCGACTGCACAACCGAGTGCGTAAGCCGAGTCGGTCGGGTAGACGATGAGACCGCCGCCGCGCACACAATCGGCGACCTGGCGGATCAGCCGTGGCTGCGGATTCACCGGATGTATGACAAGGACCTGGGTCATCGGCAGCGCTGCCACCACCGATGGCAAGCCGCCTGCCCTATGGGCAGCGGGCAGACCTTTTGTACCAAATTGGCTACCATCACCGACTCCTTCCGCTTCCCGGCGCGGCCATGAAAGCCTTCCTCGAATACATTCCCCTGCTCTTGTTCCTGTTGCTGTACAAGCTGGACGCCCGTGACGTGACGCTTGCCGGCATGTCGTTTGCCGTGGGCGGCATCTACAGCGCGACGGCGGTGCTCATGGCGAGCACGATAGTGGTCTATGGCTGGGCGTGGATCAAGGAGAAGTCCCTGAGCCGCCTGCAGTGGATCGTGGTGGGCGCCGTGCTGGTGTTCGGCAGCTCCACGCTGCTGTTTCGCTCTGAACAGATTCTCATGTGGAAGGCGCCGGTGGTGAACTGGATCATGGCGGCCATTTTCCTTGGCAGCGAGTTCATCGGCGCAAGCCCCATGGCCAGGACCATGTTCGGTACGCTGGTCGAGATGCCAGAACCCCGCTGGCGACGGCTCAACCGCTTCTGGGTCGCAGTGTTTCTGCTGAGCGGCTTTGCCAACCTTTACGTTGCACTGAACTACCCGGCGTATTGGGTGGATTTCAAGGTGTTCGGCGGTTTCGGCATCATTCTGCTGGCCAGCCTCGCCCAGATTGTCTACCTCTATCCCTATCTCGAGCAGAAGCCATCGCAAGACGAGTCGCCGCACTAGAGCTCGGCCGCTCACGGGGCCGGCGCTGGCTTCAGCGCCGGAAACCGCTCGTCGAGGACAGCATTCCACTCGGCCAACTGGGCCGCCTGAGCCGCCAGCAGAGGGCGATACTCGCCGACTATCGTGATGGAGTGAATGACGTCATCCACACGGATCTGACGCACGACCGGTTTGCCCTGGGTAATGAGTCCGAACACCGTATGCACGCCGTTGAGGTGCGGTGTGGCCTGAAATGTGATGAAGAACTGACTGCCATTGCTGTCCTTGCCCGAATTGGCCATGGCAAGTATGCC
Organism: Gammaproteobacteria bacterium; assembly: GCA_036796405.1. Taxonomy (GTDB): domain Bacteria; phylum Pseudomonadota; class Gammaproteobacteria; order Pseudomonadales; family Pseudohongiellaceae; genus CAILUG01. The sequence goes on along the minus strand of DAIRDB010000063.1, from coordinate 14,070 downwards.
CTCCTGGTTGAGCTTGAGGATCAACTCATCACGGAATCGGTACCCGGGTCCGCCGGAACCATTGCCGGCCGGATCCCCTCCCTGTGCCATGAACGTGGCCTCGACGCGATGGAAGGTCAGGCCGTCATAGAAGCCGCGCAGGGCCAGATTGACGAAGTTGGTCACCGCCAGCGGCGCCACGTCCGGGCGCAGCTGGAATTCCATCACACCGCGCTCGGTATCGATCACCGCGTAGAGCGCGGCCGGGTCGCGCGCCGGCACCTGCGCGAACACGGGTCCTCCCCAGAGGCCCAGAATCAACCACCAGAGACTCCGCCAGTTGCTGTTTGCATTCATAGCGCCTCCCGCTCGCGCAAGTACTGCGTGATTGCCGCCACCAATGGCTTCATGAAGTAGACCCGCTGCGGCATGACGGCGACTTTATATCCTGACTGCTCCAGCAAATCCCGCACCACGGGCCCGACCGCCGCCAACGGTGTGTGCAGCAGGCCCTGGTGCAACTCGTGCTCCAGCGCCTGCTGCACGGCGACCTCCTGCAGGCGCTTGACCTGGGCCTGTGAGGTAAAGGCCAGCATCGCCACCTCACCGAGAGCAAGCGATCGGATGAGCGCCGCCACCTTGAGCTCGGCCTCCAGACCCGCATAGACATAGGGCGCCACGACGTCGACGCTGGCACCCTGGGCCCGCAGACCGTCCTGCAGCGGCAGATTCGGTTCCGCGCCGTAGAGCTGGACGGCCACACGCTTACCGACAAGGTTCAGCCCTGCGGCCGTATCGAGCACCCCCGCACTGGTAGGCGCGGCGGCAGCATGCGTTGCTACCAGCCCAAGTTCCCTCAGCACGCGCTCCGGCTTGGGTCCCCGACACAGCGTGGGCACCGTACCGAGCACATCGAGGAAGCGACGCTGCAGACCTAGCGCGGCGGCGCGCGCAAGCAAGCGCCGCAGCCCCTCTCCGGTGAGCAACACGAACAGATCGGGTGGCTGCCCCAGAAAGCGCTGCAGCCATTGGTCGACGGGAGCCGGATCCGGCGCATCGAGTATCGAGACCAAGGGGACTTCCCAAGCAGGCAACCCTCGGTTTTTCAACAACAAACTCAGGGTCTGCCGCTCCCTGGCCTCCGGCACGGCGATGGGGAAAGCGGGCGACAGGGGTCGCAGCGCAGGACTCGTGCTGGAGCGATGGGCGAGCTGCGAGTCTAGGGAGGTAACATTTTCTGCCTGACCATTCACATGTAACACCTTTTTACACACCCATTACGCCACTGGTAACACAAATTGTTACATTTATTCTCGCTTCTTTGTTACCATGCGCGCCGCATCCCTACCCGGGGTGCCAAACCGATCCAACGTTGTCTTAAGGAGACCACAGATGAACGTCAATGCCATCAGCCTGGAACTTGTCGAAGAAGTCACAGTAGCAGTACTCACGGGGATGATCTTCCTGTCGGTGCCGCTGCTCATACTGCTCGGCTGACCACTGGCCCTGGATTCCACCAGGCATCCTGGTGGTAACCCGATACCGGTAACCAACCCCACGTCAGGCGACCCCCCCTCCGCTTTGGCGTGGTGGTTACCGGTTTTCCGTCTTCTGTAACAGTCGATCGGCGAAATTACAGGGGCGATGTCGGCTATCAAGCTGGCTCGCAATGATTTTGCTCCAAGCCGTACGACACGCATTGGTCGAGCCGGGCATGCAAAAAACGGCTGTGCTGTTGCTGAGTCCGGCAAAGGCCCGCGACTGCAGGGTCGACGTGCCGATCTCCTCGAAGGAGATCTGGCGGAACAACTCCCCAAAACCATCGATGCAGGCGTCAAACAGCGGCGTGATAGCCGCCACCGTGTTGTCGCGCTTCGTGAATCCCGTGCCACCAGTCACCAGCACCGCGTGTACCTGCTCATCGGCGATCAGGCCCGCGACCAACGCGCGCAGCTTGTAGATGTCGTCCTTGCACAGAGCTTTGACCACCACCCTGTGCCCTGCCGCCAGTGCTGACTCCTGGAGGAACTGTCCGGACGTATCCGTATCCTCGGTGCGCGTGTCGGAAACGGTGACAATGGCAAGATTGAGCGGCTTGAATTCAGCCATGGGTTTGTTGCCGGACATGGGATTTACCTCGTGGAAGACGAACGACGAAACATCATGAACGCGGCGAATCAGCCACCTGTCATGTTCATGAAGCGCACCACCTGCGGTGCGTCCTTGTCGTAGAAGTAGTGGCGCTGCGGCTTGATGTCCATCGCGGCGCGGATGGTCTGCTGCAGCAGAGCCGCGTCGTCCGGATGCTCCCTTAGCAACTGCCGCAGATCCACAGAATGCTCATTGCCGAGACATAGGAGCAAGCGGCCCTCCACTGTCACACGCACGCGGTTGCAAGACTCGCAGAAGTTGTGGGAAACCGGCGAAATAAAACCCACCTTGCTGCCAGTCCCTTCGATGCGGTAGTAGCGGGACGGGCCGGCGGTCTTGTGCAGGATCGGTAACAGCACATGGCGCTTTTCGATTTCTGCGCGCACATCTTCGTTGCTGACGCAGGTTTCCAGCCGGTCGTGGTCCGAGACGTTCCCCAGTGGCATCTCCTCGATGAACGCTATGTTGATGCCGAGCTTGAGGGCGTAACCCACGAGATCGAGAATTTCGTGGTCGTTACGGCCTTTCAGAATGACGGCATTGAGCCGCAGAGCGTCGAAGTTTTGCGCCAGCGCAGCGTCGATGCCACGTTGGACCTTGGCCAGATCGCCGGTGCGTGTCATCTCGCGAAAGGTTGTGGGGTCGAGGGAATCGAGACTGATGTTGATGCGGGTGACACCGGCTTTTTTGAGGGCCGGCGCCATCTGCTCCAACTGGGACCCGTTGGTGGTGATCAGCAGTTCGTCGAGGCCAGGCAGCGCGCCAATGTTTTCGATCAGCGAGAGCACGGAGCTGCGCACCAGCGGCTCACCCCCGGTCAGACGGATACGGCGCACCCCCAACTCCGAGAAGGCCCGGGCCACCTTGTAGATTTCTTCGAGTGACAGCACCTCGCTGCGCGGCAGAAAGGTCATCTTCTCGGACATGCAGTAAACGCAGCGGAAATCGCAGCGATCGGTGACGGAGAGACGCACGTAGTCGATATGACGACCGTAGCGATCGATTAGCTTGGGCGGCTCGTTGCTGACTGCGTTCATCATGAAGGTCATCGGGAAAACTGCCGGAAATTATACGCCCAGCCGGTCGGGGTTGGCATGCATTCGCTGGAGCGAAAAGGGTGAACGGCAAAGACCCCACCTTTGATACGCGGTTGCAGACCGTAGGGGCGCCCTGCCGGCGCGACGACAGAACCCGCCACAGTAAACCGCCGCGGCCGAGCGGGTCAGAGGATGCTTGGCCCAAGCCAAACCTGATACGCTTGCCCAGAAACTTCAGAAGGAGAAAGCCCTGCATGATCATCGACTGCCACGGCCATTACACGACTGCGCCCGACGCCCTCGGCGTCTACCGGGACGCCCAGAAGGCCGCGCTCAAGAAGGACCCTCATTACGGTGGAGAAAAAGGGGTCATTCCCATCACGGATGACCAGATCCGCGAGACCATCGAAAAAGGCCAGCTCAAACTGCAGCGCGAGCGCGGGACCGACCTCACGATTTTTTCGCCGCGCGCCAGCTGGATGGAGCACCACGTCGGCAATGCCACGATCAGCAAGTACTGGACCGAGCATACCAACGAACTGATTTACCGCGTGACACAGCTGTACCCGAAGAACTTCGTGGGTGCCTGTGCACTGCCTCAGTATCCCGGTACCGACCTCCGCAGCTCGATCGCCGAGCTGGAGCGCTGTGTCAACGAATTCGGTTTCGTCGGCTGCAACCTCAATCTGGATCCCTCCGGTGGTCACTTCAACTCGCCGCCACTCGGCGACCGCTATTGGTACCCCATCTACGAAAAAATGGTGGAGCTCGATGTGCCGGCCATGATCCACGTCAGCGGATCCTGCAACCCGGCTTTCCATGCCACCGGCTCCTATTACCTCAGCGCGGATACCACCGCGTTCATGCAACTGATGCAGAGCACGGTCACCAAGGATTTCCCGACCATCAAGTTCATCATTCCCCATGGCGGCGGTGCCGTACCCTACCACTGGGGCCGTTTCCGTGGACTGGCAGACATGCTGAAACTGCCCCACCTCAACGAACTGCTGATGAACAACGTCTACTTTGACACCTGCGTCTATCACCAGAAAGGCATCGATCTGCTGGTGGACGTCATCGATAACAAGAACATCCTGTTTGCCTCGGAAATGATCGGCGCCGTGCGTGGCATAGATCCAGAGACCGGCTTCCCCTTCGACGATACCAAGCGCTACATCGACAACGCCCGCATCAGCGAACAGGAAAAGCACAATATCTTCGAGCACAACATCCGCAAGGTGTTCAGCCGCCTGAAGGTCTGACGGGGCGTTCATGCTGAGCCCGGCGGACCTTACTGCGCTCTGGCTCAGCCTGCGGCTGGCGCTGCTGACCACCCTGATCCTGTTGCTGGTCGGCACGCCGCTGGCCTGGTGGTTGGCGCATAGCCGCTGGCGCTTCCGCTTCATTCCCGAGACGCTCGTGGCACTGCCACTGGTGCTGCCGCCCACGGTACTGGGCTTCTACCTGCTGCTCGCCCTCGGGCCGCAGGGCTGGATCGGCCAGGCCATGCTGACGTTGGGAGCCGAGCCTCTGGTCTTCAGCTTTACCGGGTTGCTGTTCGGCTCCGTGGTTTATTCCCTGCCCTTCGTGGTGCAACCGCTGCAGGACACGTTCCAGGCACTGGGCCGGCGTCCACTGGAGGTGGCAGCCACGCTGCGGCTGAGCCCTCTCGCCAGCTTCTGGCGCGTGGTGGTGCCCATGGCTCGCCCCGGCTTTCTGACAGCAGCCACACTCGGCTTTGCCCACACGATAGGCGAGTTCGGTGTGGTGCTGATGCTCGGCGGCAACATCCCCGGCGAGACCCGCGTGCTGGCCATCGCCATTTACGACCATGTCGAGAGCCTTGAGTACGCGGCAGCCCATGTGCTGGCCGGCGGTCTGCTACTGCTTTCCTTCCTCTTGCTGCTGCTGGTCTACAGCCTGCGCAGCCGCCTGCGGTTTCGGCGCGCATGACGGACACAACGCTAGATCTCGACCTCACCCTTGTGCGAGGCAGTTTCCATCAGGCCGTGCGGTTGATACTGCCCGGACGGCAGGTCAGCGTGCTGTTTGGAGCCTCGGGCACCGGCAAGACCAGTCTGCTGCGGGCCATTGCCGGGCTCGATCGACATGCCGGGGCGCGCATCTACAGTGCCGCGCAGTGTTGGCAGGACGGCAGCCGCTTCCTGCCGACGCACCGCAGGCCGCTTGGCTACGTCTTCCAGGAAGACAACCTTTTTCCCCACCTTAGTGTGGCGGGCAACTTGGCCTTGGCTGTCCGCGGGACCGCGGGTGCGGAGGTCTTGCTGGAGCAGCTCATCGAGTCGTTGGGACTGGGGCCCTTGCTGGCACAGCAGCCTTGGCAACTGTCCGGGGGGGAGCGGCAGAAGGTGGCCATCGCCAGGGCGCTGGCTTTGCAGCCCCAGTTGCTCCTGCTCGACGAACCGCTGTCAGCCGTCGACGAAGCATTCAAGCAACAGTTTTTGCCGGCCCTCAAGCGACTACTGGTCGACAGCGGCATCACCACGCTGTACGTGACACACGCCAGTGCAGAGGTCGCTGCTCTGGCGGATACGCTGGTCCTGTTCCAGCGGCATGCGCCGCCGGTGCAGGCGGTCGCCAGTCAGCTTCTGACGGATCTGGGGCAACCCTTGGCCTTTCGCCCAGACGCCGAAGCACTGCTGCTGGCCCGCGTGAAGGGTCACGATGCACCGTTCGGCCTGCTTGAAGTGGACTGTGAAGGGCATGCGTTTCACGTAGGGGGCGGCGCGGCGCCGACCGGACGGCAGGTTCGGCTGCGGGTGCAGGCACAGGACGTCAGCCTGACGCGACAGGCCCCAGTCGCCACCAGCATTCTCAATGTCGTGCCGGTGACCATTCGAGCCATCGCTCTCAACGACGACCACAGTTGTGTTGTGCAGCTGCTGCTCGGCGAGCAGCGCTTGCTGGCGCGTATCACGCGCCGTTCCGTCTCCCTGCTTGGCCTCGCTGAAGGCGATCGCGTCTATGCCCAGATCAAGAGTGTCGCCCTGCTGCAGTAGCCAGCGACTGCAGCACGTTTCGCCCATCGCCCGCGGCTACCGGATACCGGTCGCTGCGCTGCCGAACCAGCCAGCCACACTGTAGCGCTCGCGCTGGGCAGGCAACACTTCGTGGGGGAATTCCTCGCTCAGGAACATCACCAGGCGATTGCCCAGCGGCGCGATCCGCTGCAGTTCGGCATCGCCTTCCGCCGCATAGAGCACCAATTCGCCGCCCTGATCCAGCGGCCAGTCCGGATTGAGGTAGAGAACGGTGGAAAGCCGGCGGCTGCGCTCGCCGCGGAATGCATCGCGATGACGCTGGTAGCGCGCCCCCGGCGCGTAGCGCGCATAGTGCGCCTCGACGTTGAACAGACCGAGGAACAACGTGCGATTCAAGGCCAGCCGCAACCCCTCCATCGCCGCGAGATAGCGGGAACCGGCCGTAAACTCGGGAGCCAACCAGCAGATCTGATCGTCGCGCACGCGATGGTCGACCTGGAAACCGGACCCCCGGCCGACGCCGGCTGCCCTGCCCTGCTCGGCAAGCGCCCACCTCGCTTCGTCGCAAAGTCCGCGGAACAGCGCGGGGTCCAGCCCCTCGTCGACGACAGCATAGCCTGCGCTGGCTAGCCTGGCGGCGAGCAGGTCGGTGTCTACCTGCCACCCTGCCGGCTGATTGCTCATTGCGGGTTGGTTTGCCCCATCAACTTGCGCAGCAGCGCCGCCATCTCGGGCAACTCTCCGACCACGTTGAAATTGCCGAAGCTCTGACTGTCAGCCTTGCCGGTGGCGTAGTCGAGCGGCAGCAGGTCGCGCGCGTCCTTGGCGAACAGGTTGCCGCCATGGTCGACGATGAACTGGACCACACCCAGCATGTTGAGGCGGGCTGCGGTATGCAGCGGCGTTTCACCATTCGCTCCACCTTGCTGGTTGATGTCTGCCCCGGCATCCAGCAGCACCTCGAGGCCTGCGATCATCTTGGTTTCGTCCTTGTTGCGGCCGCGACTGCCGCCGCTGTTGGTCATGGCGATCAGTGGGGTCACGCCATTGATGTTGCCCATGGTCCAGTCGGCACCATTGGCCAACAGCAGCTTCATCATGTCGACGTCGCCGCCGTAGGCGGCCCGCTGCAACGGCGTGGAACCGGTCGTCATGACCGGGTTGTCGCCGGCGCGGTCATAGGCGATCTCGCGTGGCAGGGGCGGCAGCTTGAGGTAGTAGTTGGGATTGGCGCCTTTTTCCAGCAGCAGGCGCGCTATCTCCAGCCCCGTGGTGCTCTGCACCGGCGGTAGATCACCCCGCTGGCTGAGGGGAACGATGTTGGTGTCGGTCGCGGCATACAGGGGGGTGCGGCCCCAGTAATCCCACTGATTCACATCGGCACCGCGCTCGATGAGCAGCTTGGCGATATCGAAGCGCATGTTGAGCAGGGCCATGATCAGCGGCGACACATTGTCCGGATCCGGCTTGTTGATGTCGGCGCCGGCATCCAGCAGGTGTCGCACGCAGTCGAGGCAGTCTTCCCGTGCGGCGTAAAGTAGTGCCGTCAGGCCTCCCTGGAACATCTCCTTCACCCTGGGCTCCGCCGTGACACGTCGCTCCCAATTACGATCGATGGCGCGGACATCGACGTCTGCTCCCTCTTCGATGAGGAAGTCCACCATGGCGGGTTGCTGGCGCGCACTGGCCCACATCAGCGCGGTCTGCCCGCCCCACTTTTCTGCGGTGTTGACGGCTGCACCGCGGCTGATCAGCAGACGCGCCGCCTCGATGTTGCCGGTTCGCGCCACCGCCATCAGCGCCGTTTGACCTTCGAGATTGGGAGATTCGATGTGGGCGCCGGCATCGAGCAGTGCTTCGATCAGGGGCAGATTGCCGGCGATGGCAGCCTCCATCAGTGGAGAGGAGCCGTAATCGTTGCGGCTGTTTGGTTCGGCTTCGGCGCGCAGCAGCGCCTTGGTCAGCTCGAGGTGGCCGTGGTACACCGCCCAGTGCAGCGGCGTGGTGCCGTCACTGCTGGGCCGGTTCACGTCCACGCCGGACTTCAGCAACGCCTCGGCTTCGGCGAAGGATTTGGCTTCCAGCAACTGTACCAGGGTCTGGGACCACGCAGGCGTTGACGCCAGCAGCGCCAGCAGGGCAATCGAAAGAGCAGGCGTGGTTCTCATCGGAAGGCTCCGGATTGGAAAGGGATCGACCGCGTCACACGTTGGCCAGCGTACCGGTGCTGTCACCAAAACGCTCAACGCCTATGTCGGCCTTGTGAAGGATACTCAGCATGAGGTTAGCCAGCGGGGTGTCCTTGGCAAAGGCCAGATGCTGGTTTCCGGCCAACCTGCCGTTCGCCTTGCCCACCAGCAGCGCCGGCACCGGATCACAGTTGTGCAGGTTGCTGTTGGCCATGCCGCTGCCGTACAGCAGCAGGGAATGATCGAGCACGCTGCCGTCACCATCAGGCATCTGCGACAGCGTCTTCACGAACTTGGCGAAACCCGACAGATACCACTGCTGGACCGTCGAGAGCCGCTCCAGCTTGGCTGGATCGTTCTGGTGGTGTGAAAGCGGGTGGAAGGCATCGGAGATACCGATGTGCGTAAAGGTGCGCATGCTGACTTCGCGATCGGACAGGAAGGTGATCACGCGGCTGAGGTCCGCCTGATACGCCAGCGCCATGAGGCTGTACATCAGATCGAGATGCGCCGGGAACTGTCCCGGCGTGCCGACCGGCGCATCGGGAATGGCCACCTGGCTCAGGTCCTGCTGGGCCAACTTCTGCATCTGCATCTCGATCTCACGGATGGAGTCGAGGTACTCGCCCATCAGTACGCGGTCCTGACTGCCGAGCGTGCGGTTCAGTGCCGATGCATCCTCGAGCACGAAATCGAGGAGACTGCCGGTTTCCGCTGTGATGGCTGCGCGCTCTTCGGCCGTGTCGCCCTGACCGAACAGACGGTAGTAGAGCTTGCGCGGGTTGCCCTCCATTGGCAGCGGCTGAGTCGGCGTACGAAAGGCTATCGACGACGCAAAGCTGCCACCGCCCCCCTCGAGTGTGGTGACTTCCAGCGAGGCAAAGGGGTTCTCGGTGCCCAGCTTGCGGGCCGCCAACTGGTCGATGCTGATGCCGTCATCCGGATTGGCCGTACCCTCCGGGGCAACACAGCGCAGCCAGCAGCCAGCCTTGATGGCATGCGGATCGGGGCTTTCGCCCGGCTTGTTGCGCAGACCGCTGACCACGGTCATGTAGGAACGGAGATCCTCCATCGGCTTCAGGATCTTGCTGAGCTCGAAATCCGTACCCGTGGTCTTCGGGGTCCAGCTTTCCTCCACCGCTCCGTGCGGCACATAGACGAAACCGAGCCGCAGACGACTGGCAGGCTGGGCGCTGGCCGCCGGCACCATGGCGTCGAGCAGGGGCAGCGCGATGCTGGCGCCAACGCCGCGCAATAGGTGACGGCGGGAAAGATGCTTCTTGCTGATGAACATCGACATGCTCCTCTGCTGACTGGCAGGCCCGGCTCAGTGCCCGGCCCAAAGGTTCTTCACGGGGCGCTGGCCACAGGCTGCAGTAGCCCGGCCACAGCAGCCGCCGTCGCCGGTTTCTCGTCAACCTGTACCTTGCGGAACTGCTCACTTGCCACGATGCCCTGCACGATGGTCTGGAAGGCGTACTGCTGGCCGGCGGATTCGCGCACGATGCGACGTACCGCTGGCATGTCCTTGGCTTCTATCGGCCGGCCGATGGCATACAACAACAGTTTCTGTGCCAGGTTCTCCACGAACAGCTGCGGGCGCTGCATGATGGCCTCCCGCAGTTCGGCGATGCCCTCGATACTCTGGCCGTCGGGCAGCACGCCATCGATGTCGACCGGTGCCCCCACGAAGCGATCCACCGTTCGCGAGCGGCCGACGGCGTCGAAGCCTTCGAGGGCAAAGCCGAGCGGATCGATGAAGCCATGGCAGCCACTGCAGCTGGGGTTGGTCCGGTGCACCTCGAGCCGCTCGCGAATGGTCATTTGTCGCTGGCCAGGCTTGTTGTCAATGAGTGCTTCCACGTTGGGTGGCGGCAGGGGCGGTGGTGTGCCGAGGATGTACTCCAGCACGTATTTGCCACGCAGGACCGGTGAGGTACGGTCGGGGTAGGAGGAGGCCATGAGGATGCCGCCCTTGCCCAGCAGGCCGAAACGCGAAGGGTCCTTCAGCTCGACCTTGCGGAACGCATCCCCCTTCACATCGTTGATGCCGTAATGAAGGGCCAGGCGTTCGTTGAGGTAGGTGAAGTCGGCAGTCATGAGTGCAGTGACCGGGGCATTGCCGAGAAAGAGATCGGCAGTGAAACGGGTAACCTCCTCCTTCAGCAGCCCTCGGATACCGCGATCGACATCGCGGAACAGGGCCGGGTCCGGCTCAATGTCGTCGAGTGCCGCCAGGTTGAGCCACTGCGTGGCGAAATTGCTGGCCAGCGCTGCGGCGCGGGGATCGCCGAGCATGCGTGACACCTGGGCACGCAAGACGTTGTCGTCTCCCAGTCTGCCCTGCTCGGCGAGGTCGAGCAGTTCCTCGTCGGGAATGCTGCTCCACAGGAAAAAGGCCAGACGTGAAGCCAGCTCGAGATCAGTCAGGGCATGAATCGAGCCCGGCGGCGCGTCGGCCGGTACCTCTTCGACGCGATACAGGAACTTCGGGCTGGCCAGGATGGCAGTCAGTGCGCGTCGGACCCCCTGCTCGAAGCCGGCTTGCCGGGCAGCGTCTTCATAGATCTGCAGCAGTTTGTCCTTGTCGTCGGACGCCACCGGACCTCTGAACGCCAGCCTCGCCAGACGACTGATGATCTGTTCCGCGCAGCCACGCTCCTCGGCTGCGGCGGCAGGCCGGCAGGTGAAGATGCGCTGGCGCGCCGGGGTGTCGCTCAGGCCGGCCGGATTGAACGGGCCCTGCACCTCGATCTGGTTGAGCGAGATGACGTCGGCCCCTGTGGTGCGCAGCATCGGCGACAGCGTGCCTTCGAACTCGGCGAACGAACGGTGCAGGAAGGTGACGCCCAGACGGTGTGCCCCGGCCTTGGCAGTGAACTTGATGTTCTTCAGCTTGCTGTTGATGGCGTCCACCGCCGGGTCACCCAATTGGTCGATGGCCTTGAGGTCCTCTCCCCCTCCGATATCAAGTTCGAAAAAACGTTCGCCATCGAGCGTGGCAATCACCGTGTGGGTGAACTCCTGGTTGGTGACCCACAGTGCTGCCGCCAGGTTGCCGATGTTGAGCACATACTCTCCGTCAGCCGGAAAGTAATGGTCCACGACCAGACCGCCGCGGGTGCCGAGCGGCAGTCCGGCAATGTGTCCGTACTGATTGCCGGTGGCAAAGTAGGTACTGCCCCCGGCGCGCGGCGCAGGCGTCCCCACCGCCTGGGATACCACGACGCGGGCAGCCGTGAGGGACTGCTCGAGCAGAGCCGGTGAGGCGCGCAGCGCCTGCGCGACGTTGTCGAAACCATCGACGGAGGCATCGGCCGGCAGCAGCGAACTGGCATCCACGTCGATACCAAAGAGATCGCGCACGGCATTGGCGTACTCCTTGCGATTGAGACGGTGGAGACCGACACGACCTGCGTGCTGCTCGGTGCTGGCCGCGTGATCGAGATACTGCTCGACCCAGGCAATGAACGCGTCGGTGGTCTTGGCATCCGGGCGAGGCTGTCCGGCTGGCGGCATCATGCGGCCCTGCAGTTTGCTGACCACTTTCTCCCAGAGCTCCGGTTGATCCGCGATTTCGTTCGGACCGATCAGGTCGAAAGCAAGGCTGCCGGCCCAGTCCTCGGCGTTGTGGCAGCCGACACAGTTCTCCTGCAGGAACGCAAATCTGTCCGCGGCCTCGTCGAAACGACTGAAGGTGGCGGCCACCTGCGCGGCATGCTCCGATGCTTCGGCCCACACGACGGCCGGGAGCAACAGGGAAGTGGCCAATACACCACGGCGCAGGAAACCATTCGATCCGACTTTCATGTACTGCTCCTCAGGCGAGCCAGCCGACCTAGTCAGGGCATGATACCGACATGGCGCGTTTCGCGCAGATGCCCGTAAAAACTCCGAAATCCCTCGTCGAGAAATGCCGAGGCATCGCCCCATTCCGGTTTGAGACCGATCGCCGGGTTGGCCGCGACCACCTCATCGGCACTGCGACTTTGGCGTAGCAGGGCGACCATTTCCTGCATGAGCTTTTTGTAAAGCGCGGCCTGCTCGACGAACGCCGCCTGATCGATCAGCGGGCCACTGAACGGGACGATGCGGGTCTCACCGGTGATCTGCAGGGCGAGTTTGTCGTAAGCATCGGTCAGCCCACCAACAAAACCGTTGGTCGCCTCGTCGACGGTGCTCCAGGCATCGGTGCGCACGGCCGGTCCTGTGTACAGCACGTCCTGGCCGGGGAAACGCGCGTAGAGATCGCCGTCCGTGTGGGCATGCAGCAGCCACCCGAGTTCTATGCTGCCATCGCGGAATGGCAGGCTGAGCGTTTCGTGGAAGACGCGGTTCGGCAGTTCATCAACCGGCACGGGTCTGTGCAGGATGGTATCGCCACGACGCCGGATGGTGGCGGACAGCCACTGGCGGGTATTGTCGTGGGCGATGAGTTCTGCCCCGGCCGCGACCGCCAGCGCGTTGAGACCATTGACCTCGGCGTGCCAGTGACTGACCACCAAGGCCTTGACCCGGGACTCGCCCGTGAGGTCCTGCACGAAGTCCCAATAACCGGCGGCCTCGGCGGCCGGCACACCGTCGATCAGAATGAGGCCGTCGGCATCGACGGCCACCAGCGTATTGCCGCGGGGTCCGGCGACCCGGAAGAGATGCTCGGCAAGCGGCGTTGACGAGTAGGCCTCGGCCGCGCGCGCCACCCCCGTCCCGGACCACGAGACAAGCAACGCCAGCAGAGCGCCAACGAAATGTACTGACCCCGGTTTCATGTCTGTCTCCCGCTGCACTGCGCCTCGCCGCGACCACGCATCGCGCCAGTCTGAGCGTAGCACTTGGTCCTGCTTCAGTTAAAGACTGGCCACCGTCATCACGACCGCGCCGTCGGCTGTTCTTCGAAGTGCTCGCGCATGACAGCCTGCCCGCGCCACAGCAGCAACAGCCCGATGAGGCAAAGCCCCGTGGCCAGCAAAAAGGGCAGCGACAGGCCCCACCACGTGGCCAACGAACCGAGCAGCAGCACGCCGAGAGCCGGAGGCCCTCGGGTGGCGGCGACCCACAGGCTGAGCACCCGGCCACGACTCTGATCCTCGACGCTGTGCTGCACCAGCGTCTGACCAGCCACGGCCGCCACGGTGACCGAGTAACCGAAGAGCAGCATGAGCAGCGCACCAAGCCAAAGATCGGTGCAGTAGGCAAAGGCCAGCAGGCTGACCAGCGTCAGCAGGGAATTGCAAAGGATGGCCCGCACCAGCCCCCGCGTTTCCCCTTGCAGCGACAACTGCAGGCCTGCCAGTACCGCACCGACCCCGACGGCAGCCGTGAGCAGGGCCAGCGCCTGCGGTCCCCCGTCGTACAAGGTGCCGACGAAGGCCGACAGCAGGTAGGTGACCGGGCGGGCGAACAGAGCCAGCAGCATCAGCACGCCAAACAGCAGGGCCAGCGCAGGTTTCCGCCAGACATAGATCACCCCGCTCCAGAGATCGCGCCCGAGGCCGCGGCTCGGCGCCCGCTGCCCAGTCTCCTTGGGCAGGTCGATGAGCCACCAGGCACCGATGATGCAAAGGTAGCTGACCGCGTTGAACAGGATGGCCCAGGCCGGACTCGACCAGGCAATCACCACACCGGCAATCGCCGGTCCGAGGAAGCGAGCTACGTTGAAGGTGACTGCGGTGAAAGCAGCCGCTGCCACCAGATCACTCCGGCGTACCAGCG
>DAIRDB010000062.1:10259-16582 GCA_036796405.1 Gammaproteobacteria bacterium | reverse complement strand
CCCGCAGTTCCAATCCCGTTGGCCCGGTGGCCACGACGGTAGACACCGACGCCTGCGCCATCAGTGCCGCTGCGGACTCGGCCTCGAGGGCATCCGGCAACAGGAGCAGCGCATCGGCGACCCCATCCAACGCGACGAGTGCGCGAATCAGGTCGGGCGGTGTCAGGCCCTGCAGCGCAACGCGCCCCGCCGCGCCCTGACGCAGCCGCGACCGAAGCTCGGTTGCCGACGCCAGCAGTCCGGCGACGGTCTCCGACCCAGGCACCCCGAGCAGGCACGGGCGGCCTGCGGGAAGCCCGCGCAGCTGCGCCTCCAACGTTCCGGTCATCGCGGGGCGAATCGCTCGTAGATGCTCACCAACTCGCCCAGCGTCTGCGGATACACCGGCTCGTCCATCATGGTGAAAGGATCAAAGCCCAAGTCTTCCTCGAGACGCGCCACCAGGACCGCGAAGCCCAGGGAGTCGAGTCCACTCTGCAGGAGCACGCTCGCGTCGGTCAAGTCCGGGCGGATCTGACCGCCAGTCTCCGCCGCAATCTCAGACATCGTTGCAATGATCTTCTCCTTCACATCCCTTTCCTCGCATCCCTAGCGTTGGCCTGCACTTTCATGACCCGCACCTCGACCCGCACCCCACGGTGCTCGAAGAAGGCCGGATACCGCGCGTTGTCGACGACCCGTAGCAAATCGAAACTCTCGGCAAGGGTCTTGTCGACATCCAACCGGCTATCGTCCTTCGTGCGGCGTGGATAGAACGACTCGGGTCCCTCTTGGCTGCGCGCCGCCGCCGCGCTTCTCGGGAACCCCTCGATGAAGCCCGTGCACATAAGCAGAGACGCTTCGGCCTGCAACCGCCGCAGTTCATCCACGAACTCGGTACCGTCGAGCCGCATCACACCCTGCGCGTAGATTGGTCCTGCATCCACGCGATCGGCCGCCTCGAAGAGCGTGACGACGATCTCCCGCGCGCCTTCCACGACCTGCCACGTCATGGGCGACCAACCTTTGCCTCTCGGCAACGCGCTCTCATGCACCACCAGATTGTGCGTGTGCCGGGCCCGTGCGGCGGCCGACACCAACTGGCTGCACCCGAGCATGACGAGGACATCCCCGGTACTGAGGTCCTGTGGCCTATGCACCCAGTGCACCTGACGCCCCTCAAGCAGCCACTCGGTCACGCGGTCCGCGATGTACTCATTGATCCAGCTGTCGCGATCGGACAATACGGCGACAGCCCTCGCGCCACTCGGACGGGCAATCGGGGCGCCGGGCGCGGCGGCAGTGGTGCCGCGCGTCCCGTCCGCGACGAGCGGCACGCCGGGGTGGCAATCCCAGAACGCCCGAGCACCGCGGTTCACGGCCTGCCGTACAAGCCCCTCGGGCTCCCACTCGGATTCCAGCGCGAGCGTGAAGCGGCCCGTGGCACCTTGAAGCGCGACGGCGCAGCCGCCGAGGTCAACGCCGCGCTTGGTCATGAGCCGCCACGACATCCCGTGCGCGTCAGCGCCGACGGAGACCGCGGCGATGTCGTCGGCCGGCGATGGAACGATCGCCTCGGCAACGCGAGCTGCACCGAGGCCGTCGACGAGTCCCCAGGCACGTCGCGCCCCCTCGGCGAAGTCCCCGTGCGCGCGACACGCAGAATCGACCGCCCGCGCCAACTCGTCCTCGTACGCACCGACGTCCGTCTTCCGAAGCGGGAACGGCGACACGACCCATGCGGCGCCCTCGGCCGCGAGTCCCGCAGCAATCGGGCGCTGGTTATCGGCGAGCAGCGTGAGGACACTCGGTACGCCGACGCAGCAACGCTCCCAACTCGTGGAGCCCGCAGCGCCCAAGGTGAGATCCGCCTCCATAAGCAGCGGCAACAGGCTCGGCGACATCTCGTGCACCTGCGCGCGGCCGTGCGCCGCGACCAAGGCGTCGAGCGCCGCACGCTCCGCACACGACGGCCCAAGCACCACATCCACCGCAAGATGCCGCAGCGCCGGACGCGACAGCACCCGCAGCGCAGACAGTGTCGGCGCGGACACGTCGCCGCCGCCGTAGAAGACCAGCACGCGCGCCACCGGACCTCGCCGTGGACCGCGAAACGCGCGGGCTGGCACAAACGCCGCATCGAGCAATGCGTAGCGCGGACCGAGGAGGCAACGCGCCGCAGGAGGCACCAACGCGTCGTAGGTTTCACGACCGGTACCAATCAAACCTTGATTGAGCACGATGTCGCAGCCCAAGACGCGGTCGGCGAGATCATCGATGGCAACGATGCGGTCGACCGCCGGCCGCACCCTCTCATGCCATGACGCGCCAATGCCATAGTGGTCAATCACGAGCACCCGCGCGCCCGCAGCACCGAGGAACGGGAGACAGGCCTCCGCGTCAGCGACTTCGTCCGCGATCGCCCATGCCGGCGCCCCGGCCCCGCCCGGAGATGACGCAGCACCCGCCCGCGGCAGCGGCTGTGATGCGAATTCATGGCGCGCGATCAGCTCGGCCGCGTACGTGTCCAGCGGGCGGTAGAGGAAGAGGCTCTCGAGTCCACGCGCGCGAAACTCCGCCGCCAGCCGGAGACACCGATACACGTGTCCACTGCCGATGTGTGCCGAAGCGTCGACGCGGAACGCGATGTCGGCCCGCACGCCGTTCATAGCCGAATGCGCGCGACCGTGAACGCCTCGGCGGCCTCCACGCCCGCCGTCGCTCCGCGCCACCCGGCGAGGTGCTCGATCGCGCGAAGGGACCGCGCGTGGGGCCACGCCCGCATCTCGACGTGATACGCGTCGAGGGCCTCGAGCTTCGCCCGGAGATGCGACGAGATATCGATGTACAGCTGCGGGACGAAAGCCGAGGCCGGTATCGGGGTCCGCCACTCGGTGCTCGACGCGACCTCGAAGCAGAGAATGCTCTTGACGCGATGACCGGGCTGCGGCCGGCACGCGGTCATCACCGCCTCATGCACGCACCGGTGGTCCACGTTCAGGTCGCCCGCGTGGTGGGTGAGCACCGTCACCGGCGAGACCCGCGCCAGCACACGCTCCACCGACTGACTGAGATCGAGCAACGCTACGGTATCAAGCCGGTTGTCCGGAAACTGGAGGAACTCCGGCGCCTGGACGCCCAACAACGCGAGACTCGCGATCGCCGCCTGCTTACGTGCGGCCGCGGCGTCGGACTGCGCGACGTCCGGACGTGCGCTGACCCCATCGGTGAAGAACAGCACGTGCACGGGGACGCCAGCCGCAGTCAGCCGAGAGATGGTGCCGCCGCATCCGAGGACTTCATCATCAGGATGCGCGGCGACCACGAGAACGGGCCCCTCAAGGAGCGTCATCGGTCACTCCCCGGCAGCAGCTGCCGGCGCCGGCGACCCGCTTCGCGGCCCGGTCGGCACAAGTTTGCCGAACAGGAGCCCGTCGTCCCGTCGGCCGTCGCACATCCAATGTGAGCGCAAGCGCGCCTCCTCGACGAACCCTGCACGGGTCAACGCGCGCCGCGAGCCCTCGTTCGACGCGTAGCACCCGGCCGTGATCTTCTCGAGGCCCATCTGCGTCAACGCATGGTCGGACAGCAGCTCGATGGCGTCCGAGGCCAGTCCCTTCCCCCACTGCGAGCGCTCCCCGATGAAGAAGCCGATGTCACCGCGCCGATGGTTCCGGTCGATGGGCCCCAGCTTGATGTTCCCCACGTGCGCCCCGCCGTCAAGAAGGCATATCGCGAGCAGCAGCTCCGCCGAGCTTCGATGCACGTGCTCGACGTATGCGGCAAGTTCTGGGAGTGAGCGCGGCGGGTTGAAGCGTACCTCGAGGAAGCGCGAAATCTCAGGATCGGCAAGCCACCCTAAGTAGGCCGCCGTCGCATCCGACGCCACCAGCGTCCGCAACAGCACCCGCCGACCGACCATCGGGCTGGACAGCTCCATCAGACCCTCTTCAGCGGAATCCCGCGGTTCTTGAGGTACGCCTTCGCCCGCAAAGGGTTGTTGTCACCGAAGTTGAAGAGGCTGCCGCAGGCCGCCGCGTCCGCACCGGCGAGGAACGCCTCCTCGAGATGAGGGAACCCGCCGGCGCCGCCGGCAATGATGACCGGCACTCGCACGAGCGGCAGCACGATTCGGAGCAGATCCAGTTCATAGCCAGTCATGGTGCCGTCGCGGTCCACCGACTGCAAGAAGATCTCGCCGGCGCCGTGCGCGGTGACGCTCTCCAGGTGCTCGACCAGCGAGACCGTTTCGGCCGCCCGGCCGCAGCCCGAAAGCAATACGTCCTGGCCGTCCGGCTGCCGCCGGACGTCGATGGCGACCACCACCGCCTGCCGCCCCATCGTCTCGGAGATTGCCCGCACGACCGATGGCGCACGGTACGCGACGGAGTTCACGACGATCTTGTCGGCCCCGGCTCGAAAGAGCGCCTCCGCATCGGCGGCGCTGCGCACGCCACCGCCGACCGTGAGCGGCACGAAGCACACGCTGGCGATGCGCCGCACGACTTCCGCGGTGGCATCTATCGCCGGATGGTCGCGGTGCACGTTGAGGAACAGGAGCTCATCGGCATCCTGGTCGCTGTACACCGTCGAGCTCTTGACCGGATCGCCGACGTCTCGGGCGCCCTCGAAGCCCACGGTCTTGATCAACCGTTGCCCGTCGAACAGCTCGATCGGGATGATGCGACGTTTCAGCACGTCCCATCCCACTCGCAGAAGTTCTCCAACAGCTGCAACCCGTTGACTTGGCTCTTCTCCGGATGGAACTGCACGCCCAGCACGTTCTTGAATCCGATGGTTGCGGGGAAGCGCACCCCGTACTCGCACTCGGCGATGACGCTCGACTCACTCGCCGCCGAGAACGCATAGCTGTGCACGAAGTAGTAGTCGACCGAACGCTTGACCCCGGCGAACACCGGGTGTTGCCGCAGGACGATCAAATGGTTCCACCCAACGTGCGGCAACCGGTAACCAGGTGGCACCGCGATCGGCCGCACGGTACCGGGCACCAGGTCGAGCCCCTCGAACACGCCTCCCTCGTGACCGAGCGATGCCAACAGTTGCATACCGAGGCAGATGCCTAGCACGGGTCGCCCGCCCGCCGCATAGCGGCGGAGGGGATCGAGAAACCCGCCCTCGCGGATGCGGGTCATCGCCGCCGCAAACGTGCCGACGCCAGGCAAGATGATGCGATCGCAGGCGTCGAGCCCGCCCGGGTGAGAGACGGAGATTGGGGAATACCCCAGGCTCTCCAACGACCCCCGCAGCGAGCCGATGTTCGAAATGCCGATGTCGAGGATCCCGACGGTGGTCACGTCGTCGGCCGCTCCCGGTACCACGCGTCGAAGTCCCGCGTCCGCCGCCCAAGCTGGACGAGCTCGAACTCCGGCTGGAACGGGGGCACGGCGACCTTGGCGACGATCTCGTTGAACTGCTGCTCCGTGAGACCGAGGTATTCGAGGAATAGCTCGAGCGAGGGGGGCTTCTTCCCTTCCCACTCAGCGACCAACGCCTCCGCGCGCGCCGCGTCCATGCGGCCGTTGCGGATGTCCAGCGCCGTCATCTGCGAGACGCGGGAGTAGCCGCGCTTCAGGTACTTGATGTAGTCGCGGACCCCCTGCATGTAGCACTCGATCTTCTCGTAGCTGTAGAGCTCCGGCGGCATGCCCTCCACTTCATCGCCCTGCCAGCCCAGCTCGCGCATGATCAGCTCGGACTGCTTCTTCGTGTCCCACGGGATGAACGAGCCGAGGCATACCGACTGATAGCGGAGCTGCTTGAGCTCACGGATGGGCGGGTACGTGTAGGGCGCAAGGTCACGCGGGTCCAGCGCGAAGTCCTGTTCGATCATGCCCTTCATGTCCTCGGCCGTGATACCGAGGTTGACGAAGCGGTTGAAGCGCGACTCATCGACGCGCTCGATCTCGTCCTCACGATAGTCGTAATACGCAGTGTACTCGCTCGACGCTTCGCCCCAGAAGACCAGCGGCGTCTTGAACTTCAGGGCCACCTGCATCGGGAAAGAGTAGATGCCCGTGTGGCAATGCCAGCAGAAGTCGCCCTTGCGCACGAGGGACTCGAGCATCAGGCGCTTCACGATCTTCCAGTTCGGGGTGAAGCTCATGACGTCCACACCGAGCTTCTTGAACGTCCGTTCGTTGTTCGCCAGCAGGTTCGGCCGCATGAACCCATGGTTGAACTGCACCACGAGCGGCTTGACCTTGTACTCCGTGACGAGGTGGTACAGGGTGAACGTCGAGTCCTTTCCGCCTGAGAACGGCACGATGCAGTCGTACTCATACTTGCCGCGGTGCGACTCGATGAGCTCGACCAGCATCTTGTGT
>DAIRDB010000062.1:0-10249 GCA_036796405.1 Gammaproteobacteria bacterium | reverse complement strand
GTGTCGGGCCGTCCAGTCGATGCTCTCCTTCTTGAACTCCTGCTGGCGGCAGATGTTGCAGACGCCCTCGGCATCGAACTCGATGGTTTCGTAGGTCTGCGGGAGTCGGCAACGCGTGCAACGTTGCAGTTGCGAGGTGTTCATGGTCGTCTGACGGGAACGGGAAGTGGAAGCGGCATCGTACAGGAGCGCGGGCCTTGGATCAGTTCAGTCGCTTGAAGCCAGCGTGGCAGACAGGCCCCTTCAGCAACGACATCACGTCGCGCCCGTCCTCGCACTCACGAATCGTCGCGAACACGGGATCGAGAGCCTCGATGTAGCGGGCAATCAGCTCGGGCGTGTGCTCCAGGCAGGCGTACACGCTGTTCGAGGCGAGATATCCCTTGGCCAGCATGTCCTGCGTGATCAGCGTCTTGTAGGCCAACGCGCGATCGCTCACGATCGTGAAGCCGGAGAGCGCCGGCAGGCCCCAGAGCTCCAACCGCAAGCCATGCCGGGTGGCCAGGGCAGACCACTGCTCACGGATGGAGAGCCCCGTGGCGGTGACGCGCTCCCACGACCGCTCACGCTCCATCACCTCGAGGGTGCGGAGCGCCGCGCTCGGGCCGATACGCTCGGTCCAGAACGTGCTGCTGATGAACGTCGTTTGTGCGGCTTCCATCACTTCACGGCGCCCGATCGTCGCAGTGATGGCGTAGCCGTTGCCCATCGCCTTGCCGAACATCGCCATATCCGGCTCGACGCCGTACTTCTTGTGCAGGCCACCGAAGGTCTCGCGGAACCCAGACGTGCACTCATCGAAGATGAGGATGATGCCGCGCTCGGTCGCGAGGCGCCGAACGGCCTCGAGGAATCCGGGAGCCGGCCCGCGGTTGCGGGACACTTCCATCTTGATCACGCCCACGCCGGGCTCCACATCCAACAGACGCGTGAGGCCTTCCACGTCGTTGTACTCAAAGGGCAACACAGTGCCGCTGAGGGCTCGCGGGACGCCGCGCGGCTCGAGGCCCGGCAACAGGTGCCCGTCGAGGCCGCTGTCGCTCGCCAGGTTGGCGCTCAGGTACCAATCGTGCCAGCCATGGTAGCCGCAGACCGCCACCTTGTCGCGCCCCGACGCGGCGCGCGCGATGCGGATGGCGATCGCATTGGCTTCCCCGCCCGACCGTGCCAGCCGAACCATCTGCGCCCACGGATGCATCTCCACGAGCCGCTCCGCGAGGTACACCTCCTCGGGGCAGTTGAGCGTCGACATGTTGCCGGCGTCCACCACATCACGCACGGCCGCATCCACCTCAGGATGACCGTAGCCGAGCAAGTTGGTGCCGATGCCCATGATGGACATGTCGATCAGCTCGCGGCCGTCGAGGTCCCATACCCGGCAGCCCTTGGCGCGGCTGAAGTACGCCGGCCATTGGTCCGGCAGGAACATCTCCGCCCGCTTGGACAGCAGCATGTTCCCACCGGGGATGACCTTCTTGGCGCGCCGCCACAGCTTCTGGCCCGTGCTCAGGTCGGCGCCGTCGTTCCGTGCATGTTCCTTGTTCATCGCGAAAAGCTCCGGTCGCGTGTGCTCGAGTTGCAGGACTTCTTCCCATCCGAAATCAGTGCGCGGCGCGAAGTGACCAAAGACCGCTTCGATGACTTCGAAATCCTCGGGCTCGTCCACGGTCCATCGACGACCGGACTCATCGCGGCCCAACGCATAATTGGCCGTCCGGAACCTGCCGCTGCCCCGGATGTACGGCGTGACGTGCTCGCGTTCGGGGGCGGCCACCGCCTCCGAGAAGGCGCGCGCCAGCGCCTCCGCCGTGAACACCTCGATATCCAGCCCATCGGGGAACTGCGGCGGATCGATGTTGGAGAAGTAGTCGACGGCCCCGCGTGTGAATCCCTCGACGACTGCGTCGACCAGTACGGGATCCACGAGCGGGCAATCCCCGGTGATGCGCACGATGACATCAGCCCCCGTCATCTGCGCCGCCCCGTGATAGCGCGCCAACACGTCGCGCTCACTCCCGCGAAACACGCCCAAGCCGAGGGACGAGACAAACGCCGCCAGCGGCTCATCACGCGGCGCGTCGGACGTGGCGAGCACGATGCCGTTCAGCCGCTTGGCGCGCCCGAGCCGCTCGAGCAGCAACGCAATCATCGGGCGACCGAGTATCGGGCGCATCACCTTGTTCGGCAGCCGCGTCGAGCCCATCCGCGCCTGCACCACCGCAATGACTTTCATGCCAACGTCCAACGCGAAGGGTTAATCAGCGCTTCGTCGTCCGACTGCAGCCCGCTCGGCATCGGCTGCAGGGGTCCCGTCGCGGCGGCGAGCGCCTCCGACAGTTGGCCCGCCGTGTCGAAGCCGAGCACGAGCCGATTCACCTCCGGCACCGCAAGCACGAAGCGCACGGCGGCTGCGAGCGGCGTGAGTCCGGTCTCGTCCAACCAAGCCTTCCACTGCGCAAAGAGCGGTGCCCACCGCGCGAAGTACGGCGGCCGCTTGGCGTCCGGCATGACGAGGAGACCCTGCAGGAAGACCGAACGGACGTGGATCTCGACGCGACGCGCTGTCAGTCGCGCCAAGAGCCCGGAGTCAATCGCGCGCCGGTCGAACACGCTCAGCGGCAACTGCACCAGCTCGAGCGCGTAGCGTTCAAGCACCGCGTCCAGCTCGGCGGGCCCATAGCCAGAGACGCCGATCTTCCGGACCAAGCCGCGGACCTTCACCGCTTCCAAGCCGCGGGAGACCGCCGCCCCGTTGGCGCCCTGCAAATCGTTCACGCGATGCATCAACACGCCATCGAGCTGCGCGACGCCAAGCCGCGTCAACGAGCCCTCCACCTGGCGCTCGATCCAGCCCGCCACGTCGCCTTCGCCTGCTGGCACCTCTGGGACCTTGGTCACGACGTCGAAGCCCGCGACGCCAGCGTGGCCGAGCGCCGCCTCAGACCCGCCGTAGGCCACCGCCGTGTCGAGCGTCCGCACCCCTGCCTGACGCGCCAGGGCGAGGATCCGCCCTACTTCATCCGCGCTGACTTGGCCCGCCGCGTTAGCCACGCCATACGCGCTACCGAACTGTGCGGTGCCGATCGCAATGCGCGCCGCCACCTGACGGACGTCGAAGGGTACCGATACCATACCTGGCGCCACCCCGTGCATCACGCGCGCAGCGCTTGTTGTAGCACCCGACAGACCGTCGCCTGCGCCTCATCGTCGAGCCCGTAGTAGAGCGGCAACGAGATGGCGCGCGCGTAGTACGCGTCGGCTTTTGGCGTCAGCGCACGCCTGCCGAGGCGCGCCGCGTGCCATGGCTGACGATTGACGGGGATGTAATGAACATTCACCCCGACGCCGTCCGCCCGCATCGCCGCGAACACGCGGTCGCGATCGTCCACCTGCACCACGTACAGGTGCAACGCGGAGTAGGACGCCGGGTCGCGATGCGGAAGGCCCACCGGGAGCGACGCCAGCATCTCGTCGTAACGCGCCGCCAACCGATGGCGCTCGGCGACGAATGCATCAATGCGCTCCATCTGGCTCGAGCCGAGCGCCGCCTGCATGTCCGTCATCCGGTAGTTGAAGCCAAGCTCGACCTGCTCGTAGTACCACGCGCCCGGAGCAGGCACCGTCATCTCGGCCGCGTCGCGTGTGATGCCGTGCGTGCGCAAGCGCTGCATGCGGGCGGCGAGCGCCGGATCGTTCGTGAGGGCCATGCCGCCCTCGGCCGTCGTCACGATCTTCACCGGGTGGAAGCTGAACACCGTCACATCGCTGTGGACGCCGGCCCCGATGGGCACGCCCCCGTGGCGGCCGCCGATCGCGTGGCTCGCATCTTCGATGACGCGGAACCCGTAGGTCCGCGCCAGCTTGGCAATGGCCGCCATGTCGCAGGGCTCGCCCGAGAAATGCACCGGAATGACCACCTTCGGCAGCCGCCCTTCGCGCGCAGCTACCTCGAGCTTCGCTTCGAGCGCCGGGACGGAGAGGTTGTAGGTTCGCGGATCGATGTCCACGAAGTCCACCTCGGCGCCGCAGTAGTAGACGCAGTTGGCGCTGGCGACGAAGGTGTTGGGGCTCGTCCAGACCCAATCGCCCGGTCCCACGCCAAGCGCGAGGCAGGCCACATGCAAGGCGCTCGTGGCGCTATTCATCGCCACCGCGTGCTTGGCACCGGTGTAGGCCGCGACAGCGGCCTCGAAGCGCGGGACCGCTGGCCCCTGCGTCAGCCAATCCGAACGCAGGACGGCAATAACCGCCTCCACGTCCGCGTCACTGATACTTTGGCGTCCGTAGGGAATCACCGTCAGACCGCAACGAAGGAGGGATCGAGATGCTCTCGGATGAGCGCGCGGATCTGCTCAACCGTGAGGAAGTCGTGATTGGTGCCGCTGTTGTAGGCGAACCCCTGCTCCACCGCCTTGCCGCCGCAGAGCGCCGCGTATTGGGCAGGGCTCGTGCTGCCAGCCGACGGCAGGATCGCGAAGTACTTTCCGAGGTCCACCGTGTTGAGGCTATCGCTCTCGGTGATCATCTCCTCATGGATCTTCTCGCCGGGGCGTACCCCCACGAGGCGCTGCTCCGCCGACGGAGCCACAGCCGTGGCGACGTCGGTGATGCGATAGCTCGGGATCTTCGGCACGAAGATCTCGCCGCCGCGGGAGTGCTCCAACGCCCACAGCACCATCTCGACGCCTTCGCGCAGGCTGATGTTGAAGCGCGTCATGTTCGGGTCGGTGATCGGCAGGAAGCCGGCCTGCCGCTGCCGCAGGAAGAACGGGATCACGGAGCCCCGGCTGCCCATAACGTTGCCGTAGCGCACCACGCTCAGGTGGATGTCGCGATGTCCGCGGATGTTGTTGGCCGCCGTGAACAACTTGTCCGAGCAGAGCTTCGTCGCGCCGTACAGGTTGATGGGCGCCGCCGCCTTGTCCGTCGACAGCGCAACCACGCGGCGCACGCCCATCTCGAGACTCGCCTCAATCACGTTCTGGGCGCCGAGGATGTTCGTCTTGATGGCTTCGAACGGGTTGTACTCGGCGGCCGGGACCTGCTTGAGCGCCGCCGCATGGATGACGGTGTCGACGCCCTCCATCGCGCGGCGCACGCGCTCGGCGTCACGCACGTCGCCGATGAAGAAGCGCAGGCACGGATGGTCGCGTTCATCGGACTCCTGCGCCATCTCGAACTGCTTCAGTTCGTCGCGGCTGAAGATGACTAGCCGCTCGATATTGGGGTTCTGCTCGAGCACCCGGCGCACGAACGCCTTGCCGAAGGAACCCGTGCCACCCGTGATGAGGATTCGCTGACCGATAGTCATCTGATTAGAGAGGAGAGATTGGCAATGCCCAGTCCGGACCTCCGGCCCCGGCGCATCAGTCGGCGCGGAACGCGGCGTACGCCTTCGTCAGGCCGTCCCGCAGTCCGACCTGCGGCGTCCACCCAAGCGCTGTCAGTCGCCGGCTGTCCATCAACTTGCGCGGGCTTCCATCCGGCTTCGTCACATCGAAGGCCAACTCGCCCTCGTAGCCCACGACGTCCTTGATTATCGCCGCCAGCGCCGCAATGGTCAGCTCCTCGCCCGATCCGACGTTGAGGTGGCTGCACATGGGCTCCGTGTGCGCCTCATACCTGACCCGGTCCAGTTGCATCACATGCACACAGGCGTGCGCCATGTCGTCCACGTAGAGAAACTCGCGGCGCGGGGTCCCCGTCCCCCAGATCGTCACTCGGGGGGCGCCGTCGCGCTTAGCCTCGTGGAACCGCCGGATGAGCGCGGCGATGACGTGGCTGTTCTCCGGGTGATAGTTGTCGCCCGGTCCATAGAGGTTCGTCGGCATCACGCTGCGATAGTCGATTCCGTGACTCGCCCCGTACTGCCGATTGTAGCTCTCGCAGAGCTTGATTCCGGCAATCTTGGCGATTGCATACGGTTCGTTCGTCGGTTCTGGAAGGCCCGTGAGGAGCGCGTCCTCACGCATCGGCTGCGGCGCCAGCCGCGGGTACACGCAGCTAGAGCCGAGGAACAGCAGCCGCTTGACGCCGTGGAGGAAGGCCGCATGGATCACGTTGGCCTCCACCATCAGGTTCTCGTAGATGAACTCGGCCGGGTAGGTGTTGTTGGCGTGGATGCCCCCGACCTTGGCGGCCGCGAGATACACCTGCTCCGGCTGTTCCCGATCGAAGAACGCGTGCACGGCGGCCTGATTCGTCAGGTCCAGCGCATCGCGGCTCCGCAGCAGCAGGTTCGTCATGCCGCGCGCCTCGAGCGCGCGGACGATCGCTGAGCCCACCATCCCACGGTGCCCGGCGACGAAGATCTTGGGCTGCGCAGCTGGCATTTTGATTACTCGTGATAATTCAAGGCAGGAAAGCCATGTTTTTTGACGAGTTCGTCCCGCTCCGCCACTTTCAGGTCCTCCCGAACCATCTCTGCGACCAGCTCCTCAAAGGTTATCTTGGGCGTCCACCCCAGCTTCTCCTTGGCCTTGGTCGCATCACCAAGCAGGCTCTCGACCTCCGTTGGGCGGAAATACCGAGGATCGACACGCACAATCGGTTTGCCGTGAAGTCGCCCAATCTCGTTTACACCCTCTCCCTCCCAAGTGATTTCAAGACCCAGCTCTCGAGCTGCTACACTGACGAAATCACGAACGGAGTGCTGTTCACCCGTAGCAATCACGAAATCCGCGGGTTGACTCTGCTGAAGCATCAGCCACTGCATCGCCACATAATCTCTTGCATGTCCCCAGTCTCGGAGCGCATTAAGGTTGCCAAGATACAGACACTCTTGGAGCCCCAGTTTTATGCGGGCGAGCGCACGTGTGATCTTTCGGGTGACAAAGGTTTCACCTCGGATAGGCGATTCGTGATTAAAGAGGATACCGTTACAGGCATAGATTCCGTACGCCTCTCTGTAGTTTACGGTAATCCAGTACGCATACAGCTTCGCTACCGCATACGGGCTTCTGGGGTAAAACGGCGTGCTCTCCCGCTGCGGGACCTCCTGTACCAGCCCATAGAGCTCCGATGTGCTCGCCTGATAGTAGCGCGTCTTGTTTTCCAGTCCTGAAATGCGAATAGCCTCAAGCATTCGAAGAGCGCCTAGCGCATCGGAGTTCGCCGTGTATTCTGGCTCCTCAAATGAGACGGCCACATGACTTTGCGCGGCGAGATTATAGATCTCGTCGGGCTGTACCCTCTGTACTATTCGGAGCAGACTCAAGCTGTCGGTCATATCACCGTGATGCAGTATGAGACGTGCGTCCGGTGTATGTGGGTCTTGGTACAGATGGTCAATACGATCGGTATTGAGCAGCGAGGTCCGGCGCTTGATTCCGTGAACTTCATACCCCTTCTCAAGCAGTAGTTCTGCGAGGTATGCACCATCTTGACCCGTGATCCCTGTCACCAATGCGCGTTTTTTCACAACCCGGCCGTCTCCCGTGAAGGTTCGATCGTCATAGCACCAGCTCCCATGCGTACAACCATGTCGCACCCATCGAGCGTTGAGAGTCGATGTGCGACGATGAGCACAGTTACATCCGCCCCCAGTTCGTCAATCCCTTCCATGACGGAGGCCTCGGTATCCCCATCAAGTGCACTAGTTGCCTCGTCAAGGACCAACACATCAGCCTGTCGGTACAGGGCTCTTGCAATACCGACACGCTGACGTTGTCCTCCGGAAAGCCGGACCCCGCGCTCGCCAACGGTCGTTTGGTAGGAGCAATCCAGCCCTTTGATGAAGTCATGGATTCTGGCGCGTCGAGCGGCCTCTTCTACGCGAACCATGTCGATTCTCTCGGGTGGCTCGCCAAAAGCGATGTTTGCGGCGAGACTCGAATCAGAGAGAAAGATGCTCTGTGGCACATGGGCAATGCGTGCTTGCCAATGGCGGAGATTCTCAGGTTCTAATCGAACTCCGTCAACCTCAAGGTAGCCCTCCGACGGGGAAAGTAGCCCCATGATAAGGTCGAGAAGGGTGCTTTTGCCGCAACCCGTCTCCCCAGCAAACCCAATGCGGGCTCCCTTCGCTATGGAGAGGTTCAATCCGCGAAATACCCACGGCGTATCCTCTCGGTACCGAAATCCAACCTCTCGGAGGAGAAGCATCTTCTGAAACGAGAGGAGCGAGGGGTCCCCGCGCAACTCCGAACCAGCAGCTATCGGGGCATCTGCCAAACGGGCTACGTCCTCCAGATTCCCTTGATTGCCAGCGATGGTGTTCCACCCCGCATACATTCGCTGGAAGAGGGGAAGGAGCTTCTGCGCCCCAAGAGCCAACGCACCCAAGACAGGTAGCGCCTCAGTCAGCGTTCCCACTCGCAGGGAGGTGAAAACTGCCAGGCCTGCAATAATCCCGGTCCCTACTGCTTCGACCAAGAAGCGCGGCATCTGCCCCCAAAGGGCGTTGCCAACCTGAGCTATTCGAGAAGCCGCGTCAAACGCCTCAAAGCGCTGCAAATGCAGAGGAGCACTTCCGTCCAAAAGGATGTCTCTGATTCCCCCTAACCCCTCCTGCATACCTTGAATTCGGGCAGAGGCATTTGAGCTTATGATCCGGGAATTTCGAACCACTTGTGCTGTGGAGAGATGGCTGAGCACGAGATATACGGTCCCAAATAATACGGCGGCCAAGAGCGCGATAACCCAATCCACGGCGATGAGCCCACCCAGTATCGCTATCGCCATGAGAGACGCAACGACCATATCTAGCAGAGGGGTCAACACTCCTGCGACCACAGCATCGGTCTTCGCTACACCGGCGAGTAGCTCACTCGTGTTCCGTGCGACATGATAACTGTACGGTTGCCGCAACGTGCGGCCGTAGACCCGTGCGGCAAGATCGCGGCCCAACCCTTGAGAGAACTTGAGTGATGCCCACACGAGGACGAGCCGGATCGCCGCCGCAAGGAGGACCACAAGGCCGAACAACCCAGCGACCGAATAGACTTGGCTTCTTCCATCTCGCCATCCTATGGTGCTTAGCAGGGTACCAACCACGGGATACCGAGTCATGCTCTCGGGGTCTGACAGTAGGGCGAGAAATGGAAGCACCGCCCCGATCGTCGCAAGTTCTGCCAGTGCTCCAGCCAAAGAGAGTGCAAAGATGAGCCCAAGCTGTAACTTCCTCTTGGGTGTAAGCCAGCCAGCAATGATTCTGAGGCTTTTTCGGAATGAGTAAGTATTTGCCACTGTTCTATCGAGGGCGTCGCCCTAAAGGCTTTCTAACAGATCGAAATCTGGAAGCACTGTCTGAATATCAGGCTTCGGAGAAAACTTTTCGTCCCGCAACTAATCCTACTCCACCAATCAATCCCAGAGCGATGGACACCAAGATAATTCTTCCTCGGCGTGGGCTGCTCTTGTAATTTGGAACGATCACAGGCTCGAGCACGGTAAAGACTGGAATGTCCTGATTCATTTTAATCCTGGCCTGCTCAAGCTCTCGACTGAACTGCTGATACAGCTCAAAGCTCAGGTCATATTCTCGCTGCAGGCGCTCTTGATCGATTTTGGATGTTGCGCTCATCAGCGCACGGTTACGATCGGCGAATATCGCCAACTCACGTTGAGCGCGCTCAAACCGTGATTTCGCCTGCTGATGTTGCCTATCGATGAACTGAAATTGCTCCTTCGCCTTGCGCGATTCTACATCAACAATGCGCTCCATGAGGCGATCTGATGTTACACGAACCAGATCAGCAGCTGCATAGGGGTCAGGCATCATTCCCGTGATTGTGATGATCGGAGCCTTCTTTTCCACAGATACTGTAACGCGCCCAGCGAGCGTATTGACAAGGCCGAGATATTCTGGGTCATAAACCGTCAGGGCGGTTGTCGTATCGAATTGAGCCGTCGATTCAATGCCCTTCGTCGGCTCTGGACGAAATAGATCAATCAGTCGGCCAGGTAGACCAAGGGTATAGCTCGCGAATATCTTCGTCACCGGAGTCTCGTAGACGTCGCGAAAGTACTCGACTGCCGTGACCTTTTTTGGCAGCGAGCGAAATTGCAGGGGCGTTTCCGCCACAATCTTCCGAAAATCCTGTCCGCTGGCGACCTCAGGATACAAATCCACCGCGATCGTTTGGTCCCCCGCCCCCGGAGACAGGCGAATCCCGGCTAGACCGGCAAGACCAGACAAGCCGGTTGCCCCTCCAGTGCCACCTCGGTAAGGTAGGAGGCGAGTCGACGCGGTAAACTCCTGGCCGCTGCCAAATGCAGTGAAGAGCCCTAAGGCGCCCGACAATAGCGC
>DAIRDB010000061.1:0-17016 GCA_036796405.1 Gammaproteobacteria bacterium | reverse complement strand
GTGTTCGTCGAATTGATCACCAGTGGCAGCAGCTGGGGCCGCGGTCCCAACTACAGCGACATCCACGGCGGCAACAAGCGCTCCGTCGATGCGCCAGCCTGGCGCCACATCAAGATGCTGTCGACGCTGGTGGACGAGACCGGCAACCGGGTGATGATCGACGGCTTCTATGACGACATCGAGCCGCTGACCCAGGAAGAACTCGACACGCTCAAGAGGGATTCGGAAGGTCGCGACCTGGCGGTGGCCGCACGCAATCTCGGGGTGGAGCGCTTCATCTCCGACGATCCGCTCGAGCAGCTCACCATGGCGCGCTACGGCACCTCCATGAACCTCGACGGCATCTGGGGCGGCAACATGTTCGCCGGCGGCTCCGGCGCCATCCTGCCCAACCGCATCGTCTCCAAGCACAACTTCCGCTACGTGCCGAACATGAACGGCATGGACATCGTCGCCAAGCTGCGGGC
This sequence comes from Gammaproteobacteria bacterium, assembly GCA_036796405.1. Lineage (GTDB taxonomy): Bacteria > Pseudomonadota > Gammaproteobacteria > Pseudomonadales > Pseudohongiellaceae > CAILUG01. Next base: position 16,549 of record DAIRDB010000061.1, on the reverse strand, counting down.
CCACCTCGACAAGCACGGCTACTCCGACGTGGAGATCAACGTGGTCGGCGATGTGCCCTGGGCCAAGATGAGCTATGACAACGATCTCGCCCGCTCGGTGGATCGCATGTTCGCCGCCTTCGGCAAGCCCACACCGCCAGCAGTGGAGCACGAATCCATCCTCGGTGGTTACTGGCCGGCCTACCTGTTCGCCGGTGACGTACTGGACATCCCGATCGCAGGCGGCAACGTGAGTTCCGGCGGCAATTCGCACGCTGCCAACGAGTTCTTCGTGATCGAAGGCGCCGGTAACACCTACGGCATGGCCGGTGCGGAGAAGTCGGTCGCGACGGCGCTCTACAACTACGCCGGACTGAACGAACCCCCGGCGACGGTAGCGACAGCCAGCGTGGTGGCCAGCGCCACCGAATGAACCCGGTGGTGAGGCTCCGCGGCCGGAGCCTCACCCTGTGCGCCGCTGTCTGCCCAGCCCTTCGTTTTAAGGAATCTGCCCATGCCCGTCATCTCGCTCCAGAATCTCAAGAAGATTTACAAGCTCGGCGACAACACCGTGAATGCCCTGCGCGGCGTGTCGCTGGACATCGAGGAGGGCGAGTTCGTCGCCATCACCGGGCCTTCCGGTTCGGGCAAGTCGACCATGATGCACATCCTCGGCTGCCTTGACCGACCCACCGAGGGTCACTACCTGCTGAACGGCAACGACGTCTCGAACCTGTCGCGCGATGAATTGGCCGATATCCGTAACCGGCAGATAGGCTTCGTCTTCCAGGGCTTCAACCTGCTGCCGCGAACCACCGCTGCGGAGAATGTCGAGGTTCCCCTGCTGTATTCGCGACCGGTACTGCCGGCGAGCGAGCGCCGTGAGCGGGCGCTGGAAGCGCTGCGGGCGATGGGACTGACCGATCGAGCCTTCCATCATCCCAGTCAGCTTTCCGGGGGGCAGCAGCAGCGTGTCGCCATCGCCCGCGCCCTGGTGAATCGCCCGACGCTGATCCTCGCCGACGAACCGACCGGCAACCTCGATACCGCCACCAGTATCGAAGTGATGCGACTGCTGCAGGAACTGCGCGAAAAGCAGAAGATCACCATCGTACTCATTACCCACGAGCCCGATATTGCCGCCTATGGCACGCGCATCATCGCCGTGCGCGACGGCGTCATCATCAGTGACAAGCCCAACGTCCCGCGCCGCGTGTCCGACGAGACGGACGCGCTGCCGCTGGCGGCGGTGGGTTGAGCGACCCCTTACCCTCGCGGAGGACACCGGCATGCACAGCCCCCTGCACTACCTGCTGCTCGGCATGACGGCGCTGCTGCGCAACCGCCTGCAAACGGCACTTGCCATGCTCGGCGTAACGGTGGGCGTGGGAGCACTGGTGGCCAGTCTCGCGCTCGGGCGCGGCGCGCAGGAGTCGATCAAGGACCAGCTGCTGGCAGCTGGCGCCAACATGATCGTGGTGACGGCCGGCAACTATGCCACCCAGAAAACCCAGGGCACCGAGCCCGCCGCCGACCACGCTCGTTTCACGCCGCCGGTGGATCCGCTGCAGTTCATCGCCAGTCTCTCCGCTGCCCGCCGCGATCTCTTGGCGCGCGGCTACGCGGCGCACAACATCGACGCGGCCCTGCGGGCCGGCGCGGGACTGCCAGCCTCCACCGCTGTTCCAGCAGGCCACCTGCGGCCCGTGCATTTCGAAGACGATCCGATGGCAGAGCACGACCATCCGACGGCCAAGGAGCGCCTCGGCGATTCCATGGCCGGACTGGGTGCCGCCGCCACGCTCACGCTCGACGACGCCGTGGCGATCCGCGAACAGATTCCGGGTGTGCAGTTCGCCGCCTCGGGCGTGCACGAGAACGCCCGCATTGCCGTCGACGGCGACCCCACGCGCCAATGGTTCACCCGCATGCACGGCACCGAGTCCCGACTGCCCGACATCCGGCGCGGCTGGGTATTTCCGTTCGGCGAATTCCTCACCGAGCAGCAGGTGGCGGACGCCGAGCAGGTCATGGTGCTCGGGCGCTTTGCCGCCGACAAACTGTTCGGCGCTGGCACAGACCCGGTGGGTAAGCGCGTGATCCTGTGGAACCAGCCCTTCGAGGTCGTTGGCGTGGTCGGCAGTACCAGCTGGGCCCAGCAGCCGGCTGCTGGCGACGACCAGTTCGACGCACTCTACATCCCGGTCACCACCGTGCACCGCCTGCTGAACCTCAGCAAGCTCAATACCATCACCGTGACCACGGCCAGTGCGGGTGACACGACGCGGATCGCCGGCGAAATCACCGCGTTGCTGCGGCAGCGGCATGGCATCGGCGAGGCGATGGCCGACGACTTCACGGTGCGCACGCAGGCCCAGGAAATGCTCGGCAAGGGCCTGTCGCCCGAACTGGCGCGCATCGTGGGCGGCAACCTCGCCACCATGGAGCAGATCACCATCGATCAGCTCAGCACCTCGCTGCAGCGCGCCAACCGCACCATGCTCGCCCTGCTGGCCGGCGTCGCCACCGTGTCGCTGCTGGTCGGTGGCATCGGCGTCATGAACCTGCTGCTGCTGTCGGTCACGCAGCGCACCCGCGAGGTGGGACTGCGCATGGCGCTGGGGGCCCGCCGCCTGGACATCGCCCGGCAATTCGTGAGTGAGGCCGTGGTGCTGTGCCTGGTCGGCGGTGTGCTCGGTGCCGGATTCGGTGTGCTGGCCGCCAACGGTCTCGAAGAATTTTTCCAATGGTCCACGGCGGTGTCGCCCCCGTCCGCCGTGCTTTCCATCGCTGTCGCCGCCGTGCTGGGTGTGATTTCCGGTGTCTACCCAGCCAGCCGCGCCGCGCAGCTCGATCCGATCGGGGCCCTTCAACATGAGTAGGAAGCTAGTCATGAACAGGAACTTGCTGGCCGTTCTGCCGCTCGCCGCGCTGCTGCTGACGAGTGGTCTTGCCACCCGCGCATTGGCGCATGGCGACGAGCCGCACGGCGACCACGACGCCGCCCACGGTGGCTTCGTCATGATGTATCAGGATCTGCACTTCGAGGTCACCGCCTTGGCCGGTGGGGGCGTGCAGCTGTACTTCACCGATGCGGCCCGCAGCGAGCTGCCGGCAGCCACCGTCTCCGACGTGGCGGTCGAAATCGAGAGCGCCGGCAAGGCGATCGAGACGGTGACGATGAGCATCAGCGCCGGCGGCGATTTCTGGGAAGGACCCAGCAAGCCGGTGACCGATCCCGACGCCATCGTGCGTGTGGGCTTCCTCTATGCCGGCAAGCCGCTGGTGCTGGATGTGCCCGCTTCCTCACTGCTGCAGGCCGAGAGTGCCCCGGCAGCCGACGCAGCCGCCCCTGCGGCAGGTCATGATGGGCATTAACCTGCACATGGCGCTGCGGGCGCTGCTGCAGAACCAGCTGCAGACCGCACTCACCCTTTGCGGGATGAGCGTGGGCGTGGCCATGGTCGTGGTGGTCAGCGGGCTCGGACTCGGCGCGCAGCAGCGCATCGAAGAGCAGATCGAAAGTGCCGGACCCACGCTCATCACCGTGCGCGCGGGCAATTACCGGCCAGCCGCGATCGTCACAAGCGGCCAGCAGGACAGCAGTGGCGGCGAACCGCCGGAGGGCACCGGCTCCGACGAGAGTTGGAACAGTTGGGAAGAAGCAGAAACGGCCGCCGTCGCCCGCGAAAAACAGCGCGCCGAAACCCCCGTGATGGACAAGTACCGCACGCCGGCCGACCCGCTCGACAGCGCTGAACTCGCGCTGATCGACAGTCAGGTGGCCAACGTGCGCGCGGCGGCTGGCACTCTGTCTGGCAACGTGACACTGGATACGGGCTCCGGTCTGCCGGTGCGCATCACCCGAGTGGCTGGCTTCGGCGAGGAATGGCCGGAGATCCGTGGCTGGGACCTACTGGCTGGCCGCTTGCCAACGGCCAGCGAGCACGCCGCCGGCGCGCCGCTGCTGCTCGTCAGCGACGAAGTGGCCGCACGCCTCTGGCCGGCCGGCGACGCGCTAGGCCAGCCGCTGGGGCTCAAGGGCCAGACGCTGACCGTGGTCGGCGTGATCCGCGATTCGCAGGGCGACGGCAGCTCGGTCATCGTGCCGACTATCCACGTGCCGCTGGCGATGGCCCAGCGCCTGCTAGGGCGCAACACCTACGACGAGATCATCGTGCGCTCTGCCTCGGTGGGTACCACCACGCAGGTGGCGGCCGACATCAAGCTGGCGCTGCGGCAACTGCATGCGCTGCCCGCCGACACTCTCGACGACTTCCGCGTGGAATCGCAGAGCGTATCGGCCATGCCGAGCATGGGCATGGATCCGCGACTGGCCCGCGCCGTGCATTCGAACGTCGTGGAGTTCGAGCAGGAGTCCTGGGAGGAGATGGCCAAGAGCCTGCGCCAAGCCGGTCGTACCTTCACGTTGTTGCTGGCGGCCGCCGCGGCGGTTTCGCTGGTCGTTGGCGGCATCGGCGTCATGAACATCATGCTGGTCTCGGTCGCCGCGCGGACGCGCGAAATCGGCCTGCGCATGGCGCTCGGGGCCCGCATGCAGGACGTGATGCTGCAGTTTCTGGTGGAAGCCGTCGTGCTGGCCGCCGTCGGTGGGCTGATCGGCCTGCTGGTCGGGGCCGGCGGCCTGCTGGTGGCGGAGTACGGCCTGGCGTGGGCCACGGCGATCTCACCGACCATGCTGCTTGCCGCCATCGCCATGGCAGTCAGCACCGGCGTGATCTTTGGCTACAGCCCGGCGCGTCGCGCAGCCAGCCTCGACCCGGTGGTGGCCCTCAAGGCCGAGTGACTGCCAAACCCTCTGCTACAAAGACCGGAGTGACCCATGTTTGCCATGCTGCCAGTCAACCTCAAGCTCGCCGTGCGCTCGCTGAACCGTAACCGCCTGCGCACCCTGCTCACCATGCTCGGCATCATCATCGGCGTGGCCGCCGTCCTCACCATGGTGGCGCTCGGGACCGGGGCGCGGGCATCGGTGGAGGGCGAGGTCGGCTCTGCCGGTACCAACATCATCTTCGTGCGCTCCGGCAACTACACGCGCGGTGGTGACGCCGTCGGCATCGTGTCCGGCCGCGGTGCCGCCACCACGCTGGTGGCCGGCGACGTCGACGCCATTCGCGCAGGGGTCAGCGGGATCAAGGCGCTGAGCCCCGGTGTTTCGCTACGCACCTTCATCGCCAGCGGCAGCTCGCGTGCCTTCACACGGGTGCAGGGTATCGACGCTGGCTTTGCCGACATCTACTCCTGGAACCTGAGTGCAGGTCGCATGCTTGACAGCGCCGCCGCCGCGCCCGAAGCCGTGCTCGGGGCCAGTCTCGCCGCCACGCTGTTCGGTGCCGATGCGGATCCGCTCGGCCAGATGATCCAGGTACGCGACTCTGCCTATCGCGTGGTGGGCGTCAGTGATGGCCAGGCCGAAGACCATGCCGAGGTGCTGTTCGTGCCCTGGCAGACGCTGCAGAAGAGCCTCGGCCAGAGCCACCTGGACACCATCACCATCGCGGCAGAAAAGGCCGGCGAGTCCTCGCGTATCGCCAGCGAAATCACCACCTTGCTGCGCGAGCGGCACGGCATCACCGGCACGCCCTCGGCAGGCTATCTGGCCGGCCAGGGTGGTGTGGGCGGCGTGCCCGACGACTTCACGGTGGAAACGCAGGCCGCGCAGGCCTTGACCAAGGGGCTCTACACGCCGGCCGCGGCCTTCGCGCTGGCCAACCTGCCCAAGCTCGACGAGGTCACGCTCGAGGAGATGGCCGACACGCTCGACCGGGCCAGCGACACCATGACCGCCTTGCTCGCCAGTATCGCCGGGGTTTCCCTCATCGTCGGCGGCATCGGCATCATGAACATCATGCTGGTGTCGATCACGGAAAGAACCCGTGAAATCGGCCTGCGCATGGCGGCCGGCGCCCGCTCGGGCGATGTGGCGCTGCAGTTCCTCATCGAAGCGGTAACGCTCAGCATGGCCGGCGGTCTGGTGGGGCTGGTGCTGGGGCTGGTGTCGGCGCAGCTGATCGGCTGGTCGCTGGGCTGGCCCACCACCGTCTCGCTCGGCGCCATGGCGCTGGCGATCGGCATTGCCGCCAGTGTGGGACTGGTGTTCGGCAGCTATCCGGCGCGGCGGGCCGCCCAGCTCGATCCGATCGAAGCCCTGCGAACCGAGTGAATCCATGAGCCCGTCCGCAATCCGCTCGCCGTCCGCCCGACTCGCTAAACGCTGGCTGGCGGCTGCCGCAGTCGCCCTGCTGGTCGCCGGCGCCCTGCTGCTGTGGCAGCGAGGGCCTGCCGATCCGCTGCAGCGACAGGCCGAGCGCTTCGTGGAACTGGCGCTGGCGCTGGGCGTAGAGCACCCGGATGAGATCGATGCCTGGTTCGGACCGGCGTCGCTCGATGCCCGCGCCAGCGGCGCCAGTGCCGTGCCGGTGGCGGACCTGCTTGCTGCTGCCGAGGCGCTGCATGCCGAGATCGCGGCAGAGTCTGCCGCCACCCCGTCAGCGCGCAGCACCAGACTCGAGCACCGCGTCGGCACTTTCGTGCTCGCTTTGCGGACGCTGCTGGACCCCAAGGCACTCAGCTTCGCCGACGAGGCGCTGCAGCTCTACGACATTGCGCTGCCGCCGGCCGAGATCGATGCCGCCGGCCAGAAGGCGCTGATGGACGAGATCGAAGCGCTGCTACCGGGTCAGGGCACGCTGGCGTTTCGCGTGGCGGCCCTGCAGAACAAGTTGGTGGTGCCTGCCGACAAGCGCAGCGCGGTATTCGAGCGGGCACTGGCCGAGTGCCGCACCCGCACGCTGGCCCACTGGTCGCTGCCTGCCGAGGAGCAGCTGACCGTGGAGTGGACCCGCGACGTCGAAGCCGCCTGGCACCGCTACGAAGGCAACTACCGCAGCACCGTCCGGGTCAATTCCTTGGCCCTGCCCTTCGTCGGCTCGGCCCTCGATGTCGCCTGTCACGAGGGCTACCCCGGGCACCATGCGCAGTTCGTGCTGCTAGAGCAGGCAGCAGCGCCGACTGGCCTGCTGGTGGAAGACAAGCTGGCGCTACTGCGCACACCGGAGTCGGTGCTGCGGGAGGGCGCGGCCAACTTCGGCATCGATCTGGTGTTTCCCCCGGCGGAACGGCTGGCCTTCGAGCGCGACGTACTGTTTCCGTTGGCCGGACTGTCGCCCCAGCTCGCCGAGCAGCATGCCGCGGTACAAGCGCTGATTGCTCGCCTGTCCGTGGGTGTGGTCCCCCTGCTGCAGCAGTATCGCGATGGCAGCGTATCCTTCAATTCAGCCACGTTCCGGCTGGAGCGGGAGGCCATGGTCTCCAGTCCATCGGCGCTCCTGCAGTACGTGGACGAGTTCGGTGCCTACTCGGTCGGGTACACGGTGGCGAAGCAGCGCCTGCAGGATCTGGTGGCGAGCCGCCCTGCGGATGAGGCGTGGAGCGTGTTGCAAGGCGTACTGCTTGACCCCCAGGCGCGGCTGCCTCAGACCGCGCCGGCAGTCGAGGGTGCTACCACTCCGCCCTGATGTCCGTTCCTTGTCGTCGAGATTCTTGCCCATGCTGCGCCTGACCTTGCTGGCCCTGACCCTGCTGGCGGACCTGCTGTTGCCTTTGCGCGTGCAGGCTGCGGCTGCCCCGGAAGCCCTGCAGTTGCCGGTGATCAGCGGCGTGCCAGAACTGGCCGACTTCGCCGGCATGCAACCGGCCACGGCGTTGGCCCGCGAACTCGTGAAGGTCGACGGCCTCGTGCAGCGACTGCCGGCCGATGGGGCAGCACCCAGTCAGCGCACCGAGGTCTATCTCGGCTACGACAGCCAGACGCTGTACGCCATCTTCCTCGCCTTCGATACCGAGCCCGAGCTCATCCGCGCCACCATGTCGTCACGCGAAAACATCGACGGCGACGACAGCGTGGAGCTGACGCTCGACACCTTCAACGATCAGCGCACGGCCTACTCCTTCCGCGTGACCCCGCTCGGCATCCAGCGCGACGCCCGCTGGACCGAAGGTGCCTCCAACCGGGCCGGCTTCGACACCACCTGGGAAGCGGTATGGGACAGCGATGGCGCAGTGACCGACCGCGGGTATGTGGTGCGCATCGCCGTGCCGCTGGCCGGACTGCGCTTCCCCGGCCGCGAAGAACAGCTGTGGCGGATCCAGGTCGGCCGGCAGATTCCCCGCCTGAGCGAGGAAGTGTACTGGCCGCAGTACTCGCTGCAGCTGGAAGGGCGGCTGAACCAGACGGCGCTGCTTTCTGGCATTCGTGGCGTGGAACCCGGCAGCAACATGATGTTCATCCCGTACGTGTTTTCCCGCAGCGCCGACGTATTGCAGCGCAGCGCTCCCGGCGGGCCGGCCTTTGCCAGCAGTACGGAGGCTACGCTCGGTCTCGACAGCAAGTTCGTTTTCAACGATGCCTGGGTGCTGGACCTCACGCTCAATCCGGATTTTTCCCAGGTGGAGTCCGACGAACCTCAGGTGACGGTCAACGAGCGCTTCGAGGTGCAGTTCCCCGAGCGGCGCCCGTTCTTCGTGGAAAACGCCGATTTCTTCGCTACCGATTCGACGCTGGTCTTCACGCGCCGTATCGTCGACCCAGAAGGGGGCCTGCGCTTCACCGGTCGCAGCAACGGCTGGGGCTTCGGCAGCATCGTCATGAACGATGTGGCGCCGGGACTGAATCGCAAACCGAGCGATCCGCTGGCCGGCGAAGCGGCGCTGATCACGGTGCTGCGCGGCTTCCGCGACCTGTCCGGCCAGAATCGCGTCGGGCTGCTGTTCACCGACCGCCAACTGGGCGAAGGCTTCAACCGTGTGCTGAGCGCGGACGGCCGCTTCAAGCTGACGCCCAACTGGGTGACCAACATCCAGGTGATTGGCACCGACACCGAGCCGACGGCGGGTGGCGCCTCCTTCACCGGCAGCCAGCGCAACATCAGGCTGGATCGCACGGGCCGTACTTTCAGCACACACATCCACTACGTGGGCACCGACGACGGCTTCCGCTCCCAGCTCGGCTTCCAGAACCGCTATTTCCGCACGGACACCTACGGTGTGCACGGCAACGCCCAGCTCACGTTCTACCCGCAGGAATCGCGCATGATCAGCTGGGCCCCGCGCATCGGTGGTGCCGCCCTGCAGGACCGTAGCGGCCAGCAGCTCTACGAGGAGTTCAGTCCCTCGCTGAACGTGAGCTTTGCCACCAGCACCTTCACCGCCGGCTACAGCCGCTTCACCGAAGTACTGCGTCCGCAGGACTTTCGCGGCCTGCGCACTACCACCGGTTTCGACTACGACTACTGGACCGCCACCTACACCAACAACATGCTGTCCAGTCTGATTTTCGAGGCGTCCCATCGCGTGGGGACCGCACTCAACCTGGTGCCGGCAGCAGGCGCGCTACCGGCCGTGGCCGACACGGTGCGTACCGATCTCACCCTGCTGTGGCGTCCGCTGGCCCGCCTGCGGGTGAACAGCACCTATCTCAACACCAATCTCGACACCCGCGAGGGCATCAAGGCCTTCGGCAACGAGATCTTTCGCAGCACCTGGAACTACCAGTTCACCAAGGAACTGTCGCTGCGCTTCATTGCACAGTACGACAACACCGAAGCCGGGCCAGCCACCAGCCTGCCCACGCGGGAGAACCTCAACCTCGACCTGCTGCTGCGCTACGTGCTGAATCCGTGGTCGGCGTTTTTCGTGGGCTATAACTCCAATGCCAGCAACTTCGCGCTGGTCGATACCGAAGACGGCGGCCGCGAGCTGTTGATCGGCGATGACCTGCGACGGGATGGCGAACAGTTCTTCCTGAAGTTTTCGCTGATGTGGCAGCGCTGAATCGAGCGCCGACCGCCAAGCCGACCTGCGTGGCCGCCGAGGCGGCTTTTCACGATAATCACCCGCTCGACAGGCAGCGACCGTGGAGCCGGCATGAATCTGCGCGACTGGGAATATTTTGTGGCCGTAGCCGAGCACCGCCATTTCGGCCGCGCGGCGGCGGCCTGCCACGTCAGTCAGCCGACGCTCAGTGCCCAGATCAAGAAGCTGGAGCAGTACCTCGGGGTCACGCTGCTGGAGCGTGACAGCCGCCGTGTGTGGCTGACACCGATCGGCCAGGAAATGGCGGTGAGGGCCCGACGTTTGCTGCACGAGGCACAGGGACTGAAGCAATTGGCGCGCAGCCAGTTCAACCCGCTGGCGGGCGACATCCGGCTCGGCGCCTTCCCCACCCTTGCGCCCTACTACCTGCCGCGCGTGCTGCCGCGGGCAGCCAAGGCCCTGCCCGAGCTGCGCCTCTTCCTGGTGGAGGAAAAGACCCAGCAGCTGCTGCACCTGCTGCAGACGGGTGAACTGGACGCCGCGCTGCTGGCCCTGCCGCTGCCGGGGGTCCTGGTGGATGCCATCCCGGTCTGCAAGGAGGACTTTCTGCTGGCGGTCCCGCACCGACATGCGCTGGCCCGGCGCCGACAGGTTTCGCTGGAGGACCTGCAGGGGCAGAACCTGATGCTGCTGGAGGAAGGCCACTGCCTGCGCGAACAGGCGCTGGAGGTCTGCCAGCTCGCTGGCAGCGGCGAAAACAGCCACTTTCGCGCCAGCAGCCTGGAAACGCTGCGCCAGATGGTGGCCGGCGGTCTGGGCATTACACTCATGCCGGCGCTGGCCGCCACCCCGCTGGCGGGCATCCGCTATCTGGCCTTCGCAGAGCCTCCACAGCGCGAGGTGGCGCTCGTGTTTCGCCACAGCGACTGGCGCATAACGCTCTGGCAGAAACTGGCACAGGTGCTGCGCGCCACGCCGCTTAGCAGCAAACCAGCTAACGATAGCTGAATTTGTTGTTTAGGCTGGCCGGTGACGCTCGCTAGAGTACGCGCCTTCCATTTCCGTACGGTGGCAGCCCATGAACTTCCAGCAACTGCGCATCATCCGCGAAACCCTGCGCTGCCAGTTCAATCTCACCGAAGTGGCGAGCCGCCTGTATACCTCACAGTCCGGCGTATCCAAGCACATCAAGGATCTCGAGGACGAACTCGGCCTTGCGCTGTTCGAGCGCAAGGGCAAGCGCCTGCTCGGGCTCACGGCGCCAGGCCGCGAGCTGGCGAAAATCGTCGAGCGCATGCTGCTGGATGCGCAGAGCATCAAGAACCTCGCCGAGCAGTACAGCCAGCAGGACCAGGGCACGCTCACCGTGGCCACCACCCACACGCAAGCACGCTACATGCTGCCGGCGGTAGTGGCGCAGTTCCGTCTGCGCTATCCCAGGGTGAAGCTACACCTGCATCAGGGCAGCCCGCAGGAAATCGCCCAGATGCTCACCAGCGGCGAGGCCGACATCGGCATAGCCACCGAGGTCCTCGGCGAAGTCGAGGGGCTGATCACTTACCCGTTCCACCGCTGGCACCATGCGGTGGTGGTACCAGCCGGTCACGCGTTGGAAAAGCAGGTAGCCAAGCTTGCCAAGGCAGGACGGCAGCTCGCACTCAAGGACATCGCCGCCTATCCGATCATTACCTACCACGAGGGCTTCACGGGCCGAGCCGTGCTGGAGAAGACCTTCCAGGCCGCCGGTCTGACTCCGGAGATCGTGCTATCCGCCCTCGATGCCGACGTGATCAAGTCCTATGTGGAACTGGGTCTGGGCATCGGCATCGTCGCTGCGCTGGCGTTCAATCCGGAGCGTGATCTCACCTTGCGCCTGCTCGACTGCACTCACCTGTTTCCGGCCAACCTCACGCGCATCGCCGTGCGGGAGGGGCAGCTGCAGCGGCAATTCGCCGACGACTTCATCGCGCTCTGCACCAACAGCTGCAAGGACTGAGTTGAGGTACCGGGCACGCGGCGGCCGCTTGTCTCGGCCGGGAATTCGCGGTACATCAGGGCTCCGGTCGGTCGTGCCTGTGGCCGGCCCCGATTTCGAGTTTCCGAAGGAGTCCCCATGCAACGACGTCACCTGCTGCTGCTTTGCGCCAGCGCCGGTCTGGCACTCGCCGGCTGCGCCGCCGAACGTGTTTCTTCCACCACAGGCAGCGTGGTGGTGGCCGGCATTTCCGTGCGGGCCGCCCGCGAACACGCGCGGCTGCACGGCTTGGTGAGCCGGCGGGCCCTGCCCGCCCAGTACCGGCGCCTGTTGCAGGAGGGTCAGCCGCTGCCCGCCGAGGTGCCACTTTTCGAACTGCCGATGGACTTCGTGGTCCGCCTGCCGGTCGTGGAAGGCCACGACTGGAAGGCGGCCGGCACCGACCTGCTGCTGGTCAACCGCAGCACGCAGGCGATCGCCAGTATCCTGCGCGGACCGCTGCGCTAGCCACGGGCGCCCCACCCGGCTCCCCATGAAGCGCCTCAACATCCAGATCATCTTCGAGCGCCAGCCCGGCCGCATCGGGCCGGGAAAGGTCCGGCTGCTGGAACTGCTGGCCGAGACCGGTTCGATAGCGGCCGCCGCGCGCGCCATGTCGATGTCGTACCGCCAGGCCTGGCTGCTGCTCGACGAAATCAATGGCCTCTACGGCCACGCGCTCTACGAAACACAGCACGGTGGCCAGGGTCGCGGTGGCGCCACGCTCACCGACCTCGGCAGGCAGGTGGTCGGAGAGTACCGGGGTTTCGAGGCGCAGTGTCTGGCGCTGCTCGACCAGCAGTTTCCACAACTGGCGCTGCCGCAGCGGCGCGCAAGGTCTGGCAGCACCAGCGAGTCTGCGGGAGGCCACTGATGCCGAGTCGGCCAGCGACCTTGCCTGCACCCGGATCCGCCTTCGAGTCCAAGCTGCCCGGCGTGGGCACTACCATCTTCACCGTGATGAGCCAGTTGGCAGCCTCGCACGGGGCCTTCAATCTTGGTCAGGGCTTTCCGGATTTCGAAGGACCCTCGCTGCTGAGGACTGCGCTGCAGCGAGCCATTCAGGAGGGAAAGAACCAATACGCGCCGATGACCGGCGTACCGGCGCTGCGTGAGCAGATCGCGAACGGTTTAAAACGCTGGTACGGCCGCACCGTGGATTCCGAAACGGAGGTGACGATCACTTCGGGTGCCACCGAAGCGATCTTTGCGGCGATCGCGGCCGTCGTGCGGAGTGGCGATGAAGTCGTGCTGCTCGATCCCTGCTACGACAGCTACGAGCCGGCAATCGTGCTCAACGGGGGAACCGCTGTCCACGTGCCGCTGCACGGTGAGAACTTCGCAATCGATTGGGAGCGTCTGGCAGCCGCCTTCACTGCACGCACGCGCCTGCTGATCGTCAATTCACCGCACAATCCCTCCGGGGCCGTGCTGACGGCAGGCGATCTCGACCGCTTGGCTGCACTGCTGCGTGACAGCAAGTGCCTGCTGCTGTCCGACGAAGTGTACGAACACATCGTCTTCGATGGCCTGGAGCACCAGAGCATCCACCGGCATGCCGAACTGGCCGAGCGCAGTGTCGTGGTGAGCTCCTTCGGCAAGACCTTCCACTGCACCGGCTGGAAGGTCGGCTACTGCGTGGCGCCCGCTTGGCTGACCCAGGAGCTGCGCAAGGTGCATCAGTACCTGACCTTCAGTACCTTCACACCAGCCCAGTACGCCCTCGCCGAGGTACTGGAAAAATTGCCCGAACATTGTGAGCTGCTGCGGGACTTCTACCAGGCGCGCCGCAATACCCTGCGCGACTTGCTGGCAGCATCGCGGCTGCGCCTGCTGCCGGTCGGTGGCGCCTACTTCCAGCTCGCCGATTTCGCTGCGCTGGCGCCGGGCCAGAACGATGTGGCCTTCTGCCACTGGCTGGTGCGCGAGGCCGGGGTTGCGGCGATCCCGCTGTCAGTCTTTTATCGGACGCCACCTCCCGGACAGCAGCTCGTGCGCTTCTGCTTCGCGAAGAGCGACGCTGTGCTGCAGGGTGCCGCCGCCCGCCTGTGCTCGCTCTGAATTCGATGGCGGTGTGGGTGGGCGATACCCCACAGATCCTGCAAAGCAAAGCAGTTTTTCTTGGTTCGTGCGTGAAAGTCCCACCACTACAGTGGCCGCCTTTCCAGAGAACCGGAGACTGTCATGCACCCCCCGTCTTTCATCCTCGGGCACCCGCGCGCCCTGCCACTGGCGCTTGTCGCAGCGCTGGCTGGACCAACGTCTGCCACACTCGCCCAATCCGGCAATATCGAGGAAATCCAGATCACCTCCCGACGCCGCACGGAACTGGCGCAGGAAGTGCCCATCCCGGTGACGGTGGTGAGTGGCCAGCTCGTAGCCGATACCGGCGGTTTCAACGTCAACCGCATCAAGGAGCTGATTCCTTCCGTACAGCTGTATTCGTCGAACCCCCGCAACACGGCCATCAGCATCCGTGGCCAGGGCACGACCTTCGGCCTGACCAACGACGGCATCGACCCTGGTGTTGGTTACTACATCGACGGCGTGTTCTTTGCGCGACCAGCCATCACCACGCTGGACTTTCTCGATGTCGAGCGCATCGAAGTGCTGCGGGGCCCGCAGGGCACGCTGTACGGCAAGAACACCACGGCCGGCGCCTTCAACGTCACCACCGCCAAGCCCACGCAGGCCCGCGACGCGCGCATGGAGATCGCCAGCGGCAACTACGACTACGTGCAAGTGAAAGGCACTGCCACCGGCGGTATCACCGACACGCTGGCAGGGCGCCTCTCGCTGACCTCCACGACTCGCTCGGGCACGCTCACCAACATCGCCACGGGCGAAGATGTGAATACATTGGAGAACTGGTCGGCGCGCGGCCAGCTGCTGTGGACCCCTGCAGAGGCCACAGAGGTGCGCCTGATCGCCGAGCTCTCGCGCCAGGATCCCAACGGCTACGCGCAGGTATTCGCCGGTTCGGTGCCCAACCGTCGCGCGGCCTACCGTCAGTTCGAAGCCATCATCAAGGACCTCGACTACAACCCGCCGCGTGATCCTTTCGCGCGCCTCATCGACACCAATACGGACTGGCGTTCCGGCAACGACATCGGTGGCTTCTCGCTCAACATCGACACGGCGCTGTTCGGCGGCACGCTGACGTCCACCACGGCCTGGTACTTCTGGGACTGGCGCCCGTCCAACGATCGCGACTTCCTCGGCCTCAATGCGCTGCAGAAGTCGCAGGCTCCCTCCGACCACGAGCAGCTTTCGCAGGAATTCCGCTGGGCCGGAGCTCTCGGTGAGCGGGTGGAAGGTGTACTGGGTGTATTTGCCATCGACCAGCAGCTGAGCTCGGATCCCTTTCACCGCGAAGAGCTCGGTCCCGACCAATGGCGCTTCATCGCGCCCAACGCCGCGACTGCGGCGCAGTACCGTACACCGGGCCTGCTGCAGGGCTTCGGCACCGACAGCAGTCCTGGTCTCGACACTTTCAGTGCCGCCGTCTTCGGTCAGCTCGACTGGGCGCTTGGCGACCGTCTCGACCTGCTGACCGGCCTGCGCTGGAACCATGATGAAAAAGACGTGGACTTCCAGCGTACCGTGTCCGGTGGCGCCACCGTCACGGATCCGGCACTGCTGGCGATACGTCGCGCGCAGTACAGCAATCAGGCCTTCCAGGCCAGCATCACCGACGCCAACGTCACCGGTACGCTGACGCTGAACTATGCGCTGCTCGACGCCGTCAACGTGTATGCCACCTACAGCACGGGGTTCAAACCGGTCGGCCTCAATCTCGGCGGACTGCCCACCGACAACGGCCGCATCATGACCGAACTCAGCGTGATCAAGCCGGAATTCGTGCAGCATTACGAACTTGGCGTGAAGACCTCGCCGCTCGACTCCGCCACACTCAACTTCGTGGTGTACCAGACAGACATCGAGGACTATCAGGCCCAGGTACAGACAGCAGACATCGCCGTGAATCGCGGCTATCTCGCCAACGCCGAGGCGGTGCAGGTGCGCGGCGTGGAAGTAGATGCCCGGCTGCAGCTCGCGGCTTTTTCAGTGCAAAGCTCGTACTCCTATACCGACGGCCGCTACGAGGAATTCACCAATGCCCCGCTACCGCTCGAACAGGTGGGCGCCGCGGTGTCGTTCATCGATGTTTCCGGGCAGCGCCTGCCCGGTATTTCGCGCCATGCCTGGTCTTTTTCGGGGGAGTACCTCAGGCCCCTCAGCCTGCTCGGCGCCAACGGCGAACTGTTTGCAGGCGTGGATGCCTACTATCGCTCCGGGTTCTCGTCGAGCGCCTCGCCCTCACAGTTCCTCAACGTGGACGGCTACACGCTGGTCAATGCCCGCGTAGGGTTCCGCAGCGATGACGCGTGGTCGGCGTTCCTGTGGTCGCGCAACCTCACCGACCGTGACTACTTTGAACAGCTGTTGCCCGGCGCTGGCAACTACGGGCACTACGCCGGCGTGCTGGGCGATCCCCGCACCTGGGGTGTCACGCTGCGCTACGTCTTCTGAGGCGAGCGTCGCGCTTGTACGGCAAGGCCGGTTAGCAGGAATTCTGCTAAGCAAAGCAGTTTTCGTTGGTTCGTGCCGCCGGCCCCGGCACGCACAATCCGCGCCGAATCCCCAGCAGAGGTCTTGTCATGCGTTTTCCCTGTTTTGCAGCCGGTTCGCTCGCGCTGGCCGGCACGGTGCTGCTCACCG
>DAIRDB010000060.1:0-18375 GCA_036796405.1 Gammaproteobacteria bacterium | reverse complement strand
TGGCCTGGCTCTCGCGCGCCTCAGTGCTCTGCTCGCGCAACTCGGCCAGCTTGTGGTCGAGCCAGGCCAGCTCGACCACGTTGCGCAAGAAAGGCAGCAAGGCCAGCAGCAGGGCAGCGGCCGCGACGCGTCCAGCCGCGCGGCGCTGCTTGCGCTGCCAGAGCCGGTGACCGTGCCTCAACGCACCAGACGGGAAGAAACACCAGGTCTCCGGCGGCTGTACCTGCAGGCGGCGACTGCTCCAGTCGTCCCAGCCCCGCGCGGCGAGGCGCTGGGTAGCGGTAGCGCGAGCAGTTTCGGTCTGCCACTGCTCGGCGAAGGCCGGATCCGCGAGGTCGTGACGGGCCACCACCAGCCAGGCGCGCACACTGCCCGCGCGCCATTCCAGCTGCACACAGTGGGTGGCGTCTTCGTCGGTAATGACGAGGTCCTGCCGGTGCCGAGAGTCTGGCAACAGGGCAAAGGCTCTAGGAAGCAGGGCGGCCAACAGCAGGCCCTGGGCCTCGAAGGCCGGAAAGAGTGCGGCCGCCTGCCCGGCGGGGTACCAGAGCGCCACGCCATCGCTACGTGTGGCATCGACGGCCAGCAGCAGTGCCTGATCGTAGGCCGGAATCAGCGTGTGGGCCTGCAGACTCAGGGCGGAGCGCAGCAGGCTGGCGCTGCCGAGCGCCAGTTGGTAACGCGTGGCGATGAACTGGGCCGACGGCAGCAGCAGCAGCACGCCTTCGCCTGGCTTGCTGCCGGGCAGCAACTGCCGCGCGGCGGCGGCAACGGCCTCGGCGAACGCCGGACTCTCGGTGCTGGCGAGACTACGGTATTCGCCGCTACGAGGATTGAGCAGGTGCCCGTCGTAGACGAGCAGGCAGTGGGTGACCGTGGCGAGGATGTCCTGCTGCGCCGTCTGCGTCAGCAGCGCGCGGGCCGTCGCGATGGCGTCTGCCGGCGAAACTCTGCTGATAAGGGCGCGTAGTGCTTTCATCGGAGCATGGTGACCGGCGAGGCTCTGCCAACGCGAACGCTGATGCTGAGTCTGTTCATCGAAAAACCGTGAGCGCCGCGGCGTTGCGAACAAGCATGCTGAGTACGTTCATCAAAAGACCACCACGAGCCCTTGGGGAGCGACTAGTCTCCATGCATAACGCAAAACGCCCTGAACCGGACGATTCAGGGCGTTCGCGGTCAGTGCCTTTGCAGTGCTTACTGGCTGCGTTCTTTGGCAATCAGGAAATCCGCGACCTTCAGCATGTCGGCCTGCGTAGCCACGGCATCCCCGGCGCTGACACGGTATTTACCGTTGATGATCAGGTTGGGCACGCCGTTGACGCCGTATTCGCGCATGCGCGTGCTGGCCTGCTTGACAGCCGAGGTCACGCCGAACGACGCCCAGGCCTTGTCGAAGGCGGCCGGATCCACGCCTTGCTCGACGAACAGGGCACGTACAGCCTCCGGCGTCTGCAGGTAGTTCTGTTTCTGGTGGATGGCGTTGAAAACCACTTCATGGGTCTTGTCGAGCACCCCGAGGTTCTGCGCCACGTAGTAGATCTGCGCGTGGGTTTCCATCATGGCGTTCCACATGCCGGGGCTGCGCACGAAGGCCACGTCGGCCGGCAGCTTGGCAATCCAGCTTTCCAGCAGCGGTTCGAAGGCGTAGCAGTGCGGGCAGCCATACCAGAACACTTCGGCGACTTCGATCTTGGCGGGATCGGCAGTGCGCACCGGCTTGGCGATGGTCTCGTAATGGGTGCCTTCCACGTAGAGGGCGGGCTGGGCGAAAACACTGCTGGTGAACAACAGCGCCAGCAGCAGGAAGGGTTTGAGCAGGGTCTTCATGTTGGCTCCTGATTAGCTAGTGTCTTGGGGTCTGGCCTCTTCCACACCCGGGCCGCTTGGCCTGCAGCAGCCGGGTCATGAGGCCCGGCTGCACGGGGCAGCGAAGAAAGCCGCTGCCCGGGGAGTATGCCACAGCTGACAGGGTCGCGCTGAATAGCGACTGAATCCGCGCGGGCCGGGACCCTGTTCAGCGCAGGCCGGAAACGTAAGACGCCACCGCGGCGATTTCCGCGTCGCTCAGGCGCTCGGCGATGGAGCGCATGACCTCGGCATCATCGTTCATGCGCTCGCGGGCGCGGAATGACTTGAGCTGTTGTTCGACGTAACCCGTGTCCTGACCGGTCAGCGAAGGGTACCCGGCGGCGGCCAGACCCTTGCCGTCAGGCTGATGGCAGGCGGTACAGGCGGCGGCGCCGATGTTGGCATTGCCGGCGCGGTACAGTTCGCGGCCGAGGGCCAGCTTGCTTTCTTCGGTGGCGCCCACGGGGCGGTCGAGGCTGGCAAAGTAGGCGGCAATGTCGGCCAGGTCCTGATCGGAGAGCGCAGTGAGCTGGCCGGCCATCAGCGGTACCTTGCGGATATCGGCCTTGATGTCCTGCAGCTGCTTGAGCAGATAACGCTCACCTTGACCACCGAGCTTGGGCACGTTGGGCAGCAGGCTGTCGTTGCCGCTGGCGCCGTGGCAGGCCGCACACGTGGCCACCTTGCCCTGACCTGCCTGAGCGGAACCCTGCGCCAGGACAGCACCGGCGGAAAAAGCCGTGAGCAGCAGGGCGGACAGAGCGCCCTTCACCAATCCCTGAACCATTGCCTGAACCGATACCTGAGTCGTCACGAGTATGCGCCTTTTACTGATTACTGGGGTTTGAAGCGCGCGCATTGTACTCTAAGCCCCCGAGCATGCCCAAGTTGGGTCTGCGCCCGCGCGGCAGTCTCCACGTCTGGGCGCCGGCACCACAGCAAGGATTCCGGATTGACCCGCTCTCTGCCCTACCAACAGGCCAGCTATACCGTCAGTGCACCCAGCCTCGAGCTCTGCCCCCGCGATGCGTTGGCGGAAGTGGCGTTCATCGGCCGCTCCAACGCCGGCAAGTCCAGCGCCATCAATACGCTGACCGGTCAGCACAAGCTGGCTCGCACCAGCAAGACACCGGGACGCACCCAGCTGCTCAATTACTTTCGACTGGAAGACGGCATCTACCTGGTGGACGTCCCGGGTTTCGGCTACGCCAAGGTGTCGGCCGACCTGCAGCGCCAGTGGCAGCAGCAGCTGGAGCGCTACCTGCAGAAGCGGAAGGCCCTGGTGGGGTTGGTGCTGCTCATGGACATCCGCCACCCCTTCATGGAAAGCGACCAGACCATGATTGCCTGGTGTTCACAGACCCGACAGCGCCTGCACATCCTGCTGACCAAGGCCGACAAGCTGTCCTTCGGTGCGGCCAAGACGGCGCTGCTGGCCGTGCGACGGGGCGTGGCGGCCCACGGCGATCTCATCAGCGTGCAGCTGTTTTCGTCGCTGAAGAATCAGGGCGTCGACGAACTGCGCGCCACGCTGGACGGCTGGCTGACCGAAACCGATGGGGCCGTGGGGACCGCGGTGAAGGAGAGCTGAAATTCGCGGACCCGAGAAAGAAAGAGGCCCCGACCGTAGGAGAAGACAGTCGGGGCCTACAAGGTCTCCCGATCGCTCGGAAGATGTCTCTCAAATGCTGGCTGGAAAAATCGGGGAGAAAAACCAGCCTGCACCGCCTTTGAGCAGGGCTTCGCCGAAAAGTTCCGGCAGCGCAGCAAATTATCTGCCGGTACAGCGACACGCTCGGTAAGCAGTCGCGTGTGGCGAGCAGGCTCGCCTGTCCGGCGGAGCCTCAGTGCGCCTCGTCCCAGGTGCGGCCCTGGCCGAGGTCGACCACCAGCGGCACGGCCAGAGACGCCGCCGACACCATCCGGAAACGCACCCCTTCGCTCAGCAGGGCCAGGTCCGGCTCCGCCACTTCGAACACCAGCTCGTCGTGTACCTGCAGCACCAGACGAGCGTCCAGACCGGCCACCTTCAGCCACTGGTCGATGTCGACCATGGCCTGCTTGATGATGTCGGCGGCAGTGCCCTGCATCGGCGCGTTGATGGCCGTGCGCTCGGCGGCCTTGCGCAGCATGGGGTTGCGGGCCCGGATGTCGGGCAGGTGGAGGCGGCGACCGAAGAGCGTCTCGACGTAGCCCAGATCGGCGGCGTGCAGGCGGGTATTTTCCATGTAGTCGCGCACGCCGGGATAGCGGTGGAAATACCGCTCCACGTATTCCTGCGCTTCGGCACGGCCGATACCCAACTGGGCGGCCAGCCCGAAGGCCGACATGCCGTAGATGAGTCCGAAGTTGATGGCCTTGGCACTGCGCCGCTGATCGCTGGTGACCTCCTGCAGCGCGCAGCCGAAGATTTCCGCGGCGGTCGCCCTGTGCACGTCGAGGCCCTCGGCGAAGGCCCGCACCAACCCGGCGTCTCCGGAAAGGTGCGCCATGATGCGCAGCTCCACCTGCGAGTAGTCGGCGGACAGCAGGCGCTTGCCGTCGGCGGCCACGAAGGCCTGACGGATGCGGCGGCCTTCCTCGGTGCGGACGGGAATGTTCTGCAGGTTTGGCTCCATGGACGACAGGCGGCCGGTGGCCGTGACGGCCTGCTGGAAGCTGCTGTGGATCCTGCCGGTTGCCGGCTGGATGTCGAGCGGCAGCTTGTCCGTGTAGGTCGACTTGAGCTTGGCCAGGCTGCGGTGCTCGAGGATGACCTTGGGCAGCTCGTAGGTCTCTGCCAACTCCTGCAGCACGGGTTCGGCCGTGGAGGGCTGACCCTTGTCGGTCTTGCTGGTGACCGGATAGCCGAGCTTTTCGAAGAAGATCTTCTGCAGCTGGGCCGGTGAACCGAGGTTGAATGCTTCGCCCGCCAGCGCGAAGGCCCGGCGCTCCAGCTCCTGCAACCGGACGGCCAGCTCCTGGCTCTGCCTCGCCAGCGCCTGGACGTCGACCCGAATGCCCGCCGCCTCCATGCGCGCGAGCACGGGCAGCAAGGCAATCTCGAAATAACGATAAACCGTCGCCAGCCGCCCGGTGTCGGCAAGCCGCTGCTCGAAGAAATGATGCAGCCGCCAGGTCAGCTCCACGGCACTGGCCGCGTAGGTGCTGGCAGTCCCCACGTCGAGCTGGGCGAAGCCGAGGCGGTGCCGCCCCTTGCCCAGCAAGGTGTCGAGCGCCGGCAGCCGCTCCTGGAGGTAGTGCTCGGCGGCAGCGTCGAGGGTGTGGCGGATGGCGACCGAATCGAGCACATAGGACTGCAGCATGGTGTCGTAACGGCGGCCCTGCAGGCGGATGCCGTGGCGCCCGAGCACGTGGGTGAGGAACTTGAGATCGTGACCCACCTTGAACACCGCCTGATCCTCGAGCACCGGCTGCAACGCCTGCAATACCGTGGCCAGCGGCAGCTGCGCCGAGTCACCCAGCATGTCATGGCCGACCGGGATGTAGCAGGCTGCCCCGCGCTGCCAGGCAAGGGCGATACCGGTGAGACCGGCCTGCAGGAAATGGGCGTCGTCGGTGAGCACGGTGAGCGCCAGCCGGGTCTGGCGCGCCAGCGTGGTGGCCAGCGCGCGCAGCTCGTCTTCCGCGGTGATCGTGTGCCAGACCGGGCTGGCCAGCGGAGACCAGGCGGCCTCGACCTGGGCCGGCGGCAGACCGGCGTCGGCCTCTCCCGCATCGACCGGCGGCGCTGCCACGCCGGCAGCTTCCAGCTCCTTGATCCAGCCCTTGAATTCCAGATCGCGGAACAGGCCGAGCAGGGCCTGGCGATCCTCCGGCTGCTGGCGGAGATCCTGCGGCCCAAAGCCGAGTTCGACGTCGAGCTTGATGGTGGCCAGACGGTAGGAGAGCTTGAGCAGCTCGATGTTGGCGCGCAGGTTTTCGCCCACCTTGCCGCCCAGCTGGCTCGCGCTGGCGATCAGCCGCTCCACCGAATCGTATTCCTGCAACCACTTGAGCGCGGTCTTCGGCCCCACACCGGGCACGCCGGGGATGTTGTCGACACTGTCGCCCATGAGGGCGAGGTAATCGACGATGCGCTCCGGCGGCAGCCCGAACTTCTGCCGGACACCCTCGGTGTCGAGGCGCTCGTTGGTCATGGTGTTCAGCAGGGTCACATGGTCGTTGACGAGCTGGGCCATGTCCTTGTCGCCGGTGGAGATCAGCGTTGGCAGCTGCTGCAGCCAGGCCTGCTGTGCCAGCGTGCCGATCACGTCGTCGGCCTCCACGCCGTCGACGATCAGGAGCGGCAAGCCCATGGCTCGCACGATCTGGTGGATGGGCTCGATCTGCGAGCGCAGGTCGTCAGGCATCGGCGGACGGTGGGCCTTGTACTCGGGGTAAAGATCCTCGCGGAACGTCTTGCCCTTGGCATCGAACACGATGGCGATCTGGCTGTGCGGGAACTGCTTGCGCAGGCTGCGGATCATGCTGATCACGCCCTTCACCGCTCCCGTGGCCTGGCCCCGGCTGTTGGTGAGCGGCGGCAGCGCGTGGTAAGCGCGAAACAGGTAGGACGATCCGTCGACCAGAACCAGCGGGGCCGTGTCAGTCATGCGTGGCTCCGAGACAGGTACGCAGCGCCTCGCCGAGTGCCAGCAGCAGCTCCCCATAGGCGGCCGCCCCCGGCGCGAGCGCCTGCCCGAGGCCGTCGGCGGTGGCAATGTGCAGCCCGGGCGCTGCCAGCAGGCTGGCGAGTTCAGGTCCGGATTCGGTTGGCTCGATGACGAGGCAGGTAATGCCCTCGGCCGCGATGCGGGTGTTCAGCTGCACGGCGCTGCGCACGCCGGGCTCTGCATTGGCGCTGTTGGCGAGGGTCAGCGGCTCGCGCAGGCCGTGCTGCCGCGTGAAATAGGCGAAGGCCTGATGACTGACCGCCCACGGCCGCTGGCGGAAGGGGGCGAGCGTCTCGTCGATGCGGGCGTCGATCCGGTCGAGGCTGGCGAGCAGGGCCTGGAGATTGGCCGCGTAGCGCGTCGCCGAATCAGGGTCCAGCTGCTGCAGCGTGGCGGCGAGCGCAGCCGCCATCGCGCGGGCGTTGCGGCTGTCGAGCCAGAGGTGAGGGTCGGGCGTGCCGCCGGCGTCGAGCAGCACCACATCCGCCAGTTGGCTGGCGGTGACGACGGGAACAGGGAGTGCCGCGATGACGTCGGCGAGCGGCACTTCCAGCAGCGGACCGGTCCACAGCACCAGGTCGGCCGCCTGCAGCGCGCGCCGCTGCGAGGGCCGCAGCGCGGCGTGGTGAGGGTCTTCCGAGGCACCGAGCACCAGCTGCGGTTCGCTGACTCCGTCGGTGATGGCGGCCGCCAGCAACTGCAGCGGCTTGATGCTCGCCGCCAGCACCGGGGCCGGTGCAGCTGCGGCCGGCAGGGCAAGAGCCGCCAGCAGCAGGCTCAGGACGAAGGGCAGCCGGCCGAAGGAAAACATGCGGGAAATCATGGGGTAAGGACACGGCCTTGAAAGGGGCGGTGCTATGATACACCACCACTTCCGGCGCCCTGCGCCGCCAGCACAGGCGCGTCCACCCCGTGACAACTGCTAGCCCCGATCATTCTGTCCGCCGGCTCGACACGGCCACGGCGACGACCTGCGACCCGCGCGCCCTGCTGCATCTGCACGGCATCGACTACCACAGCGGCGGTCGCCAGTTGCTGCAGCAGGTGCATCTGCACCTGCAGCGCGGGCAGATCCTCACCCTGATCGGGCCCAACGGCGCGGGCAAGACCACGCTGGTGAAGATAGCGCTGGGTCTGCTGAGTCCGTCGTCGGGCACGGTCGACCGCAGCCCGGGTCTGCGCATCGGCTACATGCCACAGCGTCTGCAGGTGGAGCCCACCATGCCGATCAGCGTGCAGCGCTTCCTCGCCCTTGCGCCCGGAGCCCAGCCGGCCGACATCGCCGCCGCGCTGGCGGAGGTCGGTGCCACGCGGGTGGCAGACGCCCGGATGGCGGCGCTGTCCGGCGGTGAACTGCAGCGTGTGCTGCTGGCGCGCGCGCTGCTGCGCGAGCCTGAACTGCTGGTGCTCGACGAACCGACGCAGGGCGTGGACCTCAAAGGTCAAGCGGAGTTCTATCGGCTGATTACCAACATCCGCGACCGACATCAGTGCGGCGTGCTGATGGTGTCCCACGACCTGCATCTGGTGATGTCGGCCACCGACGAAGTGATCTGTCTCAACCAGCACGTATGCTGCCACGGCCATCCCGAGCAGGTCAGCAACGACCCGGCCTATCTCGAACTGTTCGGCCGCCAGGGTGTGCAGGCGATGGCGGTCTATACCCACCACCACAATCATGAACACGACCTCGCCGGCGAAGTGGTCGACGATCCGGACCACGTGCACGGCGAGCACTGCCAGCATCGGCATGGTCCGAGCCTGCTGCACAATCCGCGGAAAGGGGGCTAGATGGTGGACTTCCTGTGGCGCGCGCTGGCCGCCGGACTGCTGTTGGCGCTGGTGGCTGGTCCGCTCGGCTGTTTCGTGGTGTGGCGTCGCATGGCCTACTTCGGCGACACCCTCGCCCACTCGGCCCTGCTGGGCATCGCGTTAGGCCTCTTTCTCGAGCTCGATATGCAGCTGGCGGTGATCGCCTCCTGCACGCTGATCGCCCTGCTGCTGGTGACCCTGGAGCGGCGCACGCGCCTCGCCGACGACACGGTGCTCGGCATCCTCGCCCACAGCGCGCTGGCGCTGGGGCTGGTGCTGCTCAGCTTCACCCGCGTGCAGATCGATCTGCAGGCCTACCTGTTCGGGGACCTGCTCACGGTCAGCGGCCGCGAGCTGGCTTGGCTGGTGGCGGGAGTCGCCGTGGCCGGCCTGGTGCTGCTCACGCAGTGGAACCGGCTACTGTCGCTGACGCTGCAACCGGAGCTGGCGGCCGTGGAGGGCATTGCAGTGGCCAGACTGCGCGTGCTGCTGTTGCTGACCATTGCGGTGGTGGTGGCAGTGGCGATGAAGATCGTCGGCGTGCTGCTCATCACTTCACTGCTGATCATTCCGCCGGCGACCGCACGGCTGTTTGCGCGGTCGCCCGAGCAGATGGCGCTGGCGGCGAGCATGAGCGGTGCGCTGGCCGTGCTGGGGGGCCTTGCGGCCTCATGGCAGTGGGACACGCCGACGGGGCCAAGCATCGTGGTTGCGGCAGCGCTGCTGTTCCTCGGTGGGCTTTCCCTGCAGCGGCGCAGCGCCGGCTGATACGGCACGTCGCTTGGCGATAGACTGAGACGGCATTTGCCGACCGCCGGCGCCCGCACGCACAGGAGACCGACCCCATGCAGACCAAACCCGTCACCACGCCGGACAGCTGGTACTCGTCGTTCGCCAAGCTCACCGCACGGTACTGCGGCAGGCCGCGCACCTTCGCGCTGGCGCTGGCGGTGATTCTCGGCTGGCTGGTCACCGGGCCGCTGTTCGATTTCAGCGACACCTGGCAGCTGGTTATCAACACGGGCACCACCATCATCACTTTCCTGATGGTGTTCCTGATCCAGAACACGCAGAACCGCGACACCGAGGCGATGCAGGTGAAACTGGACGAACTCATTCGCGCCACCAAGGGCGCGCACAACGCCATCCTCGATCTGGAGGAACTCGACGAGGCGCTGCTGGAGTCGTTTCGCCGCCGCTACCAGGCGCTGGCGCGCAAGGCGCGCGAGGAAATCGCGAGCGGCGCCGATGACACCGGCACACCCGAGGCCTGAAACACCGTGTGCCCGCCCACCGCACGCCTTGCTTGCAGCCCGCCAGCGCGCCCATGACCAAACGACCAGAGCGTTTGCTTGCCATCGATGTGCTTGCCAGCCTGCTGCAGGCACAGGGCTCGCTTGCCAGCCTGCTCAGCAGCGAAAGACTGAACCGCGCCAGCAGCCCGGCCCTGCTGCAGGAGCTTTGCTACGGCGTCTGCCGCTGGCACACGCGGCTGGCGTTCTACCTGCAGCAGCTGCTGGACAAGCCGCTGCGCAGCAAGGACCTCGACCTGCACTGCCTGTTGCTGCTCGGGCTCTACCAGTTGCTGTTCATGCGCACGCCCGACCACGCCTGCGTCAACGAAAGCGTGGAGGCGGTCACGGCGCTGGGTAAACCGTGGGCCAAGGGTCTGGTGAACGCCGTGTTACGCGGCGCCACACGGCGTCAGGAGGAATTGCTGGCGCGCGCCCAGCGCGACTATGCGCTGTGGTATTCCCACCCCGAGTGGCTGCTTGCGCGCTTCAAGCAGGATTGGCCAGGGCAGTACCGCGCCATACTCGATGCCAATAACCAGCGCGCGCCTCTCACCCTGCGCGTGCATCGCGGGCGGACCCGTCGCGAGGCCGTGCTGGCCAGTCTGCAGGCGGCGGGTCTGGCCGCCGCAGCCGGTGCACTGGCGCCGCAAGCGGTCGTGCTGGCGCAGCCGGTCGAGGTCACCGCCTTGCCGGGATTTGGGGAGGGCCTGCTGAGCGTGCAGGACGAGGCCTCGCAGCTCTGTGCCAGCCTGCTGCCACTGGCGCCGGGCCTGCGCGTGCTGGATGCCTGTGCCGCGCCAGGCGGCAAGACCTGTGCGCTGCTGGAGGCAGAGCCGGGTTTGCAGGTGCTGGCCCTCGACAACGAAGCGCGCCGCCTGCCGCGCCTGCACCAGAATCTCGAGCGGCTGGGGCTGCGGGCCGAGGTGCGCTGCGCCGACATCACGGCAGCGCCCGCTGCAGAGTTCGGCTGCTTCGACCGCATCCTGCTCGACGTGCCCTGTTCGGCCACAGGCGTGATCCGCCGTCACCCAGACATCAAGCTGCTGCGCACACCGGCCGAAGTCGACAGCCTCATCGCGCGGCAGCGAGCTCTGCTGCGCGCCGCGTGGCCGCTGCTGGCGCCGGGTGGCTTTCTGCTCTACTCGACCTGCTCGGTGTTGCAGGCGGAAAACAGTGGCCAGCTGCAGGCGTTTCTGGCCGACACGCCCGATGCCACGGCGCTGCCGCTCGAGGTCGCTACGGCGCAGCGCTGCGCGGTGGGCGTGCAATTGCTGCCAGCCGCCAACGGGCCCGACGGGTTTTACTACGCACTGCTCGGCAAGCGCGGGGATTCTGCCTAGCGCGTGGGCCGGGCGGCGGGCCGGTGTTGGCCCCTTCGAGCGGCCTGGCGCCGGCAGTCGTGGTGAGGATCAGCGGTAGGGGGAGGCTGTGCCCGCCGGCTGGCGCTTGAACCGCTTGTACTCCCACTGGTACTGCGCCGGGACTTCCTCGACCAGGCGCTCGATGCCGCGGTTCAACGCCGGCAGTGCAATGGCCAGATCGTCGCTCTCGATCTGCGGCTCGGGTGTCCGCAGCACGATGGTGAAGCCGCGGCCTTCGCGCCGCGCATAACCGAGCAGCACCGCAGCACCCGTCCTCTGCTGCAGGCGATTCAAGAGCGTCATGGTGAGGGCCGGCACGCCGAAGAAAGGCGCAAATTCACCGCCGCTGGCCGGCGGCACCTGGTCGGGCAGGATGCCGACCACTTCGCCGTCGCGCAGTGCTTTCAGCAGCGCGGCGACTCCCTTGACGTCCGTGCTCACCATGCGAGCGCCCGCTCGGCTACGCGCCTTGCGGATCAGGCGATCGAGCGCGGGGGAGTCCGGCGGTTGATAAAGCTGGCTGCTTTGCCCGCAGCCGCAGGCGTTCAGGTAGAGACCGAAAATCTCCCAGTTGCCGAGGTGTGGTGCCACGACCAGCACGCCTTTACCCGCCGCCTTGGCGGCCTGCAACAACGCCAGTCCCTCCACGCGGCCGATCAAGGCCAGGGTGCGCGGCGCCGGCCACAGCCACGCCGCGCCGGTCTCGCAGATGGTCTGGAAGGTTTGCTGCAGGCTGTCGCGCGCCAGGGCCCGGCGCTCGTCGGCCGGCGCTGCGGGAAAACACAGGGCGAGATTGGTCTCGGTAGTGCGCGCCATGCGTCGCCGAGTCCACCAGCACAGTAGCCCGCAACCGCGTCCGAGTGCGCGCGCCACGGACAGTGGCAGCAGCGCGAGCAGTCGCAGCAGCAGGAGGGTCAGCGCTTCCTTCATGGGGGGGAGTTCAGGATAATGCCCGCCTGTTTTTTTCGATGCCTGCATGGTACCCGAAGCGGGTACCCCCGGAGTCTCCTTGACCACCTCTGCTTCCGCCAAATTGGACGTTTCGACGTTCCAGGGCCTCATTCTGGCCCTGCAGCAGTTCTGGGCCGACCAGGGCTGCGTGCTCATCCAGCCACTCGACAGCGAGGTGGGTGCCGGCACCTTCCACACGGCGACCTTCCTGCGCGCCATCGGTCCGGAGAACTGGAACACGGCCTACGTGCAGCCCTGCCGCCGCCCGACCGACAGTCGCTATGGCGAAAACCCCATGCGTCTGCAGCACTACTACCAGTTCCAGGTGATCCTCAAGCCATCGCCGCTCAACATCCAGGACCTGTACCTCAAGTCACTGCAGCATCTCGGCATCGACACCACCATCCACGACGTACGCTTCGTGGAAGACAACTGGGAATCACCCACGCTCGGCGCCTGGGGCCTCGGTTGGGAAGTCTGGTTGAACGGCATGGAAGTCACCCAGTTCACCTACTTCCAGCAGGTGGGTGGTCTCGAGTGCTACCCGGTCAGCGGTGAGATCACCTACGGTCTCGAGCGCATCGCCATGTATCTGCAGGGCAAGAACAGCATCTTCGACATCGTGTGGGCTCGCACTCCCAACGGCGTGGTGACCTACGGCGACGTGTTCCACCAGAACGAGGTGGAACAAAGTGCCTACAACTTCGAACACGCCAATACCGACAGCCTGTTCCGCCACTTCGACGAGCACGAGGCGGCCTGCCAGCACCTGCTCGACAACAAGCTGGTACTGCCCGCCTATGAACAGGTGGTGAAGGCGTCCCACGCCTTCAACCTGCTCGATGCGCGCTCGGCCATCTCGGTCACCGAGCGGCAGCGCTATATCCTGCGGGTGCGGACACTGGCGCGCGCCGTGGCGCAGGCGTACTACGACTCACGGGCCCGTCTGGGTTTTCCGCTGGCGCCGGAGCCGTTGCGCCGAGAGTGCCTGGAGAAAGTCGCCCATGCTTAAGAAGGACCTCCTCATCGAAATCGGCACCGAAGAGCTGCCGCCCAAGGCGCTGCTGCCGCTGTCGGAAGCGTTCCGTGACGAGTTCGCCAGCCTGCTCGCCAAGGCCGGGCTTGAGCACGCCGGCATCACGCCGTTTGCCACGCCGCGCCGACTGGCACTGCTGGTGCAGCAGCTCGACAGCGCACAGGCCGACCGTACGGTGGAAAAGTTCGGCCCGGCCGTGCAAGCCGCGTTCGGTGCCGACGGCACGCCGACCAAGGCGGCGGAGGGCTTTGCGCGTGGCTGCGGCGTGAGTGTTGCCGACCTGCAGCAAAAGCAGGACGGCAAGGTACTCAAGCTGGCCTTCAGTACCATGCAGAAGGGTGAACCCACCACGGCGCTGGTGCCTGACCTGCTGCGCAGTGCCTTGGCGGCGTTGCCCATCCCCAAGCGCATGCGCTGGGGCAGCACGCGCGACGAATTCGTGCGGCCCGTTCACTGGGTGGTGCTGCTGTTCGGCAGCGAGGTGATTCCGGCCACGATCCTGGGCGTCGAGACCGGGGCCGCCACGCGCGGCCATCGCTTCCACCACCCCGGCACGCTGCACCTGAATGCACCGGAGTTCTACGAACGACTGCTGCGCGGGCAGGGCAAGGTCATTGCCAGCTTTGCCGAGCGCCGTGAGGAAATCCGCAGGCAGGTCGACGCGGAGGGCAAGAAGCACAATGCCCGCGCCGTGATCGAAGAGGCCCTGCTCGACGAAGTCACCTCGCTGGTGGAATGGCCGGTGGCCCTCACCGGCAACTTCGATCCGGCCTTCCTCGAGGTGCCGCAAGAGGCGCTGATTTCGGCCATGAAAGGGCACCAGAAATGCTTCCACCTAGTGGATGCTGCGGGCAGCATGCTGCCGCGCTTCGTCACGCTCAGCAACCTCGTCAGCCGCGATCCGGCACAGGTGATCGCCGGCAACGAGAAGGTGATTCGCCCGCGCCTGGCCGATGCGGCCTTCTTCTTCGCGCAGGACAAGAAGCAGACGCTGGCGGCGCGCATCGCCAAGCTGAAGACGGTGGTGTTCCAGCAGGAGCTGGGTACCGTGTACGAAAAATCACGCCATGTGGCAGCACTGGCTCAGCACATCGCCAGTGTGCTGCAGGCAGACACTGCGCTGGTGGCGCGGGCAGCCGAGCTTGGCAAGTGCGATCTCATGACCAGCATGGTCTACGAGTTCGCCGAGCTGCAGGGCATCATGGGTTACCACTACGCCCTGCACGATGGCGAACCCCACGAGGTGGCCCTGGCGCTCAATGAGCAGTACCTGCCACGTTTTGCCGGTGATGCGCTGCCGAGCAGCCGGACGGGCATGATCCTGGCGCTGGCAGAGCGGCTCGACACCATCGCCGGTCTGTTCGCCATCGGCCAGCCGCCCACGGGCTCCAAGGATCCGTTTGCCTTGCGCCGCGCGGCGCTCGGTGTGCTGCGCATCGTCATCGACAAGCAGCTGCCGCTGGACCTGGCTACCGCCGTTGCCGCCGCTGCCGCACCCTATGCCGCGCTGCCGAAGGCCGCTCAGCTGCAGACGCAGGTGCTGGATTTCGTGTTCGAACGGCTGCGAGCGCTGTATGCCGATCAGGGCGTGCGCAGCGACGTTTTCATCGCCGTCGATGCGGTGCGCACCACGAGCCCCCTGCTGTTCGATGCCCGCATCCGCGCCGTGTCTCACTTCGTGACCCTGCCGGCCGCGCAGGCGCTGGCGGCTGCCAACAAGCGCGTTTCCAACCTCCTGCAGAAATCGGCAAGCGCCAGCTTGGGCGCGGTGAAGCCGGAGCTGTTGCAGGATCCGGCCGAGCGCGCCCTCGACGCGGCCTTGGCCGATGTGCTGGCCGCGGTCGGTCCGCTGCTGGCCTCGCATCGCTACACGGAAGCGCTGGCGGCGATGGCCGAGCTGCAGCCACAGGTGGATGCCTTCTTCGATCAGGTGATGGTGAATGTCGAAGATGCCGCACTGAGACAGAATCGGCTGGCACTGCTGCAGCGCCTGCGCGAGCTGTTCCTGCGGGTGGCCGACATCTCGCTGTTGCAGAATGTCTGACGCCGCTGCGCCGAAGCTGGTCATCCTCGACAGGGACGGCGTGATCAATGCCGACGCGGACGACTATATCAAGAGCGCCGACGAGTGGATTCCGCTGCCCGGCAGCATCGACGCCATCGCAGCGCTTTCGCGTGCCGGTTACCTGATCGCGGTAGCCACCAACCAGAGCGGGATCGCCCGCGGCTTTTTCGATGAATATGCGCTGGCGCAGATGCATGACAAGTTGTGCGGGCTGGTGGAAGCCGCCGGTGGGCACATTGCCGTGATCTGCTATTGCCCGCATCATCCCGACGCGGACTGCGGCTGTCGCAAGCCGAAAACCGGCCTGCTGCAGCAGATCGCCGCAGAACTGGGCGAGGATGTGCGCGGTGCCTGGCTGGTGGGGGACCACGAGAAGGATGTACAGATGGCACTGGCCGCCGGCTGCCGGCCCTTGCTCGTGCGTAGCGGCAAAGGCGCCGCCTTCGCCGAACGGCTGAGCGGCCACCTGCTGCCCGCGGCGCAGGTGGTCGATGACCTGGCGGCCGCCGCCAGACTGATACTGGCGACACCATGATCAACACGCTGCGCTCCTTGCTCTTCTACGTCGTGTACGGCGGCTCGCTGATTCCGCACGCCAGCCTGTGCGTGTTGCTGGGCTGGATGCTGCCGCTCAAGACCCGTTACCGCTACTTCGTGCAGTGGAACCGCTTCGTGGTCTGGTGGGTGGGCGTGTGCTGCGGTGTGACGTTCCGCATGGAAGGGCGCGAGAAAATTCCGAGCGAACCCTACGTCATGCTGAGTAATCACCAGAGCCCGTGGGAGACCCTGTTCCTCTACTGTGAATTCCAGCCGCTGTGCGCCGTGCTGAAGCGTGAGCTGTTACGCATCCCTTTCTTCGGCTGGGCGCTGGCCCTGCTCGACCCGATCGCCATCGACCGCAGCAAGCGGCGTAGTGCCCGCGAGTCCATGCTGGAGCAGGGCCGTCGCCAGCTGAAGCAGGGCGTTTCGGTGCTGGTATTTCCCGAGGGAACGCGCGGCGAGCCGGGCCAGGACCGCAAGTACTACACGGGCGGCGCCGAGCTCGCCATCGCCAGCGGAGCGCGGATCGTGCCGGTGGCCCACAATGCGGGCGTGTACTGGCCGGCGCATCAGTTGGTGAAGCGACCCGGCATCATCACCGTGGTGGTCGGCGAACCGATCGACAGCACGGGCCGCGAAGCGCGCGAACTCACCGAACAGGTCAAGCGCTGGGTTCATCAGACGCTAGGTGAGGCCGACGCCTGAGTCTGTCCGGCCGCGCGTCACTGCCTGAACGTGCAGCGCAGATAACGCAGTGAGGCCGATGGCTGCGGGCTGAGCGTGAGAGCATGCAGCACAAAATCGGTGTTGGAGTTTACGAGCAGCGTGTAGTGGGTGTCGGCCTGCTGCCAGAGGAACGGTCCGGCCTCCGAAACTGCCTGCATCGGCAACACGTCGCCATCGAGTGTCAACGCATAGCGTCCGCTGCCGTCGGCATCGAGCGCCTCCGGGGCCATGCGCAGGGTCAGGCTACCGGAGTCACTCCGGCACTCGCCAACCGTGTCGCAGACGCGCGTGCTGTCGCAGGCCAGCACCCGCACCGCCCCTTCGGCCCATAAAGCCGCAGGCGTCAGAGGCAGCAGCGCCGCAAGCAGTAATGACGGGTGCAGCAGACGGCGCGCATTCATCAGGGATTTCCTCGGCTCGGGGACGACCTTTGCATGCCAGTGACTTTACCCATGCAGCGGCGGCTGCGGCAACGTCAGCGCGGGAGTTTGCGACAGCAGCGGCTTTCAGCCGGGGAGGATGGCGGAGCGCCCGCCGTTGCTGTCACCATCGACATATGCCTCGGTCCTTTCGCCCAGTCCTGCCCGTGCTCGCCGGCATCCTGCTTCTGCTGCTCGCCTGGACTGCCCGCGAGCCGCTGCTCCGTGTGGCTGCATCCGTGGCCCTGCGCAGCAGCGGACTTGCTGTCACGAGTCTGCAGGGTCTGCAGTTTTCCGCTGGGCAGCTGCGGCTGCAGAGCGTTGCGCTGGCGCTGGATGCCGGCCCGCGGCTGCAGCTCACGGAGCTGATCCTTGGATTGCGTGTCGGGCTGCCGTTCGGTCCGGTCGAGGTGGGTGCCGTCAGCGTCGGGTCGATGGACGTGCTCACCGGCCCTGCCGCGGGGGCGTCGGCTGACGCGCCGTCCCCGGATCAACCCGCCGCCTTGCTCGCCGCCGTGCAGGAATACGTTCTGGGTGACACCACCGGCCTGCTCGCCGGGCTGCGCGAACTTCCCCTCAACGAGTTGCAGATCGCCGCCCTGACACTGCCGCTGCCACTGCCGGCTCTGACGCTTTCCCTGCAGGCCCGCGCCGGCGACTGGCGACTGGAAGCCCGCGACGACTCACGGCTGCTGCTCGTACATTTTGCGCAGGCGGATGCCCTGGCCCCAGCCAGACTCGAACTCGCCGTGACGGCCGACCGCGCAGCGATCGGGGAGGCGTCCTTTACGCTGACGCCCCGTGCCCAGCAGACCGCGCTCGCGGGCAGTGGTCTGCTGCAGCTCGACGCACTGGCGCGACTGCTGGCCACGCCGGCGGACGCGTCGGCACCGACCTGGCGTGGTGCACTGGCCTGGACTCTGGTCGCCGACGCGGCCAAGCCCCCGTCGGCAGCGCCGGTGCTGGGCGCTGCGGCACCGACGTTCACGCTGCAGTTGCGCGGCGATCCCGTCGTGAGTGAGGAGGGCAACGCCGCAGACCCCCGGCAGGCAACGGTGCTGCAGCTGACGGGACCCGCAACGGTCACGCTCAACGCCGGCGCGGGGCCGGCCATTGCCGCTGCCGCACTGCCTCTGCAGCTTGCCAGCCGTTTCGGCCAGCAGGACGCTCGACTGCAGGGCACCCTGTCCCTGCGCGACTGCGGCCTCGACCGCTGCCTCCTCGCCTTCGACGGCACGACGGAATGGAACGGCGTTGTGCTGTCCGGAGGGCTGGAGGCGGAGACCACCCTCCGTCGCCCGCGTGAGCAGCTTACGTGGCGCGGCCGCTGGCTACCGTTCGGCGCAGGCCCGGCGCTGCAGCCGGTTGTGAGCGGTCACTACACCTTTGCGACTCGAGAAACCTATGCTGAACTCGAGTGGCCAGCGGTCACGTTCGGCGGCAGCGCCGGCACGCTGCGTCAGCAACTCGGCACGCCCGCCCTGCCGCTGGAGCTGGTCGCGGGGTCGGGTCACGTGAAGGTCGGCCTGCGCTGGCAACCCGGCGCAGCGGCACAGGCCGGTCGTCTGGTAGCGGCCGCCGAGGGACGGGTTACCCAGCTGGCGGGCGCCGTCGGCGAGTATCTTTTCAGCGGTCTGGATGCCGACCTGACGGGGAACCCCTCG
>DAIRDB010000059.1:0-18463 GCA_036796405.1 Gammaproteobacteria bacterium | reverse complement strand
ATTCAGAACCCCCCGCCGCGCTTGAACCCTCCGCCACCGAAGCCGCCGCCGCTCCCGAAACCCCCGCCCCCAAAGCCTGCCCCTCCCAGGCCGCCGCGGCGACCGCCACCGAAACCACCATCGCCCCAACCGCCGTCCCAAGGCCCGGGACCCGGTCGGCGGCGTCTGCTGAGCGCCCGCAGGGCCGCTTCTTCCAAGCGCAGGGTTCGCTGCAGTTCGTGCTCCAGCGTCTCGAGCTCGTTGCGCTTGAGCTGCTGCAGGGCGCCGTTGGTGGCGAGACCTGCCTGCAGCTGGCACAGCAGCAGTTGTGCGCGCTCCAGTTGCGGCAGCAGCCTGTCGTCTTCCTGACTCAGGGTGGTGGCGACGAAACGTGCCAGCTCTGGACCCTGCACCTTGTCGGCCACCATGCTAGCGATGGCCGAATGCAGTGGGTGGTCACCACTCGTCAGGCGCTGGATTTCCTGCTGCGTCGCTGCGATGCGGCGCGCATGTTCCGCCATGACTGCCTTTCGACCGGCAAGCTCCGCCGCGGCCTTCTCCACATGCCGTACGAGAGCTAGGCGCCCCCGCTCCACGCCGAGCTGTTCGCGCTGCGCGCTGATCCAGTCTTCGAGCCTGCCCATTTCTGCCTTCGCCTCGTCGAGCGTGGCCTGCAGGCGCGCTGGTATGGCAAGCAGGACGGCATACTGGGCGGCGTTGGTCTGGTAGTGACAGCGTGCCGCCAGCCAACGATCGAAGCGCCGCGTCAGGCTGGACGCGACATAGCGACTTTCGCTGAAGCCTCGCTGGTGCAGGTAGGCGAAGTAGCGATCCTCCTCGTAGGCGCGGCGCTTGTCCGCCGCATCTTCTGCTGATTCGGCCTGTTGCTGGCGCAGGCGCTCAGTCAGTAGTTCGATCTCGCCAAGCGTCCGCATGGACTCCTGCACTTCCGGTCTTTGCTCGAGCAGCGTTTCCAGGCTGGCATCGAGACTGGCCAGCGCTGCACTGGCTGCGCCGTGCGCAGCCAGCGCCTGCTGCAATTGCTGCTGATCAGCGGAGGCTGCGGTCTCCTCGGCGTGCAGCCGATCCAGCAGTACCTGCTGGTGCTGATCGAGCTGTCCAAAGCGCAGTTGCACGTGCTCGTCGAGGCTGGTCCAGTCGAATGTTTCGCCGAGCCGGACAGCCGTCGTGACCACCGTCCTGATCTGCAGCAGCAGGTCGGCGACCTGCTGTTCGGTGGCAGCACGCTGCTGCTCGAGTCCGACTTGCTCGCGCTGTAACTGCTGATGCTCGTCCTGCAGGGACTTGAGTTGCTGTTGCAGGTTGCGGCTGTCCACGCGGCTCACCACTCCGCAATGAAGCGCGCTTCGGCGCCGTCGCCAAGCTGCCACGACAGCTGGTTGGCCGGCTTGCGACCCAGCAGCGTGGAGCGCAGCAGACCGTCGTCGGCCTTGTCGAGTCGAACGTTCTCGAAGAGAGCCGCGCTGACCAAAACGCCAAAACGGCTCTGCTTGTAGGCCATGTTGTCCTCGATGCTGTCGAACGGCACGTCCACCGCTGCGCCGTCGCTGCCGACGGCGTCGACGATCAGATAATTGCTGCGTGCACTGCGGTCTTCACCGTAGTAACGCCACACACCCGTGTCTTCACCTCGCTCATTGATGATCTGCAGGGCAATGTCCTGACCGAAGAAAGTACAGGTATCACCTGCATGGGCCGCCCAAGTCTCGATGCCGGCCACGGCAGGTGCCTGCCGGTAGCCCTGGCCGGCCTCCAGCAGCGTCCGCAGGCTGCGCAGGTCATTGACGTCGGTGGCCCGCGTCACCGCACCCTCGAGGCAGGCCAGCGCGTCAGCATGACCGGCGATCGAGCGCGACAGTTCTTCCAGACCCAGCGTGGCATCGTTCATGGCGTCGATGAAGGCGAGGCGACTGCTCCCCGGCAGGATTGCGGCCTGCAAACGCTCGTTGGCCACGGCGATCGAGCGCCAGTCCTGCAGGCGGCTGTCACTGACAAGGCGCTGCTGCCACTGCGTGTAGCCCGTGGCGGCCCGGGTCAGTGCCTGATGTTCGTTGCCGAGTAACTGGGCACGACCGATCGCGCTCAGCGTAGGAGCGATGCCGGCGTGGCAGCGGCGCAATGCCGGCTCGCCGCTCCAGCCGAGCGCGAGGTCGGTGGGAAGACTGATGACGAGACACTGACGGGCGTCCTCGAGGGCCAGCATGGTTTGCGTGTAATTGCCCTGTAGCTCCGCGACCCATTCAGGCAGTGCCGGGATTGCCGCTGACTGCAGCGGTGGCAGCGTCCGCGGCAGCGTGGCGAGCAGGGCGGCGTCCTGCTGCAGATCCTCCAGTTGTGACAGCAAGTCGGCGCGGTAGGCCTGCAGCTCACGCTGCTGCTGCCAGCGGGCGAACTGCTGATCGGCCAACCAGCCCGCCAGACCGGTCGTCGCTACCAGCAGCAGCGCCGCCACGATCCGCTTGCGCAGCACGTAGGCACTGGCCAACAGGTGGCCGAACGGGCCGAGAGACGCCGTCTTGAACGCGAACCGCTGGGCTTGGCGCTCGGCGATCGCCTGGTCGATGAGGGCCTCGGAGACGCTGAGGCCGGCTGCCGCGTAGTAGGCCTGGATTTCCGCGCGCAGCTCTTGCAGGCGCCCGGCATCGCAGAGCGCCCGGTCCAGACGCTCCTGCTCACGCCGCAGACCATCGATGACATCGATGGTCAGCAGCTTTTCTTCGAAGGCGCGCGGGTCGGTGGTGCTCATGCTGGCAGCCTGGGTGGGGAGGGCGTCAGCCAGCGGCGCGCCGGACGATCAGCTCATTGAGATGCTTCTTGCCGGCCTCGACAGCCTCGGTGATCTCGGCGGCATTACGGGTGGCCAGCTGACGCATTTCGTGAATGGTGTCGTAGGAGCGGAGCTGGAACTCCGTCACCGAGTCGACCAGCTTGCGAACCGAATCCACGGCCAATCCCGGACCGTAGCCGGCCTTGAGGCCCTCGATCTGGATCTGGGTTCCGAGATCGGCAATCGACTCCAGCCCCTGGTTGATGCCCTGCTTCATGGCGTTCAGCGTCTGTGTGCCCTCGTGCAGCCCCTGCAGGGACGTGAAGGCTGCCGACAGCGCGGTGAATACGGTCTCGTTGGTGGAGAAGAAGGTCACGGCCTGCTGGTAGACGCGCTCCTTGATGGCGGTCGTCTGCAGCAGGCGCGCCATCACCACTTCGCCGGCGGCGTAGCTGGCCTTGATGTTGTCGGCCAGGTCCTTCGCCACCTGATAGCGGCGATCTTCGTCCTGCAGCGCGCGCATGGCCCGGTCGCGGGCCAGTTCCAGCCTGGCGTAGGCCTCGCCCTCGCTGCGGTTGCCGGCATCGACAGCCTGCTGGGTTGATTCCAGCGTGGCCCTGGCCGCGTCCAG
Source organism: Gammaproteobacteria bacterium (assembly GCA_036796405.1). GTDB lineage: Bacteria > Pseudomonadota > Gammaproteobacteria > Pseudomonadales > Pseudohongiellaceae > CAILUG01. Next base: position 15,065 of record DAIRDB010000059.1, on the reverse strand, counting down.
TCGGGTCGTGGCCCCCTGCAGCAGTCGGTGGGCAGCGACCTCGCTTTCCTTGAGGGCAAAGCGGAATTCGGAATAGGCGAGCAGGATGTTTTTCTCACGCTCGATCTGCTCCTTGCAGTCCCTCGCCACGGTCAGGTAGGTGCTGCGGATGCTATCGAAGCGATCGGGGATGCTGCCTCGCGTCACGCGCATCCACGTCAGGGCCGCCTTCTCCTTCCAATCGACACGCCCATCATCGACATAGCCGACCATGTTGCTGGCATCGTCACGTATGGAGTTGAAGTCGCTGGCGATGGCCTCGTAGCGGTTGGCGATCGTCATCTCGCCGATCTCGCTGCGCACCATGGCGTTGAAGGCACTGGCCTGCTGCAGTACGCGCGCGATGGCCGTGGCATCGTCCGGCGCAATGTCGGCGATCTGGCTGATGGCGGCCACCACCGGGGCATCGGCCTCCGTCTTCAAGAGCAGGCCGATACGACCGAGGGCCGCAGCTGCGCTGTCCAACGCTTTCACGATGCTCATCGAGACTGACTCCTGTTCCGGCAATTCAAACGACTCAAGCAAATGCAAAGGCGGCCCCGCAAAAGCCACAGGCTAGCGAGGACCATAGCGCCCCTATGGTAACCAGCAGGACTGCCCGGCGCAGCCTGCCCCTCCTCGCCAGGTGTTCCTGCATAGCAAGTCCCTGCTGCCGAAACTGCGGCACGGCTGGTTGAGCCACCCCGCCAATTCACCGACAATCATAGGGCCGCAAGAACACAAGCAAGGTCGCGCCGATGCAACTCGTTCTTCCTCCGGACCACACGCAGTCCAGTTTTGATGCCGCCCTGCGCGCCTTTGCCGGCGTAGTCGGCACCGAGTGGGTTCTTGCCACCGACCAGGATCGTGATACCTACCTCGACCATTACGGCTTCGATCAGGCGGCGCACGTGGCAGCGGCGGCCGTGGCGCCGAGTTCCACTGAGGAGGTGCGGGCCGTGGTACGGCTGGCCAACGAGCACCGGATTCCGCTCTGGCCGATCAGTCGCGGCAAGAATTTCGGGTACGGCAGCGCGGCCCCCGTAGTCAGTGGATCGGTGGTCCTCGACCTGTCGCGCATGAAGAAAATCTGGCTCGACGTCGACAACGGCACGGTGCTGGTCGAGCCGGGCGTAGGTTTCTACGACCTCTTCGACTACGTGGAAAAGAACGACATCCCTTACTGGATTTCTCCGATCGGCAACAGTTGGGGGTCCGTGGCGGGCAACGCCCTCGATCGTGGTGTGGGTTACACGCCCTACGGCGATCACAGCGACCGAGTCTGCGGTCTCGAAGTGGTCCTGCCGGACGGCGATCTCGTGCGTACCGGCATGGGTGCCATGAGTGACTCGGAGTCCTGGACTCTGCATCCCTATGGCTTCGGTCCCCACTGGGATCAGATGTTCATGCAGAGCAACTTCGGCATCGTCACCAAACTGGGTCTCTGGCTGATGCCCAAGCCCGAGACCATCATCTCCCTCGACATGGAGCTGGACCAGAAAGAAGACCTCGGCTGGGCCATCGACACGCTCGCTCCGATGCGCCGCAGTGGCTTGATCCAGCAATCCCCCTCGATCGGCAACTGGCTGCGTGCTGCAGCCGTGCTCACCAAGCGCACTGACTGGTACACGGGGCCCGGCGCCATCCCCGAGGAAGTCATCTCCGCGATCCGTCAGCGCTTCGGTCTCGGCTGGTGGAGCATCAACCTGCGGCTGTACGGCCCGGAGGAGATCACCAGTGCCACGGCCAACGTGGTGCAGTCCACCTTTGCCAGCCGCACGCAGTATCCGATGAAGCGTGGTCTGTGGCGCGAGGGTATGCCCCGCGAACAGCAGCCGTTCGCTGGTATCCCCATCACGTTTCCGCTGGCCAATGCCGGTTGGCATGGCGGCCGTGGTGCGCACGTGGGGTTCTCGCCGGCGCTGCCGCAGAACGGTGACAAGGCGCTCGCCCAGTTCCAGCGCACCTTTGCGCGCTACAACGAATTCGGTATGGACTACCACGGCTCCTTTGCCCTCGGAGAAAGGCATATCACCAACGTCAATCAGGTGCTATACAACAAGGACGACAAGCAGATGGTGGCACAGGTGGATCGCTTCTTCCGGACACTGGTCGATGATGCCAAGGCACTGCGTTACGGCGAGTATCGGGCCCACATCACCTATATGGACCTCATCGCCGAAAGTTACGATTTCAATGCTGGCGCCCTCTGGCGACTCAACGACAAACTGAAGGTAGCGCTGGACCCCAACGGCATCCTTGCGCCCGGCAAGAGTGGTATTTGGGGCAACAGCCCGCGGCGCGGAGGAGCAGCATGAAAAAGTATTGGGTGCTCGCGCTGCTGTTGCCGTGTGCCTCAGGCAGCGCACTGGCTGCGGAATCCGCTGACTGGGCAGATCTGCAGCAGCAGGTGCCGGCCGCCGTCTTCGGCGAAAAGTGCGGCATGTGCCATCGTGCCGGCGGCATGGGCACAACGCTGCTGGCGCGCCGCTTCCCGGCCGAGCAGGCCATTCTGGAGAATCGCCGCGACCTCGAGCCCGCCTTCGTGGAGGCTGTTGTGCGCGGCGGCCTCGGCGTGATGTATCCACTTAGTCGCGGCGAGGTCAGCGATGCCCAGTTGGCCGTCATCCAGCAGTATCTGGTAAAGGAGTAGTTCCATGCTCGACGACATTCTCGCCCTCAAGCGCCGCGAGTTTCTGCAGCAGTCTGCTGGACTCGTGGCCTTGGCTGGCGCTGGTGCCGCCACGCGTTCGCTGGCGCTGCCGGCTGGCGCAGGTCTCTGCGTGCTGTATCAGCCGGCAGAACCTGCCAGCACCGGGTTCGCAGCGCTGCTGCAGGCCCAGGGGGCACAGTGCGAGCCCCTCGCCGAAGACGTGGTCAGGCAGTGGCGGCAGCAGCTGCGCACGCGGCGACTGCAGGGCACGAAACTGCTCGGACTCACGTCCTACGCGGACTTTTTCGTCCTGCGCGGACTGGCCGGCGAGGAACGCCTGTTTCCGCATTGGGAGCAGCCCGAGTCCGTCCTGACCACCGGTCCCGAGTTGCAGCAACTGGCCGTACGCATGCTGGCGGGGCTGACAAGTCCCGCTGCGGCGCCGCGGTCTGCCGCCACCGGTACTGCCCTGTTCAGCTGGATCCTTTGACACAATCCGGCAATCCCCACCGAGGAGCTCGCATGCAACACGATGACCCGGGTGCACCCGGCAACGAATCTCCGCTCAACCGCCGTGCCTTTTTCGGGGACCTTGGTGTGCTCGGCGCGGCGGCCCTGACGCTTGCCGGAGCCGGCACTGTCGCCTCCAGCGCCCGGGCGGCTGAACCTGCTGCCGCAGCGGCTCCGCTCAGTCCCTTCGACGACGTTTCTGCGTTCGCCCAGCCCAAGCTGGAATTCGTGTTCGAGATCGACCTCAACTTCACGCGCACCCAGAACATCAACAACATGCCGACCGGGGCAGGTCGCGGGGCCGTCTACCTCGACAGCGGCACCATCAAGGGGCCGCGGCTGAACGGCAAGGCCGTGCCGAACAGCGGGGGTGACTACGCGCTGTTCCGTCCCGACGATGTGCTCAGCTTCGACGCCCGCTACATGCTCGAGGAAGACGATGGCACGCTCATCATGATCTACAACCGTGGCTATCTGTGGGGGCGTTTCCCCGACACCATGGCGAAGATTCGCGCCTGGATCTTCGAGAACGGGCCCGAAGTGCCGGAAAGCGACTACTACCTGCGCGCCTTCCCCACCTTCGAAGTGGAGAAGGGCAGGCACGATTGGCTGATGCGACACGTGATCGTGGGTGTGGGCAAGCGCAAGGAAGCCGGCAACATCGTGCGCTACTACGCGCTGCTCTGAGGAGTACCCATGACAAGGATGCCTGTATTGGCCGTCGTTGCCCCGCTGCTGCTGGCGGGTTCGTTGCTGGCTGCCGAGCCGGAGCCCCCCAGCGCCGGTGCCGAATCCCTCGACGCCACCGCGGAGACCGTGCCACAGGGCGAGCAGGACGACGCCATCGTCGACGACATTCTCATCACGGGCAGGCGCTACACGCCGGAACGCATCCGCATCATGCTGGATTTCGTCAACGAACTGGGTGATCCGGTCAATCGCGATTTCGGCTTTGCCCGCTTCGAGGAGCGCGCCTGCTTCCGGGTCCACAACACAGCCGAACCCGTGGCCAAATACATTCAGGACCGCATGGCCGACACGGCGCGGTTGGTGAATTTGGAGATCCAGCCGCCCAACTGCCGTCCCAACGTCGACATCATCTTCAGCACGGATGGCAGGCTCACCGCCACCCAGATGGTGGAAACCCGCCGTGCATTGTTCAAGCCCTTCGGCAACGCCGAAGGCACCACGCAGGACAGCCACGCGCTGAGCGCCTTCAAGAACGGTGAACAGCCGGTGCGCTGGTGGCAGATCACGGTTCCGGTCGATCGCATGGGCAATCCGGTCGTACCGGGCGCCAATCCCGGCGAGCCGCCGCGGGTGATGGCCTCCAATTCGTTGTTGGCCAGTGGCATGCGCGACCGCTTGCTGGGCAGTCTGATCATCGTCGACGTCAACAAGCTCGGCTCGGCAACCTGGGACCAACTCGCCGACTACCTGGCAATGGTTGCCCTGGTGCAGGTGGACCCGAAGGCCAATCTGGCCGGCTTTGATTCCATCCTGAACCTGTTCGGTGGCAACGCCCCGCCCAGCAGCCTGACCGAATGGGATCGTGCTTACCTGCAGTCCCTTTACAAGCTCAACCTCTACATGCTGCCGCGCGTGCAGAAGGGACAGCTGGCCCAGCAATTGCTGCGCGATCTCGACGGCAAGTGAGCGAGGCACGCACCACGCCGAGCTGGCTGTGCCGCGATCGAGCAACCCCAGCAAGTTCGGATCGCGGCGGCTGAAGCGCCTCGGCTAGTCATCCCAGGCGAGCGGACACCCCGGCATGGACAGACCGGCTTCCTCGACGCGTGAGCAAAGCAGACGTGCCTGCTCCTGTTGCTGCACGATGAGCCTGCGTACGTCGTCGATCGGCATGACCTCACCATGGATCGGTACATCACGCTCGACCTCGAGCTGGCGGTGGGACAGGTTGGCCTCGTAGGTATCGCCCCAGAAGTAGACCTCCCAGTTCTTGTCGAACAGATCGCCCTGGATCAACAACTTGTGCTCGGGAATGTAGGCGAACAGACCGTCGGCCATGTGGCCATTGGCCACCGTGTGGTAGAGATCGACGGTCAGTGCCGAGTCCGTCAGCCGCAGATGGTCGTCGACGGCCAGCGTGGTCAAGGGGCGGGGAGCACGGCTCAGGGCATCAGGGAAGTGCGTGACCGGTCTCGCCATCAGTTCGGCGAACCAGGCGATGTTGCCGCGCTGTGTGACCAGGGTGAGCCCCTCGGCCACGGCACTGCGCAGGCCGCCAGTGTGGTCGAAATGGTGGTGGGAGATGATGACTTCGGTCAGCGGCTTACCCGGTACGGTGCGGCGGGCCGTGGCCATGACGGCCTCACCCCACGCCCGATTGGTGGGCAGTTCGAAAAGGGTCAGGTGGTCGGCGAATTCCAGCAGCACGGAATTGGCGCCGTTGTTGCCGGCCAGCAGCCACACACCCTGCGCCACGGGGCGTGCTTCCACCGTGTAGGCCGGAACCGGCGCCGGCGTGGTGCGCACAGCCGCCGGTGCAGCGAGATCACCGGTGTCGATGTCGAGTTCATAGCGGTCGACGTGCAGGCGCAGCAGCACGATGTCACGGAAATCCGCCGTGGTGTTGAAGCTCATGGGCAGCTGCAGGCCGTCCACCGGCAACCAGGCGCTGTATTCGGTGCGGTAGCGTATTTCACCGAGGTTTTCGTGCGGACCAATCCACTGCACGAAGGCCGGCAAGTGACTCTCGGCATCGAGGGCCAGGGTGAAGGTGGCAGCGTCTGCCGTGGTGACCTCCAGCAGCTGCAGTCCTGCCTCGCGGCGCAGCACCGCGAGCTGGCTCGTCGGATCGAGTGCGGCACGCAGTGCCATCACGGGCTGAGCCAGCAACTCCATGCGCCGCTGGCGCGCCACGGCGTCCGATACGCGGCGCGCCTGTCCCGTGGCGGCAACGTCGAAACCGACCAGGCCGTCCAGGCCCTGCTGCAGGGGCTGGCCCTGCATCATCGCCCGCGCCGCAAAAACGAAGGCTCGGAACGCTCTGGCGCGCACTTGCGTGCGCCCCTGCCCCAGGTCGATCACCCGCTCGTAAGCGGTGAGGTTGGTCATCTTCTCCGGGGCGCTGCTTTCGGTCGTGATCTCGCTGCCGCCATCCTGGTAGGCCTCGTGACCGTAGCCCCGCAGGCGCAGCGAGCGCAGCCCGAGCAGGCGTTCACTGCCCCCCATGGCGCTGGCAGCAGCCTGCACTGCCGCGCGGGCGTCGTCCTGCTGGGCACCTGCCGGTGCCACCTGAACACTGCCCAGCAATAGCAGGGCGACCAGCCCTGCGCGCGTTGTCGAGCGCCTGCGGCGCGGTGCAGGAGCAGGACTGACCATCGTCGACAGCCTGCAAAGCGTGGCGGAAAACCTGCTGATCATCGGCTTCACTCCGTGGGTAAAGGGGGGCGTTCCCAGCCCTGTTCGAAAAATTTCTCCCAGTTCTGCGCCCAAGGTCGGCCCAGAAAATCGATGAAGCCTTCGTCGAAGGGCGTCAGCTGCGAGGGCCTACCGTCCGGGCCCAGCACGATGCCGCTCTCGACCCGGCACTCCACGAAGTTGTAGCGGCGGTCGGGGGCCTCGATACCGGCGGTGCGGGACCAGGGCGTGACGATGCGCAGGGGCTTCACGAAGGCTTCCGGATCGTAGAACACGGCCTCGACCACCAGACCGTTGCCATCGTCGGCGCGGCGGATGATTTCGATGACTTCCAGTTCGTTGCTGTATTCGAACATCGAGTGGCTCAGGGTCCAGCCCTGCACGTTGGCAGTCCAGGCGACGAGCGTGTCGCCATCCCAGAAGCCAACCGTCTCGCCGTACCACTGTGGCAAGGGCTGCGAATGCTCCTGCTCGATCAGTACCTTGCGGATGAAGTTGTCGGCGACACCGGCCAGCAACTGCACTTGCTTAGGCGTGACCAGTACCTCCATGTCACGAATACCCCACACGTACCACCAGCGCATCAAACCCTCCGGGTAGCAGAACGAGGCCATCCACTGCGGTGCATTGCTGACTGCCTCGTGGAAGTTCATCTGGGTCATGCGCTGCTGATACTCGGGTGTCAGCAGCGACACCATGGTCGCAGTCTGGATGCCCGTGCCGTTCAACCACTGTCCTTCCGGCGGGCGCTGCGGCGTGCCACGAAAATACCAGCCGTCCCAGTCGGGCAAGCTGCTGCGGTCATGCTGCACACGGGTGCCGGCACGATCGGCCGCCGCACGCAGGGCCTCGTAGTGCTCGCGTGCACTGCCATAGGGATACGGGCTTTGGAAATCGGTGGCGTTCAGGCCGACGCTGCAGTCGCCCCAGTGGCCCACGCGCTGACGCACCCACATCATCGTCAACTGGTCTGGCGTATTGCAGCGGGTGTAGCGGGGATCGGTCCAAAGGGCCCGGTCCAGATAGAAATTGCGGGTGGTGAAAAGGTCGACCGGCAGCGGCTCCACCCCGGGCGGAGGCTCGGCGCCGTCGCGCGGCTGCGCAAAGGTGGTGGTGGCCACACAGGCGGCGCCCAGACAGCACAGACGCATGAACGCAGCGGACATGTGGGTTCCTCCTGGTCAGTCGTTGTCGGCGAGATAAACGGTGCCGGTGGCGGCGGTGCAGCCCGCGGCAGGCAGCATCGTTCCGCAGTGGATGATGCCGCTGCCGTTGGGCATGGCCCCGAAAGTGCGGCCATCCCGCAGAGGGTTAAGCGAGACGGTCAGGATGGTACCCACCGGAAAGCTGTCGGGCGTGACGCCTTGCAGGGCGATGCGGGCCGCCGGTCCGGCTTCCACCCCCCAGCGCAGCGGTTTGCCAGCGGCATCCAGCTTGGGGGCGCCGCTGGAGTCGATGAGTTCGAACAGCAACTGGGCGTGATTGGCGCCGGGAATGAAGCGCGTGAGCTTGCCGGTGAAGGTGAGCGTCTGCGCCTGATCATACATGGCGAACGAGTGGTGCGCGGCGGCCGGCCACGCCAGCAGGGCAAGCGCCAGAACCAACCAACATGACCGTAACCCGTGCATGATGCCCTCCTCCTGAAAGTGCTGGCGGTCTACCGCCGTGGATCCTACTCCTCACCCAGACCGGCTGCCCGGTCCCGGACCTGATTGAACATCGACTCGTCGCTGGGCACACAGCGATCCTCGAGTATGCCCGACCAGCCGGCGATGGCCATGCTTTCCTTTGGAATCAGGCTCCACACCTTGGTACTGGCCTGCCAGGGGCGGGTATAGAGCAGTGGGTCGGTGAGGGTGAGCTGCACGCGCAGCCGGTTCGGACTTGGCCGATCCCAGCGCTCCTCGAGAACCGCTTCGCTGCTGAGCGGATAGCCGTGCTGGTCGATCCACTGGCGATCGTCGAAGCCTACGGAGGTGACGACCAAGGTGTCGCCCTCCCAACGTGCCACCGAGTAGCCGTTGAAGCGCGGCAGGTAGTCCTCGACGTTCGGCGAGCGCCGACCATCCATCCAGATTTCCCGGAAATCCCAGGTCCATTCGAAGGTTTGCAGGATGCGGTCCTGCTGCTGGATCAGCTCCATGGCGGCGCCGGGTCCGGCGAAGGTGATCAGTCGTGCAAGGCCCAGCGGTTCGCAGCGCATCTCAGGGTCGTTGCCGAACGCGGGCAGGATGGCGCGGCGCAGTCCGCTGTCGAGGTCGGTGCGGGCATTGGCCTCGGCACTGCCGAGTTCCAGCCCACGCGCCGGTTTGTTGAGGTCCATGCGACGCTGGCCTTCTTCGGTTCGAGCGGGAATATCACCGAAGAAGCCATAGCCCGGCCAGCCCACGGGCTCACGGCATTCGGGACAGGGCGCCTCGCCATACAGTTCGGGCGAGCGGGCCCACAGGCCGGAGAAGTCGCGCTTGTCGTAGGACCGCGTGTCGCTGTCGGAATTGCCGATGCCGCCGGGCGTGGGGGCCGGCGCTGCCGGTTGGGCGGCAACCAGCGGCACCCCCAACAGCGCGCTGATCAGCAGGGTTCTTGCGACGGCTGCACATGTCATGCTCCAGCGCGACCTTGTCGGGAGAGCGATTGTCGAACGAGCCATGCTTGCCATCAGGGTGCGCCTCCCTCGACGGGCTGACCGGGCAGCATGGTGTCGCCCTCCGGCTGCAGGCCACCGGGCACGCCGTCGAGATCCGGTACCTGTGCCGGCCGGCCGCCACCGACGATGGGTGCGCCGTCCTCCCCCTGGATGCCCATGACGATGCCGCTGAAACCGCCGGCCCGCGACGTCGCCAGGGTCAGCTTGACACGGGTGCCCGGGGCCAGCGCGTCTTCGCTCTTGCGCTTGGTCCAGCCCTGCCGCGCCAGCATCGATGGATTGGTCAACAGTTCACTGACCCACGGCTCGACGACGCCCCCCTGAACTTCGCGTTCGAAGGTCATGGTCGGGTGCGGGTTCTTGTAGTTGAACTGCACGACACGCGCCCAGGTGGTCCACTGCTTGGTGGTGTCGTAGGAGATGCTGCTGCCGTGGTGCGCACTGGCCGGCACGGCCAGCACGGCCAGCAGCCATAGCAGGCGGTAGCGGAGTATCGTCATGGTTAGGGTCCCCTGATGTTGCACTGCGTTCATTCTGCGTTGGCGAGTTGCTCGAACACCGCTTCCACGAAGCGCTCACCGGTCCAGTCGCTGCCCGCTGCGCCGAACACACCGGCGTAGTCGAGCACGGGCTGTCCGGCTTGCAGGTCGGCGAGGCTGGTGCGGCTGTCCAGCGCGCTCTGCACACGGTCGCGGACGATGGTCACCATATCGCGGTATTCGGCCACGTCGGCCTCGTCGTACAGCCGGCCGTGGCCGGGGATGACGAGGGTGCCACCCTGGCCGCGGGTTTCCGCCACGGTGATGTCGAGAATGCGATTCAGCGCCGCCAGTTCGCCGCCGATGCTGCCGCCTTGCTCGTCGTCGATGCGCGGGAAGCTGGCCGTGTCGATGACGCCGCCGGCTACCACCACATCCGAACCCCGGAAGAACACCAGCGAGTCACCGTCGGTGTGGGCGTTCGGCACCTTGATGATTTCGATCGCCTCGCCATTGAAGTAGAGCGTCTTGTTGTCGCCGTAGTAGGTATCCATCACCAGGGCACTGGCGGGAGAGTCGGCCTCGGCCAGTCGCAGGCCGACATTCTCGTGCGCGAGGATTGCCGCCCGCTGGCCTTCGTCCGACAGCAGCACGTTGCCACCGGTATGGCTCTCCTGCCAGCTGGTATTGATGATGTAGCGCACGGGCTTGTTGCCGGCGATGCGGCGGATCTCCGCCCGCACGGCCTCGGCGTTGGCGGCGCTGCCGCTATCGACCAGCAGTACGCCTTCGTCACCGACCTGCGCAGTGATGTTGGCGCCGGCCCCGGTGATGAGCCAGATGCGGTCACGGACCTGCAGCGACTGCAGTCCCTCGGCAGCGGCCAGCGGTGCCAGTGCGGCGGGCGCGGCCGCCTCGGCACGGGCAGTACCGGTCAGCGCGCCGCTGAATTCCGGGTACATCGTCACGCTGCCAGCCCCCATGGCCCAGCGCGGCAGATCATATTTGTCGGCAAATTCGTCGAGCAGGAAGTTGGTGCCTGGCAGGAAGTGCGGCACATAGCCTTTCTCTGCCGTGGTTTCTTCGCCGGGGAAGCAGCGGTAGAAGGTCGGGCCATCGTTGCGGGTGAAGGGATAGCCCAGCACCGGTACCGGTCGCACGTTCATTTCGTATTCCGTGGTGCGCACGAAGGGCTCGGACAGATAGACCGGATCTTCCACGATCGTCGTCACCAACAGGTAATTGTCGAAGCGCTGGTAGTACTCGGTCATCTTGGCGCGCTCACTGGTGGGCGTGCCATTGCGACGCAACCAGCCCATCTTGAGATGGCTGGTCTCCACCACCAGGGTGTCGCCCTCCCAGTGCCCGGTGGAAAAGCCCGAGAACGAGTGCAGGGCAGCGGCGGGCGGATGCGGCCGCCCATCCATCCAGACGATGCGGTCGAGCCCGAAAGTACCGTCCAGCGTGATGGCTTCGACCACTCGCTGGACCGGGTGGTAGCGCTTGCTGACCACCAGCGTGTTGGGTCCCCAGGTTTGGTAGGCCGCCGGATGCGGCGTGCACTGGTGTTCCGGTACGCCGAGCCACGATCCGGAGTAGCTTTCAGCCTTGCGCAGACCGGCCGCATTCAGCGGCAGGCCCATGTAGTCGCCGATTTCCGGTCCGGCACCGCGGTCCGTTACGTCCTCATGGCCGAACATGCCCGGGTGGTCCCACTCGCCGGAAAAATCCAGTTGGCCGAATGCCGCGCTGCAGAGCAGGCAGGCGGCGGGAAGCAGGGTCAGTGTCTTCATGTCATTCTCCCCCGCGCGGCGCAGCCGGCGTGGCGGTGATACAGGGTTGCGGATTCCAGCGCGCGCCATCCGGCTCTCGCTTGAACTGAGAAGAGGTCACGAAGGCACCGTTCAGGTACACCGGATCGTTGACCACGCTGAGTACCGTCAGGTAGTCGTTGCCGGCGGCACTGATCCTGGAGAAGTACTCGGTGAGTCGGGTTTCGGCGCTGTAGGGCACGCCGTTACGGCGCAGGTAGCCCGGTCGCAGGTGGTCGGTGACGACCTTCAGACCGGCCTTCAGGGGCCCCCTCGGCAGATCCTTGGGGTCGCCGAAAATGGCCCGCATGTCGAAGCCGCCGACGGGACGGGTCCAGGCCGCCACCGAGTGGCCCTGCCAGCTCGCCTCGGCGGGTGCAGCCCCTGGCGCGAACTGCAGCAGGCGCCGTTGCTCCCCGGCATCGGATTCGATCAGCAGGGTGTTGTCGTCCTGCCAGGTGATATGCAGCCGCAGCGGCAGACGCAGCAGACCGGCAGCACCATAGGCTCGGCACTGTTCGCCGCTGGCCACGTCCTGCTGCGGGTCCCATTGGTTGGCGGCCTGGCGTCCGCGCGGATTGACCGGAATGCTGGTGACGTCACCCGTGGGCGCCGTGACCATGCGCCAGAGCCAGTCTTCGGTGACGAGAGCCACCCAGTAGCCGGTGATGTCGACCTGTGCGGCTTCGCGCGGGGACTGAGGCGGCGGCGGTTGGAAGCCGGGCGGTGGCTGCGCCAGCGCGGCATGGCCGGCGAGGGCCAGCAGCGCACAGGCCATTGCGCGGGGCAGGGCGCGACGCCGCGCCAGGGCAAACAGGGTCTGCAAAGACAGTCGTGAAGTACGCATCAGTTGAGACTGCCTCCGCCATTGGTCCAGCCGAAGCCGTCGGTGGTGCGCTTGATTTCCAGCATGAGGATGCGGTTTTCGGCATCGATACGGCCCGGGTGCCCGGTGACCACCACCGGATCCCCGGCGCGGATGGTCTGCGCGGAAATCCCGGAGGCCCCGAGCTGGGTCGCCCCCTGCCATTCCACGGCCCAGCGGCGCTCCACGCCCTTGGCGTCCGTAGCGAGCACGTGCAGCACCGAGTGCGGGTTGCGATAGAGGAACTGCACGATCTTGCCCTCGACGCTGACCTGCTTTTCGGGGTCGTAAACGGCGGCGAAGGAGTGGTGCGACAGTGCCGGTACCGCGGCCAATGAAGTCGCGAGCAGCACGCCGGCCAACAGAGTGTTTCTTTGCATGAGTGATCCTCCGGGGGTTACTGAGCCGCTTCGCGCTGGATGAGCGAAGCCTGCATGCATTCGGAAATGACGTCCCAGAAGCGCAGATAGCGCTCGCTGCCCATCACGAACGGATGGGGGGCTCCGGCGCTGCGGCCAGCCAGCGCGGCAAGCCGGCCGGGCGTGTCATCGAAGATGGGATGGTTCTGGATTTCCACGTCAACCTGCCACTGCCGGGCGATGTCGCGGTAATGGGCGATCGACGCGATGTACTGTCTGATGCCCGGCAGTGGTACGAAACCTGCTGCCAGTACCGTGCCGCCGAACAGGCCGGCCATGTGCCGCGAGCCGCCATCCTGCACCGGGAAGATGAAGGCCAGCGATCCGGGCGTGTGGCCGGGAATTTCCACCGGCGTGATGGTCAGGTCACCGAGTACCAGCGGCTCACCCTCCCGGATGACGAGGTCGCGGGTGGGTTTGGGGATGTCGCCGAACAACTGGCTCGGACGCTCCGCGGCGATGGTGTCCCAGTCGGCCGCAGTGGTACCGATGCGCACCCCGCGCTGCTGCAGGGCCGCCGCACCGCCGTAATGATCGTTGTGGCCGTGGCCGAGCAGGACGTACTTGATGGTGGACGGGTCGAGACCCAGCGCCCGCAGGCCGGGCAGGATGAGCGTATCGAGGTCGCCGGGATGCCCCGAGTCGAGCAGCACGATGCCTTCGCTGGTGGTGATGGCGTAGACGACGCTTTCGGAGTTGCCGACCGCGTACAGGTTGTCGAACAGCTTGGCCGGGGTCAGCGGCGGTGCCGAGAAGTTGTTGGGGCGGGCCTTGCCGGGCACGCAGAAGAAGTCGAAGGGCACCTGCAGGTCGCTGCCGGCGATGCCGCGGGCTCTGTCGATGTGAGCCTCTGCGGCAGGCGTGGGCGCTACGGGCGGACCCGACGGAGGGGGCTGCGCGCAGGATAGCGCGGTTCCGAGCAGCAGACTGGCAGCGGTCGCGGTCAGCAGAAGGCCACGCTCTGTCATGGCTGTACCCCTCGTGTTCTGTTGTTGTACGCCCAATGCTGCCGCAGGGGGCACGGCGGCGGAAATCACAAGTGTGGATGGCTGGTATCCACGCCGTGGATGTTCCGGTGCCGCTACAGCCGGGCGGCGATCGAGACCAGCTGATCACGCAGCCAGACGTGTGGCTGGCTGTCCGTGAAGCGCGGATTCCACAACAACCGCTCCGACAACGGCGGCACGTCGAGCGGAATGTCCACCAGCCGGATGCCGGCCGCCACCCGCAGGCGCTCGGCCAGGCGCCGCGGCACGAGGGCCAGCAGCGCCGTGCCCTGCAGCAGGAACGGCGCCGTGGTCATGTTCGCCGTCGTGGCGACGATGTTGCGGCGGTAGCCAAGACGCAGCACATGCTCATCAGCTACCGAGGCGTGGCCCTCGGTGCCGAAGTCGAAGGCGAGGTGCGGCTGCGCCATGAACTGCTCGAGGCTGAGTTGGTCGCCGATCGACTGGTGCTGGTCCCAGAGGATGCAGGTCCACGGGTCCTCGAACAGCGCACAGGACGGCAGCGTGGGCTCCACGCCCTCCGGCATGATGCAGAAGTCGATGTCGCCCTCCAGCAGGCGCTCGCGGGCCGTAGCGTCCAGCTTGACGAACTGCACCGCCACCTCCGGCGCCAGCGTGCGCAGGTCATTGACGAGGGGCGCCAGCATCAGCAGGACGGCATAGTCGGTGGCGGCGATGCGGAACAGGCGGCGTGCCGAGCCGGGCTCGAAGGCCTGCCGGGCATTGAGCAGGTCCTCGATCTGCTGCAGACAGAGCCGGACCGGCCCGGCGATCTCCTCGGCGTAGGCAGTCAGTTCGAGCTGGCGGCCGACCCGCACCAGCAGTTCATCATCGAAGGTGTGGCGCAGTCGCGCCAGCGTGCTGCTCATCGCCGACTGGCTGAGGCTCAAACGCTCACCCGCCCGCGTGACGTTACGCTCCGAGAGCAGGACATCGAGTGCCACCAGCAGGTTGAGGTCGATGTGGCGGAGATTCATGCGTGCAGTTCGACTTCGGCCTCGATTTCCACCGGCAGGTCGAAGGGCAGCACGGCCACGCCGATGGCACTGCGGGCATGGGCACCGACCTCGGGCCCGAAGATCTGCAGCAGCAGCTCGCTGCAGCCGTTCATCACCACCGGCTGCCGATGGAAGTGCGGGGCCGAGGCCACGAGACCCAGCACCTTCGTCCAGGCCCTGATGCGCTCGAGCGAACCCAGTTGCCGCTGCAGGCTACCCAGCATGGCCAGCGTCGTCAGTCTGGCGGCGGCCACGGCCTCCGCCTCGGAAACCT
>DAIRDB010000058.1:0-19644 GCA_036796405.1 Gammaproteobacteria bacterium | reverse complement strand
CGGAACCGACGCTGCGCAGCAAGCGCTTCTGCAGCAGGCCATATAAACCCCACGTCAGGGCAGCTAGCAGGATGTAGACGATGCCCAGTGTCTCGCCACCGAAGCTGCGTACGATCAGCGGCAGGCGCTCGTTGAAGAACAGCAGCAGACCGATGAACAGCAGCGCCGCACCCAGCCAGTCGAGCGCCGTGAAGCGCTCTCCGAACATCCACACGCTGCCGAACATGAGGATGAAGGGTGCCAGTTGGATGATCACGGCGGTGGCTTCGGGGCTGATGTGGTCGAGTCCCAGCAGGTAGAGCACGAAATTGCTGGTGAGAAACAAGGTGGCCAGCAGCAGCGCCAGCCAGTCCTGCCAGCCCCAGTGGGTCAGCACCGGCAGTTGCCGGCCCCGCCACAGCAGCGCTGCCACCAACACGCTGGAAAACAGAAAGCGCACGAAAGTCACGGCCAGCGGATCCGGTCCGCCACGCAGCAGGGTGAAGGCCACGGGCAGGGTACCCCACATGAGGGCGGTGACGAGGGAGAGGACCAGACCGTAGAGCGGGCGTTGTGTCATGGGCGGGCTTCGCGAAAAGCGCCAGTGTAGTACGGCAGCGTGGCCGACGGGCAGTCCTGGTGACGTCAGCGCCGATTGCCCGGCAGCAGGCTCGCGGCGGCGCGTACCCCGGCCCTCGCCGCGCCTCAGTCGCTGCTCTGGCGCAGTGCACCCTGTTCGGCATCGCGCTGCGTTTCGAGCCGCCGTAGCACCACGTCCTCCGGAGTGCCCAGCAACTGCAGCACGCGACCGGCCATCTGCAGTCCAGCCTCGAGGGTTTCCGGCACCACGGCGCTGGCACCATCCTGCAGCAGGCGGCGCGCCTGGTTGCCGTCGCGGGCGCGGGCCACCACGCTGCTGCGGGGAAACTCACCTTTCAGCGATCGCAGCACGGCACCGACCTGTGAGGGGCTGTCCATGGTGAGCACCACGATGCTGGCCTGCTCGGCGTGGGCGCTCTTCAGTAATTCCAGACGGGAAGCATCTCCGTAGTACACGGGCAGGCCATTTTGCCGTGCGGTCGCCACCTGGCTGGCATTGGTGTCGAGGGCGAGCCACGGAATGTTGTCGGCGTCGAGGATGCGCGCCAGCAATTGCCCGACACGGCCGAAGCCAGCGATCAGCACATGGCCCCCCAGCGTCCCGAGTTGCTGCAGGTCGGCGCCGGTATGGCCGGGGGTCGCTCCGTCGATGCGCAGTGCCAGTCGGCGACCGAGCAGCGCCAGCAGTGGAGTCACCAGCATGGTCAACCCGGTCACGCTGATCATGAAGCGACCCGTGTCGGCGTCGAGCAACTGTCCACTGATGGCGAGACCCACCACCACCAGCGCGAATTCTCCGCCTTGGGCGAGCAGCAGTCCCGCCTCCAAGGCGGTGCCGCGTCGCAGACCGAAAAGCCGGACCAGCGCCGCAATGATGAGGGCTTTGATGGCGATCAGACCCAGCATCGAGGCCAGCAGCCAGGCGCCGTCGTCCAGCAAGGCCCGCGCGTCGATGCCCATGCCGACGCTCATGAAGAAGGTACCAAGCAACAGGCCCTTGAAGGGCGCCACGTTCACCTCGATTTCGTGGCGGAATTCAGTGTCGGCCAGCAGCAGTCCGGCGAGGAAGGCACCGAGGCCCATCGACAGCCCGCTGGCCCCGGCCACCAGCGCCGCACTCATCACCACCAGCAGCGCCGCCGCCATGAACATTTCCGGTTCACGGCTGTGGGCCACCAGGTTGAACAGCGGGCGCAGCAGCACGCGGCCACTGAGATAGATGGCGGCGATGATGAGCACCGCCTTGAGCAGTGCCAGCAGCAGGGCAAGCCCGATCGCCTGATCGCTGCCAGCCCCGAGCACGCCGACCAGAAACAGGATCGGCACCACCGCGAGGTCCTGCATGAGCAGGATGGCAAAGCAGGTCCGGCCGAGCGATGAACCGAGTTGGCGCTTGCCAGTCAGCAACTGCATGACGATGGCGGTGGATGACAGCGCCAGGCAGGCGCCGAGCACCAGGGCGGCGGCGGGTGTATTACCGAACACCCAGGCGATCAGGGCGATGACGAATGTCGTGGTGAGCACCTGCAGACTACCGAGTCCGAACACCAGTCGGCGCATGGCCCACAGACGGTCGAGCGAAAGCTCGAGACCGATCATGAACAGCAGAAACACCACACCCAGTTCACCGAGGATCTGCGCGCCGGCGAGGTCGGTGATGATCACGTTTTCCAGCCAAGGTAGTGTGTCGACCAGTAGCCCGAGTCCGAAGGGTCCGATCAGCACACCGGTCAGCAGGTAACCGAGCACGGGGCTGAGCTGCAGCCGCTGGAACGTCGGCACGGCGATGCCGGCCGCCACCAGAAACAACATGAATTCCTGAAAATGCAAATAGGAAGATTCCGGCATGGCGCCTCGCTCCGCAGGTCCTGCTACGATGCGGGCAAAAGCGGGTCGGCGGCAACCCCCTGCGCGACGTCGGTTGCGTGGCGACCGCCCCGCACAACCAGCGGAGGAACTGCCCCATGACCCGTGCCCCATCCAGCAGAATCAGCGCCCGCCTGTGGGCGGTCGTCATCTGGACAGGTTCCCTGCTGCTTGGTGGCAGTCTGCAGGCGCAACCCATCGTGGATGCCGCGTGGGCAAAGCTGCCGGAGGGCAGTCACTGGGACGGATCCACTACCTGGATCACCCCTGATGGCCGCGGCAACGTAGTGGTTCTGGTGCGCAAGGCGCCGTATTTTCGCGTCTTCACGCGTGAGGGCCAGCCGGTGCGCAGCTTCGGCGACGAGGGACTGTTCGAAACGGCGCACAGCCTGAGCTTCGATGCCGAAGGCAATTATTGGGTGAGTGATTCCACTGCACACGTGGTGCGCAAGATCAGTCCGGATGGCCGCCTGCTGCTCACGCTGGGGCAGCCGGGAGTGGCCGGTGACAATGCCGCCACCGACCGCTTCAACCAGCCGAATCATGTCGCCTTCTCACCCAATGGCGACGTCTATGTGTCTGACGGCTACGTCAATGCCCGCATCGTCCAGTTCACCCCTGATGGCAAGTTCGTCCGGATCATCGGCGGCGTGCAGGGCAGTGCGGCAGGACAGTTGCAGGTGCCGCACGGTGTGGCCCTCGACTCTGCCGGACGTATCCTCGTCAACGACAGCGACAACAAGCGGGTTTCGGTGTTTGCCCCCGACGGTGGCTTCGTCGAGAGCTGGCCGGTGCCGTCCCGCGGTGGCATCACCGTGCTTCCCGATGACACGGTCTATGTCAGCGACGTCAACGAGGGGATCGTCAATGTGCTGAGGGACGGCAAGCTGCTGGACTCGATCCGCGTGGATCGCGCGCACGGCCTCGGCGTGGACCTCAACGGCGACATCTACGTGTCGGGGGCCTCGCGCATGACGGTCTACAAGGTGACCCGGCCGTGAAACCGCGGTGTCGTGTCGTTACCGAGAGCAAGGGGAGAGATTCATGAAACGGGGGATTCTGCTGGCACTGCTGCTGGTCGCTACACCGGCGCTGGCGCAGACACCAGCGCCGGAGACCGAACTGGCCGCACTCGGTGAACGAATCGCGGTGCTGGAAGGTACGCGAGCCATCAAGAAACTGCAGCGCGCCTTCGGATTCTACGTGGATCGCGGGCTGTGGGGTGAGGCCGCCGATCTGTTCAGTGACGCAGGCTCGATCGAGATAGGGCTGGACGGCGTCTATGTCGGCAAAGAGCGTATCCGCGAGTATCTCAAGCGCCTGCACGGCGGCCAGGAGGGACTCGTGTATGGCCAGCTCAACGAGTGGATCACCCTGCAGCCGGCCGTGTTCGTGGCCAAGGATGGTCGTAGCGCCACGGCACGCTGGCGCGATCACGCCATGCTCGGCCAGTACAAGCAGCACGCCGAGTGGCGTGACGGCATCTACGAAAATCGCTACGTCAGGGAAGAGGGTGTATGGAAGATCGCCTCCCTGCATCTGTACGTGAATTTCCAGGTGGCCTACGAAAAGGGCTGGGCGCGTCTCAAGCCGGGTGAGGGACTGGCGCCGAGCGCGACCTCGGTCAGCTACCCGCCGGATCGTCCCCCGACCGAGACATACCGTCCGTTCCCCGAGGTACAGCTACCGGCCTTCCAGGCTCGCCATCCCGTGACCGGCCAGCCGGTACGAGGAGGGCGCTGATGCGGCTCTGCACACTGATCTTGCCGCCCCTGCTGGCGTGGTTGGCCGTTGCTCCCGCTGCTGCCCAGCTACTCCCGGCAGAGCGCCTGGCTGCCCTGCGTGAGCGCGTGGAACTGCTCGAGTCGCAGGACGCCATCGAAAACCTGCAAGCCACGTTTGGCTACTTCTTCGACAAGGGCCTCTGGGACGACACCGCGGACCTCTTCACCGAGGACGGCAGTTTCGAGTACGGGTTGAGCGGGGTTTATGTCGGTCAGGAGCACATCCGTCGCGCCCTGCTGCTGTACGGGCCGAGCGGGCTCGCCCAAGGCTATCTCAACAACCACATGCAACTGCAGGCAGTGATCACCGTGGCCCCGGATGGCCGGACCGCCTCCGGTCGCTTCCAGGGCATGGTGATGCTGGCTGAGCCGGGCGCCAATGGAATCTGGGGTGTTGGCATCTACGAAAACCGTTACGTGCGCGAGGACGGAGTCTGGAAGATCAGCAGCCTGCATTTCTACCCTTCTGCGTTCACCGACTATGACAAGGGCTGGGCACGGTCTGCACTGCCCATGCGCGGTCAGAGCGCCCTGTTTCCACCCGACCGGCCCTCCACCGCCGTTTACCGCAGCTACCCGGGCAACTTCATTCCACCTTTTAGCTACAACCATCCGGTCACGGGCGCGCCCCTCACCAACCTGCCACAGGCGGTCGACAGCGTACTGGGAGAACTGCCATGAAAAGGACCCTCTGGCTCGGCGCTTTGGCGTTCACGTGCAGCGCCCCGTTGCAGGCGCAGTCCTTCGAGGAACGGCTGGCCGCGCTGGAGCAGCGCGTCACACATCTGGAAGACATGAACCAGATCGAACGACTGCAGCGCACTTACGGCTACTTCGTGGACAAGGGGCAGTGGACCCAGCTATCCGAGTTGTTCACCGATGACGCCACGCTGGAGATCGGCGGCAAGGGTCTGTTTCTCGGCAAGCCGCGCGTTCTCGAGTACATGCAGACTGCCTTCGGACCGGACGGTGCCAAGGAAGGCCTGCTCGCCAATCACATGCAGTTCCAGTCGATACCGGACGTGGCTGCCGATGGCGCGCACGGCTGGATACGCTCGCGCGCCTACGTCATGAGCGGCGGTGGCTGGGGCTTGCCGCTCTACGAAAACGCGTACCGCAAAGACAACGGTGTGTGGCGTATCAGTCGGCTCACCGGTCCTTTCACCATGTACTCGAGTTGGGACGGCTGGGCGAAGAATGCCCTCAACAACACCTGGCCCGACAAGTTCGACCCGCCACCTGATCTGCCGCCGACCACCGTTTACCTGACCTATCCGGCCTACTACATCATCCCGTTCCACTACCCGAATCCGGTCACCGGGAAGCCATTGATCCCCGACACGGCTCAGGTGGGAGCCTACGCCGCGCCGCCCGGCACCGAACTGCAGTTGTACTGGAAGAGCGTGGGGCGTCTCGCCGACGGCACGCAGCCGCTGGCCACGCCGCCGCGGGATTGAGGGGCGGCGCGGGGCTGGCGCCCGCGGCAAGCCGCGTTAACGTTGACCGGCGGCCTGCGCGCGCTCGAAGCGTGAGGTCTCGATGTAGTAGCGCACCGCTGTGTTGCCTTCGTGACAGGCGTATTCGTACATCTTGTAGTCGTTGTCGAGAAACATCGGGTAACGCAGTCTCATCGAACCGCTCGACAGCACGTCCG
This sequence comes from Gammaproteobacteria bacterium, assembly GCA_036796405.1. GTDB lineage: Bacteria > Pseudomonadota > Gammaproteobacteria > Pseudomonadales > Pseudohongiellaceae > CAILUG01. The sequence goes on along the minus strand of DAIRDB010000058.1, from coordinate 13,761 downwards.
GATCTTCGATCAGCATGTCGAACTCGATACTGTCGTCGGCCGTGCGCGTGAAGCGTTCGGTGATCTTCATGTTGTCGGATGTGGGTTGCGGCGCGCCCGCACCCGGTACACCGCCGCTGGTCAGGCCGGTATCGAGGCCGTGGGCAAAGTTCATGGTCTCCACCACGAGTGTGTTGCCTTCCCAATGGCCGCGGGATTCGCCCAGCCACTGTCTTATCTCGCCTGGCAGCGGCGGTCGGGCGGTCGTCGGAATGATGCGGGCCTCGTGGGCCATTTCCAGCGAGATCACCACATAACCGGGTGACTGAAAGATGCGGATACCGTTGTTGTAGTTGCGCTGCATCATCGACACCGGCATGCCGCGTGTAATGCAGCGGTCCCAGGCGCTGAAGTCGCCGATGCCATCGAACACCGTCTGCGCCGGATCGTAGGAGCTCCGCATTTTTTTGCGCTGCTCTTCGCCGAACGGCGTCAGCGGCGGAATGCGACCATTGGCGGGCTCCACGATCAGCGACGTCAGTTTCATGGCGCGGCCCGCGGCGTCGGCTGCCGGAATCGGCCCGGACTGGAAGCGCTCGTCGCGTGCCGCCACGTTCGCCTGCGCAGCGGCGTATTCCTCGTCGGTCAACTCCGTGCGCTCGCCATACTTGGGGTCGCGCTGCAGTGGTACGCCGATGAGGTGGTTGAGCGGCCAGGTACCCCGCAGGTCCGGCTCACCCCACGGTGTCTGGGGTGGCACGTAGGTGGGTTCTGCAGCGTTGCTGCTCGCCGACAGCCAGGCCAGCGCCAAGGCGCCGACCGCGAAAAGACGGGCGTGGGTGGTGATCATGGCGGATCCTCGCTGCGAACGCTGCACTCGCGACGAGTGTACTCGTGCGCGAAAGCGGGCTGCAAACCCGCGTCGCGCTGACAGCGCCAGAAACTGCGTGCTAAGCTCCAAGCCCTTCGCAACGCCAAAAAAAACAGTACAGGGGACTCCATCGATGCGAATCCGCAAGCCGGCCGTGCTGGCCTCCATCCTGTTGGTCGCGGCCTGTGGGCAGGCTCCCGATCAAGCGGGGCAGGCGACGCAGACACGCGCAGACCTGCCGGTGTTGGGCGGCCATCCCGATCTGAACGGGATCTGGCAGGCTCTGGGTACGGCACACTGGAACGTCGAAGCCCACTCAGCCGAGGCCATCGATCAGGCCTGGTCGCTGGGTGCCATCGCGGCCATCCCGGCCGGCAACACCGTCATCACCAGCGGCGACGGCAGCATTCCCTACCTACCTGCGGCGCGCGCACTACGCGACCAGAACCGTGCCGCCTGGCCTGCGCTGGACCCCGAAGCCAAGTGCTACATGCTGGGGGTCCCGCGTGTGACCTACCACAACATGCCGTTCCAGATTTTTCAGGGCGAAGCCGGTGACCTGCTCATGGTGTATCCCTTTGCCGCCACCAACCGCGTCATCAACATGAGCGATTTCACGCCACCCCCCATCGATTCCTGGATGGGAAAATCCGATGGGGTCTGGGACGGCTCTACGCTGGTGGTCACCACCACTGGCCAAAACGAATTCACGTGGCTCGACCGCGCGGGCAATCACCACAGCAACCAGTTGAAGGTCACCGAGCGCTTCTCGCTGCTGGATCGGGATCACCTGCGCTACGAGGCCACGCTGGAAGATCCACTCACCTACAGCGACCCGTGGACACTGGCCCTGACTCTGTACCGTCTCGTCGATGACAACGCCCAGTTGCTGGAACACAAATGTGTGCCGTTCGCCGACAAGTTGCTCTACAGCGATCTGCTGGGTCTGACACCGCCGGCGCCAACCCTGACGCCCTGAGCTCGCCGAACGCGTCTTACGCCACCCGGAGGAACCCTTGATGAATGCGCGAACCTCTTTGCTCCTTGCGTTGCTGCTGAGTGCTGGCGCGGCCCCGGTCAACGCCCACCATTCCTTCTACGCCGAGTTCGATCAGAACAAGCAGGTCACGCTCGAAGGCACCGTGGTAAAGATGGAATGGGTGAATCCGCATTCCTGGCTACATCTGGAAGTCACCAATGCCAAGGGCGAAAAGGAAGTATGGAAAGTGGAGGGCGGATCGCCCGCCGTGCTGCTGCGCCTAGGGTGGACGCGCGATTCCATTCCGCCGGGCATCCGCGTGAAGGTGGTTGGCTTCCAGGCCAAGGACGGTGCTCTGCGGGCCAATTCCCGGAGCGTCGAGTTTCCCGATGGTCGCAGCATGGAACTCGGCAGCAGCAATCGTGAGGAAGGCCGGCCACCGGCGCGCTAGCGCGGACCGGCATCGCCAGGCAGGGGAGGAGACACGACATGACCCGCTCGACACAGATGCTGCTCTGGTTGGCGCTGCTGCCCACGGTAGCTGCCGCCCAACCGGCGGGCTGGAATGATGCGTTTCCGCCGCACAAGGTGATGGACAACGTGTACTACGTCGGTACGACCATGCTGTCGTCCTACCTCATCACCACGCCGGCGGGCCACATCCTGATGAGCAGCAACTACGAGGCTTCAGTGCCGGTCATCCAGGCCGGTGTACAGCAGCTTGGCTTCAAGTTCGACGACATTCGCATCCTCATCAGCGGGCATGCGCATCCCGATCACATCGAGGGAGATGCTCTGGTGAAAGAGCTCACTGGCGCTGAAGTGGTGGTGGGACGACTCGAGGTGCCCGATGTACAGGCTTTTCGCCACCCCAAGGGCAAGACGCAGCCCATCGATCGCATCGTCGATGACGGCGAGACCGTGACGCTCGGCGGCGTGACTCTTACCGCGCACGTCATGCCAGGCCACACGAAAGGCTGTCTTGCGTGGAGCATGCCGATGACTGAGAACGGCCAGACCTTCCGGGGCTTTTTCGAGTGCAGCCTCAATGGCCAGTTTCTCAAGTATGTCGACAACACGGAGTACCCGGACATCGTCGCCGACATGCGCAACACCTACCGCAAGGCGCGCGAATTCCCGGTGGACGTCTTCCTGAGCTCGCACGGCGTGTTCTACGGGTTGGACGAAAAGTATCAGCGGTTGCTGGCGCGCCAGCCTGGCGAGGCGAATCCCTTTGTCGATCCGGAGGGCTATCGTCGCCATGTCGACGAGTTCGAACGCAGTTTCGAAGAGGCGCTGGCCAAGCAGTTGGCAGCGGCGCAACAGTAAGGGCAGACCCGGGAAAATCATCCGATGAATGGCTGGCAACGCTGGTGGCAGGCGCCACAGACTCTTGGGCTGCGGCGCGCCCTTTTCCAGGTCCACCTCTGGCTCGGTATCGGCCTCGGTCTTTACGTCCTGGCCATTAGTGTCAGTGGCAGCGCCCTGCTGCTGAAGTACCGCTTCTACGACTGGTTCGAACCCAAGTACATCACCGAGCCACCGCCTCCCGGTGCCGTGCCGCTGGAGGGCGACGCCCTCAATGCCCGTATGGCCGAGGTGTACGCCGGCTACGAACTCGGCTTCACCATCGAGGCAACGACAGCCAGTGATGCCACCTATGTCGTGCTCGGCCGGGACGGCGAATACTTCCCGCACTATTTCAACCAGTTCACCGGGATGGATATCGGAGCGGCCAATCCCTGGCCGATCCGCACTATCGAGGCCATTGCCGCTTTCCATGCCGAACTCTTCATGGGTCGTGACGGCCGGCGACTCAACGGGCTCGGCGGTCTGCTGTTCGTGGTAATGAGTTTCAGTGGTCTGCTGCTGTGGTGGCAGGGTCGGCAGCGCTGGTATCGAGGCTTCGTCATCCTGCCGAGTGACCGGCATGGTCTGCTGTGGCAACTGCACAGTTTTCTCGGCTTTTGGGCGCTGTTGCTGATGGTGGCCTGGGGTGTGTCAGGCTTTCAGTTGGGCTTTCCGGCGGCCATGGATACTCTGGTGAACTGGCTTGATTCCGATCCGGCCGACGACCGCCAGCCCACAGCCTGGCTGCGTTTCTTCCGCAGTGTGCATTTCGCACGCTTTGGTGACACGGAGTTAAGCCGCTGGGGCTGGATCCTGCTCAGCTTCATACCAACTGTGATCTTTCTCAGTGGTTTCGTACTGTGGTGGCGCAGGGTGCTGCTGCGCTGGTGGCGTGGCGTCGGTCGCCAAGCCTGAATGCCGCCATGGGCTTGGCATCTTTAACGGACTTTAATCTGCACGCTGCCGCGGCGGGCTACCATCCGGTGCCCTTCCTGCCTTGGAGCGATAATGCCTTCTTCCTGTTCTGCCCGGTCCGGTAGCGTCCTCTTGCGGTGCCGCCAGATCAGGCCAACCGCCCAGCATGACGGGCGAATCGTCAGCGGCCCGACCGGATGCCTCAGCCGTGCGTGAGCAGGCCTACCCGCATCCACTGCCGACCCCGCTGGTCGAAACCGACTGGCTGGCAGCCCGGCTGGGTTCGCCGACACTGCGACTCTTCGATTGTTCCATCGTGCGCGAGGATCGGCCGGATGGCAGCTATGCCCTCGTCAGTGGACATGCCCATTGGCAGCGCGCGCACATTCCCGGCAGTGTCTTTCTCGATGTGCAAAAAGACTTTGGCAGCGCGCGCGGCGGTATACCCACACTGGAGCGATTGGCGCAGCGCTTCATGGCATACGGTATCGGGGATGGTATGCGAGTCGTGCTGTACGACCGCGGCAATCATGCCTGTGCAGCGCGGGTCTGGTGGCTACTGCGTCTATGTGGGTTCGATGCAGCCTGCGTGCTGAACGGCGGGTGGCGCAAATGGACCGGCGAAGGCCGTCCTGTCGACGCGGATGTGCCCGTGTTCGCGCCGGCCACCTTCGCCCTGCAGCCGAGGCCCCGCTTGCTGGCCGACAAGCAGCAGGTGCTTGCCGCGTTGGGCGATGCCTCGACCGTACTCATCCACGCACTGTCACCGCCGGTATTCAGTGGCAGGCTGCAGGTGTTCCCGCGACGCGGTCACATCCCTGGCAGTCACAATGTGTTTTGTGACTGGCTCATCGACGCGGAAACCGGCGCCTATGTCCCCCAGACGCGACTGCGCGAGCTGTTTGCTCCGACCGGGGCCCTTACCGCCCGTCGGGTCATTACTTACTGCGGTGGTGGCATCGCCGCCAGCAGCGATGCGTTGGCTCTGGTCACCCTCGGCTGCGAGAACGTGGCTCTCTATGATGGGTCGCTGGCCGAGTGGGCTGCCGACCCCGCGCTGCCCCTGCAGTCTGATTCCTGACTCCTCAGGAGTCGCTCCCTTAAGACAAGCCAAGTCGCAGCCCTCGGGCTGGGACGAGACCAGTGCTGGGATTAAGATTGTCCTGATGTTTGGGAGAATAACTGATAAGAAAAATCTGAGCATTGCGCCCACTATCGCCTTCTGCTTCCGCTTTGGCTGCCGAAGAGTAGCGCCAGCCAAGCCAGATTCCTTGTCAGCCCACCGGGTGCTGCGCATAATCGAGTGGTCGAGCCGTTGTATGTCTTGCCACCCGCGCCGCACCCTCATGGTGCTGTCGCAAAGAGACGGGCACCGAAAGGTGTTCAATAAAAGCAAAAGGGGGGAGTACGCATGCGAGTTCTCAAGCAGGGGCCAGTGCCTGTTTTACTTGCCGTCGCTATGGCAGTGATAGCCACGGGGGTCGCTGCGGCGCCTACGCAAAGTGCCAAAGCGGCAGCTGCGCTGGTAACTGCGGTCCACGATGGCGACCTCGGTACATTGAAGCAGCTGCTCGCTGCTGGCGGCGATGCCAATGCCGCAGAGCCCGATGGCACTACGCCATTGCTGTGGGCCATCTACCACCTGGAACCCGAGGCTGCGCAAGTGCTGCTGGCTGCCGGGGCCGATCCCAATCAGGCAAATGATCTCGCCATCACCCCGCTGCTGCAGGCCGCTCGCTACGGCAATGCTGAGTTGATCAAGCAGTTGCTTGAGGCTGGTGCGCGCCTCGATCAGCCGGCCAGCAATACCGAACCGTTGCTGCTGGCCGCGGCGCGCGCCGGGTCCCGCGATGCCGTGCAGGTTCTGCTGGATGCAGGCATGAGCCCCGATGTGCGAGAGCCCTTGGACGAGCAAACGGCGCTGATGTGGGCCACGGCCGAGGGACACCTTGCCATCGTCAGGCAATTGCTGGAGGCGGGTGCCAACCCCAATCTGCAGGCGCGTGTCTCTGAGTTGAAGAAGCGCAAGAACGCCGACTTCCCCTCCGGTGGCTTCGCCGCGCTGCACTGGGCGGCCCGGGACGGCAACATCGACCTGTTGAATCTGCTGCTCGACAAAGGGGCAGATATCAATGTGCGCAACGGCGACGGCTCGACGCCCATGATGCTGGCCATCGTCAATGACCGCTTCGACATCGCGGCAGAACTGCTGCGGCGGGGAGCGGATCCCGATGACGGGTCGCTGTACTACGTCACCGAAATGCGGGACGCGACCACGGATTGGCGTGCGCGTGACGGAACCGTGTTCCGGGCCGACCATCCCAATACCCTGAGCGCACTCGACCTGACCCGTCTTCTGCTGGAGGCTGGTGCCAATCCGAACAAGCCCTTTGAATTGCAGATGCACAACACGTCCATGTGCTGCGACACCAAGGTCAACGCTACCCCGTTTTACCGCGCTGCCGTCGCCGCGGACGTAGATGGTCTCAAGCTGATGCTTGCACATGGCGCCGACACCGAGTGGCGTCCCCTGCTCAACGCCAACGAGGATGGTGAGCCCGTCACCGATCCGGCGTATGGCAAGACGGCTCTGATGGCTGCCATTACCGGTGGCAAGGGCGTAGGAGTGTCCGGTGGGCCCAACGATCTGCGTCAGGGGCCGGCGGACTTCCGGGAGAAAGCGTTGCGCACGCCTCTGGCCGCTGTCGAGGTGTTGCTGGCTGCCGGAGCCGAGGTCGATGTCGTAGGCCCGGATCAGGAAACGGCGCTGCACATTGCCGCCCGGGCCCTGCACCCGGACATCGTGCAAGCCCTTGCCGCCAAGGGAGCGGCACTGGACGCCAAGAACAAGGATGGCTGGACGCCCGCGCAGCTGGTGGAGAATACGCCGCCGCCCAAACCCAACCCTGGTTTCTACTTTGAGGCGCCACCGGCGCAGCCGGAGCAGATCATTGCTCTGCTCAAGTCACTGCAGGCCAGCCGCGAGAGCGCATCGCGATGAGCAAGTTGAAGCACTGGTCGCTTGTGCTGGGTGTTGCCGCAGCAACAGCGGAGCTGGCACAGGCGCAAGAGGTGGAGTTGGCTGCACTCAAGGCCCAATGGGGAACCCTGCAGGGCTATTGCACCGAGTGCCACAGCCTTGCTGAATTCCGCGGGGGTCTGGCTCTGGAGGACATCAGTCCCGAAGAGGTACCGGCCCAGCCTGAAATCTTCGAAAAAGTACTGCACAAGCTCAAGATCGGCGCCATGCCGCCGCGAGGGCAGGATCAGCCCGATCCAGCCGAGCGCAAGGCTCTGGTGGCCGCGCTCGAGTCCACTCTGGACGCTGCCGCAGTCGCCAATCCCTATGCCGGTACCACCACCGTGCATCGTCTCAACCGCGCCGAGTACAGCAACGCGATCCGCGATCTGCTCGGTGTGGACATCGATTTGTCCGAGCTGCTGCCGAGTGACGGTGGTGATTTCGGCTTCGACAATATCGCCGAGTTGCTGCGTACCTCGCCAATGCTGCTCGACCGTTACATGACCGTGGGCCTGCGGGTTGCCGATCTGGCCCTTGGCAACCCCGAGACGGCGAGGACGGTGGCGAGTTACCCCATCCCCTTCGATAGGACTCAGGAAAAACATCTCGACGGACTGCCTCTGGGGACTCGTGGTGGTCTTGCCGTCACCCACTATTTTCCGGCCGATGGGGACTACGTATTTTCCGCACGGCCCCTGCAGGGCGTTGCGGAGGGTTATTTCGGCATCGAGGGGCATGATCGTCCCCACGAGTTCTTGGTTTACGTGGATCGCGAGCTGGTTTATTCGAGCGAGATCGGCGGCCGTGAGCAGCACGATATCAGCGTCGAGCAGGGTTTCAACGACGTCATACCCGTCGTCGATGAACGGTTGACTTCGCCGCGTATACCGGTCAAGGCGGGACCTCACGAAGTGGTATTCACCTGGCGGGAGCGCGTGACTCGCGAGCAGAATTCCTGGCAACCCACCGAGCGCAACTCCCTGGAAATACACAATCCCTCCGGTATGCCGCGTCTCGAAAAGACCATGATCGAAGGCCCCTTCGCGGTCTCCGGGGTTAGCACGACGGCGCCGCGCGAGCACATCATGGTTTGTCAGCCCGGCAGCACCGCCGATGAGCAGGCGTGTGCCGAGCAGATTCTTTCCACTCTGGCGCAGCGCGCTTTTCGTCGACCCGTGGAAGCTGCGGACATCGCGGCGCCACTGGCCTTCTACACGGACGAGCGTGCCAGCGGCGGTGACTTCGACGCTGGCATCCGGGCAGCCGTAGCGCGGTTGATCGTGAGCCCGTTTTTCCTGTTCCGCGTGGAAACCGATGCGGCGGATTCGGCGCCCGGTACCGACCATGCGGTGGACAGTCTTGCGCTGGCGTCCCGGCTCTCCTTCTTCCTCTGGTCCTCGTCGCCCGACGATGAACTGCTGACGGCCGCGACTGCCGACAAGTTGGCCGATCCGGCCGAGCGGGAAGCGCAGGTTCGACGTCTGCTGGCCGACTCTCGCTCCGATGCCTTCATCGACAACTTCGTGGGGCAGTGGCTGCAGTTGCGCAATCTGGAAATGCGGGCGCGGCCTGACCTGCTCATGTTCCCCGACTTCGACGATAACCTCCGCAAGTCGTTCCGGACGGAAACGGAGCTGCTGTTCGCCCACGTGCTGCGTGAAAACCGCCCGGTACACGAGTTGCTCACGGCCAATTACACGTTTGCCGACGAGCGCCTGGCCCGTCATTACGGCATCGAAGGGGTCTATGGTTCGCGCTTCCGCAAGGTCAACATCACCGATCCCAACCGCTGGGGTCTGTTCGGACATGGCAGTTTGCTGGCACTGACGTCGGCCACCAGCCGTACTTCCCCGATCATGCGCGGCAAGTTCATCCTGTCCGAATTCTGGAACAATCCGCCACCCGCGCCGCCGGCTGCCGTACCGGCGTTGGAGGCCAGCGCCCCCGAAGGTCGTCCTTCCACCGTGCGCGAGCAGCTTGAGCGTCATCGAGCCGACCCGGCTTGCGCCGTCTGTCATAACGTCATCGATCCGGTCGGCTTCGCCCTGGAGAACTTTGATGTCGACGGGAGTTGGCGCAATACGACGCGCGAGGGGCTCGCCATTGACACGAGCGGCGTATTGCTGGACGGCACCATTGCCGACGGGCCACAGGCCCTGCGCAACTCGCTCTTGAAGGATCCCACGCTGTTTGCCGAAACCGTCACCAGCAAGTTGCTGGTGTACGCGCTTGGCCGCGGACTCGATGCCCGCGACATGCCCGTGGTACGCAGTATCGTTCGCAATGCCGCCAGCCATGACTACAGTCTGCTGTCGCTGGTACTCGGGGTGGTCGAGAGTTATCCGTTTCTGATGCGGACCAACAGTTCCGGCTCGTCCATCAATTCAGTACTCACCTTGGAGAATTGATTCATGTTCATCACCAGGAAACACCTTAGTCGCCGGACCCTGCTGCGCGGCGCTGGCACCGCCATCGCGCTGCCGCTGTTGCAGGCCATGATTCCCGCCGCTACGGCGCAGTCGGCAACAGCTGCCGCCGGCCGCCTGCGTTTCGGCACGGTCTATGTGCCGAACGGTATTTATCCGGAGGATTGGCACCCAGCCGAGACCGGCAAGGACTTCGCTTTCAAGCGGGTGATGAAGCCGATCGAAAAGCACCGTGACTATGTCACGACCATCAGCCGGCTGAAGTCGCCAGAGGGTAGGCAGGACATGGGAGGTATCCACATGGGGGCCAGCTCGGCATTTTTGAATGGCGCCGGTCCGCTCAGCGAGAACGGTAACTTCAATCAGCTGCGTTCCAAGAAGTCGCTGGATCAGTACATTGCCGACGTAATTGCCGGGGACACACCCATCCGTTCGCTCGAAGTCGGTACCGAGGACATGGGGACAAGCGCCGGCGCCTGCGACAACTATCCTTGTCTGTTTTTCAACACCATGGCCTGGTTCGACGACGAAAGTCCTTTGCCAGTGGCCATCAGTCCCCAGGTCACCTTCGAGCGCATGTTCGGTGATGCCGGGACTGCCGAGCAGCGCCTGCGCCGCCTGCAGACCAAGCAAAGCATGCTCGACTCCGTCCTCGACGAATCCAAGCGGCTCGACAAGTTGCTCGGTGCTGGCGACCGCTCTCTGCTCGACGAGTACCTGACCAACATCCGCCGTATCGAAGAGCAGATCCAGAAACTGGAAAGTCGTGCCTCGGTGATCGCCGGTGCCGAGGGTGGCCCCGTGGGCATTCCCGAAGACTTCGATGATCACATGAGCGTCACCTACGACCTCATGCATCTGGCCTGGCAGGGCGACATGACCCGCGTCTTTAGCTTCATGGTCGGCCACGAGGCGACGGGTCGCAGTTATGCTCATGTCGGTGTCAACGAACCCCACCACAACGTGTCGCATCACAAAAATACGCCGGAAAGCATCGAGCGCTACTCTCGCATCACGACCTACCATATGCAGAAGTTCGCCGCGTTCGTCGACAAGCTCAGCGCTACGCAAGATGGCGATGGCAGCCTGCTCGACTCGTCGCTGCTGTACTTCGGTGCCGGCATGAGCAACGGACTTGTGCACGACCGTCACAACGTACCGGCCCTGCTGGTAGGCAAGGCAGGGGGTCGTGTGCAGGGCAATCGCCATTTGCAGGCCAAGGAGGATGAACCCACCTCCAACCTGCTGCTGGGCATTGCCGACGTCATGGGTGCCGAGCTCGAGACCATCGGCATCGCGAACGGCCGCTTCGCCATCTAAGGCCTTTTGAGCGTGCGAGATCCTGCCTTTCTGCAGCCGGCCCGTGGGTCGGCTGCAGCGGCGGTCGGCGGGAAGCCGCTCAATGTGTTTCCTGTAGCAAGGCTTTCACACCCGTGACCTGAAGACATCACTGCCGCAAGAGGTCACGATGGTCGATTTCACTGATGGTCCTGCCCCGCGAGGCTACTTCGCACCGCTGCGTTTCGAGGCTGACATCTTCGACTGCGAGGTGGAGGGCCTTATTCCGCGTGAGCTGAATGGCGCCTTCGTGAGGGTGGGTGGAGAGTACTTCTATCCGCCGAGCCGGCCAGACGACAGTCCATTCTCCACGGATGGTTTCATCAGCAGCTTCCGGATAGCCGACGGCAACGTCGACTTCAAGGCACGCTGGATTCGTACGCCGCGCTTCCTCAACAACCTGGCTGCCCGTCGGCAGCTGTACGGTGTCTACCGCAATCCCTTTACTGCCGATCCGGCCAACCAGTACGCCGACAAGCCGTTCCTTGGCACGGTGATGAACACCGCACCCATCGCCCACCACGGTAAGCTCTATGCGCTGAAGGAAGACGCCCATCCCTACGAGATCGACCCGAATACCCTGGAGACACTGGGCCCGTGGAATTTTGGCGGCAGGTACAAGGCGCAGACCTTTTCGGCTCACCCTAAAGTCGATCCGGTGAGCGGCGAGATGATCTGTTATGGCTACGAGGCGACGGGTCTGTGTTCCGATGATCTGTGGATCTACAGCATCTCACCTCAGGGTGAGGTGGTGCGGGAGTACAAGGTCAAGGTGCCTTACGTGAGTTGCTTGCACGACATGGTGCTGACGCAAAAGTACATGATCTTTCCTGTCTACGGCTATGTAACCAGTCTCGAACGCCTGCGTGCTGGACACCTGCACTGGGCCTGGGACAAGAACATGCCCACCTACTGGGGCTTCGTCCCGCGGGCCGGTGATGGTAGCGACGTACGCTGGTTCAAGGGGCCGGCCTCCGTAGTCATGCACACCATCAACGCCTTCGACGAAGGAGAGAAAGTCATCGTCGATGCGCCGATCAGCGATGGCAACCCTTTCCCGTTCTTCCCACAGATCGACGGAGCACCCTGGTCGCCGCCGCTGGCACGCCACACCCTCCGCAGGCTGGAGTTCGACCTCGCCTCGACTGGCGATCGCTACGTGGAACGTATTCTCGATCCCACCGATGTCGTGGATCTGGCGCGTATCGACGATCGCTACCTCAGCCTGCCTTACCGCTATGTCTATTCGTCGATGTCTGATCCGTCGCAACCCTTCGACACGGCACGGGCGGGGCCCAACCGGGCGGTGAACAGCTATTTCCGCTATGACCTCAGTACAGGGGAGTGGCGCAAGTTCTTTGCCGGAGATGTGCACAACCTGCAGGAAGTCACCTTCATTCCCCGGAGTGCCAGTGCAGCGGAAGGAGACGGCTGGTTGATTGGTACGGCCAGCAACTATGCCGAACTGCGTACGGAGCTTGTCATCGTCGACGCCAGCGAGATGCAGGAACTGGCGCGCGTCATCCTGCCCTTCCGCATGACGCCGCAGGTGCATGCGCGCTGGTACGGCAACAACGAGTTGCCTTTCAGCAACGAGCGGTTGCCGCCGTGGCGCGGCCGCGTGCAGGAGGTGTGAGCATGGGGGTGGGGCGGCGACAATTTTTGCAGGCCGGAGCAGTCGCTGGGTCGACGCTGCTGCTGCCAACCTTGCATGCGGCGGGGCCAAGGCGGCCGCCGTATTATGCTGGCCCAGGGCTGCGCGCCGTTCATCAGCAGCAGCCCTACGTCGATCATTCGGGTACCGGCGAAAGGTACTGGCCTGCTCCGGTCAATCGCAGTACGGTGGACTACCTGAACGGCCTGAGCGAAGAGGAATTCCTGCGACGCCACTGGCTCCGCTGATTGCAGCCGGCAGGGGCCACTGCTGCGACAGGCGTTCTCTCGGACCCGCAATTATCAACGCTCCGCAACCCACAGGAACCAAACGAGGCAAGCAAGCACCATGAAACTGCACATCGTCACCGGCCTGCTGACATTCGGCACCTGGCTGGCCAGCACGGCCCAGGCCGACTACGCCAACGACCGCGCCGAGATCGAAAATCTCAGCAACAAGTACATGGTCGCCGTCGACGCTGGCGATATCGAAACCGTGATGAGCACCTGGGCCGACGAGGGTCGCCTCGAGTGGGTGGGCGGCGTAGAAAACGGCAAAGAGGAAATTCGTGCAGCCATGTCCAACTTCGGTGGTGCCCGCTACGAAGCGCTGCCTGCGGGAGCCACGGCGCGTCAGCGAACTCGCCACCAGATCGTCAACCACGTGATCGATGTGGACGGAGACACGGCCACCACTACCGCCTACTGGTTCGCCATGACCAACCGCACCCCACAAGGCGACGTGCAACTGCTCTATATGGGGCACTATGAGGATCTGTTGGTGCGCGTGAACGGCAAGTGGTTATTCAAGACGCGCAAGGTCTACAACGAGTCGCGTGACAACCGTTTGCTCTGGTACCCCGAGTTGGGCGAAATCGATCCACGTACGCGCAAACCGCTCTGAACCGCATGCCAGTCGCACTACCTGCCAGTCGACCAGTAAAGCCACTGACCCAGGAGGTCTCCATGATGTTGCAACGCTCGCTGTCACTGCTCGTGGCCGTTCCGATGGTTTTCCTTTCGGCCTGTTCCAACGACTCATCCACCCCTGCCGCTGAAGGCGGCCCCGCGGCGGGTTCGCCACTCGCCGAGGCCTGGGCGGCCCACGGGATGGAAGGGCTGCATACCCTGACGGTTGGCGGCACGGCCTGGCGCGTCCGCAACAGTTTCCGTCAGACCCACTCGGCGAGCCCACCCTGGCCGGAGCGGGATGAGATCAGCAACTACC
>DAIRDB010000057.1:0-20238 GCA_036796405.1 Gammaproteobacteria bacterium | reverse complement strand
CCATGTTGTCGCGCAGGTAATCGAAGCCGAACTCATTGTTGGTCCCGTAGGTGATGTCGGCGAGGTAGGCAGCCCGCTTCTCGTTGGGATCCTGGCCGGGCACCACCACGCCAACGCTCATGCCAAGGAACTCGTAGAGCGGGCGCATCCAGTTGGCATCTCGCCTTGCAAGGTAGTCGTTGACGGTCACCAGATGCACGCCCGAGCCACTCAGCGCATTCAGATAGGCCGGTAATGTAGCGACCAGGGTCTTGCCCTCGCCGGTGCGCATCTCGGCGATCTTGCCGCTGTGGAGGACATAGCCACCGATCATCTGCACGTCGAAGTGCCGCATCTGCATGGTGCGAACGCTGGCCTCCCGTACCACGGCAAAGGCTTCCGGCAGGAGATCGTCGAGGGTTTCGCCCTTGGCGAGGCGCTCCTTGAAGGCCGGCGTGCGAGCCTGCAGTTCACCGTCGGACAGTTTTTGCAAGGCCGGTTCGAACGCCGCGATCTGCGCGACCACCTTGCCGATTCTTTTCAGTTCACGGTCGTTCTTGCTGCCGAACAACCATTTGAGGATGGACATGAGGATTACCGTACTGCTAGAGGAGATTAGAGGGGCTCGGAAGCACCGGGATGAGACACAGCCTGAGCCGGCTGCGCGAGCCAGAGGGCCCTCGGGGGGACCGCCAGCGGAGAGGGAATTCAGCGAACCGTGTTTCGCACGTAGGACGCCGGATCGATGACGCGTCCGTTCTTGTGGACTTCGAAATGCACGTGAGGTGCCGTCGAGCGCCCGGTGGAACCGGAAAGCGCAATTATCTGGCCCTTCTTCACCACATCCCCTTCCTTGACCAGCAACTTCTGGTCATGGGCGTAGAGAGTCTCGTAGCCGTTGCCGTGGTCGATCAGCACCATCCGGCCATAGCCTTGCTTCCAACCGGCGAAGCTGACGACGCCGGCAGCTACTGCGAACACGTCCTGCCCGGTCTTGCCGGTATTGAAATCGATGCCCTCGTGCTCAGCCAGCCGACCAGTGAAGGGGTCGCGGCGACGCCCGAAGCCGGAACTGATGTACCCGGTAGCCACCGGCCAGCCCGACACGTTGAACTCTGCCAGCGACTGGCGTTCGGTCATCACCGAGTTCAGTGACTCCATCAATTGCTGGCGCTGGTCGATGCGCCTGCTGAGCGCATCGAGTTCTTCGAAAAACAGTTCCGGGGACTGCAGCCCCGGGGCCTCGGCAAGAATTTCCGGCCCACCGACCGAGGGATCGGTATCGAAGCTGAACTCGTCTTCGGGCAACCCCGCTACCGAGTAGAGGCGCTCACCCAGTGCATCAAGGCGGACAAGACGCGCCTGCAGATTGGCCAAGCGGATGGTGAGGGCCTCGAGGCGACTGGTGGTTTCCTGCTTTACCTTGGCGAGATCAGCGGCCTGCTCGCGCAGCGATTCCGACCAGGCATCCGCCTCGGCATCCCGGGCCAACTTGCCACCGCGGGCTTCGGCCACGAGGAAAGCGCCATACCCGATCAGCACGGGCAGGCCCAGCAGACAGAGGCCCAGACCGAGCTTGATCCAACCCTTGAATGTAATGGTCTTCGACACCCCGTGACGGGCATCTACGATGATTATTTTCATTGATGTGGGTGGCTACCTGTGACTTTGCACCATCGGTCATTACCCGATGGCCGTCTGACTTCGGCCGAAGATAGCCGAATTCCGTTAGCCTGCAAAGACTGGTCGCAGATAGGAAATCGGGGCGTCCTGCTCTTCCTCGAAGGTCACGATTTCCCAGCAGTCCCGGCTGGTAATCAGCTTGCGCAACAACAGGTTATTGAGCGCGTGACCCGATTTGTACCCGCTGAACTCACCGATGAGGGTCTTGCCCAGCAGATACAGATCACCGATCGAATCGAGGATCTTGTGCTTGACGAACTCATCCTCGTAGCGGAGACCGTCTTCGTTGAGTACGCGGTAGTCGCCGATGGCGATGGCATTGTCCATGCTGGCACCGAGCGCGAGATTACGGTTACGCAGTTCCTCGAACTCATGCATGAAGCCAAAGGTCCGGGCGCGGCTGACTTCTTTCACGAACGACGTGCTGGAGAAATCGATACAGGCATGTTTCGTGTACTTTCTGTGCACAGGATGGTCGTAAAGCAACGTGTATGCCACCTTGAACCCGTTGAAGGGCTTGAGCTTTACCACTTTGTCACCCTGACTTACCCCGATTTCCTTGGTAATACGGATGTACTTCTTGGGCGCATTCTGTTCCTCGATACCGGCGGACTGGATGAGGAAAACGAAGGGGCCGGCACTGCCATCCATGATGGGAACTTCGGGTGCACTGACGTCCACGAAACAGTTGTCGATGCCGAGCCCGGACATGGCCGACATCAAGTGTTCCACGGTGGAGATACGGACGGCACCTTTCACCAAGGTCGAGGACAAGGTGGTTTCGCCGACGTTTTCTGCCAGCGCCGGTATGCTCACGACCGGATTGAGATCCACTCGGCTGAAGACGATGCCGGTGTCGACGGGCGCCGGGCGCAGCGTCAGGAACACCTTTTCACCGGTGTGTAAACCGATGCCGGTCGCTCTGATGCTGTTTTTGAGCGTGCGTTGACGAATCATGATGCGCGGTCTGCCTCGGCGTAAGCGCCGGATGGTAACAAAGCCTTAACCTCCACCCAACAATTTTGTCAGGGAAACCCGGGGGCAGAACCCCCCGCCCTCTCCTGTCTCAATCAGCCTGCCTGCGAATAAAGGCAGGAATGTCGAGAAACTCGAGTTCAGCTTCAGCCCCGACCGCCCTCGCATAGACAGGCTGCCCCTGCGGGGGTTCTGGTCGCAGGGCAGACTGCCGCCGGATCGCGGTAGGTCTATCCAACCCAGCATAGTCCTGTCGACGCGGCGCTGTACGGGGCTGATTGTCCACCACTACGCGGGTCTGGGCGGGCTGGACCTGTTCCTGGGCACCCAGCAACCCTGTGGCCACCACTGTCACGCACAGTTCTTCACCCATGGTCGGGTCGATGACGGTACCAACGATCACGGTGGCAAGCTCCGACGCAAATTCGGAGATGGTGTTGCCGACTGCGGCGTACTCGCCCAACGTGAGGCTGTCGTCGGCCGTGATGTTGACGAGGATGCCGCGGGCACCCTGCAGGTTCACATCCTCGAGCAGCGGGCTGCGGATGGCGGCCTCGGCCGCCTCCTGTGCCCGGTTCTCGCCGGACGAGCGCCCCGTTCCCATCATTGCCATGCCCATTTCCGACATAACGGTGCGCACATCGGCGAAGTCCACGTTGATGAGGCCTTCCCGGGTAATGAGGTCGGAGATTCCCTTGACCGCACCGAGCAGTACGTCATTGGCCTTGGCAAAGGCGTCGAGCAAGGAAGAACCACTGCCTAGCACGGTCATCAGTTTTTCGTTGGGGATCGTGATCAGGGAGTCGACGTGCTCCGACAGTTCCCGGATCCCCTGCTCGGCCTGCGCCATACGCTTGCGGCCCTCAAAACTGAAGGGTTTGGTGACGACAGCAACGCAGAGGATACCCATTTCCCGCGCAATCTCGGCAAACACCGGGGCTGCACCGGTTCCAGTACCACCGCCCATGCCCGCCGTCACGAAGACCATGTCGGCTCCGTCGATTACCTCACGTATGCGCTCGCGATCCTCCATGGCCGCCTGACGACCGATCTCCGGCCGACCGCCGGCACCAAGACCCCGCGTGACGTGCGGACCCAGCTTGAGGACGGTCCGGCAGGACAGCTTGTCCAGCGCCTGAGCGTCGGTGTTGGCACAGATGAAGTCCACGCCCTCGATCGATCTGGCGATCATGTGCTTGACCGCATTGCAGCCGCCGCCACCCACGCCGATGACCTTGATCACTGCGCCCTGTGGTACTTCATCGATGATGTCAAAAATACTCATGGTCTTGCCCCCGCTGGTTGTTGAGTCGATTCACTGCACTGCGTTTGCCACTGTTCCCGGGGCCGCGAGAGCCCCGCCCTTACTGTCTGTCCGTCCTGCAAGCTGCCGAACACTCAGTCCTCCCGGATGAAGAACTTCTTAACCTTTTCCAGCAGACGGATCACCGGCTCACGCTCCGGCTGTCGGCCCTGCTGTTGCTGCATATGCTTCATGCCGTACATCAGCAGCCCCACCGCCGTGGAATAGGTGGGATTGCGCACGATATCGGTGAGCCCCTGTACTTCGGTGGGCATGCCAATGCGCACCGGCAGGTGGAAGATTTCCTCGGCCAGTTCGACTACGCCTTCCATCTTGCTGGTACCCCCGGTGAACACGAGACCGGCCGCTAGCACATCGGCGAAGCCGCTGTGACGGATCTCCGCCTGGATGAGGTGGAAAAGTTCGTCGTAGCGTGGTTCCACGACGTCGGCCAGCGCCTGACGCGACAACTCGCGCGAGGGGCGCTCTCCGACGCCGGGCACGTTGATCATTTCGTTGGGGCTGGCCAGTTGAGCCAAGGCGCAGGCGTACTTGATCTTCAGGTCTTCGGCGAACTCGGTAGGCGTGCGCAGAGCCATGGCAATGTCGTTGGTGACCTGATCACCCGCGATGGGAATGACACCCGTGTGGCGGATGGCACCTTCGGTGAATACAGCGATATCAGTCGTACCACCACCGATGTCGATCAGGCAGACTCCCAACTCCTTTTCGTCATCGGTCAGCACCGAATAGCTAGAGGCCAACTGCTCCAGAATGATTTCGTCGACCTCCAGCCCGCAGCGCTTGATGCACTTCTCCACGTTCTGGTAGGCGTTGTTGGCGCAGGTGACGAGGTGCACCTTGGCTTCGAGCCGCACGCCGGACATGCCGAGTGGTTCCTTAACACCCTCCTGCGAGTCGATGATGTACTCCTGCGGCAGGATGTGCAGGATTCTCTGGTCGGCGGGAATGGCCACCGCCTGGGCGGCATCGATGACGCGCTCGATGTCCGCTGCGTAGACCTCGCGATCACGAATGGCCACGATCCCATGGGAATTCATGCTGCGAATGTGGCTACCGGCAATACCTGCATACACGGAATGGATGCGACAGCCAGCCATCAACTCAGCTTCCTCGATGGCGCGCTGGATGGACTGCACCGTCGACTCGATGTTCACGACCGTGCCCTTCTTCAGCCCGCGCGAGCGGTGACGACCGATACCGACGATGCTGAGACTGCCATCGGCGTTGGCTTCGCCCACGATCGCCACCACCTTGGAGGTGCCGATGTCGAGTCCGACGATCATGTTGTTGCCGGTCTGATTAGCCATAGCGCTGTACCCGCATTTGCATGGTTGTCCTGTCTTCTTCTCAGCGAGTCACCAGAGATCCCGGGGGTCCTGCCCCAGGGTCATGCCGGAGATTGCCGGTCGCCACGCCACCGCCAGTCCGCTGCGGTAACGCAGGTCGATCGCCTGCACGTTCTGCAGATCGCGGCCCTGCTCCGAGCCGAGGAACAGTACGAGGCGCCGCAGTCGCTCCAGCACGTCCTCGCGACCAACCTTCACCTCGATACCGTTTGTCAGCGTCAGCTCGTAGGAGCCGTTCGGTTTCAAGGTGAGATCGCGGATGCGCACGCCAAGCGGATAGAGCAGCTGATTGAATTCCTGGTACTGGCTCATCACTTTCAGCTCGCTGTTGTCCGGACCACTCAGCTGGGGCAAGGCCTGCTGCTCGAGCGTCGTGGCAGGCTGAAAAACCTGACCCTGCTGGTTCAGCAACTGGGCGGCGCCCCAACGGGCGATGGGAATCTCTTCTTCGAGGGTAATGTGCAGCGTGTCCGGCCACTGCCTGCGGACCTCGGCCTTGCGGATCCACGGCAGTGCCTCCAGTACTTGCTTGACGCCTGCGAGATCGACGGCAAGCAGACTGGTGGCAACTTCCGCAGCGAGGGCGGCCGTGATTTCCTCTCGCGTGATGAAGGAGAGCGCACCTTCGAGATTCACGCGCTCGATTTTCTGGGCACTCGCCTTGTCGAAGGCGAGACCAACACCGAGCCCCATCGCACCGAGGATCAGCAGCGCACACAGCACGGTCATCACGCGCAGCAGGTCAGTGCTGCCATTGCGGCTTTGCGGGGGCCGCGGCGGGGCGCGCAGCACCTCGTTGCTGCGGGGCACGGGCGAACGAGGACCCGGTACGGCTGCACGGCGCTCGCGCGTCATGGCCGCCCCCCCATGCTCGTCTGCAGTATCTGCAGGACCAGCGTGTCGAAATCGAGGCCTGCAGCTCGGGCCGCCATGGGGACCAGCGAGTGGCTGGTCATGCCGGGCGCAGTGTTGACTTCCAGCAGCCAGAAACGGCCATCACCGCTCTGCATGACATCGACCCGCCCCCAGCCACTGCAGCCCAGCGACTGGTAGGCTTGCCACGCCAGCGCCTGCAGGGTCCTGGTGCTCTCTGCATCGAGATCGGCGGGGCAGAAGTAGCGTGTCTCGTCCGATACATACTTGGCATCGAAATCGTAGAAGGCGTTCTTGCTGACCAACTCGACCACGGGCAGTACGGTTTCACCGAGAATCGCAACCGTGAATTCCCGACCGCGGATCCAGGTTTCTGCCATGACGACAGGGTCGAAGCGGCGGGCCGTACACCAGGCTTGTTCCAGCTCCGCCACCGTGGCAGCACCTCCGATGCCGATGCTGGATCCTTCCGAGACCGGTTTCACGAAGCAGGGTCCGAGTTGCGCAAGCACGGCCGCCAGATCGCTGTTGTCGGTCAGCGTGACGAAGTCTGCCGTTGCAAGGCCGAGGCTTTTCCACACCCGCTTGCTGCGGATCTTGTCCATGGCCAGCGCAGAGGCCAGCACACCACTGCCGGTGTAGGGCAGGCCCATCCACTCGAGTGCACCCTGCAGCTTGCCGTCTTCCCCATCCCGCCCGTGCAGGATCACGAATACCCGATCCGGCTTCAGCTCGGCGAGGCGCGCCAGCAGGGAGCGATCGGCATCGATACCGACCGCAGCGACCCCGCGGCGCAACAAGGCCTCGAGAACAGCGCGGCCGCTGATGAGTGAAATCTCGCGCTCAGCCGACATGCCCCCCATGACCACGGCCACGCGCCCGAAAGCCTCTGGCTTCGGCAGCTCAATCATGACCGAGGCCCTCCGCGGCGAGCTGCTTGCACAAGTTGCCGATGTTGCCAGCGCCCTGCGTCACCAGAATGTCGCCGTCCTGCAGCAGGCCATCGAGAAGGCCGCGCAACTCGTCATGCTTCTTGACCAGTACGGGGTCGACCTTGCCACGCTGGCGTATGCTGCGGCACAGACTCTTGCTGTCCGCACCGCTGATGGGTTTTTCACCAGCCGCGTAGACCTCCAACATCAGCAGCACATCGACCTCGCCCAATACTTCCACGAAATCGTCATAGAGATCGTGCGTGCGGGTGAAACGATGCGGCTGGTAGACCATCACCAGCCGTCGACCCGGCCAGCCTGCCCTGATGGCCTGGATGTTGGCTGCCACTTCGGTGGGGTGGTGTCCGTAGTCGTCGACGAGCATGACGGTGCCACGCTTGCAGCGCAGCGGTTTCTGCACATCGAAGCGGCGGCCTACTCCCTGGAAATTGGCGATTCCGCTCTGGATGTGACTGTCACTGAGACCCTCATCGGTGGCCACGGCGATGGCCGCCGTGGCATTCAGCACGTTGTGCAGACCAGGCATGTTGATGGTGATGTCGAGTTTGCCTGCGCTACTGGGTCGCGCTACCTGGAACGTGGTGACACGCTCGTGCTGACTGACATTGGAGATGCGGAAGTCGGCCTGCTCGGAGAAGCCGTAAGTCAGTACCGGTCGTGAAACTCGCGGCAGTATCTCGCGCACCACTGGATCATCGATGCAAAGCACGGCCAGACCGTAGAAAGGCAGGTTGTGCAGAAACGTCACGAAGGTCTGCTTGAGTTTCTCGAAGTCACCCTCGTAGGTTTGCATATGGTCGTCATCGATGTTGGTGACGACAGCCACCATCGGATGCAGATGCAGGAAGGACGCGTCGCTTTCGTCGGCCTCGGCCACCATGTAATGACTGGCCCCCAGCTTGGCATTGGTCCCGGCACTGTTGAGCAGACCACCGATGACGAAGGTGGGATCGAGGCCTCCCTCGCGCAGCAGCGAAGCAATCAGGCTGGTAGTCGTGGTTTTGCCGTGCGTGCCGGCGATGACGATGGCATGGCGGTAGCGCATCAGTTCCGCCAGCATTTCGGCGCGGCGAATGATGGGAACCCGGCGCTGCTGTGCCGCCTTGATCTCGGCATTGGTTGCATCGATCGCACTCGATACTACGACCACGTCGGCCGATCCTAGATTTTCTGCGCGATGACCAATGTGGACTTCGGCACCCAGTTCGCGAAGACGTCGCGTGGCAGACGACTCATGCAGATCGGAACCGAAGATGCTGTAACCCTGGTTCAGCAGCACCTCGGCAATGCCGCTCATGCCTGCCCCACCGATGCCTACGAAATGGATGTTGCGAATGCGCCGCATCTCCGGGATAGCCCCGGTACGGGAAAGATTCAGCCGGGAGTCACCCATGACAGGCCTCCTCGCAAAGATCGGCAGCCCGCCGTGCGGCATCCCGCGCCCCGTGGGCATGGGCAGTGCAGGCGAGTTGCAGACGCCGCTGCGGCTCTGCCAGCAGGTCAGCGAGCACTGTGCTCAGGCTGCTCGGCGTGAGCTGCGGTTGTGGCAGCAATACGGCCGCCCCGACCTTGGCCAAGGCCAGGGCATTGGCGGTCTGGTGATCGTCCGTGGCGTAAGGGTAGGGGACCAGGACGGCAGCGAGACCGATGGCGGTGACTTCGGCCAGCGTGCTGGCACCGGCCCGGCAGAGCAGCAGATCGGCATCGGCGTAGGCAGCTGCCATGTCGTCGATGAACTCGCTGATCTCGATACCGGCACCTACGGCAAGGCCGGCAGCGCGGTAGGCGTCCAAAGTGGCCTGCAACTTGCCGCGGCCGCATTGGTGTCGCACCGAGGGTCGCAGCGCCAGCGGCAGCAGCGCGAGTGCCGCCGGCAGTGTTTCGTTGAAGATCTGCGCTCCGAGACTGCCTCCTACTACGAGCAGTGTTGCCGGCTGCTGGCGTCCGGCAAGACGTTGCTCGGGCCCAGGAATGGCAAGCAAGCCAGCACGCACCGGGTTGCCGATGCGTCGCAGTTTTGCCGCCGCTCGACCAAAGGCGCCGGGGAAAGCCTCCATGACGACAGCGGCCAACGGAAACAGCAGACGATTGGCCAGACCGGCGACGGCATTCTGCTCGTGAATGAGTAATGTACGCCCCGCCAGCCACGCCGCCAGGCCGCCGGGACCGCTGACGTAACCGCCCATGCCGAGGACGCAGCAGGGCTGCAGGCGTCGGAGCAGTCTCAGCGCCTGGAACAGCGACCGCAGCAAAGTGAAGGGTGCAGCGAGCAGACGCAGCGCGCCACGACCGCGCAAGCCAGCGACCTGGATGCAGTGCAGCGGTATGCCGGCACTGCTGACCACGCGGGCTTCGACACCAACTGCAGTACCCAGCCACTCGACGTGCTTGCCTCGCGCCCGCAGTTCCTCGGCGATCGTCAGTGCCGGGAACACGTGACCACCGGTGCCACCGGCCATGATGAGTACGGTCTGGGTCGCTGCGACGCTCATGCGGAGCCCCCGACTGCACGACCCTGCATGGCGCGTGGTGGATTGCCGTATAGATGGTGCTCGATGTCGATGCGCAGCAGCACTGCCACCATCACGATCGTCATGATGAGGCTGGAACCACCATAGCTGAGGAAGGGCAGGGTCAGTCCCTTGGTGGGCACCAGACCGACGTTCACCGCGGTGTTGATCAGCAATTGGCCAAGAAAGAGCAGGCTGATGCCATAGCCTAGGTAGGCCGCGAACAGTCGGCCGCTTTCCTCGTTGCGACGTGACAGCACGAGTGCGCGCCCAATGAACGCGAGGAACAGCAGCAATAGCGCCAGCACGCTGAGCAGACCCAATTCTTCGGCAATGATGGCCAGAACGAAATCCGTGTGCGCCTCCGGCAGGAAGTAGATCTTCTGGATGCTGTTGCCGAGTCCGACACCAAACCACTCTCCCCGACCGAAGCCGATGAGCGCCTGCGCGAGCTGGTAGCCGGACCCAAACACGACGTCGTCGCTGAAGGGATTTTGCATCGTCTGCATGAAGGTGAGCAGTCGGTTGAGTCGATACTCGGAGTTGACGATGGCAAGGTAGCCACCTCCCCCGAGGATGCCGGCCGCGAGGATCAGATAGAACAACCTGATGCCGCCGAGGAACAGCATGCCGAGTACTGCGCTGCACAGCACGACGGTGGCACCGAAGTCCGGCTCTACCATCAGCAGTGCCACGACTGGCGACATGAGTAATAGCGGGTAGATGAAACCAGCAATGGACGAACGCACGAGTTCACGATGTCGACTCAGGAACCAGGCCGTGAACACGATCACGAACAGCTTGGCCACTTCGGACGCCTGCAGGGAGAAGCCAGGTAGGTCGATCCAGCGCGTCGAGCCGTTCACCGTGCGGCCAAGCCCCGGGATCAGCACCATGACCAGTGCGACATAGGCCAGGAAAAGCAGAAGCACACTGCTGCGGTACCACAGTCGCATCGGGTTCATGATGACGACGGCACCGAGCGCGAGGCCGAGCAGCATGAAGCCGAACTGCCGCTTGAAGAAGTAAAAGGGATCGCCTGCCTGCCGCACGGCGATCTCGATGGAGGCCGATGTCATCATGACCAGCCCGAAGGCCAGCAGCAGCGCTGCCAGCGTCAACAGCAGCGGGTCGCCGTAGTAGTGCCGTTGGCTCAGCGTATGTGGCATGGTAAGCGTGCTCACGCCAGCGCCCTCACCAATTGCATGAACACGTCACCGCGATGCTCGTAGTTTCGGAACATGTCGAAGCTGGCGCAGGCGGGTGACAGCAGCACCACATCACCGGGAACGGCGTGCTGGCGGGCTCGGGTCACCGCGGCAGCGAGATCGGCCACGCGTTCCAGCGGAACCACCCCCTGCAAGGCGGCAGCGATCTGGTCAGCATCCTCGCCGAACAGCAGTGCCATTCGTCCTTGCTTGGCCAGTGCAGGCGCAAGCTCCGCAAACGATGCCCCCTTGCCTTGCCCGCCGGCCAGCAACACCACCTTGTGTCTTGCACCGAGTCCGCGAATGGCAGCGACGGTAGCACCGACATTGGTGCCCTTCGAATCGTTGTACCAACTGACGCCGCCATGGGTGGCCACCCACTGACAGCGATGAGGCAGGCCTGGAAAGTGGCGCAGTGCATCCAGCATGGGGGCGAATTCCAAGCCGGCGGCAAACCCCAGCGCGAGGGCAGCCAGGGCATTGGCCACATTGTGTTGTCCGGCGATGCGCAGCTCGGAAACCGCCAGCAGCGGCTGGCGCCGGTAAGCCAGGAATGCTGCGCCCTGCCGCTCAATCAGTCCGAACTCATTACTGTCGTCCGGCAGGACACCGAAGCTATGAGCCCGGACTCCGGCGGCAAGCAGCGGACGGCTCAGCGCGTCCTCCCGGTTGATCACGACCTGCTCGCAACCAGCGAAAATACGGTGCTTGGCCGCGTGGTAGGCCTGCATGGAGTCATAGCGATCCATGTGGTCGGGGCTCATGTTGAGCACGGTGGCGACTTTGGCGCCGAGTGCCTGCGTGGTTTCCAACTGAAAGCTCGACAGTTCCATGACCACGAGGTCGATGGGTGTACCGTCAAGCATGTCGAGCGCCGGCGTGCCGATGTTGCCGCAGACAGCAACGCGTCTGCCGGCCGCTCGTGCCATTTCCCCCACGAGCGTGGTGACCGTGCTTTTGGCATTGGAGCCCGTGATGGCAACGATGGGCGCGGTCGTTGCACGGGCAAACAGATCGATGTCGCCGGTGACTTCAGCCCCTTGGGCGATGGCAGCCCTTACCGCCGGCTCGCGCAGATCCACCCCTGGGCTCATCACTAAGGTGGCGGCAGCCGCGAGCGTGCTGACCTGCAGCGGCCCGCATTCCACAGCAACCTCGGGGAATTCCTCACGGAAGGCGGCCAGCCCGGGTGGCTCTGCCCGCGTGTCGACGGCGGCGAAGCGGATACCCTGGCGACGCAGGAAGCGCGCGCAGGACACACCGGTCTTGCCGAGTCCGACGATCAGGTGAGTTGTGGCCGGAGGAAGCTGCATCGCCGTGGTCACCTGAACTTCAGCGTCGCAAGGCCGATCAGCACGAGGATGACCGTGATGATCCAGAATCGAACGATGACCCGAGGCTCCGGCCAGCCCTTCAGTTCGAAGTGGTGATGGATTGGCGCCATGCGAAACAGTCGCTTGCCGGTCAGCTTGAACGATGCCACCTGCAGCATGACCGACACCGTCTCCATCACGAAGACTCCGCCCATGATGACGAGCACAATCTCCTGGCGGATCATCACCGCAATCACGCCGAGCGCAGCACCGAGAGCCAAAGCGCCGACATCACCCATGAAGATCTGGGCGGGATAGGTGTTGAACCAGAGGAAGCCGAGACCTGCACCGGCGAGCGCTCCGCAATAAACCACCAGTTCGCCAGTCCCGGCGATGTAGGGAATGTTGAGGTAGCTGGCAAATTCCACGTTACCAGTCAGGTAGGCCATGATGCCCAGCGCCGAGGCCACCATCACGCTGGGCAGGATGGCAAGGCCATCGAGACCATCGGTGAGGTTCACGGCATTGCTGAAGCCCACGACAATGAAATAGGCAAACACCAGATAGAGCAGCCCCATATCCCAGGCGAAATCCTTGAAGAACGGCAGGAACAACTGGGTTTCTGCCGGTGAGCTTGCTCTGTCGAACAGGTAGAACACGGCGAGCGCAGCAAAAACGCTTTGCCACAGGTATTTCCAGCGTGCCGGCAGTCCCTTCGGATTGCGTTCGAAGACCTTGCGATAGTCGTCCACCCAGCCGATTGCCCCAAAACTGGCCGTTACCAGCAGCACCACCCAGACGTAGTGGTTGTCGAGATCGGACCACAGCAAGCAACTCACCAGAATGCTGACGAGAATGAGGGCACCCCCCATGGTGGGTGTGCCGGCCTTGCCCAGATGAGTCTGGGGTCCATCCTCGCGGATGACCTGACCGATC
Source organism: Gammaproteobacteria bacterium (assembly GCA_036796405.1). Lineage (GTDB taxonomy): Bacteria > Pseudomonadota > Gammaproteobacteria > Pseudomonadales > Pseudohongiellaceae > CAILUG01. Next base: position 7,135 of record DAIRDB010000057.1, on the reverse strand, counting down.
TTTCTGTAGGTGAGTCGCCGGATGAGGGTGGGACCGATGACCAGTGAAAGTGTCAGGGCAGTCAGTACACCCAGGATGCCGCGCACTGTGAGGTACTGGAAAACCAGGAAGTCGCTGTTGAAGCGGGCGAGGTAGTTTGCAAGCTCCAGCAGCATGTCAGCCCTCCGCAGCGCCGTCGTGGGTAGTGAGAAGCCGGACGAGGCGCTCCATGCCCGCGCTGCGCGAGCCCTTGACCAGCACGCTGGTGTGGGGTGTCAGCAGAGGACGCAGGCGCTCTGCCAGTAAGGCAGGGGTATCAGCGCGGTCAGCAGGCGCGCCGAAAGCCTCCAGCGCGTGTTGCATGAGCGGCCCCATGGCAAAAAATCGTTCGATGCCCTTGCTGCGGGCATAGGCGCCAACTTCATGATGCCCCTCGATGGCGTAGTCACCGAGTTCTGCCATGTCGCCGGCGGCGACGATCCGCAGGCCCGGCAAGCCTGCCAGCACGTCGATCGCCGCCTTGAAGGACGCTGGACTGGCGTTGTAGCTGTCGTCGAGGATTGCCGCTCCACCAGTCCCCGTCAGTGTCACCAGTCGGCCTTTGACGCTCTGCATGCGTCCCAGCGCAGCCGCCACGTCGGCAAGGCTGGCACCCGCCAATAGGGCCATCGCCGCGGCGGCCAGCGCGTTGGCAGCGTTGTGACGACCCGGCAGTGGTAGCGCGATGCTGACTGCTCCCTGTGGCGCCACCAGCGTGAATGCCGAGCCGGCAAGGCCGAGATCGCGGTAGCCGCTGAGCCGATAGTCCGCGTTATCAGAGCCTGTAGCGCTCACAGTCACGACGCTCACCCCTGCCGGTGCCACGAATCGTTGCAGCACCAGCGGATCGTCAAGGTTCAGCACCGCCGTGGCTCCCGGGCGCAGACCACGCCAGATTTCCGCCTTGGCCTCCGCCACACCCTGCAGGGACCCGAAGCCTTCGACATGTGTCGGGGCCACGCAGGTAATGTGCGCGATATCAGGCAGCACCAACTGGGCGGTGTAGTCGATCTCACCACCGGCGTTGGCACCCATTTCCACTACGGCGAAGCGGTGCGTCGGTGCGATGCGCAGCAGCGTGAGTGGCACGCCGTAATCATTGTTGAGATTACCTTCGGTGCTCAGCACAGCACCCTGCTCACGCAGTATCGCCGCCGTCATCTCCTTGACGGTGGTCTTGCCCTGGCTGCCGGTGAGCGCGATGACCTTGGCTGTGGAGCGCAGCCGGTTTTCTCGCCCTAGCAGTCCGAGGGCGATACGGGTGTCAGCCACCTGCAGCAGCGGCAGAGTGACTGCCACGGGTGCAGACACCAGCGCTGCGACGGCCTGCTTTTCCGCCGCCAGCGCGACAAAGCCGTTGCCATCGAAGTGAGGGCCCCGGAGAGCAACGAACAAGGCGCCCGTCTCGAGCGTACGTGTATCGGTGCTGACCTTGTCGAAGGCGACATCGGCGCCGTGTATCTCACCGCCGGCGAAGGACCTTACCTCCGACAATCGCAGCGCTCCCATCATCGGGCTGCCTCCGCGAAGGCGCCCGACCCGAAGCGCTCCTTGAGAACACTCAGTGCCTGCTCTGCATCGCTGAAGGGCAGACGGCTGCCGGCGATCTCCTGATGGCCCTCGTGGCCCTTGCCGGCGATCAACACGGCAGATCCCGGCGTCGCTTCGCGCAGTGCGTAGGCCAGCGCCGCGGCGCGCTCCGGAATCATTATCGCCTCGTCGGGTCTGGCAAGACCTGCACGGATATCGGCAAGGATCGCTGACGACGACTCGAAACGTGGGTTGTCGTCGGTCAGCACCAGACGATCGGCGTAGCGCTCGGCGATTTCCCCCATCAGCGGGCGTTTGCCACGATCGCGATCACCACCGCAGCCGAAGACGCACCACAGCGTGCCGCAGCAATGCTCGCGCAGTGCCTGCAGGGCCTTTTCCAGGCCATCCGGCGTATGGGCGTAGTCCACGACGGTCAGTACCGGAAAATTGCCGAGTGACTGCATGCGGCCCTGGACACCGGCCAGCGTAGCCACGCTGGCCACCAGACGCGCAGCATCGAAGCCTGGTTCGGATGCCATGCTGGCAAGCAACGTGCTCAACACGGTGAGCAGATTGCCGATGTTGAAGGTCCCGAAGAGTGGGCTTTGCAACGAAAAACCACCCCATGGCGTATGGACGCGGAACGCCACGCCCGCGGGTCCGTGGCGTATGTCGCTGGCATACAGGTCGGCTGTGCGATCGTGCAGGCTCCAGCGCAGACACTGGACGTCGGGGCCGAGCAGGCGCGCCGTGGCTGTAACGAAAGGGTCGTCGGCGTTCAGGATGGCCAGGCGCAGCGCTGACCCGGTGAACAGCCTCTGCTTCGCTGCACCATAGGCCTCCATGCTGCCGTGATAATCGAGATGATCACGACTGAGATTGGTAAAGACGGCAATCTGGAAGTCAGCGACGGCGACGCGCTGCTGGTCGAGCGCATGCGACGAGACTTCCATCACCACGGTGTCGACGGCCTCGGAGCGCAGAGCAGCAAAGATGCGTTGCAGTTCCACCGCGTCCGGTGTGGTGCCGGGTCCCGCACCATGGGCAGCTAGCGGCTGATCAATCAGGCCGTAGCCCAGTGTGCCGATGACGGCAACGCGCCGACCCGCCGCTTGCAGCGCCCGAGCCAGCAACTGGGAGACGGTGGTTTTGCCATTGGTGCCGGTAATGCCAATCAGGCGGAGCTGCCGGGCAGGCATGTCGAAAAACCGGCCGGCAAGTTCCGCGAGCTGATCGTGGAGATTGAGGATGGGGAGGATCGGTACGCTGCGGTCTAGTCTTTCGCAGCACCAGTCCACTTCGTCGGCTTCGACCAGAACGGCCGCCGCACCGGCGGCCACGGCGGCACCAACGAAGTCGCGACCATCCAGCTGACGGCCCTTGCAGGCGAGAAACAGATCGCCTCTCTGCACCTTGCGCGAATCGAGCGACAGGCCGGTGATGGCTCGCTCGTAGCCAGTGGACAGCGGATAGATGCCCTGCAGCAACACCGACAGAGGCACGGCCGAGGTCATTGGACCACTCCCTCCTCTGCGGCAGTTTCGACCGGCAGCGTTTCCGGCCATTCATAGTCCGGCAGGGGAGTGGGAGGCGCCTGCACGTCAGCGAGCACCATGGCAGGCGGCGGCACGTCGAGGATGCGCATGGCGCCGGCGGCGATCTGGGAAAAGACTGGGGCCGCCACTTGCCCGCCGCCGACCTCTTCCCCTTGTGGCTGCTGAATGGAAACGACGATTACGACCCGAGGATTTTCCACCGGCGCAAAACCGGCGAAGTGGGAGATGTAATTGCGGTTGTCATAGCCACGGCCAGGCACGTACAGCCATGTGGTTCCACTCTTGCCTGCTACCCGGTAGGACGGGATGTTGGCACGCACACCAGTGCCGCCCATCTCCTTGCTGACTACACCTTCCAACATGCCGACTACGGCGGTGGCTATGTCGTGATCGACGACGCGACGGCCCTCCACGGGACCGTCCACCTTCAGCAGGGAAATCGGCTTGCGCAGCCCTCGGTTGGCATAGACGAGGTAGGCCTGCGCCAACTGCAACGGCGTGACCTGGAAGCCGTACCCATAGGCCAGCGAGGCCGTTTCGCCGCGACTCCAACGCGCGTGCGCCGGCAGCATACCGGCCACTTCACCGGGAAATCCTGTACCGATATTTTCTCCGAAGCCTACGCGCTTCAGTACATTCAGCATGGCCTCGTGGCCGATTTCGAGCCCGATCTTGGAAGCACCCACCTGGCTGGATTTAGCGATGATGCGAGCCAGAGAGGAAGGCCCGTAGTTGACCGGATCCTTGAGGACGCGGCGATCGACGACCACGTAGCCCGGACTGGTTTCGATGATGGAGGAGGTATCGAACTTGCCGCTCTCGAGTGCCGCCGTCACGGTGAAGGTCTTGACGGTAGAGCCCGGCTCGAGCAAATCGATCATGGCACGGTTGACGAGACCACTCTCGTTGCGGCTGGCACGATTGTTGGGATTCCATGACGGTTGACTGACCATGGCCAGCACTTCGCCAGTGCGGGCATCGAGCACGGTTGCCGTGCCGGCCTTGGCACGGCGGAGCGTCACAGCCTCCTTGAGTGCCTTGTAGGCGAGGTACTGGAGCCTGGAATCGATGCTGAGCACGAGCTCGTTGCCGGGCACTGCGGCGGTGGTCACACCGAGGTCCCGCACCAGCCTACCGATGCGGTCCTTGACCACGCGACGGCTGCCCGGTGTTCCTTTCAGCCAATCCTCGTAGGCAAGTTCGAGCCCCTCCTGACCGATCTCATCATTATCGGTCAGCCCGACGAGGTGTACGCCAGCCTCCCCCATCGGGTAGAAACGCTTGTACTCCTCCTGCCCATAAAGTCCCTTGATACCGCGGTCGAGAATGGCCTCAGCCTCCGCCGGTGGCATGCGACGTTTCAGGTACATGAACTCGCGGTCGGCGTTGTCTTTGATGCGTTCGAACCACTGCGAGGGCTCGAGCTCCAGCTCGGCCAACACGTCCAGCAGCAAACGGCTCTGCTCCGGGTTTTCCAGCACTTCCTTGGGATTCATCCACAGCGACAGCACGGGCGTGCTGAGCGCCAGCGGCTCACCGTGGCGATCGACGATGTTGCCACGCGTGGCGATGATGGCCTCATTGCGGGTGGAGCGCGCATCCCCTTCGCGTTGCAGTACATCGTTATTGAGTACTTGCAGGTCGGCCACTTTCCAGCCAATGGCCGTGAGAAGGGCAAGGCAGAGGCCAAACACGAGGCCCAATCTCCAGACAGGCTGCTGCAGCGGTTTGGGCGGTTTAGTCATGAGCGAACACCACGACTTTGTCCATGACCGGCACTTCCATCCCGAGCCGATTGATGGCGATCTCCTCGATCTGGCCCTGGGCCACCAGGCTGCTCTGCTCCAGCAGCAACTGCCCCCATTCCACCTGTAGCCGATTCTGCTCCTGTACGACTTGTTGCAGGCCATTCAGGAGGTGGCGAGTGGTGTAGGTGCTGAAGACCACGGCGAGCGCTGTCGCCGTCAGGCTGGCCAACAGGACAAAAAAGGCGATCCAGTAACGTTGGCGGGTCTGTACTTGCTGCCGATTTGTCCAGGCGGCGATGTCTGCGAGGTTCATGGTCGCATCCGCTCCGAAGGCCCTGTGGGCAGCTTCTCCGCCACGCGCATCACAGCACTGCGAGCCCTCACGTTGTCCTTTTCTGCTTCAGCGCCACCGAGCAGTGGCTTGCCCACGAGCCGCAGACGCGGCTTCAGGTCTGCCACGGTCACTGGCACACCAGGCGGAAAATCATCGCCCTTGGCCTCGCGCTGGAAAAAGCGCTTCACGATTCGGTCTTCCAGCGAGTGAAAACTGATGACTACCAGCCGACCTGCCGGCAGCAGTGCATCGACAATCCGCGGCAGCGCTGCCTCGAGATCCGCCAACTCCTGGTTGATGTAGATGCGTATTGCCTGGAAGGCCCGCGTCGCCGGATGCTTGTGGCGTTCCCAGGCGGGATTGGCGCGCTTGACGATTTCGGCGAGTTGCAAGGTACTGGTCAAAGGCGTGACTGCCCTCGCCGCCACGATGGCTCTCGCCATGCGCCGTGAGTGCTTTTCCTCACCGTACTGGTACAACACGTCAGCCAATTCCTGCTCTCCCACCTGCATCAGCCACTGCGCGGCGGTGACACCACCGCTACTGTCCATGCGCATGTCCAGCGGTCCGTCCTTGCTGAAGCTGAAGCCCCGATCGGCATCGTCGAGTTGCGGTGACGAAACCCCGAGATCCAGCAACACGCCCCGCGCAGCCGCCATCCCCTGTGCCGCCATGGCCTGTGGCAACTCGCGAAAACTGCCGTGCCAAACGCTCACCCGCGGGTCCACTGCCTGCAACTCTCTCGCCACCGCAATGGCAGCCGGATCCTTGTCCATCACCAGCAACCGGGCCTGCGGGCCCAGCTGCTCCAGCAACACACGGCTGTGACCGCCGCGACCGAAAGTGCCATCGACGTAACAACCGCCAGGATCGGTCACCAGCGCCGCGACTGCCTCGTGCAGCAGCACACTGATGTGCCGAAAATCCCTTGTTTCCACCCCTTCACTCCGTTGTGGCACGACACCGGCATCTGCTGCAGTGCAGCGCCATGCATCAGAGCGACAGACTCCTGAGTTTTTCCGACACCCCAACGGCCGGTCCGATGCTGAACAACGAATCCAGCTTGCGCGTCCAGGCAGCTGCATCCCACAGCTCCAGCTTGTGATGCTGGCCGACCAGCACCACTTCCCGCTCGATCCCCACCAACTCGCGCAGCGTGGACGGCACCAGCACGCGGGCGTTGGCATCCATGTCCATGTCGAAGGCATGCCCGATGAACATCAGCTTTAGCCGGCGTTCCAGCGGATCGAAGTCGCTGAGCTTGTTGATGACCTGCGCGCGTTGGTCGTATTCCTGGATGGGATAGATCAGCAGGCATTCACGATCGTGGTTGACGGTGACCTTGAGTCGACCTTCGCAGCCTTCTTCGAGCAGGGCGCGATAGCGCGCGGGGATCGCAAGGCGTCCCTTGCTATCCAATGTTGTGGCTTGCTGACCCGTCAGCAGCACGTCATCCGCCCTCATTCACCAGCAACGATGCAGGATCGAGTTCGCGGCCCGGACTCGGAAGCCCTGCGCCGTCGATCGCTCGACTGTTTTTGTTCGTCTTTGGCAAGTCGGCTGTGGAATTTGCGAAAAACCACAACGCATTCCCCACAGCACTCCACAGAATACCCACAACTTGCCACTTGGCGGCACTATATAGGAGTGGAGGAAATTCTGGCAAGCTCTATTTCATTGTTTTTATTGGAAAATTTTTGTGTTGGCCGCTCCTGCAGCAGCACGTTTTCGCGGAAAAATATTTTCAAATTAATACAGACTAATAGGGGGAGAACTTAAAGTAAGTCCTCAAGATTAAGAGCGGGGAGCAGAAGGGTTGGAGCGCCCTTTTTTGCGCCGGAGCACAGCACGGACGAGCGGCCTAGGCCGCTGGCGCTACGGGGAAAAAGGGAAAAGGGGGAGTCAGCCGATAAGCCGGGTTCTGTCGAGGACAATCATTCATCTGG
>DAIRDB010000056.1:8135-20289 GCA_036796405.1 Gammaproteobacteria bacterium | reverse complement strand
CGAGCGAGCGAACGATGACTCTGCCCTCTCCAGACTTCCAAGCGGACCCGGTCAGCAGCCCGACCGGCCCCGCTGCCATCTGCCGTTACCTGGCCACCACCGGCGGCGCCCTGCTGGCGCTGGTGCTGGCCCTGCAGCCCGACCCCGGATTCAGCGCGCCCTGGCCCTGGATGGCCACCTTCTGGTTTCTGCAGATCGTCAGTGGACTTGCCGTGCTGCAGGGGGTGCTCTACCTGCTGAGCCGGCGACACTGGGCCGGCCGCCTGCCACTGTGGATGCTGGTGCTCAGCAGCGGTGTGCTGGGGTCGGCGCTGCTGGCGCCGGTCTACTGGCTGATCGGTGAGGGGTTGATGCAGTCCGTACTCGGCTTTCCGGTCACGCTCGACGATGCGGACGATCCGGGTAAGCCAGAGCTCTTCGGCGTGGCAGCCCTGCTGCAGGAGTTCCTCGACATCGTCGGCCAGGTGACCGCCGCCTGGGTGCTCATCTCCTGGCCACGGCTGCCCGGCTTGCTGCCACCGCTGCTGCTGGCACCCGCGCAGCAACCGCCAGAACCGGTGTCGGAGCGTCCGGCGGCGGCAGCCGCGTCAGCGCCGCGCAGCAGCTGGCGAAAGGGGCTGCCCCGCGAACTCGGCGATGATCTGATCGCCGTCAGTTCCGAACTGCAGTACCTGCGGGTATGGACGACGCGGGGCGCGGCGCTGGTGCTGGGGGCCCTGCAAGACGTGGAGCAGGCGGAAGGAAGCGCTGGCGTCCGTCTGCATCGCTCCTGGTGGGTCCACGCCCGGCACGTGCGGGGGCTGCGCCGGAGCGGGGACAGCCTCGTGTGCCTGCTGAGCGACGGCCGGGAGCTCCCGGTCAGTCGCCGCCGCCGGAACGACGTGCTGGCCCGTTTCGGGGACGGCGCCCGTTATGCCGTGGCTACCGCCCCAGCGGCGCAGCCCCTCGGGCCAGCCGGCTCAGAACTGGCGTCGCAGTCCCACCTGGACTGACAGCGGGTTGTATTCGGGCTTGCTCAGACGGCCGGTCACCCCCTCCTCGGCCGGTAATTCCACGTCACCGATCTGCAGCAGTCGCAGGTCCGCCGTGAGGCGCCAGGCGTCCCCGACCGCGAATTCAGCACCGCCCATCACCTGCACGGCAGCTTCGCCCTGGTCGGACCAGGCTCGCTCGAGCGTGGCGGAATTGAGATCGAAGTCGATCTCCTGCACCCAGCCGAGGCCGACGCCGACATAGGGCACGACGCGCTCCGAGGCCAGGGTGAAGCGGCGCAAACCGTTGACGAAGATGATGTTGGACGCGAAGTCACCCTCGGTCACGCCCGCGACCGCCGTACCAGCCCGGCGCAGGGACGCCAGCTCATGGCGGCGCCAGTTCCACTCCACCTCAGCGGCCCAGCCGTTGCCGTACCGATAGCCGACGTCACCACCGAGGCCAAATCCCGTGTCGAATGCGGCCTTGAGCCCGGTACCGAAGCCGGCAGTCCCCACCTCATCGAAGGTGGTCGAGTCGAGGCGGCTGGCCTGGGCGTAGACGGTGGCATAGAAGCCAGCGTCCGCCGTCTGGGCCCAAGTGGAGGAAGGGAGGGCAGCGAGTACTCCGAGCAGGGCCGCCGAACAAACATGATGCAGATGATGCATGGGTAAGCTCCAAAAAATGAAAACATTGTGACAACGTGACGCCGCGACTGGTCACAGGTAATCGTCAGCACGGCACCTGAAGGTACGGGGCGGCGGACCAAGAAGGGCCTTAATTTGAACGAACGGCCGACCCGATGAACCAACGGCACGGGAGACGGCGAGGTCAGAAGTTTTCAGAGTGACAGACTATGGGAGAGGTCGTGCCATCACTTGGATGGTTTACGCCTTCATGGCCGTAGCGAGAACCTAGAGATGGCCAGTTTTTCCATAATCGCAAGAGCATGCTCTCGAGCAATGTTGAATTCGTCCGCCAGACTATTTAATTCGTCTTTTTCATTGTCAGTAATACGGCCATCAGCCAGCGCCCGTTCGACAGCAATTTCAAAAAAATTGCGCTTTTTCTGCAGTTGAGCCGAGAAGGAATTCGCCACAATACCGGTCAGCAAAGCCACGGTGCAGACGCCCATGATCGCGGTAATTGCGCCGACAATTTGGCCGAGGGGCGTAATCGGGGCAACATCCCCGTAACCTACGGTAGTCAGCGTGATGATTGCCCACCACATTGCAGCGGGGATGGAGGAAAATTTTTCTGGCTGCATCTCATGTTCTGCGTGGAAAACTGTGGAGGCGGACAGGGTCAGCGCGATGGCCAAAAGGTACACTGCAGAGACGAAAGCCTTTCTTTCGGCATACACAGCAGAGGCCAGATCCATAAGCGCAGTGTTGTAGTGACTAATTTTAAGAATACGCAACGCTCTCATTACTCGCAGGACCGAAAGATCTGCGCCAAACATAAAATAACTAAGGACAGTAGGTAACACGGTCAGTACGTCTACCATCCCGTAAAAACTTAAAATGTAGCGCATTCGAGCTTTTGACGCCGTGAGGACGGGGAAGCCGATGGGCGCTACCCAGAGACGCGCCAGCAGTTCAACAGCAAAAAAAATTGTGAAGCCAATTTCCAATCGGTCGAGAAGATCTCTATGAGATAGCATCGACGGCAAAGTTTCTATCACGGCGCAGAACACAGCACCCAGAGTTACACAAATAATCACCCAGTCACAAATCTTGCTGGTGAGGTCCGCTCCTTTTCCTGGCTGTAGTATTTCGAAAAGTCGTTTCTGATCGGGGATTAATGTCATGTCTGCACCAATTGTAGAGAGCGCGTTGAGAGAACGCTTTGCCGCGAAGCAAGTCAACGAGCCCGACTACTTTCTTTCGGCAAAAACGTAACTAATACCTAATTTTTTAACCTTGTTCATTAGTTTTTCACCAATTTACTTACGGCAAATCAGCTTGCTCAGCAACTTCCTACTCGACCCAAGTCACGAGCACGTTTCGCTCTGCAAGGATTTGCCACCCAGCTTCCGTCTTGACCAATTCAAGTTCCTTGAGTGTTACATCAGAGTAGTTGTCTGAGGTGTAGAGTAGTCGAAACTGTACCTTGAAGAGATTACCCGCATCGGTCACCAAAGCGAGCGAGTCTATGGTAATTCGGATGTTGACTGCCCTGTCGATACTTCTGCGGCGTTGTTGTTCCCAGATGGACCTCGGGCCTTCTTGTGGAGGTTGGTAATCATCATGGTAGAGCGCCAAGTAGCCCTCGATGTCTTTTGATTGCCAGCGTGATGACCACGTCGCGAGAAACTCGGCAATTTCCTCCATGGAAGCTGACTCAGTCTCAACCGCCTCACTCGCAGCGACTTCTGCCGTAGTAAGCGACTCTTCTTGGGACTCTCGAACCGGAATCAATGACGCGTCAATGTCACCTGAAAAGTCCGAAGGTGTTACAAAAGTACGGCTTCGACCAATCAAGGCCCAAAGGCCAACAGCACACAGGGTAACTCCGATTCCCACCCACCAAGTCACCCGGCTTACCCGATGAAGTAGAGCACTGGGCGGCGTGGCTGACGAATGACCGCACAAAGGGTTAACCGGTTTTAACTCTCCCTCTGTTTGCAGGCTCGTCAATCTCTGCCAGGCAGGTCCGGGCAAGCCCTTCGTGTCACGAAAGACATCAATAAGCGCTATTCCGTTCGGCAAAATTTGGTGAACTCTAGAAACCGCCTGAACCCCTCGCTGAAAACCTTCGAACTGCTCTAGACTCATGGGCGGCAGGTAAATGCTCCGATTCCAGCCTCTGAAGCCAGCCGATCGACTGTAGGTCAGCAAATTCTGAGCCAACTCCTCTCGGCCGCACAACAACACCTTCACTAAAAATCCGGCGTCGTCTTGCGTGTTCGCCAAAAGTCGTAGGGCCTCAAGCTCAGGAAGTCCCAGCAAGTGGGCATCGTCGAGGATCAAACAGAGCAGTTTTCGAAGCCCAGCCCCGGGCAGGAGACAGGAAACCAGTTCGCGAGCCAAAATCCCGTGATCATTGAGTCCGAGACCCTGCCGAACTGCCGCATATAAACCGTCCACGCTCGTCGGCGATGAGGGAAAGTAGAGAACAGAATACCCGCGGCCCAGCAGAATGGAACGTAGTTGGAGGCAGAGCAAAGACTTTCCTGAACCTGGCGGTCCAGACAAGCGAATCAAGCTCTCATCGGCCTCCAATGCGTCCAGCACTGCTCCCAGAGCCGCGGCATAGGGATCTACGTTTACGTACATCGACCTTGGAATCTTCCTTTCCTACCGATATTTTTGTGGATCAATCACTTTTCGGAGCTTCTGAGCCTGCTTACCCATCGATCAATTGAATGAAGGCCAGCGTTATTCCGCTCGAAACAACAACAGCCAGCACCAGCAAAAAAATTCCGCGGCCCCTGGAGCGCAGTTCACTGGGAGGCGTCGCAGCGAGGGTTAGACCAAGTTCCTCATCTGCCTGCTGGACGTGGTCCTGTCTGATCAGAACCTCGGACCGTCGATAGGCGGCACAAAGCGCCTTATGGCAGAGAAGATTGATGACACGAGGGATGCCTCGGCTGGCCTGATAAACTCTGCGGACCGCGTCCGGCTGAAAAAGATCAACACCCCTGAAGCCTGCATGTGCAAGGCGCTGGTTGATATAACTTCTCAGGCAGCCCTCCGACAATGGCCCGACCTGTACGGAATCTGTAATGCGGCTTTTCAATTGCCGGCCGGGGAGCGTTTCCAGAATCTCATCCAGCCCGGGCTGCCCCAGGAGAACCATTTGCAACAACGGCTCCGCACCGCGCGCGAGTCCGGCGAGGCGGCTCAGCGTTTCGAGCATGCTGCCAGAGAGGCACTGAGCCTCATCAACCAACAGCACGATATCCTTACCGGCATCCTTGAGCTTGTCGATGCCGGAAAGGAGTTCGAGGCACAATTCATCATCACTGAGATCTTGCGCCGTGTCGACTCCTAATCCCTCGGCAAGTGATCTCATGAACCCGCGGTTGGAAACCAACAGATCAGGCATGACTACGAGCACCATCCGAGGGCTTAGAGACGCCTGAAGATATTGACTGATTATCGTTTTACCGATTCCGCTTTCGCCGGTCACTTTAACAAGAGCATCGCGCGCGTCCAAAGCCCTCCGTACTCTATCCACTACTGTGCTTTGATCGGCCAAGGGTACAAAGTACCTAGCTGCAGGCACGAGAGAAAAGGGCAATTCCCTAAGTCCAAAGTACTTCAGATACATGGCTGCAGCACCAAGTCCTAAGAACCGCGAAAGGGCAGCATCATGGTGGCATCTACCGGCATGCGAAACACTCTCGTTAACTTATTGCGAGCACGAAGTAGCGCGCCTTGGGGGGCCTTCTTCTCCCTCATTGAGGACGAGGGCTCTCTGTAATGCACGTTAGACGACGAGACCGATACTTCCAATGCTGCTTAGCCATGCTCTGCTGAGCGAACTGCCTCCTTTCAAGCTGCAAAGAGTCATCAAGAGAGAATACCTGAATCATACCCTCAGGCGCGCTCCCGCCCTCCCCCACGAAAAGAAATCCCAGCCCAAGGCCGACGAAGCTACGCTGCAGCTCGCGCAGCAAAACGAATTCCTCGTAACGTATCCGGGGACAGTGCCTGAACACAAGCATATGTAGTGGGGCAGTCGCAGCCAGAGTCGCCTCTCCAACGGTCTTTTCAGCAAAAACAACTGAAAGGAAGCTGGGCAGATCTAGGCTGAGGGACGGTGGACAAGACGACACAATGCTGCCCGCCGCCCCCATGACTCGACACAGGATCCCAGCGTAGTAACGTGCCAAAAAAACGTTGGCGCCACATAACCGGACGGCAGGGTTACGCTGGTGAATCAGGTGCTCAACAATAGATCGGCACAAAAGGAAATCCTGCTCTGCCAGGAATTGGCCCCGCGTTAACTCGAGCGCGCCAAGTTCATTGCCAGTCATGTCAACTCCTGTCTTTCATTCGGCTACCATCCTGATCAAACAGCAAGTCGTCAGGGACTGTAGGCCTCGGGCGCTGGGGCACTCGGCCAAACCTGGCGACCGATGCAAGATTAAATACGTAGGCAATGACCTCTGCGACTGCATGGTACAGCCCCTCCGGAATTTCATCGTCCACGCGGGTAGTGAAGTAAAGGGCACGCGCAAGGGCAGGCGACTCAAAGATAGGAATTTCCAACTCTTCGGCACGCTTGCGGATTTGCAGCGCAATGAAGTCTGCCCCTTTACCAAGAACCTTTGGCGCACCACTGGAACCGGGTGAATACGACAGTGCAATGGCAAAGTGCTCCGGATTGGTCACTACAACGTCTGCAGACTCTATTGCCTTCATCATCTTGTTAAGAGCGATCTCGCGTTGGCGCTCCCGTATGCGCCTTCTGACTTCCGGTCGCCCTTCCGACTCCTTGAACTCATCACGAACTTCCTGCCGTGTCATCATGAGCTTTTGTCTGTGCTCCCGGATCTTCACCGGCAAGTCCAACGCCGCGATGAGGACCAACGTGAGAGAGATCAGTAGAACCGCAACCCCGAGCAAATCTCCCGATTCGTAGACAGCCAGGTCCATCGGCAAAAGTGCCAGCAGAAAGAGCTCGTCCATGTAGTACCAGAAGACGGCCACGGTTGTACCAAGAATGAGAGCGGTCTTGAGGATACTTTTGGCGAGTTCGTAGAGACCATGGGAACTGAAGATCCGCTTCATGCCATTGAGGGGATTCAAACGGTCGAGCTTGAAACCCGCTGCACCAGGATTGAACTTCAACCCTCCAAGCAGCAAATTACTGACGAGCGCCAACACGATACTGGAAAGGAGAAAAAGCAGTAAATCACCAGCAACCAGATCAAGACTATAGCGAACATGGTCTTGCATCTGGCCCGTCTCGGCCGTCCTTGGAAGATCAAGATTGAAGCGATAAACGCTCAGCAAGCTGGAAACAAAATTTGCACCAATGTTGATCAACACGATGAGGCAGCCCAACAACAAGAAGGCGATAGTGAATTCCTGCGAGCGAAGGGTATGGCCATCTTCCTCAGCTTTATCAAGTCGCTTTTGCGTGGGCTCTTCGGTCTTTTCCTGACCGGAGTCATCTTCCTGCATTTATTAACCTCCTAGAAGAAGGATTGCAGTGCTTATGCTTCTCTGCCACATGAGCTCAATGCCGTTGGAGAGTCCCGGTAATGACAACAGGAGGAACGCCAGCCCGCAGAGCAGCAGCGCTGGGAACCCAATCGAAAAGATGTTCATCGCGGGTGCAGACCTCGTCACCAGCCCCAGCCCAAGGTTCATTAGCAGTAGAGACACCGCGACAGGGAGGGCAAGGCTAAGGCCAAAACCGAACATTTGGGGGACCCAGCGGATGAGCACATCATACCACCTACCAAAATCCAAAGACTCTCCGATCGGAACGAGACTGAAACTGTCACCGAGGAGCGAGACCAACTGTAAATGACCATCGAGTCCAAGAAACAGCAGCGTAGAAAAGATCACAAAAAATTGCGAAACGACGGGCACGTTCCCCAAACCCGGGTCTACGATATTCGCAAAGCTGAGTCCCATCGCATTGGAAATCACAGCTCCACCAATTGCGAGTGCTGCGTTCACGATCTGTAGGCAAAAACCGAGTAGCACACCCGTCAGGATCTCGCCACCCACGGACAGCAGACCCACGCCTGACAACGGATCGATCATTGGAATTTCCACACGATCAATCATGAACACGGCGAGCACCACCGCCATTGCGATACGCAGTCGAACCGAAAACGACTCAATAGAGTAGAGGGGTGACGCCAACAAGAATGCTGCAATTCGAAGCAGCGGCCACAGGAACTGGTTTAGCAGGGCCAGTACCGCCGTTTGGGAGATCTCGATCATTGGACGAGGGTCGGCGCCAACTCCAGAAGGCGTGTGAAGAAATCAATGAACACCACACTCTGCCAGCTTCCAAGGAGGAACAGGGCGATCACAAGACAGACCAATTTTGGGACGAAACTCAGTGTCATTTCCTGGATGGAGGTTGCCGCCTGAAAAAGCCCGATGACGACACCAACCACGAGAATGAGAAGGAGCAAGGGCCCCGCCAGCAGTATCCCCGTCCAGAGAGCATCCCGTCCGATAGCCAAGGCATCTGTCAGGCCCATCAGACCCCCGCGAAGCTTGCTGCGATGGACTGCATGATAAGGAGCCAGCCATCTGCTAACACGAAAAGCATCAGCTTGAACGGCATAGATATCATCATTGGAGACAACATCATCATACCCATCGCCATCAGAACACTGGCTACGACGAGATCAATAATGACAAAGGGTATATAGACGAGAAATCCCATCGTGAAAGCCGTCTTCAACTCAGACGTCATGAAAGCAGGCACAAGCACTGTCATTGGCACTGTCTGATAATCCGTGGTCACCGGAAGTTCCGCCATCTCCATGAATACGTTCAGGTCATTTTCACGAGTCTGCGCAAGCATGAAGGTACGGAGCGGGGCGCCCGCCTGTGACAGAGCCTCCTGCTGGCCGATTGCGCCAGCGGTGTATGGCACAATTGCATTTTCGTAGATATCGACCAACACGGGCGACATGATGAAGAGCGTCAGGAACAGGGCGATCCCAACGAGCACTTGGTTGGGTGGCGTTTGACCCGTTCCAAGCGCTTGTCGCAACAGGGACAGCACAATGATAACCCTCACAAAGGAGGTCATCATGATAAGCAGGGAAGGTAGAAGCGTGAGCGCAGACATCAGCAACAAAAGTTGCAATGTCAGGCTGTACTGGGTGTCGCCAGAGACAGCCTCCGTCACGTTAATTACGGGCAACCCCTGAGCCAAGGCAGGCGAGGAACCCAAGCTCATCACAAAAATCAGCCCGATGCGAAGGATCCGCCTCACGTCATCACGTTCCATTCTTATGCTCCGGCACTGGCCACTCCGCCAAGACTTCGACTTTGTCAGCCATCACTGCCAGCACCAGCGATCGGCCCTCCACATGTAGCAACACTACGCGCTGGCGAATCCCAAGATTGAGCTCGCCGGAAACCTTGATGGCCGGGTTGGTTGCCTGTGAGCCGTAAAGATACCTGTCCCTGTAGCGCCCAAGCAAAAAGAGACACAACGCGAGCAAACCCAATACCAGCACCACGACAAGGAGCCGTGAGACCAGCACGGGCTCAAGGCTCACAGGGATTTGATCCGGTCTGCCGGTGCGATGACTTGGGTAAGGCGTATACCGTAACGCTCATTCACCAGCACGACCTCTCCCTGGGCAACCAGCGTACTGTTCACCAACAAGTCCAGAGGCTCGCCCGCGAGGCGCTCCAATTCGACTACTGATCCCTGAGTGAGCCGCATCAGATCCTTGATCTTGATCGAGGCTCTGCCTACTTCCACCGAGATGGTAACGGGGATATTGTTCAGGAGTTCATGATCGATACTGGGTCGAGCAGCGGGTCCAGCAAGCCCTTCCGCAAGACTGTTGGTGGCAAGCAAAGGATTGTTGTCACTCATTACTAGTATTTTCCTGTGGTTTGAGTACGCGAAAGCTCTCGAGCCGCGCAGCAGCGTTGGTACCGAGGGTACCTATTTCGACATCAAACAGAGCAAAACCTGATACTTCAGCCCACGCATGATCGGGCTTGTTGAAGAATACTACGTCGCCCGGCTTGAATGCCCTCACCTGCTCCAATGTCGACGGAATTTCAGCCAACTTGACATGGACCGTCAATTTGGCGTCGAGACAGGCGTCGTGCATGTCGACCTGCCAGAGGCGAGTTTTTTCATCGTTCTCGTCGCTGGTCTGGATACGACTTCGCAGCAAGTCGCGTATGGGCTTCATTGAAATGAAGGGGTGGACTATGGTGATCTTCCCATCCACGTTCGGGCCGAGGTTTAGTTCGAAACTGCTGACGATGACCAGATCATTTTCGTCTGCAATCTGGGCAAACTGAGGGTTAATCTCTGAGGCGGCATGAGAGAAGGCGAGCGGCAGGACCGGGGACCATGCCTCCTTCAGGGCGCCGAAGACCAGATTCAGCAGAATCTTGATGATTGAGGTCTCTGTCGGTGTGAACAGACGCGTCGGTGGGAGGTCTCCGATTCCCTTGCCAAAGCCACCAAAAAAGTTATCAAGCGAAGAAAAAATCACGCTGGGGTCGATGATGACGAGCGAGTAGCCGCGCAGGGGATCGATCTTGATGGTGTTGACTGAAAGCGGCGCCCTCAGACCTTGCAGGAACTGCGCATAACGAGTTGTCCGGGACTTCTCGATCTGGATACGCGGAGTCGTGCGCAGCACATCAACCAATCCCGCTCGAAGGTGACGGGAAAATCGCTCGTTGATCATGTCCAAGGCGGCATCATTGAACCCAATCGATTCATCTTCTGCGGCCAGATCGTGCTTGACTACGGTCAGCTGTCGCTTCAGATCGTCACCTTTCCCATCTGCATCGGCGCGCAACATCGCCAACTCCTCAGAGGTAAGGCTTATGCCAGAAGTTTCCATTACAATCCCTATTGCATGAGGTATTCAATGAAGAGGACCTTCTCGATACCGCCAAAGTCCTCCTGCTCCTCCAGCACTTGATTGGCGGCGAGCTTAAGGCTTTCGGCGAGATCCTCCTTGAAAGTGGGTGTCACGGTCTGATCTTCCGTGACTGCGGAGAGTACCGCTAGCATGGCCGATCGTATCTGCAACTCATGTTTGATGACCCTGTCGATCACCATCTGGTCATAGTGTGTCATGACCGCGACGGTCAACTGCATAATCTTCTTGGAGTTGCTGACATTTGCAGTAAGCGGCCTGGTTATTTCGTAATAGAGTGTATCGAGACGGGTCGGATTGGGAGTCTCCATCAACTGGGGACCAACCGGTGCGGCTTCGGCGGCGGCCGCTGCAGCCTCCTCCTCGATCTTTGCCAACTCTGCCTCTAGTGGGGTCTGATCACTGAAATACCCTGTGAAGTACAGGGTACCGACGACTGCACCCACACTCAGGAGTACGGAAACGAATACCCCAATCAGCACAGGCACGAGTATCGAGCGGGGTTTTTCTGTTACTTCAACTGCGGTTTCTTCTGCGGCCATGTCCTCACCTCCTAAACATAGACATCAAACTGGTTGTTATCGCGAAGCCTTACCCTCAAGAGTTTTGGTTCGGGCTCGGATCCTTCGTTTCTATGCTGCTCTGCCCCCCGACCCTGACCTCTCCCCTCCCCACCACTTCCATCCTTCGCAGCCACGTCAATAGTCACCGTTACGCGGCCGCCTTCCTCGCGCGAGAGCAGGTCTCGGATGATGTGTCCGGATTCACGCAGCGTAGAAACCGCCGACGGGTCCGTCGCTGTAATTCTCACATCGATGGCATCGCCCTCGTGGCGAACCTCGATATCCAGATGACCCAGGTCCGCTGGCGTCACCTCGAGCCTCATGCGACTGACTCCGCCCCTCTCAGGCAACTCCACCTCGAAGGCGGCGAACCGAAGTACAGCATCCGCGAACTCCGGTCTAGATAGCGGCCGCTGGGGCAAGGTTCTTTCTGGCGCCGCCAGCATAGATGGGGGATCTGTAACCTCAGGCCCCCAGTTGGCCGGCGGAGCCACAGACATTGACGTGGCAGATTGATCGTAATTAAGTGACGTGGCAAGTGAACCCAATTCCGGGAGTGATGACGGGATCCGTGGCGTGCTGTCGACATTATTGGAAAAGTTGTCGCGATTGGTGGCTGCGGCCCCACTCGCTGGTGATGTTACGTCAAGGCTACGCGAAGCAACTGGCTTTGGCTTCGCAAACGAGGTCCAGTCATGGGGCTGCGGATCTGCGACGATAAGGTCCGCCCTGAGCGTTTGGACTTCCGCGACCTTGGCGTGCGGTGGCACCTGGATCGGGGTAGTCGGGCCCACCACTGCCGCAACCGGTGTCGCGTTCAGGGCAGGCAAGGTCGGTGCACCCTCAGCCGCAGGCGTCGGGGACATCTCGTCCCATGATTCCTGTGGGCCAGCGCGAAGCCTCGCCGCGGCATCCAGCGCCTCCCTGAGCGATGGCAACGCCGCGACCTCAGCACGCGGTGGGACTTGGCTAGGGGCAGTCAGGCCCACCACCGCCGCAACCGGTGTCGCGTTCAGGGCAGGCAAGGTCGGTGCACCCTCAGCCGCAG
>DAIRDB010000056.1:0-8035 GCA_036796405.1 Gammaproteobacteria bacterium | reverse complement strand
GCCGCAACCGGTGTCGCGTTCAGGGCAGGCAAGGTCGGTGCACCCTCAGCCGCAGGCGTCGGGGACATCTCGTCCCATGATTCCTGTGGGCCAGCGCGAAGCCTCGCCGCGGCATCCATCGCCTCCCTGAGCGATGGCAACACCGCGACCTCAGCACGCGGTGGGACGTCGATCGGGGCGCGCCGTGGACTATGGATCAAAGCGGGAGGGGGGGCCATCACGGCGGACTTAGCAGGGGCATTCTCCGACTGCGCCAGCTGTGCATGACCCGGGTCCACCGGCGTTGAAGCTACTACCCGCTCCGGCGAGGTCATCAGCGCTGTAGCCGAAGCTATCACCGCGACAGACGTCTCGCTCTCCATATTTCTGTCATCAATCTCTGCTGAGTTGACACGCTGAAGCTTGTGCTGGGGGAGCTCGAGTTTTGAGCTATTCGTCTCCCCAACCGTCGACACAGGCTCTGCCAAGGTCGTTGGATTGGGGCCTAGGCCTTCCGCGGCAGCCACAGAGGCTCGCTCAGCCGGCTGGACGTTTGGCCTGCGAGGTCGAGGTCGCGACGCCGTGCGAGCAAGGCTGGTCTCGGGCGGAAGGTTTTGAGGATCAGCCGTGGTAGTCGAGCGCGCGTGGACCAGCGCCATGGCGGCCGACAGGCTTTGGGCGGGCAGCGGGGGCAGTTGCTCGCTCCACCAAGCCGGCAAAGAGCTAACGCCCTCCAAGGGGTAATCGGCCGTTAGCGCTGGAGCAACCAACACCTTCCGGCCGCTCAGGAAGCTGACCGTTGTGATGGCAAGACCATCGTCGACGCTTACGCGACGCTCGAGGGCAGTATTTTCTGGAACCGCAGGCCTGACCGAGGACAGGGAGATTACGGGCTCGAGCTGTGGACTTGGCTTGGAGTCGGCCTCGGCGAAAGTGGCTAAGGCATTGCCACTTTCGCGCAAGGCGGCAACGTCCACCGCGGCGCCAAGCAAGGCCGCAAACTGGGCCCCGGCCGGCGCTGGTGTAGAGCTTTCGCTTTCCAAACAGATACTTGGCGCAATACTGGCGATGATTTGCGCGAGGTTGAATTCAGCTGCGGTTTTCATTGGGCGGGTGTTTCCTCTTGCCTAGTGCCTCTAGCCCTCCTGAAAAGCAAGGACCGTGCCACGGGCTAGCTCTTGCCGCTGTGCAGGTGGTAGTGCTGGAGGCCGTGCCGATCCTCGTCCTGACGGGAACGTCTCTCCTCAAGCTGTCGCTGCTTGCCAACCGCCAATGCTTCCAACTTCTCGTATCGCTGCCGCTCTAGCTCAATATTTTGCAATGCGCTCTGGGCCCGCTGCAAACGGACTTCGACGTCCATCCGCTTCAGGGTGAGCGCATTTTTCATTCTCAAGAGTTGAGATACGTAGCGGCGCCCCGTGAGCAACTGATCATCAAAGCGCGCGACCCTTTCGGTCTCCCCTTCCACCGACGAGTACTCACTGACGAGCCCATCGATGTAGCGGCAGCGCTGTACGAAATCTGCCTGTTCCCCACGCAAGGCAGCGCATAAGCGCTCGAGGCGGCCTCGCTCACTCCGTTTCTTTTCTGCCACGAGCAGCCAGGTCGAACCTTTGGTCACCGCACTATCCCCCTCAATAGTCCCCAGCTATCCTCATAGTCGAACCGCTCCTCCTCCTGCTGCCGCAGAAACACGGAGAGCAGCGGCTGAACACGAATCGCTTCATCTACCTCCGCGCTGGACTTCGCTTCGTAGGCACCGATATGGATGAGATCCTCCTTCTCGCTGTACAGCGACCAGAGGCGTCGTAGTCGCTGCGCGAGCCGCGTGCGATCGGGGTCCAGCAAATTATTGGCCACGCGTGACACCGATCCTGCCAGATCAATAGCGGGATAATGGGCTTTGTCTGCAAGTGCGCGCGCGAGCATAACCTGGCCATCCAGAGACGCCCTGGCGATGTCGACGATCGGATCGTTGCGATCGTCTCCTTCGGCAAGCACGGTATAGAAGCTGGTGATGGAACCTGTTCCATTGACACCCATTCCTGGCCGCTCGATCAGGTTGGGTAGTAGACTGAATACCGAAGGAGGATAGCCCTTGGTGGTGGGTGGCTCCCCGACCGCGAGACCTATCTCGCGCTGCGCGTGGGCCACCCGCGTTAGGCTGTCGAACAACATCAGGACGTCGTCACCCCGGTCCCGAAAGTACTCAGCAATCAGGTGCGTGAGTTTTGCAGCCCGAATGCGCTCGAGGGGCGACGCGTTGGCCGGCGCCGCGATGACCACCGACCGCTGAAGACCCCGGCGTCCCAGCGTGCGGCTGATGAATTCCTGTACCTCACGGCCGCGTTCGCCGATCAGACCAATCACGACGACATCGGCCTTCGTGTTTCGCGCGAGCATACCGAGCAGCACGCTTTTGCCCACGCCGGAGCCGGCAATCAGGCCGAGGCGCTGGCCGCGTCCCAGCGTCAGACAGGTATCGATGGCCTTGATGCCGGTTTCGAGGATGGTGGTGATGGGCGGACGCTGCATGGGATTGAGCAGCTTGCCGTCCAGGTTTGCAAAGTGGTGATAGGGGGGAAGCAGTCCCCCATCCAGAGGCTCTCCGAAGCCATCGAGGACACGTCCGACGAGCGCCTCGGTCAGCCGACCCTGCGAATTGGACGGACGTTGCTGCACCCGGCAGCCCGGCGCAAGCCCGTCTACACTCTTGTAGGGCATGAGGAACAATCGTGTGTCCGAGAACCCGATCACCTCCGCGTCGACGCGGCTGGTGCCTCGGCTACAGAACACACTGCATTGAGATCCGATGGAGGACCGCAAGCCTTCGACCTCGATCGAGGTCCCGGCCACCTTGGTCACGCGGCCGGTCAAATGCAATGGGGGCAAGGGGCAACGGTCGTGATTGCGGCTGAGGTCCGTCTTCAGCAGCTCCGGCAGGTCCGCGACGGCCTTCAGCGGGAAGCGAGTGAGCGCGTGTCTCACGGCTCGTCTCCTTCCCCGTGGTAGGTCAGCGCAGCAAGTGCCGCCTCGAGCCTGGCCAGTAACCGGTCCTCCACCTCGGAGTGGCCACTGGCCAGACGCAGATCACCGCGCTCGAGGTCCGGGTCACCGCGCAGCTCGAGGTTTGGGTTTCCCCTCAACAGCGCCTCCCGGAAATCGTCTAGATCCTGCGGACTCAGAAACACCTGCACATCCTGTCGCGACGCCAACGGTAACAGCGAGATGGCGTGCTGGACGAGGTAGCGGAAGTGGTCCTCATCGCGCAGCAGGACCTGACGCACCGCCGCCCGCGCGACGGTCAGCGCCAACTGCTCGAGATAGGACACGAAGGGCGCGAGGTCCAGCTGGGCAAACTCCAGACGGGCACCCAGTGACTGTAGCGCCACCAGCCGATCCGCGTACTCGTCAGCGGCGAGCTTTTTTCCTTGGGCCAAACCCTCCTCAAAGCGCTGTCGCGTCGCGTGCTCGAGTTGCTGACGCAGCGACTGGTTCTCCTCGCGCAGCGTCGCGAGCTCGGCAGGATCGGCGACCGGCTGGGCAGGCACCTCGTCGGGCGCGCGTGGCGGGACAGCGTCAGGCTGTTTTTTTTCCTCCGGCAGCGTTGGCTGCGGTAGCAACCGCAGCACCTGCGGCTGCCACGGCGCAAACACACCGGCCCCTGGCGCCGGGCGGTCAAGAGGATGCAGCGCATACTGCTTCGCTTGTCTACCCGCGCGCAGCAGGGCATCGAGCTTCCACTCGACCTTAGGGTGGCCAGAGTCAGACAAAGTCGTCTCCCCTGCCCGCCAGCATAATATCTCCCTTGTCGGACAACTTGCGGGCGATTCGCATGATGGTCTTCTGGGCCGTCTCGACGTCGGTGATACGTACGGGGCCCTTCGCCTCCATCTCGTCGAGGAACATGACCTTGGCGCGTTGGGACATGTTGTCGAGGAACTTGTCCTTGACCGCCTCGTCGGAGGCCTTGAGGGCAACCATCAGCATGTCCATCTCGATGTTGCGCATCAACGTCTGGATACTCCGGTTGTCCAGCCCGCTGAGATTGTCGAAGGTGAACATGTTGTCCTGGATCTTCATGCACAGCTCGCCATCGATCTGGGCGACGCCTTCGAGAATCTTGCCCTCGAGCTCTACCTTGGTGAAGTTCATGATCTTGGCGGCTGTCTTCACCCCACCAAAGTTGGAGGACTTGGCGCTCGAATTACTCGAGAACTGCTGCTTCATGATCGTCTCCAGCTCCTCCATCGCAGAGGGCTGAACGGTATCGAGTAGCGCCACGCGCTGGATCACCTCGGGACGAATCTCCGGCTGCAGGAAATTGAGGACGTCCGCCGCCACGTCATACTCGAGCACGGACAAAATGATTGCGATGACCTGCGGGTGCTCGTTCTGGATCATTTCCCCAATGGATCGAGCGTCCATCCACCGCAGGATTTCCATGCCGCGGTTGGAGGAGCCTGGCATGATCCGACCGAGCACGGTCGCTGCCTTGTCTGGTCCCAGCGCACGCTTGAAGACATTTTCGACGTAGTCCACGGTACCGAGACCGAGGCTCGTCTGCTTCTTGATGGTACCGACGAAGTCGTCGAGCACGATGTTGACCGCCTCCTGAGAGAGGTCAGCCACGGAGACCATGCACGCACCGAGGGCCTGCACTTCACGGGGGTTAAGGTATTTGATGATGTCCGAGGCCTGTTGCTCGCCGAGCAGCAGCATAATGACGGCGGCCCGCTCAGTGGTCGTCATGATCTCAAGCTCCTGACGGACGCTCTCCGGAATGACCGGCTCGGCGGGTGCAGGGTTCTTGTCGTTCTTTTTCGCTTCAGCAGCCATAGGCTCACCCTACCTTGATCATTTTCTTCAACACGTTGGCGACGCGACCCGAATCCTCTGCGACCAACAGGCGGATGAGCGCGACTTTGTCGTCGTAGGAGTTCGCGGTATCGAGCATGTCTGCGGATATCGTGGACTTCTTTGGCTTAAGCTTGGCCTTTATCTCCTCAAGGGTCTCGCCGTCGCCGACGCTGATGAGTGCGCGGTCTTCTTCGGAGAGTTCGCCGTCCCCCATGACTCTCGGTTTGTCCAAGACTTCCTCCGGCTTAGGCAGATAGACACGGATCACGGGACGGATGACCAGCACGGTGAACAGTACAAACGCGAGAGTCACAGCGGCGAGACGGATCAACGACACGATGGAGGCGTCCTCGTACCAGATCACCGGATTCTCGATGGTCTCGAGCGGACGGAACGGTGAGGTGATGACGGTGATCTGGTCGCCCCGCGTGGCGTCGTAGCCTACGGCACCCTGGATCAGGCTACGGATACTTTCAAGTGCTGCCTCGTCAAGGGGGCGAGGTGCGCCTTCGGCGTCGAGCGTGGCGCCATCGTTGAGGACGACAGCGACCGACATTCTCAGCAACTGGCCTTGCGCGTTGCGCTGGTAGCGGAGGGTACGATCCAACTCAAAATTGCGCGTCGAGCGTGTGCTCACGGTTTGTCCGTTCTGGGCGGCGGTCGCGGCCTGTCCCTGGTCGAGCGGCGTGACGATGGTATCGTTGGGGGCCACGTTGGTGGTGGCGCCGGGAACTCCTGCGGCGGCGGCGGTGCTGCTGCGATCTTCTGACAGCACCTCCGAGCGCGTCAGGGGGCCCTCGCGTTCCGGGTCGAACTGCTCGCTGGTGGACTCCAGCTGCGTGAAGTCGAGCACGATATCGACATCGGTGCGCAGGTTCTGGCGTCCCACGAGCGGCTCGAGCAGCTGCTCGATGCGGGTCTTGTAGCCTTCCTCCACGGAGCGTTCGTAGCCGGACTGCAGGGTCGCCTCGGTCAGGGTAGGTGTCAGGGCGTTGGTGAGGAGATTCCCCATCTGGTCGACGACAGAGACGTCGTTGACTGCGAGGTAGGGAACACTCGACGAGACGAGATAGGTTATGGCCTGCACCTGCGACTGGCTGATGGTACGCCCAGGAAACGGTGCGACCACGACCGAGGCCTTGGTCGGTGTCCGGTTGCGGACAAAGGCACTTTGGCGCGGGGCGGCGATGTGGACCCTGGCAGACTCGATGCTGGAGATGCGGACGATGCTCTTGGCCAATTCATTCTCAATGGTCGCTAGGTACTTGGCCTCCTCCATAAACTGGCTCGTGGTCATCGCGCTCTGCACATCGAAGCTGGCGAGCGTATCGGCGCTGGCCTGGCGGGGCAGCCCAGCGGCTGCAAGCATCAGCCGCGCTTCGTGGTACTGATCGACCGGGACCTCGATGCTGCCGGTCTGTGGGTTCAGGCGTGCGGTCAGCTCTGACCCGAGCAGCATCTCGTAGGCCTCGCTGCGGTCTGCCTCGGCCATCTCAGGGTAGAGGCTGCGGTACTCCCCCCCACTGATCCAGGAGTACAGGACAAAGAAAAGGACGAGCAGCAGGACCAGCACGATCCCAGGCAACGACTTGCGCACCAGCGGCTGGGCGAGCACCTCGACGACACTGGGAAACTTCGAGGCCTGATTGAGTTGCTGCTGGGCAGCGGTCGCTGAGAGAGCACCCGGCGCGTTGCGGGCGACGGCAGCGCCGTCGCTGCGCGGTGGCGTGGCGGGCTGAAAGCCGCGCCCTGATTCCTGTACTGTGGTGGTTGCCATGGGATCGACTGGTTACCTTAGACGGGCATGTTCATGATGTCTTCGTAGGCCTTCATGACCTTGTTGCGTACCTGCAGCGTGGCCTCGAAACCGATCGACGCCTTCTGCATGGCAAGGACCACGTCGGTAAGCGGCACGTCCTCGCCGGACTCGAAGCGATTGAGTAACTCGGTCGAGCGGGTCTGCAGGCTGTTCACCTGGTCGAGACTGCTGCGCAGCGCTTGCGTGACCAGCCCGGAGAAACTGTCCTGGACCGGAGACGTCCCGTTCAGCACCCCGCCAGCAGGTCCGTCGATGCGAGCCCGCTGCTCGGCGATGCGGGACTGATAGTCCCTGATTTGCGCCAGCACGCTGCTGGCGTCGTTCACGATGGCCATCCTTTATCCCTCAGCGCTGGTATACCTTGGGGACCGCGAGACCCGCCCGACGCATCTGCTGCAGCTTGTAGCGAAGCGTGCGCTCGCTGATACCAAGGCGGGTAGCTGCCTCCTCCCGGCAGCGGGCGCCTTCGATGGCCGTCAGCACCCTGACGTGTTCCAGATGGCGGTGGTTGTCGCGTGGTGAGAGCGACGGCGTCGCCGGCAGGCCTGGCAGGTCGAGGGAGGCGACCGGATCGTCGTCGTCAAAGGCAAGGTCGGCGGCGGTGATTTCAGTGCCGCTGCAAAGCAGCAGCGCCCGGGCCATGACGTTTTCTAGCTCGCGCACGTTACCGGGCCAGGCGTGGACGAGGAGCCGTGCCACGGCGTCTTCGGCGAGGCGCGGTATCTCGCGACCGGCGGCATGCTTCTGCAGCATGAGCAGCGCGAGGGGAAGAATATCGCGGGGGCGCTCGGCCAGACGCGGCAGGCGCAGGCTGAGCGTGCTGAGCCGATAAAAGAGGTCCTCCCGGAAGCGCCCCTCCCGCATGTCCTCGCGCAGGTTGGCGTTGGTGGCGGCCACGATTCGCACGTCGACGCTGATCTCGCGGGTCCCACCAAGCCGGGTCAGCCTACGCTCCTGGAGCAGGCGCAGCAGCTTCGGCTGGAGCTCGGGCGGCATCTCGCCAATCTCGTCGAGGAAGAGCGTGCCGCCCTGCGCCTGCTCGAAGCAGCCAGGCACCGCCGACTGGGCCCCGGTAAAGGCGCCACGCTCGTGGCCAAACAGGATGTCCTCGGCGAGACTCGGCGAGATCGCTGAACAGTTGATGGCGATGAAGGGGCCACGCGCCCGCGGCGAGCTCTCGTGGATCACCCGCGCCATGATCTCCTTGCCCGCCCCGGTAGGGCCCGAGATCAGCACCGGCAGCGCGGTCTCGCCGAACTTGCAGGCCAGCGCGAACTGGCGTGCGCTGACGGGGTCGACGAATACGAAGGGCTGGTCCGGCGGGGTCGTGGTCTTGTCGTGCATGGTGGCTGCCGCTGTCAGTCAGGAACGTGACAG
>DAIRDB010000055.1:0-20572 GCA_036796405.1 Gammaproteobacteria bacterium | reverse complement strand
CAGCGGCACCTGCTACGGCAGCGCGTCATTCGCTCCTCCGACCGAGAACTTCACGCCTTACGATCAACTGACCGAGCAGCAGGTGCTGGACTGGTGCTACGCCAACGGCGTCGATCAAGCGGCCATCGAAGCGAACGTCTCGTTGCAAATCGAGAACCAGATCAACCCGCCGATCATCGCTCCGCCGCTGCCGTGGGTGACTCCTGCTATGATCGTGCCTCCGATGTTGCCTCAGGTGGAGCCGGTTTTGGTTGCGGAGCAGCCTGTCGTTTCCGACACTGCGGCCTGATATGATCAAGATCGAACTCACATTGCAACAGGCCCAGCAGCTCGCCCAACTCGTTGAAATCGCCATGAAGGCTGGAGGCGTCCCGAATATCAGGATCGGCCAGCCGCTCTACGACATCATCGAGGCAGCCGTCATCAACTCACAGACACCCAAATCCTCAGAGTAAATGGACGCAACCAACCACGGCGGAACGAATGGACTGGCGCTCTCACTGAGCACCGCGGCAGCAGCCACAGCAGCCTCGCTGCTTCCCCAGCTCACCGACGGCATCCGCTTCATCTCCGCCGTGGTTGGCCTCATTGCGGCCTGTGTTGCCCTCTACAAAGCCCTGAAGAAATGAAGAACACCAAGACCACTATCGCCGGTATCGGAGCCATCCTCGTTGCTGTTGGAGGAACCTTGAAGGCTATCTTCGACGGAGATCCGACCACCTCGGTCGACATCACGTCCACCATTGCCGCGATCTCTGCCGGTTTCGGATTGGTCATGGCTAAGGACGCCTCGGAGAAGTTGGAACTCAAGAAGCCCGAGTGAACTGGATCTACCAGATCCTGAAGGCTCTGCTGGACTGGATCCGCGAAACACCACCACCCGATGTCGACCACGGCAAAGCACCTAAGAAGCTCAAGGCTGATCTGGATGCTCGCATTGCCGATCTTCCCGGCCTGCCAGACAACGGTGGTAATGGTCCCAAACGGTGATCCCGTGATGCTGGCTAAACCTACCAAGGCCAGCGTCTATTCCTTCGACAAGAACCAGAAGCTGGTCGGGCCGGCGACGGTTGTAATTCCTGCAGGTTGGTACGCACTTCCAAAGAGCAAATGATCAACTACAAGGGCAACAAGTTCTCCGGCTACAACAAGCCCAAGGCAACCCCCGGGGAGTCCAAGAAGTCCGCCGTGCTCGCTAAGGAAGGAGACAAGGTTAAGTTGGTGCGTTTTGGAGATCCCGACATGAGCATCAAGAAGCACTTGCCCGAGCACAAGAAGAGCTTCATGGCTCGGCATGGATGCGACAACCCCGGCAGCAAGCTGTCGGCTAAATACTGGTCCTGCAAGGCTTGGAAATGAGAACAGTCTCTTACGATTACGTGCTGCAACGCGCCTGCGAGCTTACTGGGCGCGTTTTCTCTACGCTGACGACCGAAGAGGCCAACCTCTTCCGCACGTTCATCTCCATGTCACTACGGAGCGCGTGGGAGTGCTTCAACTGGCCCGAGCAGACCGTGTATCAGCAGGAGTTCTTCGCTCCGAACTACAGTGCGGCGACTACGTACTCGCAGGGCACCGTCATCTACTTCAAGACCGAGCAGAAGTACTACCAGTACGTCGGCGCAGCCAACTCGGGCAATCCCCCAACGCTGAACGGCCCCAACGGCACGCTCAACTCGCAGTTCTGGGCTGAAGCCAAGCCTACCTACGGAAACTCCAATGGCGATTGGAGCACCACCAAGGTCTACAACATCGGAGACATTGTCCTCTACCCAGACACTCAGGAGTACTACGCGCTCTATGCTACCGCGGCTGCAGGCACTCTCCCGACCAGCACGTCAT
The DNA here is from genome assembly GCA_036796405.1 of Gammaproteobacteria bacterium. GTDB lineage: Bacteria > Pseudomonadota > Gammaproteobacteria > Pseudomonadales > Pseudohongiellaceae > CAILUG01. The sequence continues at coordinate 18,730 of DAIRDB010000055.1, read as the reverse complement.
CGTGGGGACAACTGAACAAGTTCCTGCGCTACATCAACCAGCAGACCAACCCTGATGGCACCACTCGTACTGTTGAGATTGGCGAGACGTTCAGTGTGTGGCCGGGTGATCCTCGGGTGACGTGGCGTCAGCAGGAGCCCACCTACACGCTGACCGATGACGGCATCCTCGTTGAGGAGGAGCTGCCTTATGCTTGGATTGAGTTCCGCAAGAGCCCACCACTGCTCTCGACTGCTGGCGAGGCCAGCGCCTACGCTTTCCCGTATCGGTTCGTTGAAGTCTGCTCGTTGAAGTCAGCGGGACAGATGCTGCGAGTCGATGGCAAGGTTGACCTCGGTACGACCTTCTTGGAACTCGGTGAGATCGAGCTAACCAAGGAGATCGACAAGGTGGCTCTGCAGGAGAAGTACGTGCGCCAGATCATCGTCCCGAACCGCTGATATGCCTGACCTACCCGAGATCATCTCGACCGACGATGGGTTCAAAGGCGTAATCTCGCGCCTAGATCCCAATCAGGTGCCGCCGCAGTTTGTCAGTCAGGCGATCAACAGGACGTTTCAGGATCAGCTCATCAAGAACCGCTGGGGCATCGTGCAGCCCAAGTGGGGTGGTAAGTGGACTAATACCAGTCAGCGCTTCAGCGTGGCATCTGGAAGTGCTAAGTGGACGCGGTCATCACCCGGTACGGCTATTCCCACAAGCACGCTCGTTTGTTCGGATACTGTCCGCAATGTTGGCCCCATCATTCCGAATGGGACCCGTGTTGTCTCCGACGACAACACCGAATGCACGCTGAGCAGCGCCACCTACAATTTCTCGCCAAGTCCGGATGACTACTACCTCACGTACTATTCATCGACCGCGGCATTCACAGACATTCTAGGCATCCTGCCTTTCCGAGATCCGGACACCGGATACCAAGCCCTGATCGTAGCCACCAACGAGGTGCGTACATCCGACGGTGGGCAGGGCAAGATGTACTTGGTGCGTCCCAATCAGTCGCACGTTGAGATTCCGATGAACGGGCACGACATCTACAGCCCGGTGCGCCTAATGCAGGCCACCAATGCTGTGGTCATGCTGCGCCCGGGGAATGCTCGATACTACTTCACAGGATCCGACGTCAACTCGACCACGGACACTGTGACATTGAATGTCACACCAGACCTTCAGACCGGTGATCGCGTAGTTGTATTTCAAGTCGGAACTGCGCCTGCATTGTGGGTATCATCGACATCTGCAGGTCAGGGATTCGGTTTGTTTGTCAACGTGAAGGCTGGCGGCGTCTGCACGCTGCACTTGAGCCTAGCCAACGCTCAGGATGGAACCAACAAGGTAGACCTGAGAAGCGGACTTACGTCTTCTAACAGGTACTTCTTTGAGTTGTCCAACAACACCACCGGCTACGAGGTGACGCAGGGAGTATCGGACTTCTACAACGACGGCCTTCCGCTGATCATGGAGGGGTCATACGAAGCAGGAATCCCCGTCTCGGCTCTCGACAACGGTTTCAACCGTGTCGCATCGGTGAATGCGATTGTGGCATCATCGACCACTGACGACACGATCACCGTACCGAACCATCCGTTTGTGGCTGGTGATCAGGTCACCATCAGCAACGTGGTTTCTGGGCTTACCAACGGCATCTACTACGTATTCCCGAGCGACAAGAACTCGCTGAAGCTGTTCAGCGGAAACACTGAGGAAACCGACTCGCTGAACACCGCGGAGCGTGCGGTGATTACAGCCACTATTGGCCGCACCACGGCGCTTGCCACGCTGACGATCAACGGTTCCGGAACAATCACCGGAGTAAGCATTACAAACGCTGGTGCAGGGTATGTGAGCGCGACAGCTACCGTGAACGCAAACGGTGGCGGTGGATCCGGAGCTAACATCACGCTGACGGTGGCTAACGGCAAGGTGACTGGATACACCATCGTCAACGGTGGCTCCGGATATTCTCCGACGCTTGCCACGATTACGATCAGCACACCGACCACCGACGGTCTGACAGCGCTCACTGTGATCAATCAGGGCGCTGGGTACATCACAGCACCTACGCTCACGCTGACTGCAGGTGCAGGCTCAAACGCCAGTGCTACCACCACGATCACCGACGGCAAGGTCACATCGACCACCATCGTAGATCCCGGAAGCAACTACACTGCGATCACGGTGGCTCCTTCGATGCCTTCGACTCTCGTCGACATCACGTCAGCATCCATTACAGGCACGATCAAGAAGTCCTCGGCCTCCGGAGCAAACGTGCCGGCAGGCCGTGAGGGGCTGTACTTCCAGAATCGCCTGCTTCTGCTCTACGGACCCGACTATCTCGCAGTCTCGGACGTGCTAGATCCGCTGCACTACAGCCCGATCCTGAATGAGTTCAAGTTGAACACCGGTGCGAACGACGCTGTGGTGGCCTTGTATCCGTTCAACACGACCACGCTGATCGTGTTCAAGGAACGCAGCATTCTCGCTGTGGAGAACCTCTACGGAGACTTATCCACCACCCGCCTCACTGAGGTCACCCGGGAGTTTGGATGCGTCAGTCAGTCTTCTATCGCTTCTACGGGGTCGGATATCATATTCCTGTCGCAGCGCGGAGTCATCTCGCTGAAGCAGACCGAGTTTGGTATAAGCCAGTCGGTGGTTCTCCCGCTGTCCGATCCTATTCAGGACGTCATTGAAGAAATTGACCAAGCCAACTGGGAGAAGTCCTGCGGTGCCTACTTCAACAACCGCTACATCCTGAGCGTACCCATTGAAGGCGGTAACGGCACAAACCAGCGCACACTGGTCTACAACTTCCTGAACCAAGCGTGGGAAGGCTACTGGGAAGGCTCGCTACTGATCCCGCGGTACTACACGCGCATCATCGTTGCTGGCACCGACACGCTGTGCTGGGCCGATGAGAGTGGATTCATTCACAACTTCGACCTGAATGCGCTGCAGGACCGCACGCTGGCTGGATCAATCCAACAGATTGCGACCACGGTCTACTTCCGCGGACACACCGGGGAAGACAATGTCGACCACAAGCAGTGGACGTTCGTTCAGTTTGAGTTGAGTAGTTGGAACCCCACGTACTCCATGAGCGCCGTCTTCGATGGCGTGAACGAGACCTACGCAATCGCAACAAACGAGACCAAGAGCCGCACAGCGTACTACACCTATGGCTCGGGCACCTTTGCGACCAACAACTCCGGCAACAACTTCCTCGCTCCGTTCCGAGAAGACTACTCAACGCTTCCCGGTTTGCGGTGCAACACTTCCGGATTCAAGGCAGGCCTCGTGCAGTCATTCTCACAGAAGGCTCGCCTGCGTAGGCACTCCATTACCATGCAGCCTGTGGTCACCACTTCCACAGGTGCGCTCAACATTCACTCGTTGAAATCCATCGCAATACCTTTCCGACTCTACGGCAAAACCGACGTATAACCTATGCCACTCTTTGTCACCGTCACTCCCGGAACCACCGTCACCAGCTCGACCACGCTGGACGCGGCAACGCTCAACCTGCTCGGAACGCCAAGTGTCGATGTGTCAGGCACTGTCGACGGCGGTTCGTTGTCCATTACGTCTGGTTCAGTTCCGCTCACGTCGCTTACGTCTCAGGCAAATGCGACAGTGGTAGGCAATGGCAGCGGAGCTAGTGCCACACCGGTTGCGCTCGATGCATCGACAGACTTTGCATTCACGTCTAGCACGATGCAGATCAAGTCTGGCTCTATTGTTGAGGCCAAGATCGGTGCGCGTGCTGTTACTGCAGGAAAGCTGTTTGCTGTTGATGCAACCAGTGGAACAAAACTATTAGGTCGATACACTGCAAGCTCTGGAGATGTTGAGACGCTAACTATTGGTTCCAATATGTTTGTCAGTGGAGGTGCCTTAAACACTCTAAGGCCTCGCACTTCTTTTACAAATTACGAATCAACAGCAACTTACAATGTTCCAAATGTTAGAGCAAATGCTGTTGTATTGTCTGCTCTAAATACAGATATCACACCTCAGGCAACGTCTTCAAAGATACTTGTTCAGTTCAACTTCAGTTGTGAAGTGAACTACATGACTGCATTCATTCTTGAGCGTGTTGATGGAGCTGTTGTGACTCCTCTCGGTGTTCCTGCAAGTCCGGGGACATATAGAACATATGGCACAAAGGTAATGCCATTTGATGCTGAGGATGATAATTCAACTCAGTCTAACATTGTTATATCATTCCTAGATTCTCCAAGCTCTACGTCAACTTTGACTTATAGAGTCAGAGCCTATGGTCTTGGAAATTATGTTTTGGGTTTGAATAGAACGATTGGAGATGTTGATCAATACGGCTATACCCGAGCCACTTCTCAGGTAATCCTTCAAGAGATCCTCGTTTGATCCAGCAGATCACAGACTACCTGCTCCGTAAGCTCCCGGACAGCTTCAAGGGCTGGACCCGTGAGGCTGTCGAGGACTACGTGCTGTTCCATGCGCAGCAGGGCACGCTCAAGATTGCAACTCAGGACGATCAAGTGGTTGCCATACTTGTAGGCTGGCGTCAGATGGGCGCTGAGCCTAAGGCGTGGGAGTGGCAGGCCAGCGATTCCAATGGCGACCACTGGTACTGGCATCAATTCGCTGCCGACTGCGCTGTATTTGCCATGGCTGTAGCGGCTAAGTTCTTTCACGACAGGCCGGAGTCAGCAATCCTCCCGGCCATCGGTTACAGAAACGGTAAACTGACCACCTACAAGAAAGGTTCTATGCCGATCTTCAAAGTGGCATCCAAGCATCTATGACAGTCGAAGCTCCTCCAGCACGCAACTACGCTCAAGAAACAGCGGACACGCTGCGCACCCAGCTTGAGCTGGCACCGCAGAAGTATGCCGCGGAGGCCCAGTTTGCGCCTAAGTATCAGGCGCTGCAGCTCGACCTGTTGCGACAGGCCACACCTGAGCTGCTTGCGATGTACCGAGACCAGATTGCGCCAACCATGGGTCAGGTCGAGGCCGCAGCCCGTTCGACTTCGCGTGCCGGTGACATTGCCGACATCCTCAAGCTCGGTCCTCAGGCGCGTGAGGCAATGCGTGCTGCCGCTCCTGAGCAGACGCAGATCGCCGACATCCTCGCTCGCAACGCTACTTCCGGTCTGTTGGCCGGCAGCCAATTGACTCCGGAGCAGCAGCGTATGGCCCAGCAGCAGGCGCGCATTGCTTCATCCGCTCGTGGATTGGCCCAGAGCCCGAATGCTCAGTTGCAGGAAGCTCTCCGTTCACAGCTTGCGTCCGCAGGTTTGCAGCAGCAACGCCAGCAGCAGGCCATGGGTGCACTGCAGGCAGGTCAGGGCGTGTATGGCGACGTGTTCCAGCAAGTCTTGGGACGTCCTTCGCAGGCCTTTGCGGGCTCTCAAGGCTTCATCGGGCAGGCTCAGGGATTCAATCCGGGGCAACTCTTCAACCCTGAGAGTGCCTATGCATCCAACATCTACGCAGGCAATCAGCAGGCCATTGGTGCCGCCAACGCTGCCGGTGCTTCTGCTACGTCAGGGCTGATTGGTGGAGGCCTCGGTGCTCTTGGAAGCATCGGTGGCGGATTGTTCAGTGGTGCTGGATCTGCTGGTGGTTTCGGAAAACTCTTCGGAGGCTAATCTATGGCGACTTACGGCTATTCTGCGGGATATCAAGGCGGCGGACCTTCTGCTGTGCCTTCGGGCTACATCGAGGCCTACTCTCAGGCTGGCCGCAATATCGGCCAAGGCGTGCAGGCTATCGGCAATGCCATTGGCGAATCGCTGGCTCGGTACGGGCAGAACAAAGCCGAGAGTGAGTTTCTTACTCAGCGATTGGAATCGTTGGCTCCGTACCTGCAAAATGTCGCTCAGACCGGCAATGTGATGGATGAGCGTAGTCCGGAGTCCAAAATACTTGAAGACATCAAGAAGTTTGGGTCGATGTCTACACCGCAGAAGAAGGCTGCATTGCTCAATGCCGAGTTCTTCTTGGATCGGGCTGATAAGGCGAAGGCGCGTGAGATGCAGGATCTGCAGGCTGCTGCCGCACGATTTAGCCTGCAGACAGCTCAGGATGCCGAAGCTCGTAGGATTGCAACAGAGCAAGCAATTTCTCAAGTCGCTCAACTTCCTACCCAGCAAGAAGTGGCTGTTCCTGCTGCTCCAGCGTTCATTACGAGCAGCATGAACATTCCCGCGGAGCAACAGCCCTACACCCCATTCTATCAGGTGCAGCAAATTCCGGGTGCGGCAATGCAGCAGCCTCCCGCTCCTCAAGTTCAACAGGCTCCGACTTTTGGTGGAATGCGTTTTGGAGGTGTTGATCAGTACGCTGCAGGACTTGGTCGAAACATCATGCCGATTCCTGCAGGAACAACTCGCGCCCAGTTTGCGCAAGCTCCGGGAGTGCAGCCTACTCCTCCTGCAGGCATTGCTCCTATTCCAAAGCAGGAAGTTCCGTTGTTTGAGTCTCAACCTATTGAGCGAACAACTACAGAGATGCAGGCTGTGCCATATCAGGACCGTTTCAGGCAGGCGATTGATGTGTTCCAACGCTTTAATGTTCCGATCAATCCTGAGGCCATCCGCGGCGTGCTGGAAGCCACCGGAACTCCTCAACCGACCACTATCGAGCAGGTGCGCGATCTTGGCTCTGTGGTTCGTTTCGGAGGCAAGGAGCAGTTCGTTCCAAGGAAGGAAACGAACATTGACGATATGCTTAAGATCAGGGGACTCACCATCGACTTCCCTGAGTTCAAAGGAACCGCTCCTTCTCAAAAGGAAGCTGAGACATTCCGCGAGCAGTACTCCAACTTGCTGACTTCCCGCCGTGATCTCGGTCGATTGATTGAGATTGCAAACATGGGCGCTGGAACACAGCAGACTCCTCAGATTAAAGCCGAGGCGGAATCACTTGCCCGTACCGTTCAGGGCGCTTTGAGGTTGGACATTCTTGGACCGGGAACAGTCACCGACAAAGACCGAGAGCTTTTGGATAGCCTTGTTCCGAATCCGACACGCATTTTCAGTTTGTCGTCGTCCAACAAGAAATCGCTGGAAGGCCTGCTGTCGCGTGCGACCAATGGTATCACAACCCGCGCACAGAGCCTCGGTCTGCAGGTTGCAACTCCTCAAGCAGGACAGCCTCGCTCTGCGCTCGCTTCTGATCCACGCGTTGCTTCCATTCGCGCTCGGATGAACTCCGGTGCGATCACTCGTCAGCAAGCGGCTCAAGAACTCCAATCTCTCAAATGACCCTATCCCAAGCGGACGTCGACTCGTTGCTCGGACCTCAACCAGCAGACAGCGTCGAAAGCCTGCTGGATGCGCCATTGACCGGTGAGGATATCTCGCTGGCGATGCAGGATCCGTCCTATCAGCCGACTCAGGACGACTACCTGAAGTTCGAAGAGTACTCCAAGAACAAGCAGGTCGATTGGATCGACACGATTGCTAAATCTGTCGATGCCGCGGCTGGAATGATTGGTGGCGCTGTTGCTGAGGGCGCACAGGGTGCTGTTGTCAATCCGCTCAACTACATTGAAGGCGCTGCTCAAGGCACTCGCCAGCTTTATGGTCTGGTAGCGCAGTCGCAGGATCCATCGTCCGCATTGTTTCGATTCAAGGATCTAGTGGCTGGAACAGGCACTCCTGAGTCCCGCTACAATCAGTTCCTCGACGCTCGCAACTTTGCCAATACCACAGCCCGACTTGAGCGTGGCGAGGAAGGCGTTTTCGTTCCGCCTGAGTTGACTAACCCAGAGTTCGTTCAGGGCGTGTCCATGATCCTTGACCCGACACTGGCTCTCCCCGGTATCGGTGAGGTATTCGGCGCAGGCAAACTCGCCACCCGTGCTGTCGGTAAAGGCACCCAGCTCGCAGGACGCGCCGTTGCCGGCGCTGCAAAGCCATTAGAACGCATTGCAGGTGCTGCCGAGCGCATGACAGCGGAAGCTCTTGGAATGACGCCAGAAGCGCTTCGTACCGCTGCTTCTACAGCCGGTGTTGCCGGTGCTCTTGGAATTGCTCCGGAGGCCGCTGCCTTCGCTGCCATTCCCGCAGGTATCCGTACCGCACGCGAGGCCGGTGAGGCGCTTGCAATGGCCGGCGAGAACCTGATGACTCAGCCTTCGCGCCTCGGTCCTTTGGAGGCTATCGGCGCTGCACCGGGGGCTAACCTGCGCCAGCGGATGCTCGGTGTGGTCGGGCAGTACGGCGGTGACGCTGCATTGGATGCCTCACTCAGGGGGCTTGCCGGAGGAATCGAAGGTGGAGTGATTGGTACAGGCTTGGGCTATTTGTCCGGAGGCGAAGAGGGGGCCGCTGCAGGCTTAGGTGCTGGCGGTGTGCAGGGCGCTGCCGGTGCTATCGGTGGCCGTGCCTACCAGAAGCTCACCGGCAAAGCTGCCGCTGAAGCCCGTGCTGGCGACCTTGGACGCTTCATTGATGCCCAGCAGGATCCGACGACCAAGGCGTTGTTTGAGCGTGTCAGAGACCAACACGGCGTCGATACGGCCTCGGCGCTCATGGACGTCGAAGGATTGGTCAAAGGCCGGTTTGGCGATGTTGACGTAAAGTACCTTTCAGACACTGACTTCGTTGATCAGTACAAGGGCCGTGCCCGTGGTGTGCAGGTTGAAGTTGGTGACCGCCCGACCATTGTCATCAATGCCGACATCCTCGGAAAAGGCAAAGGCGACAGCCCGTTGTACACTCTCGGTCACGAGCTGTTCCACGCTCTCGAAAAGAGCGAGCAGCTCGCAGGCGGTGCAACTGAGATCAAGAACGCTCTTGTCGGACGCTGGATTCAGGAGGGCGACGTCATCCGTAAGCTGTCCGACGGCGCTTTCAATGACGCTGAGATTGAGGCTCGGTTCAACGAGTACCGAGACAAGCTGTCCGCAGGCAGTCCGCAGCGTGCAGCAGAACTTGCCCAGTTCGACACGATCAACAAGAAGGCCGACTACATTGCCTCGGAACTGGCTGCTGAACATTTTGCAGCACTGATTGCCGGTCAGAAGCCGGACGCAATGCTGAAAGGCTTCTCAGGCCTCACCAGACAGCTTCTGGATGCCGCACTGACGCAGAACGCCAGCAAGGCCATCGCAAACGCTGCTGCGTCGATTGAGCGCACGTTTGGCGTGAAGCCGACTGACTCAGTCCTGTTTCCGGATCTCAAGCAGGCATCGCCTCAGGTGAACGCCATGCTGCGCGACTTGGTGCGTGCCCGTCGCAAGCTGGACGAGAAGATCATGCTCGATGACAGCCGCGGTGGCCGCGTGCTGAAGCCTGAAGACGTTTCCAACCCGTTGGCAGCAAAGGAACTGGTCGACCTTGGATTGGCCGAGCAGATGCCCGATGGCAGCATCAGGAACCTTTCCAGCGAAGAGATCCGAGCACGCGACGACAAGGATCTGACCTCGTTGCGATCCATCACCGAGAAGATACCGGGGGCTCGGATGGTAGACGGTGAAATCACCGGCAGGTTCAGTCCGGAGCAGCTCAGTGCCATCGAGCAGTCCCAGACGATCAGCTCTCGGATGAAGGACAAGATCCGAGCAGTCAATCTGGCAATCGAGAACGGCAACAGCCTGTTCGTCACCTACTTCGCAGCACTTAAACGTGTGCGAAATATGGTCACCAAGAAGTACTCACCGAAGTACAGCAGCGGAATCAAAGTCAGCGAACGCGAGTTCTCTCCGTACAGCTTCAAGATCACAAAGGCAGACAACCCGGTGGTAAACGCCATCGACATCACCAAGGTCCGAAACGAACTCAGCAAGCTGCTGAAGAAGGATGGCAGCATTGGAGGCCTGTGGAGCAACACAGATGGGTTTATGACCGATCTGGCGAGGTACTTCACCAACCTCGACCAGAGAGAAGGTGCCCGTCGTTCCGCTGAGATATTCGGAGTCGAGAAGGCGAAGTTCCTTGGCGACTTTGTTGGCGCTGCTGAGAAAGGCGGAAGCAAGTTCGTTCGCAGTTTCCGGCTGGATCGTGTTGGCTCGATGTCTCCGATGGACTTCAAGGCGAAGTTCTCCGAGGAAGCCTACCAGCTCTCGAAGCAGCGCTGGATGCCTGCCGAGACCATCGGCGACAAGTCGGTCATCAACTCCGACGATGGCTACCGCATCATCAGCGGTGCCAAGCACAAGCTCTACGGTCCCGATGGAAAGCTCATCGGAATCTACGACACACAAACCCAAGCCGAAAGGAAAGCAGATGCCACTCAAGCAAGGCTACAGCCAGAAGTCCGTCAGCAGCAATATCCGGCGCGAAATGAAGTCGGGCAAACCGCAGAAGCAGGCCGTGGCGATAGCGCTCTCGGTCGCACGCAAGGCCGAGAAGAAGGCCGGCAAGAACTCGGGACGGTTCGACAAGCGGGGGATGTAATCATTCCCGAGTCGCCAGAGGTCGCCAAGAAGGTGGCATCCGGTGACACGTCGATGCTTAGAGACGGTGAAATGCTCGGGACGTTCCGGTTCATGCCTCCGGACTTGATCGACAAGCTGGCAGTCACTGATGAGCAGCGTCAGGCAATGCGCGGCAAGAGCGGTTTCGCGTTCGTTTCCGACTGGGCAGATGCTGGCCGTCCGTATGTCACCAGACTTGGTCGCAAGATCGACGTGCTGATGGGCGGCATGGGCTATCCTTTCCTGCCTGAAATTTCCGGCAAAGGCGCATGGGCTGGCACGTTCTCGGGAATGACCAACAAGGTGATGGACAAGATCAAGGCTACCGATGGCATCGGACTTGTTGTCCTTGGTGGTCCAGAGTCCAGCGCATCCAGCCGTGCGTTCTCGCGTGCATTTGGTGAGGAATTGGCAGACTCCATATCTCAGAATCCAAAGCTGAAGGAGAAGCTCGACAAGATATCCCGCAATGCACGCAAGCAGTGGATTGAGTACCGCAGAGGTGAGGACAGAAGCATCAATGTTCCGGAGATCAACAGTCTGGAAGATTGGTCAAGGCTCACGCAGCTTGAGAGAGCTGGAGAACAGTCTGAAAGCGGTCTGACGTTTGATGATCGCGCCTTCCTTGTGCGCACTATTGGATCGCATGAGAACAAGAAGGCCCTAGGCATCAGAAGCTGGAAGGATGTACTCAGGAACTACAACCTGCAGAACAGCGACTTCTCACCGGGGCAGGTTGTTGCCGTGGTTCAGTTCAGCGGTGCCGAGCCGGTGCGTGCTGAGACCATCGGAGCTAAGCCGCATCCATCATACGAAGCTCTGATCCCGGGCAAGGCAATCGGAACACTGCCTCAGAAGACGATGATCAAGGACGTGTTCCGTGATTTCTTCGTTAAAGCAAAAACGCAGCCTCCGTCATTTACCCGAAAAGTTCAGACCAAAATGCCGGAGTTTGTGGTTGGCGAAGGCGATATGCGCTTCATGCCGGTGGATGAAAACACCGGCCTCCCTCTCAACCCTGACAAGACTGTCACCGTTTATCACCACACAAATAAGACTGCAGCAGAAGCAATTAGGCGCACCGGAGTGCTCAAATCAGCAGGTGAGCCTGACGTGTATGTGACCACGGAAAAGTCTCCAACAACCGGCTATGGTGATGAGGTTGTTGCTATCAAAGTTGATCCTAAAAAACTTCAGATCGACGACCAATTTCCTGATGGAAGGACTGATTTCAGATTGTCAGTAGGCAAGCCTAGCGGATCAATGAAGGTCACTGTTGATTCCAGTGAGCGCTTCATGCCTGCCGGCGACATGGCTACTGGCCGCGGCGTCAAGGACCACCGCGAGGCCATGGACCTGTTTGAAAAGGGCTACAGGCTCTACGGTGCGCTCTACGACGGCATGGAGGATCCCATCCGGCTGAAGAAGGCTTCCGAGATTGAACGGTTCGACCCGGAGAACCTGTGGGCGGTGCCATCCAAGAAGATTGCGGCGGCGATCAGCGTGCGGAATATGCCGGCTGACATGATGCCTACCCCCGACTCCGCCATGCCCGGAGCCTACTCGTTCCCGGGCGGCTACCGTGCGCTCCCGGGTAAGGCCAAAGGCTCCCTTCGCATATACGGCCCAGCAGGAAGCCTGATAGGCATCGCCAGCAGCCTTGACGAGGCTCAACGAATCCTTCGACGTAAAGCCAAATGAGCTACGACAGCCAGACCAGCACATCACTGATCAACAAGCTGCGTAAGGACGTCGACAGCCTCACGCTGAAGATCGCCACCATTCAGGATCAGAAGGCCACCGGGGTCAGCGGTGGCGCGTCCATTGCGATGACTTGGACACCGCGGACGCTGAACACCCTGCGCAGCGATCCGAACGGCCTGATCCTCGACCTGAGCAGCAACACCTTCACGGTGGCCTCGGGTGCCTATCAGGTGAAGGTGATCAGCCCATTCCACAGCACCACGGGCACCCGGCTGCGTCTGTGGGACGTGACCAACAACGTGCTGATCGGATACTCGGTCAGCACCTACGTTTACAATCAGACAAACGTCTACCTGTATCTGGACGCACGCATCCAGCCGCACAAGGATAACGTCTACCGGCTCGATTACTACTGCGACACTGCAAAAGCAGACGGCCTCGGTGTAGCCACAAACACCGGAGACATCGAGATTTACACGGTGCTTGAGGTGACTCGGCTCGACACCGGGATGACCAAGCCTCAGGGCGGTGCCGGCGTGCAGGGGCCACAGGGACCGGCTGGTCCTGCAGGTCCTGCTGGCCCACCGGGACCGGCTGGAAGCGGAACGGTTACAAGCGTATCGGTGGTCACGGCAAACGGCGTGTCCGGCAGCGTAGCCGATCCCACGACCACCCCGGCTATCACGCTGTCTCTCGGTGCCATTACGCCCACCAGCGTGGCAGCATCGGGAGCCATCAGCGCAGGCGCTATGGTCACCGGATCGAACCTCTCAGGATTCAATACAGGCGATCAGGTGATCATCCTTGGCGGCGATAGGTTGCTGGCTGAGAACGGCGACTTCGTCATCACCGAGTCGAGCGACTACATTCTTGAGACGGGTGATGTCACAGGGCAGGGCGAAGGCCGGATCACCACCACAATCACCCCGCAGGCTGTCACCTACGACAAGATGCAGTACGTCAGCGGAACGAGCAGGCTCCTAGGCCGTCATTCTGCCGCTGCTGGTCTGATAGAGGAGATCACTCTTGGTACAGGCATTTCCGTTTCTGGCGGCTCGCTGTCTCTCGGGGCCATCCAACCCACATCGGTGGCTGCGTCAGGCAATGTCACAGGCGCTAACCTGTCGGGCAACAACACCGGCGACCAGACGATCACGCTCACCGGGGATGTGACAGGTTCTGGCACAGGGTCATTCGCTGCTACCATCGGTCCAAATAAGGTCACCTACAGCAAGATTCAGGATGCCTCGGGAAATGCCAAGCTGTTGGGATCCAACTCCTCGGGACCAACCATTCAGGAGATCAGCCTAGGGTCCAACCTTTCGATGACCGGCAACACGCTGTCATCGACCAACCCCGGTGGCACTGTGACCAGCGTCAACGTGTCCGGTGGTGAGACTGGACTGAACACTTCCGGAGGCCCTATTACGGGTTCTGGAACGATTACGCTGGCAGGTACGCTTGAAGTCACTAACGGAGGCACCGGGGCAACCAGTGCTGCCAATGCACTGACTTCGCTCGGGGCGTATCCAGCATCGAATCCTAACGGTTACACCAGCAATGCTGGCACGGTGACCAGCGTTGGTGGAACGGGCACCGTCAACGGCATCAGCCTTTCGGGAACAGTAACTTCAAGCGGCAGTTTGACGCTGGGCGGAACGCTCTCAAATGTCAGCCTGTCGTCTCAGGTTACCGATACGCTTCCTATTGCAAACGGTGGCACCGGCCTCACCTCTGTTGGCAGTCAGTATCAAGTGCTGACGAGCACCGGATCAGCGGCATCGTGGGGCACTGTCGATCTCAACAACGGCACGAGCAACACGCTTCCGATAGCCAAGGGTGGAACAGGTTCAACCACTGCTTCCGCGGCCATCACAAATCTTGCAGGGTCGGCCACAAGCGGACAGTTCCTGCGCGGAAATGGCACCGTGGTGGAGATGAGCAGCATCCAAGCGGCTGATGTCCCTGCGATTGTTCTGAATACGGCAGCGGTCTCCGGGATTCTTAAACCGCTCAATGGCGGCACTGGTCAAAGCAACGTCTACACCGACGGCGATCTGCTCATTGGAAAGACGTCAGGAAGCACTCTTGCCCGTGCGAAGCTGACAGCCGGTTCTAACATCACGATCACCAACGGTTCAGGCACGATCACCATTGCAGCAACAGGGACTGGCACCGGAGACGTTGTCGGGCCTTCCTCCGCTACCTCGGGCAATTTCGTGTTGTTCGATGGAAGCACCGGCAAGCTGATCAAGGGCGCATCGTGGAATCAGGTCAACGGCGACATCAAAGGCCCCGGTGGTTACTCCTCAATGCCTGATGGGTTCATTTACATCCCGGCATCTACCGCCAATCCTTCCAGCACTCCGACCAACGTGACGGGCAGCAACGTGCCTTTGTATTACAACACCAACAGCAACACGCTGTGGATCCACAACGGAACCTCTTGGAAGTCGGTTGCGTTGACCTAATCTAAACCCGTGAAACACACATTCCCGTGCGTCGAATCAATGCGGCGCGTACCGCTCTCCGGTGGCCGTGTCATCCGTGTCTGGCGTGACCGTACCAAGGAGCTTCTGGCAGCTTCCTACGACGACGCAGACATCGTTGCCACCTGCATCGCTCAAGCTAACAACGACACCCAGTTGCTGTCATCGCTTGCGAAGCTCAAAGGCGTGAATGCTGTGGAGCTTGTAGATGCCAATGGGCAGGGCACGGTGGTCTACTCCTCGTGGCCGTGATCCGGTAGCGGCTTGCAATCGGGTCAAATTACCGCTTGCAATCTGGAGTGAACATTGTTCCAGCACGCAAGCGCGTCATGGCTATCGGATGCTCTCACGGCAACCGGGCCAATCGTGATGCGCTTGCTGCTGCCCTTCTATTCCGCGAGCAATACAAGCCCGATGAGGTCATTCACCTTGGGGACGCCTATGACCTTGCTTCGTTGCGTGCAGGAGCCCTGAACAACGATGGCGACTCCGATGCAGCAGACGACTACCTTGACGATATCGACGAGGGGCGGAGGTTTCTCGGGGCCTTGCGGCCTACCGTTTTTCTCGTGGGGAACCATGATGAACGAGCCCGTCGCCTGCTGACCCACCACAATGCCGTTGTGCGCGGCTTTGCCGAGGCTATCTGGCAGCGGATGCTTGAGCCCATCGAAAGGCACGCCCACACAATCATCAAGACCCATGATGTGCTGCCTCGGAGCTGGTACAAGCTAGGCGGATTCTCTTGGGGCCACGGCCTGCTTTACGGCGAGAACTTCCTGCGCGACACCGCGGAGACATGGGGCAACACCGTGGTGGCCCATGCGCATCGCGCAGGGATGGCTACAGGACGTCGGAGCGACCATCCGGTGTGCTTGTCCCCGGGGACGCTTGCGGACGCGCCCTGCATGGATTACGCGCTGCGGCGACGTGGTACGCTAGCTTGGTCGCACGGGATCGTGTTTGGCGAGTACACCGAGGACTCGGCGCAGCTCTACGTGCATCAGTGGTCACAAGGAGAAACCAAATGGAATCTGCCGAGCTTCTAAGGCAAATACGCAACGAGCTTCAAAATCGCCCACAAGCTCCCGATTCCGAGTGGAAAACCGCTCGGCAGTGGGGCAGTGTTTGGAACCTGTGCATCAGCCAGACAAACCGAATGCTGATGATCGCAGTCGAAAACGGGATCATGGAGATGCGAAAGTTCCGGATCCCGACACCCACCCGCGGAGCCTATCCAATACCACACTACCGATGCGTTTCTTCAACAAATCCAAGCCTTCCATCGAAGTCGAAATAGTCAGCCTCGACGCAAAATTGCGCGTCGGTGAAACCAAGTGGGACGCCGTGGTGTACCGCAGGGTCGACGACGGCCAGATTCATGTGCGACCCAAGCCCGAGTTCTTCACCAAGTTCGTGCTGATCGACAAAAAGTGACACTTGTTTGACCCCTGCAAACATTGGTGATTCTTCGAAATCTACAGAGAAGTGTAAAATCCTGTAGACGGTGAGTTTTGGTCTATGGCAGATTGATCCCGTCAACGAGATCAACACCATGAACAACCAAGAAACAAACATCGTCACTACGGGTCCGCTTGGGGTCAAAGTGACCAGCACTGTCAGCCTCGGTAGCGTTGAGCATGAAGTGAATTGGAAGAGAGGAAGTGCGAGCCTCGTGTTCGCTGCAAATGAGGGCCAGCTTGAGATTCATTGGCGACTTATTAAGGAGGATGAAGATGGCTACCTGAAGTTGCCGCGCACGGTTTGTGATTGGTTGGAGAACTTCCAAAACGGCGGTGAGTCTGATCGCATCGCATATCAACTCATCAACAACCTGTGAACACCCAAGCATTGAGAGACGAGGTCTCTAAGGTTAATGCAGACCATTGGGCTGGCGACTACAACGACGCAGCCCTTCCCGGCGATCATACTCTGATTAGGAGGTTGTCGAAGAGAATCACACCACTGCTGCGCGAAGCGATTACCGCTGGTCTTGTTAGTTCTTGCGAGTGTGGGTGTGGACGCTACGGCTTTGAGATCAATTTCTAACACCATGAACACCTACCGACTCAACTCTACCGAATGGGTTTACACCCCGAGCATGATTCAGATGGCAAAGCAGCAGTTTGGCTTTGACCCTAAGTGGAGCCTGAACCTGCTGATGGACGGCTACAACTTGCCCAAGTCGATTGCGGTCGACCTGCTCACCGGAAAGATCGCTTTCGCAATCGAAGGCGAAGCAGTGGTTTTCACAGCCTAACAAGGAACCACTCCATGAATCTCCCCAAAGTCATCAAGAGCGTCCAAGTTCCGCATCCGATCCAATTCCTGTCTGGTCCGCGAATCTGGACGATCCAATTCATCCAGCTTGAAGACCGCATAGTTGCAGTCGACTTCTGGTATCACCACACCGGCATTCTGCACAGCGTATTGCAACGCGAACTCCGCGAAGAAGACGACGCACTGCTCGGATCCTAAACACTCTACGGTCGGGTGACCGTTATCACCCCATCCGGCTCGTGAGGAATACGGAGCACAGGGGCGCGACTGGACAACGCGCAAGTCCAACTTCACACCATGAGCAATCTTTCCAACCTAATCACCGCCCTGATCGCCGTGGAGTCATCCGGCAACGATATGGCCGTCGGAGACAACGGACGCGCCCTAGGCCCCCTACAGATCCACCGCGGGGTGGTTCTGGACGTGAACAAGTTCACCGGGTCGCACTACCGGCATCAGGACATGACCAACCGAGCGCAAGCCCGTGCAGTGTGCGAGGCCTACCTGACGCACTACGGGAAGAACTGCAGCACCGAGCAGCTCGCCCGTCGTTGGAATGGGGGTCCCACCGGCGACCGCAAGCCTGCCACCGAGGCGTACTGGGCCAAGGTGAAGAAGCATCTCAAATGACCAAACCGAAAACCGTAAACGTGAGCACAGAAACCCACAAAGCCCTGCGTAGCTACTGTCTACAGGCAGGCCTCAAACTACAGGCCGTGGCCGACAAGGCTATCGCCTCCTACCTGCGAAAGGCTGCACGATGAGACGCATCCTAGCAATCGACCCCGGCGCAAGCGGTGGCATCGCGCACTTCGCAAACAACCGGGTGGTTGTTGAGCCAATGCCCGACACCGATGGCGACGTGCGTGAGGTGATGATCAACTACCTGTCGCAGAGTGACGTGGTGTACATTGAAAAAGTGGGAGGCTACATCGGCGGCAAGGGAGCACCGGGCAGCGCCATGTTCAACTTTGGGCGCAACGTAGGATTCCTGCATGGCCTCATTGCCTCGATGCTCACCCGCTGCATTGAGGTGCCCCCACAGCGCTGGCAGAAGACGATACAGGCCGGCACCAGCAAGACCCACGGCACGCGCTGGAAAGCCCATCTCAAACAGTTGGCCCAGCAGCGTCAGCCGGCGCTAGGGATTACATTGAAGACCGCGGACGCCGTCCTAATCCTTGAGCACGCCATGATTGCGGAGGGCCTAAAGTGAGAGAGCACATCGACGCAGGCGTGAAGGCTGGTTGGATCAGCTTCCCGGTAGAGGTGAAGGCACGCCAGATGTCGCGCAACCTAGCGCAGGCCGTCGAGGCCTTCGACTCCGGTCTGGCTTGGCGGATGTACGACAACGGAGCCAGCCGGGAGCAGATCGCACGGGCGGTAGGATGCAGCCGTCGCGGTGTTCAGGCTGTGATTGAGCATGGGAGGAACAACCGATGAGCAAAAAGATCAACGACGGAGGACCGGCGTTTCCGGCTGATTTCCAACTCTACTCAACCGGCATGACCCTCCGCCAATACGCCGCCATCAAGCTGTGCGTACCCGACAGCGGTCTGCCGTGGCTGGATGAGATGATTGTCCAGTCGAGACGTTTCAACGTCGACGACGCAACGCTTGCGATGGCTAAACTGAATGTGGAAATGCTCAAAGCGAGGGAGTCGAAATGAGCGACACTCCGAGAACGGATGCTCACAACTGGCACGATGGAGACTACGACGACCCGCTGGATGCTTTCGCAGACTTTGCCAAACAACTCGAACGCGAACTCAACGCAGCCAATGAGCGCATTAAGCGGTTGGAGAGCGTAGAAAACATCCATGCCGCTGTTCTAAATGCCATCGACA
>DAIRDB010000054.1:0-20682 GCA_036796405.1 Gammaproteobacteria bacterium | reverse complement strand
TATTACTGCGCCACCTTGAGCAGCGCAGTGGTGTCGTAGCCCTTGGCGGCCGCCGTGGCAAGAAAGGCCTCGTAGACGTCAGGAGCTATGGTCGGCGTACGGGCCAGCAACCACAGGTAGTCGTGATCGGGCCCGCCCACGTAGGCGACCTGATAGTCGTCATCGAGACCGAACACCACATAGGCGCCGTAGAAGGGTCCGAAGAAGGACACCTTCAGGTAACCGCGCGACTCGGCCTCCACGAAACTGGCTTTGCCCACGGCTTCCTCCCAGGCATCAGCCGACGCCGAGAAGCCACGATTGAGCACGCGGACGCTGCCGTCTTCGTTGCGGGTGTAGGTAGCCGATACACGCTGCAGGCCACGCTCGAAACGGTGATCGAGCCTGGCGATTTCGTACCAGGTGCCGAGGTAGCGATCGAGCACGAAGCCGTCGACGGGCTGGATCTCGTCCGGGTGGGTCACGCAGCCCGCCAGCAACAGCAGCAGGACAGACAGCAGCGCGGTGCAACAACGACGCATGGCAAACTCTCCGGGCAACGGGGGCCGCCCAGACGCCGCCACCGATATGGGGGCACAGCTTAGCGGCGCGCCAGCGACGGGTACAGCACCCGCCACAATCTCACACGCGGCGCCAGCGCCTGCGGTCGAACCGCAGCACTCCGTCAGAAAAAAAAGGGCCCCCGCAGGAGCCCTTTTTGCCCTACCACTGCCGACGATCAGAAGTCGTAGCGCAGCGTGACGCCGAACTCACGCGGCCGGGCCACGGTCGCGAAGTCGAAGCCCCAGATGCCGTGGAAGAAGCCGGAGTTGATCATGTACTTGTCACCGAGGTTGGTGCCAAACACCGACAGCTCCCAGTCTGCATCGTTCGGGCGGTAGGAGAAGCGTACGTTGGTCACGCCCCAGTCACCGCTCTCGTCGATCCCGCTGTTGCGTGCCGCCTGATAGCCGCTGACCCGCAGGAACGGCTCGGAACGCCAGAACTGACCCTGGTAGTTGTAGTCCAGGCGTGCCGTCAGCTCGCCATTGCTGATGTTGCGGTCGTACTGGACGCCCAAGGTGTAGCTCTTCGAGGGCGCCTGCTGGAATTCGGTCCCTGAATCGAGCGGCAGATGACCGGAAGCCGTGCCCGGAGCAATCTTGGTATAGGCCGTGTCGAGCCAGCCATAGCCCAGACTGAAGGTCAGGTCGTCGACCGGAACCCAGGTGAGTTCCAGTTCGTAGCCCTTGGCCTCTGCCTCACCGACGTTGGTGGTGACCAGCGTCGGAATCTGCACCTTGGTCACCGGATCGTAGACCACACCGGCGGCCTGCAGGTCGGCCCATACCGTGCTGAAGGCCGTCACGTTCAGACGTACGCGGCGATCCAACAGTTCCGTCTTGATGCCGACTTCCGAGTTCTCCAGCGTGGAGGGCTTGAACGGAAACTCGGTACGAACGCCACCGATGATCGGGGCCGAGACGCCGCCGGAGTTGAAACCTTCCGTGTAGCTCGCGTAGGCATTGACGTTGTCGTTGACCTGCCACTGCAGCACGACGCGTGGCGTGTTCTTCTCGAACTGGAAGGCGTTCGGGACGCCGACCTTGTTGCCGGTGAACGGATCGCCGCCGTGGAACTGGTTCGGCAGCAGCGGCTTGGGTGCCGTGGCCGCCGTCCTGGCCAGGTTCTGCGAGTAACCGGTCTGCCGGTGCTTGCGAGCCCCGAGGATGAGGTCGAGATTGTCCAGCAAGTGGATGTTCAGCTCGCCGAACAGCGCCCAGCCATCCTGCTCGGCGATGGCGAGTGTGTCATAGGACCCACCAACCGCCGTGTTGTACTGGGCAACGCAACCCACCCAGCCGGCGGGCGTGCCACCGACCGGGTTACAGGCGGCCGAGTTGAGCACGTTGTTGACGTTGAAAAGACCCGTCTGGAATTCCATGACCTGCCAGCGGCCGTTGCGGGTGCGGGTGGTCTGATCCCAGGTATAGGCGCCTGCCAGCCAGTCAAACCACTTGGTGCTGCCGGTGATCTGCAACTCGTGGCTTTCCATGTCGAGTACGGAGCGGTTGATGTCGGTCACCACGTCGTACTGACTGTTGTCCCAGTCCACCACCGAGTCGGCGTCCTGGTCCACCAGCGCGCCCAGGTAGACCACCTTGATGTCGTCGGTGACGTCCAGCGTGGCTTCCATCGAGGACTGCGTGGTGGAGTAGCGATTCGGCAACACGGAGTTCGAACGGTTTTCCCACTTGCCCACCTTGCCCCCGGGGTAACCCGCCACCTGGTTGGCCGGCACGAAGAAGGGCTCGACAGGACGGCCAGCGGCATCGGTGCCGACGTAAGTGTAAAACTCCGGCAAGCCGACCAACGACTTCACCCATTTGGGGTTCGGGTCGTCGTAGGTGCGGAACATGGCGTCCTGCGCACGCGGCTCGGTGTACTCGCTATAGTTGTCCTGGAAGTTGAAACGCACGTTGAAGCGGTCCACCGGCTGCCAGACGATGTCAGCGCGCAGCACATCCTGGTTGATGGCGCCATGGTTCTGGTTGGTGGTGAGACTCTTGATGTAGCCGTCGCGCTCCATGGAGGCCACGGTCCACTTGGTCTTGATGGTGTCGCCGATCGGGATGTCGAGGGTGCCACGCAGGTCCTGGCGATCATAGGAGCCCAGCGTGGTGGTGAGCGAGCCCGCCAGTTCGTCGCCGGGGCGCTTGGTCCAGATGCGGATGGCACCGCCGGTCGAGTCGCGCCCGAACATGGTGCCCTGCGGTCCACGCAGCACTTCCACGCGGTCGATGTCGACGAATTCCTGGTTGAGGAAACCGGCCGTACCCACCTGCCAGACGTTGTCCACGTAGGTGCCGACGTTGGGGATGCCGCGCATGCGGAACGAGGTACCGCCTGTACCGCCGCCACCACCGGTGATGATGACGTTCGGCACGCCCTGACTGACTTCTTCGAGGTTGTCGATGCCGCGCACCTGCAGGTTTTCACCGGTGATCGCCACGATGGACACCGGCACCTCCTGCAGGTTCTGCACGCGGCGTGCGGCTGTTACGGTGATTTCCTCGAGCCCAGGAGAGGCGGCCGCCGCTGGCTGCTGCTGTTGTTGCTGGGCGAAGGTGGAGTGGAGCGGAAGGAGAGCGGACCCTGCGATCGCTGCAACGATCGCAGCCTGTAGCTTGTTCTTATTATTCATATAAAGCCCCATATGAATGATTGTTGTTTTGATTGGAACATCCATGGACAGCGAGCGCAGGCTAGCCTGCCAAAGACAGCCTGTCCACTGCAATCCAAGGCGGGGCGGCCCGGAGACGGCGCGGGGGTGGGCGGGAATCAGCGCCTTGGGCGCTTGCTTGCCGGCGGGTTACAGCGCCTTGCAGGACCAGTTGGCCGCGTCCTTCAGGTCGCCGTTACCGTCGTAGGCGGCCGTCTGCGGATAGGGGCACAGTGGCCGCGAGAGTCCACTGTCGGGGTTGCGGGCAGGCAGGACGGTCGGCACCTCTGACTGCTCACGCCAGCGCTCGAGCGCAGTCAGGAGGTCGAACTCGTAGGGACCTGGACCCCCGCTGCAGTGCCCCATGCCTGGCACCATGTAGAGCTGCAGCGCAGACGCCTGCGCCGGGCCAAGTGCCTCCACGACGCTTTCGTAGTACTGCACGCTGTTCCAGGGTGAGATCCCGGTGTCCATCCAGCCGTGGTACATGAGCAGCTTGCCGCCTCGCTGCTCAAACTCGCTGAGATCGGGGTCGTTGGCATCGACGAAGCCGACACGCTCGTCGATCAGCGGCAAGTCGCGGTCGAGATTGAACGAGCGCCAGTTGTAGTTCGGGTTCTGGAAACCGAGGATGCGTATGGTGTCCCAGAGGAAGGCCGCAGGCGGTTGGAAATCGAAGGGCAGTCGTGGAATGGGACTGCCGAGAGCCTGACCGGGGAAGACCACCTCGCCGTCGCTGGTCCGCAGCCCCGGGCCGTAGTACTCCTGCGTCTCGATAGTCTGGTGCTCCCACAGGCAACTTTCGCTGAAGGCGGAATCCCCGGCCTCCGGACTGCAGCGTATGGTCTCGAAGTCGAACTGGCACTGACGCGGCTCGTTGAGAAAACCGTCACCCAAGAGGTCGCACTTCTGCAGCACGGAGCGATTGATGAGGTCTGCCGTGTACTGGTAGGAGTTGGCGTATTCGGGGTTACGGTTGTTGAAGATGTGCAGGTAGGACTGCGCCACGTGCATGTGGATGTGCCGGTTGGCAGGGGCACCGGCGATGATGCCATCGAAGTCCTCCGGGTAGCGCTGGGCCGCCATCAGACCCTGACGCCCCCCGGTGGAACACCCCTTGAAGTAGGAATACTCCGCCGGCTGTCCGTAGGCCTCTGCGATCACCTGCTTGGATTTGTCGGCCAGCTCGTGGATGGCACGGTAGGCAAAATCCACGAGCTTTTCCGGATTGCCGAGCGCGAACAGGCCGTTCGGGCCATCGGCAGCGCTGTGCCCGGTGTCGGTCCCGGCAGTGGCATAACCGCGGCGCAGTGCCACGCGCATGTCGGCGTAGCCCTGAATGGCGCCGGCCCAACCGCCATTGCCCACGGCCAGAAAGCGCCCATTCCACGCGTCGGCCGGCAACCACAGTTCGGCATTGATGTTGGACGCACCCGTGGGCGTGAACACCAGCTTTACGCGACAGTGGGCAGGAATCGGCTGCTGATCGTCATTGGCCGAAGCACCGGCGCTGGCCGGCGCCAGGAAAGGACCGGCTGGCACGAACTCGGCGCTGACGACGCGCGCGGCGTCCAGCGACATCGAGGCGAGTGCGCTGCAATTGACTGCCGAAACAGCCGAGGCCAATGCGGCTGCGCCAAAAAGCGTGATCATGTTCGTGCCTCCTCCGCATGGCAGCAACGAAAGCTGCCGCCTCCAAGCAACAACGCCCCTGAACGGGGCGTTGTCGTTACTTCATTGTCACCTCAGTGCTCCAGCGGGTTCGGGCGGATCTGGATCTTCACGGCCTTGCCGACGAAGCCCTTGCCCCCCTCGCTGTGCCACACGAGATGCGTGCCGTAGTTGGAGTACAGTGCGCGGCCTTTCCAGCCCCCGTTCGGATCATCGATGCGTCCGTCGAGACCACGCTGGTAGAAGCCCATCGGGTACGGCACACGCAGGTAGGTCCACTCACCGGTCTTCGGGTCGAGCGCGATCAGGGAGTCGGAGTTGGAGCCGGTCAGGATCGGTGTGTCCTTGCCGAGCCCCATGATGTTGTGGATGTCCAGCCAGCCGAAGTAGTGGAAATCGGCGGGATAGTCGGTACCTGCAAAGCGCGGACCCGGCGTGGTGTAGACGGTCCAGGCGTTGGGGCAGACGGCACTGATGTCGGTGCCGGGCCCATTCAGCCGGTCGCACTTGGCGCGATCGAGCTTGATCCACTGGGAACTGGCCGCCATGGCCGCCCACGGCGTGCCATCACTCGCCACGTCCATGCCGCGCGGGTTCAGCGTGCCTTCCGGCACCTGGAACACTTCGGTGATGCAACTCTCTGGCGGGTTGTTGCCGCGATCCAGACGGATCATGCCACCACGCTGCTCGCCGTTGCCGCCCTCCCACGCACCCCAGATCACGTTGGGATTGGAGGGATCGGGACTGATGTTGTAGAGGTTGTAGCTCACCTCGGTATCGAGTTTCGGGTCAGGATTTTCCGCGCCGTCCTCGTTCCAGGGCTTGGTGATGCGGCCGTCGCCGTTGGTGTCGACGATCTGTGGGCACCAGCCCTGGGCTTTCTGCTCGTCGTGGGTTTCATCCCAGACGCGGGTGTTGATCCAGCCAAAGTAGGGGCCGAGCAGTTCGTTGAAATACAGCGTGTTGTCGGCGTCGGTGCTGAAATTCAGGTGGTGCGTGGCGAAGCAGGTGTCGATCAGCTCGAACTTGCCGGTTTTCGGGTCGAAGACCGAGGCCTGGCGATTGCTACGCGAGATGGGCGAGTACTGCACGAACTTGTTGCTGGAGTTCGGGTCGCTGCACCAGGCGGGCTGCTTGTCGCGGATCTTCGAGGTATTCCAGACGCGGCCATCGGGACCGATCATCGGATTGTGCGGATCGGATGGATTCTCCAGACCCCAGAGATGCTCCATCCCCCAGAAGTTCGACGGATTGCCCGGAGGCGGGAAACGCGACGGCACCTTGCGCGGATCTTCACGGGTGGGGATGGGGTACTTGTAGTTGTCGTTGGTGATTGGGTCCACCACCTCGATGGTGCCGTGTCCGGCCGACACGGCGTAGAGCGGCCCGTATGCATTGACGGTCGGGTTGTTCTTGTCGGTGGAGATGATGTCATGCATGAAGTCCTGCGGGCCGCCGATGTCCCAGAGGGTCACCACCACGTTGCGCTCCACACCCTTCGGACGGGGCGGCATGGGGGGCACGGCACCGCTCTCGACCTTGCGCGTCCAGTCCGCCATGGTCTTGGCCATGCCGTCCATGCCAAAGGCCAGGAAGGCCCCTTGCATGCTGCCACCGCGCACGCCCAGCGATGTGCGATAGATCCAGGCTTCTTCGTGTGAATCGAAACCAAGGTGGTCCATGTGGTCGAGGGTGCGGGTCAACTGGTTACCGAGTTGGTGGCAGAAATTGCAGTCCTTCTTGAAGGAGTGCATCCAGTCCGCCTGACTCGTGACTGTCGGCAGATAACCGTTGCCTCCGGCCGCAGTAGGACCCGTGCCGGGGAACTGATCCTTGCCCGGCACTTCCAGCAGGGAGAGCCAGTAGTCGCCGGGATAGACCTTGGCGGCATCCTGCGGGTTGGTGGCCGTCTCGGCCTTCAATTCGAGCCCACTGTCACCGGGGCGCCCTTCCACCTTGGCGGAATCGAGCAGGCCGTAGCCGCGCACCCAGACGTTGTAGGTGGCATCGGGCAACTGCGGCAGGGTGAACTTGCCGTCGTCGTCGGTGACGACGATCTTGATGAACGGCGTGTTGGTTTCCTTGGTCTCTGCAATGACCCAGACGCCGGCCTCGGGGCCTTTGTCGCTGACCACGTTGCCGGTGATGAAGCCTTCCGGGTAGGCACGCTCCGCCGGGCCCGGGACCTGCGCCAGGCCGCTGCCGCTGGCCAGCACGGCACTGATGGCTGCCACTGCATGCACGAGTTTTTTCATGGTTCCTCCTGAGGGGCCGCTGCCCTTTGATTCTGCCCTTTGGTTCTGCCCGTGGAGCGCCTTGAGCGCCGCGCAGCCCCATGGCGCTATCTATTTGTTTTTTATCTGAAAAATGCGAGAAGTTTTTATGAAATTCCTGCGCGCGGCCGAGTATAACCCAAGTTCTGCGGAGGCCCGCAAATTTTCCCGGACCCCTCCGGAATTCCTTAATCGCTGCACCAGCGCGGCACGGCATATTGCAGCTCGAGACCCGGCAAGTCCGGCACGAGGCCGCGTGCCCGCTGCAGGCTTCGCGGGCCACAGGCGCGCGCCTCCGATGGGCAGCATTTGGCGCTAGAATGCCCGGGCCGGATTTCCGGAGCAGTCGAGACACGCACAGAGGACAGCATGCCCAACAACATCTCCGCCAGTAACCTGCAAATTTCCCAGGTCCTCTACGATTTCATCGAGAAGGAGGCGGCCCCGGGCACGGGGATCGAACCCAAGGCGTTCTGGACGGCCATGGCGAAGATCGTCGACACGCTGGCACCGCGCAACCGCGCCCTGCTGCAGAAGCGCGACGACCTGCAGGCCAAGCTGGATGCCTGGCACCAGCAGCACGACGCCACCTTCTACCGGGAAAATCCGGGCGCCTACAAAAAATTCCTGCAGGACATCGGCTACCTCGTGCCGGTGGGCGACGACTTCAAAGTCGGTACGCGGGGCAACGATTACGAAATCGCCATCGTGGCCGGCCCACAACTGGTGGTGCCAGTGATGAACGCCCGCTACGCGCTCAACGCGGCCAATGCGCGCTGGGGCAGCCTGTTCGACGCCCTGTACGGCACGGACGTGATTCCCGAGACGGAAGGCGCGGCCCGCACGGCCAGCTACAACCCCGGCCGCGGACAGCGCGTCATGCGCTATGCCGATGAGTTCCTCGACCAGGCCCTGCCGCTGCGTGGTGGACGGCACGAAAACGTGCAGCAGTACCGCCTCGCCAACGAGAACGGCCACATCGTGATGGAAGCCGTCATGAAGGACCACACGGTCACCGGGCTGATGCAGCCGGACAAGCTGATCGGCTTCCAGGGCGGCTTCTCGACGCCAACCACCCTGCTGTTTGCCAACCACGGGCTGCACCTCGAGATCCAGCTGGACGCCACGCACCTGATCGGCAAACAGCACCACGCCGGAGTGAAGGACGTGGTGTTGGAATCGGCCATGACCACCATTCAGGACTGCGAAGACAGCGTGGCGGCCGTCGACGCCAGCGACAAGGTGGCGGTGTACCGCAACTGGCTCGGCCTCATGAAAGGCACGCTGGTCGAGGAATTCAGCAAGGGCGACAAGGTCGTCCAGCGCCGACTGAACCCGGACCGGCTCTACAAAGGTACCAGCGGCGAGACCGTCATCATGCAGGGCCGCAGCCTGCTGCTGGTCCGCAACGTCGGCCACCTCATGACCACCGATGCCATACTCGACCGCGAGGGCCGCGAGATTCCCGAGGGGCTGATGGATGCCATGGTCACCACGCTGTGCGCCCTCCACGACCTGCGCGGTAACGGTCCCTGCAAGAACAGTCGCGAGGGCAGTATCTACATTGTCAAACCGAAGATGCACGGCCCCGAGGAAGTGCAGTTCTGCAACGATACGCTGAACGCGGTCGAGGACGCTTTTGGGCTGCCCCGCCACACCATCAAGGTCGGCGTGATGGACGAAGAGCGCCGGACCAGCGTGAACCTCAAGGAATGCGTGCGTGCCGTGAAGGACCGTATCTTCTTCATCAATACCGGATTTCTGGACCGCACGGGTGATGAGATCCATACCAGCATGGGGGCGGGTGCTTTCCTGCCGAAGGAGACCATCAAGAGCCAGCCGTGGATTGGTGCCTACGAAAACTCCAACGTCGACGTCGGCATCGCCGCCGGCTTCACCGGCAAGGCGCAGATCGGCAAGGGCATGTGGGCCAAGCCGGACATGATGGGCGACATGATGGCGCAGAAAGTCATCCATCCGAACATGGGAGCGAGCTGCGCCTGGGTGCCCTCGCCCACGGCCGCCACCCTGCACGCCATCCATTACCATCAGATCAACGTCGCCAATACCCAGCGGGCGCTTGCCAACCGGCATAAAGCCAGTGTCGATACGATCCTGCTGATCCCCCTGTTGGGCGACACCACGCTCAGCCCCGAGCAGATCCAGAAGGAGATCGACAACAACGCGCAGGGCATCCTGGGCTACGTTGTCCGGTGGATCGACCAAGGCGTGGGCTGCTCGAAAGTGCCCGACATCAACCATGTGGGCCTAATGGAAGACCGCGCCACGCTGCGCATTTCCAGCCAGCATCTGGCCAACTGGCTGCACCACGGCGTCGTATCGGAGGAGCAGGTGCTGGAGTCGCTGAAGCGCATGGCGGTCATCGTCGACAAGCAGAATGCCGGCGACCCGCTGTACCGCAACATGGCACCGTCCTTCGATGGCATCGCCTTCCAGGCCGCCTGCGACCTCGTGTTCAAGGGTCGAGAGCAGCCGAATGGCTACACGGAACCCTTGTTGCATGCGCATCGCCGGGCCATGAAGCGCCGTCTCAAGGGACTGTGAAGCGACCTGTCCGCTGCAGGCCGGCCGCACCCGACAGGGCCTGGCCTTGCGTTATCTCAATTCGCAGTGAAATCCGGCGCGGTCACTTCCTATTTTTTCCTTCATCGCTCATGACAATGACGGTACTACCGCGAGCCTTGCGCGGAAGCCCTAGGATGCACACTGCATGAAAAACACCTGCTTGCCACGCTCCGTTCCGTACCGCGCGACCCTCGAGGGAGCTCGATCCGCGCCACTGGCGGCCAGCCGCCGTGCACTGTCGGCCTGCACAGCCCTCGGCATCGCGGCCTGGCTGGTCGCCGCCGAGGCCGCTGCCCAGCCGCCGCTCGATGCAGCCGAGTTGAAAGCACTGGCCGAGACCTATTGCACCGAATGCCACAACCTCGACGACTACTACGGTGGTCTCGATCTCGAACTGTTCGACTTCGCCGACGTAGCAAAGCAGGCACAGGTCAGCGAAAAAATCGTGCGCAAACTGAGTGCCGGCGTCATGCCGCCGCCCGGCAAGCCCCGTCCCGACGCCAGCACCAACAGCGCACTTATTCACGCGCTCACCAGCAAGCTGGACGCGGCCTGGGAGCAGAATCCGGTCCTGGTACCGCCCGGTGCCCACAGGCTAAATCGGCAGGAATATGCCAACGCCATTCGCGATCTGCTGGCCCTCGACATCGACCCCGCTGGCCTGCTGCCAGTGGATGACACCAGTTACGGCTTCGACAACATCGCCGGCTCGCTCGGCTCTTCACCGGCACTGATCGAAGCCTACGTGGCAGCGGCTGCCGCCATCAGTCGTCTGGCGCTCGGTCATGAACTGCAGGCGACCAGCAAGGAATTCCACGCACCCCCGGATTATTCGCAAAATCGCCATCAGGAAGGGCTGCCCTTCGGTACGCGCGGCGGACTGCTGGTGGAATACACCTTCCCGGCCGACGGCGAGTACAGTTTCAACTGGACGCCGGTGCGGTCGAATGCTGGCGGGCTGTTCGGCGCCGCCGAGGGCGAGCAACTCGAACTGTCGATCGATGGCGAACAGGTGCATGTGTGGGACGTGGCCAAGGAGAACCCGCGCAACATGACCGACGAACGCTTCGTATTCCGGCTGCCGGTGAAGGCCGGCAAGCACAGGATCGGCCTCAGCTTCATTGCCCGGACCCACATGCCGAGCAACGACTTCAACCGCAAGTTCGAGCGCACCACACTCACCCAGGATGTGGTCGGCTTCACCTTTGCGCCGCACGTCAATGCGCTGGCGATCAGCGGACCTTTCGACGCCAGCCGGCCGGAGCAGACCAGCAGCCGCGAGCGGGTGTTCAGCTGCTACCCGCAGAATGCCGATCAGGAACTCGACTGTGCCCGTACGATCCTCGACGAACTGGCCACGGCCGCTTTCCGCCGCCCCCTGAACGACGATGACCGCCAGCTGCTGCTGTCCTTCTTCGAGGCGGGCCGCAGCGAGGGCGACTTCGAGGCCGGCATCCAGCGCGGACTGCAGTACATCCTCTCCGACCCCGAATTCCTTTACCGCATGGAAGGCGAGCCGCAAGGCGGCGGCGAGAAATACTTTGCGATCAGCGAGCTTGAACTGGCCTCGCGTCTGTCGTTCTTCCTGTGGAGCGCGCCCCCCGACAAGGAATTGCTGGCGCTCGCGGAGAGTGGCTCACTGCGCAAGGAAGGCGTGCTCGCGACCCAGGTGGAACGCATGTTGGCTGATCCTCGCGCCGATGCGCTGGTCAGCAACTTCGCCGGCCAATGGCTGCAGCTGCGCAACCTGCAGTCGGCTTCCCCGGTAGCCGACCTGTTTCCCGACTTCGACGATAACCTGCGGCAGGCCTTCCGCACCGAAACCGAGCTGCTGTTCGCGAGCGTGATGCGGGAAGACCGCGATGTCACCGAGCTGCTCGATGCCAACTACACCTTTCTCAACGAGCGGCTGGCGCGTCACTACGGCATCCCGAACGTCTACGGCAGCCAGTTCCGCCGCGTGGAACTGGGCCCGGAATTCGATGTGCGCCGTGGCCTGCTCGGCAAGGGCAGCATCCTCACGGTCAGTGCCGTGGCAGACCGGACCTCGCCGGTGCTGCGCGGCAAGTGGGTGCTGCTGAACGTGCTCGGCGTGATCCCGCCCGATCCGCCGCCGAACGTGCCGGCGCTGGAAGCCAGTGACGTCCCCGGAGCCGGACCGCAGACCATGCGTGAACGCATGGAGCAGCACCGCAACAACCCGGCCTGTACCTCCTGCCACCAGATGATGGACCCCATAGGTTTTGCGCTCGACAAATTCGATCGCATCGGCCGCTTCCGTGACAGCGAAAACGGCCGACTGCTCGATGCCACCGGCACGCTGGTGGACGGCCAGAGCTTCGATGGACCGTCCGAGCTGAGGCAGGCGCTGCTGCGCTACTCGCCCCAGTTCGTGCAGACCATCGCCGAACGCCTGCTCACTTATGCCCTTGGTCGCGGTGTCGAGTATTACGACATGCCGGTGGTTCGCAGCATCGTGCGCGACGCCGCCAGCCAGGAGAATCGTTTTTCTGCGCTGATCATGGGTGTCGTGAACAGCAAGCCGTTCCAGATGAACCAGCGCGCCGAGCCGGCCTTGACCACGGCTGGGCGCTGAAAAAGTAAAGAATCGCAACCAGGGGATACTCATGTTCATTACCAAGAAGCACCTTTCCCGTCGTACCCTGCTGCGTGGCACAGGTGCCACGCTGGCGCTGCCCTTCCTCGACGCCATGGTGCCGGCCGGCACCGCGCTGGCGCAGACCGCGGCGATGGGCGCACCGCGTTTCGTTGGCGTTTTTTCCGCGCATGGCTGGTCTCCAACCTACTGGCAGGATGGTCGCCCGGAAGTGGCGCCCACCGAAGGTCGCAACATCGGTCTGGGGTTCGTGCATGCGCCGCTCAAGCCCTTCGAGGATCAGCTGACGCTCTGCGCCGGTCTCGATGCCACGTCCTCCATGCCCCCGCCGGGCACCAGCGGCGGTGACCATGCGCGCGCAGCCGCCGCATTGACCGGTGCGCCACCGAAAAAGACCGGCGGCCCCGATATCCAGTGCGGAGTCAGTGTCGACCAGCTGATCGCGCAGAAGTACGGCCAGGAAACGCTGCTGCCGTCCATCCAGCTCGGCATCGAGGACCCAGGGTCCAACACCGGGGTCTGCGGCTGGGGCTACTCCTGTGCCTACTCCAACTCCATCTCGTGGGCCGGCCCCAACAAGCCGCTGCCGCATGAAGTGAACCCGCTGGTGGTGTTCGAGCGTCTGTTCGGCGACGGTGCCACGCCGGCAGAGCGCCAGTCGCGCCGCCTCGCCAACAAGTCCATCCTCGATGCCGTCACCGGCAAGATCAACCAGCTGCAGAAGCAGTTGCCGGCCAGCGACAAAGTGCGCATGGAGTCCTATCTGGAAAACGTACGGGAAGTGGAGCGGCGTCTGCAGATTGCCACGCGCAGCACCTCCGCAGCACCGGACATGGACATGCCTTTCGCGCCACCGCAGTCCATCGATGCCCACATCAAGCTCATGTGGGACCTGCAGGTGCTGGCCTTCCAGGCCGACATCACCCGCGTTTCCGCCTTGCTGTTCTGCCGCGACGAGAGCGGTACCTCCTACCCGGAATCAGGCGTGACGACCGCCAACCACAGCGCCTCGCACCACGGTGAGGACAAGAAACGTCGTGAAGACTGGGCCAAGATCAATCGCTACCACATGACGACCTTCGCGTATTTCCTCGACAAGCTGCGCAGCACGCCCGACGGCGAGCGCAACCTGCTCGACAATTCGCTGGTGCTGTGGACCAGCAACATGGGCAATGCCAACCAGCACAGCCACGTCAACGTCGGCCAGTTGATCGTCGGTGGCGCGATGGGCCGCCATAAGCCTGCGCGTCTCAACCTCATGGAGACCGGACCCACGTCCAACTTCCTGCTCAGCGTGCTGCACCTGTACGGCATCGAGCAGGCAAGCATCGGCGACAGCACGCAAGCCGTGTCGCTGACCTGAGCGGAGCCTTCTGCCATGTTGAAGAGAACTGCGCTGGGACTTGCGCTTTCACTGTTGCTGGGCACGGGGGCTGCGTACGCCGAAGCCCCGCTGGCTGCAGCTGCTGAGGCCAAGCAATTCGTTATCGTGGAAGGTCTGCTGCAGGAAGCGTCGATCGACGTGAACGCTACGCAGGGTGATGGATCGACGGCGCTGCACTGGGCCGTGTACTGGGACAATGTCGATCTAGCGCGCGCGCTGCTCGACAAAGGGGCTGACGTCGAAGCCGCCACGCGGCTGGGAGCCACGCCGCTGTATCTGGCCGCGGTCAACGGCAATGCCACCATGCTGCGCCTGCTCCTGGAGGCAGGCGCCGACGCCAAGGCCACCGTGCTGCAGAACGAGGAGACGCCGCTGATGTTTGCGGCGCGCGCCGGCAGCGTGGAGGCCGTGCAGGTGCTGGCCGACGCTGGCGCCGATCTCGATGCGGAGGACGCCTACCGCGGTGCCACAGCGCTGCTGTTCGCCGCCGAGCAGAACCACGCTGCCGTGGTTGGCTGGCTGATCGACCATGGCGCCAATCCCAATGCCCGCACCAACACTGTCGTCACCGAGAGCCGGCGCGGTCCGGCGCTGCCGACCGGTGGCCTCAGCGGGCTCATGCTGGCAGCCCGCGAGAACGGCATCGATACCGTGAAAGTGCTGCTCGCCAAGCAGGCCTTGGTGAACCAGCAGAGCGCTGAAGGCCACACGGCCTTGCTGGCAGCCATCCAGAACGCCAACCTCGACATTGCCAACCTGCTGCTGGACGCCGGCGCCGACGTCAACCTGATGAACGACCGGGGCTGGAACCCGCTGTACATGGCCGTGAAGATGCGTTCGCTGGAAAAGGGCACCATGCCCAACCCCTACGTCGACATGGACGGCATGTACGCAGTTATCGAGCGGCTGGTTGCCAACGGGGCCAACGTCAATGCCCGCCTGCAGGCCGACACCGAGGTACACAATTCCATCCGCTCCACCTGGCTCGACGAAGCCGGTGCCACGGCCTTCCTGCGCGCTTCGCTGTGTGGTGACCTCAAGGTCATGAAGCTGCTGCTCGCCCATGGCGCCGACCCGAAGATTGCTACCTCTGACGGTACTACGGCTCTCATGGCATTGGCCGGGGTGGGTTACACCAAGGGCTTCATGAAGGACGTCGGCACACTCGACGAGTCACTGGAAGCCATGCGCATCCTCATCGATGCCGGCATCGACCTCGAAGCCAGCAACGACGATCAGGTGCGCGCCATCCACGGCGCGGCCCACAAGAACTTCGTGCAGGGTATTCAGATGCTCGTGGATGCCGGTGCCGATCTCACCGCCCATAGCAACCGCAAGGGGCAGTTTCAGGGTGAGGGTACGCTGGAAGGCAACACGGTGCTGGACTGGGCCGATGGTTTCCAGACCGGCATGGAGTCGGCGATCTACAACGCCGAAGCCGTCGAGCTGCTGGAAAAATTATTGAAGGAGCGCAATCTGCCGCTTGAACGTCTCGCCGGTACGATTGGTGGACGGGTGGTGCAAAACTGACCGATTGGAGGCGGGCCGGCTGCTTGCGCTCTCAGGGGCAGGCTGCCAGCGGTCGCGGTTGGTGCGGGGGCTGAGTGCGGCTCGTTGAAAGAGGATGAAGAAGCCAACATGCGCTTGTCACTAGCAGTTGTTCTTTTGCTGGCCCAGAGTGCTGTTGCGCAGGCACAGACTGGCATGCTGCCACGCGGCACAGGGTCCGCTGCCGAGGTCCAGACCACGACGCTGGATGGCGTGTACAGCAAGACGCAGGCCCAGCGCGGGGCCCGCACCTACCAGCGCATCTGTGCCGAGTGCCACGAAGGCGGCGAGCCCGATGCCGATCCCTTGTTCGGCCACGAGTTCATCGACCGCTGGCGCGAGGCACCACTCGATTTTCTCTACGGCTTTTTCAGCCGCAACATGCCCGGTGACGAACCGGGCTCGCTGACCACGGCGGTGTACGAAGACGTCATGGCCTATCTGCTGCAGGAAAACGGCTATACCGCGGGGAGCCAGGAACTCAAGGCCGGGCAGATGGGCAAGGTGCTGCTGGTGGGTGAGTCTGGCCCAGCGCCGCTGCCGGACTCTGCGCTGGTGCGCCTCGTGGGTTGCCTGCAGCAGAACGGCAGCGACTGGGAATTGGTGGCGGCCAGTGCTCCGCTGCGCGTTCGCGTGGCGGACGAAACCGATGACGCCGAGGTAGCACTGTCCGCTGCGCTGCCCCCGGGCGGCAACCGCTACGCCCTGCAGCGTGCGGATCCGCAGCAGGCGGCCGCACTGGTTGGCAAGCGTGTTCAAGCCAAGGGAGTTTTCAACAGCGACAGTCTGGGTCTGATGTCGCTGGTTGCCGTCGGAGACGGCTGTTGAGCGCAGGGCGTCCGTGCGGGCCCGCGCGAGCAGTAGTGGCGCTGCTCTTGGCGCGCCTCTGGCCCTGGTGGCTGCTCGGTGGCCTCGTCAGCAGTTGTCTGGCACAGGGTGGCGATGCACCCTCGGCGCTCCGGTCTGACGACACCCACGCTGCCACAACTGGCGCCGCCAAACCGTACGTCACCGATACCACCCGGGGCGTCTTCAGCAAGGCACAGGCGCAGCGAGGCAAGACCGCCTACACGCGGAATTGCCAAGGCTGCCATTCGAACAATCTGCAAGGCGAGGGTATCGAGCCGCCGTTGATCGGCGAACTGTTCATCGATGCCTGGCGCGAGGACCGCCTGTTCAGTCTCTATGACTACATGGTCGAGCGCATGCCCAAAGAGGGCCGCAACAGCACGCCCGGCAGTCTGAAACCGCAGCAGTACGTCGACATCCTCGCCTTCGTCCTGGAGCGCAATGGCTTTCCGGCCGGGCCGCAAGACCTGGCGCTGCCGTCTCTCGGCGACATCCAGTTCGTGGGTCTGGAAGGAGCCGCTGCCCTGCCGGCCTCTGCCATGGTGCGTAGCGTAGGCTGCCTGCAGCAGCAGGCCGACCACTTCGTGCTGGAGCAGGCCAGCGAACTCACGCGCGTGCGCGTGGTCGATGAAACCGACGAGCACGAACTTGCCCTGTCGCGGGAAATTGGTGCTGGTACGCTGCGCTTCCCCCTGGTCAACGTCCTGCAGGCGATACCAGCGGCCGACCGCCTGCACGGAAAACGAGTGCAGGTCAAAGGCATCCTGCATGTCGATGCCGATGGCCAGAGCCTGCACGTGCTGCATATCGCCGCACTCGGCAACGACGGCTGCTGAGTGCCACCCGTTCCCCTTCTGCGTGGACGCCTGCTCGACGGATCGCTAGCATAGCCCCTCCATCGGTTACCGATTCCTGTTCATGGATTTCCTGATCCTCGCGGCGCTGATCGTGCTGAACGGCTGCTTCGCGATGGCCGAGATCGCGCTGGTCACGGCCCGCCGCAACCGACTGCAGAAGCTGGCCGATGCCGGCGACAAGGCAGCGGCCACGGCCATCAAACTCGGTTCCGAACCCACCCGTTTCCTGTCGACCGTGCAGATCGGCATCACCGCCATAGGCGTGCTAAACGGTATTGCCGGTGAAGCCGCCTTCGCCGAGCCGCTGGCGCTGCGCTTCATTGCGGCTGGCCTCGAGCAGGACGCCAGCGAGGCGCTCGCCACGGCGCTGGTGGTGGTGCTCATCACGTTTCTGACCATCGTGGCCGGCGAACTCGTACCCAAGCGCATCGGCCAGTCGCATGCCGAGAAAATCGCCCGGCTGACCGCGCGGCCCATTGCGCTGCTGGCGAGACTGTCGCGACCCTTCGTGAACCTGCTGGCGCTGTCCACCGAGGCTCTGCTGAGGCTGCTGCGTGTGCAGGAGCAGGGCAATGGCGACCTCACCGAGGACGACATCCATGCCGTGCTGAGCGAGGGCTCCGAAACCGGCATCATCGAAAAACACGAGCACGACATGGTGCGCAAGGTGCTGCGCCTCGAAGATCGCCCTGTGTCGTCACTGATGACTCCTCGCGGCGACATCGTCTGGCTCGATGCCGCCCTGCCCCTGCCGGCCTCGCTGCAGCGCGTGGACGAGAGCCCGCATTCGCGGTTTCCGGTCTGTGATGGCGATCTGCAGAATGTGCTCGGCATCGTCAGCGCCAAGCAGTTGCTGAAACTAAGCCATGGAGGTGGCGAGCTGCGGCAGGTGATCGAGCCGGCCGTGTTCGTGCCGGACACCATCACCGGCATGGAGATGCTGGAGCAGCTGCGGGACTCGGGCGAGTCCCTTGTGCTGGTGGTCGACGAGTACGGCGGCGTGGTCGGGCTGGTGAGTCAGCAGGACGTGCTGGAAGCGCTGGCCGGTGAATTCAGGGACGCCGGCGATGCCGACGACGAAGGCTGGGCCTTCCGGCGCGACGACGGTTCCTGGCTGCTGGACGGGCTGATTCCCATCCACGAACTGAAGGACCGCCTCGAACTGCGCAGCGTGCCGGAGGAAGAGCGGGCCCACTACCACACACTGAGCGGCATGATGATGGCACTGCTCGGTACCGTGCCCCGCACCGGCGCCCGCGCCGAGTGGGAGGACTGGCGTCTGGAAGTGATCGACATGGACGGCAACCGTGTGGACAAGATCCTCGCCACCCGTGTGCTCCCCGTCGACGGCAGCGGCTGAGGACGCGTGACAAGCGCGCCGAGAGTTTTCCGGCAAGCATGGACAGGGATGCGGCTTGCTCTTTATTCTCGCGTGGCCTTTTCCCTGACTCCTTCGGAGATTGTTCATGCATAAGAACAACAACACGCTCATGCAACGTCGTACCCTTCTGCAGTCCGGCGCTGCTGGCGCCGCCTTGCTCGGACTCGGTGTCCCGGCGGGTCTGTTCGCGCAGGACCAGCGCCTCGCCAAGCCCGGTGCAACCGTAAAAACCACCGCCGGCTCCGTGCGCGGGCTGGTGCGCGAGGACATCCAGCAGTTCTGGAACCTGCCGTACGGTGCCTCCACGGCCGGTGCGAATCGCTTCATGCCGCCTCAGCCCGTGCAGCCCTGGACAGGAGTGCGTGACCACTTCAGCGTGGGCACACGCAGCTATCAGC
The DNA here is from genome assembly GCA_036796405.1 of Gammaproteobacteria bacterium. Taxonomy (GTDB): domain Bacteria; phylum Pseudomonadota; class Gammaproteobacteria; order Pseudomonadales; family Pseudohongiellaceae; genus CAILUG01. The sequence goes on along the minus strand of DAIRDB010000054.1, from coordinate 1,916 downwards.
AGCCAGGTGTCGGTGAGCCGGCGCCGGTGGTGCTGGCGATGAACCGCCTCGAGACAGAAAGCGAAGACTGCCTGCGATTGAATGTGTTCACGCCGGGGACCGACAATCGCGCGCGACCCGTGATGGTGTGGATGCACGGTGGCGGGTTCAGCTCGGGCTCCGGCAATTACCTGATTTACGATGGCACCCTGCTGGCGCGGAAGGAGGATGTGGTTGTCGTGTCGGTCACGCACCGCCTCAATCTGTTTGGCTTCCTGCATCTGGCCGATCTCGGTGGGGCCGAGTGGCAGGGTGCCACCAACGTAGGCGTCCAGGATCTCGTCGCAGCACTGCAGTGGGTCAAGGACAACATCGCGGCATTTGGCGGCGATCCCGATCGCGTCACCATCTTCGGCCAGTCCGGTGGTGGCGGCAAAACCACGACGCTGATGGCGATGCCGTCGGCCAAGGGCCTCTTTCACCGCTGCATCGCGCAGAGCGGATCGGCCATTCGCGGAGTACCCGCCGGCGACGCCACGGCGGCTGCCGAGCGTTTCCTCGGCAAACTGGGCCTCGACAAGGGCAAGCTTCGGCAAATCCAGCAACTCACGCCGCAGCAGTTGCAGGCTGCGCTGTACAGCGAGCCGGCCATCGCCGGGCTCGGCACCGGTCCCGTCATCGACGGCACCGTCATACCCCGCCACCAGTGGGATCCGACCGCGCCGGAGTTCTCTGCCGCCGTGCCCTTGATGGCTGGTTCCACGGCGCATGAGAACGGCTGGCTTGGACCCCCGGCCTTCGACATGGAAGAAGCGGACATGCAGGGCCAGTTCAACCGACTGGTGGGCAATGACGCCGGCAAAGGCGCCAACCTGCTCGCGCTGTACAAGAAAAAGCACCCTGGTGTGCGCAACCGCATGCTATGGCTGCTGGCCGAGTCGGATAACACCCGGCGCCGCAATGCCCAATTGCTCAACCGGCTGAAACAGGCACAGGGCGCCGCACCGGCCTTCCTTTACTATTTCAACTGGGCCTCACCGGTGCACGACAACCGCATGGGGTCCTACCACACGCTCGACATCCCCTTCGTCTTCAATAACGTCGACGTGGGCAGTTCCATGACCGGCGCCGCCGAGGAGCGCTACCAACTGGCCCACGTGATGAGCGCGGCCTGGGCGGCCTTCGCCCGTACCGGTAACCCTGATCATGCCGACATGCCGCACTGGCCAGCCTTCGACCCGGCCAGCTATCCGACCATGGTGTTCGGCAGCCAGGTGGAAGTGCAGAACGACCCCAACAAGGAGGAGCGCCTGGCGCTCGGGGCATAGGCCTTTCACCTTGCCCTCACTTCACGGTACTGACATGAACGCTAACCATCCGCAGACCCACGGCGCCGCCGCCACGGAGACCGCTCCTGCCCTCGACCGCCGCCGCCTGCTCGGCACGGCCGGCCTGTTGCTTGGCGGTTTCGCCGCCGCGCAGGCAGGGGCGCAGGCGCCCGCCACTGCCACCGACCTCGACGCCAAGTACTTTCCCGGCTTTCGTACGCAGCGCACGCAGGTCAACGGCGTCGAGATCCACGCGGTGATCGGCGGCGAGGGGCCACCGGTGTTGCTGCTGCACGGCGCGCCGCAGTCGCATCTTTCGTGGGCCGAAGTGGCCGTGACGCTGGCCAAGAACTACACGGTAGTGGCCACCGACCTGCGCGGCTACGGCTGGAGCAGCAAGCCAGACGGCGGCGAGAAGAGCATCAACTACTCCAAGCGCACGATGGCGCAGGACCAGGTCGACGTCATGAAGTCGCTCGGCTTCGACCAGTTCCACCTGGTCGGTCACGACCGCGGCGGCCGGGTGGCGCGCCGGCTGACCATCGACCACCCCAGCAACGTGCGTTCGCTGACCGTGCTCGACATCGTGCCTGCCCACTACCTCTACGA
>DAIRDB010000053.1:0-21194 GCA_036796405.1 Gammaproteobacteria bacterium | reverse complement strand
TGCAATTCGAGCGGTTCGTGGGTCTCGGCGCCGTTCTTGTCGTAGAACGTCACGGCCACCTGATGCCGACCGGCTTTCACCGGAATTCGCGTCTTCAGGCGCGCATCGATGGCGTCGGCCGCCTCGGCGAAGTTCGTATCGGAACGGAGATTGTCCTCCTCGCCACCCACCTGCGCGCTGAATACTTCCTCACCATCGATGCTGATGGCGAAGGTGTGGGGCCACTCCAGTCCTGTCATGTAGCCGACGATGTTGCGGACCAGGTAGCTGTTGAATTCGTACTCGGCGTCCAGTGGAAAGTTGTGCTCTATCAGCATGCCACCACGCGTACCGGGCGGCAGGCCGGGCAGATTGGTGAAGTGCGGGGAGTCGGCTGGGGCCCGATACACGGTGCTCACCGGCAGTGTCTGCAGGTCACCCACGGCCAGTTCACTGATCTTGCGTGAGGCGCCAAGATACTGCTCCAGCAGTGAAGGTGAGGTGCGAAGCACATCGGCGATGTTGTCGAAGCCATAGCCTTCGTCGTCTGCCGGCAGGAATTCGCTGATGTCGACAGTCAGCCCCAGCAGGTCGCGTACGGCGTTGCCGTACTCCGCGCGATTGAGCCTGTGCAGTGAGCTGCGGCCAGGCTGCGGTGTTGCTAGCGTCGCCGAATCGATGGTGTTCTGCAGCCAGCTGACGAAGGCCTGTTTTTGCTCGGGCAGCGGATGCTCCTGCCCGCGGGGCGGCATCATGTTGCCGCGAAACTTGCGCATGACCTTTTCCCAGATCGCCGCATCCGCCAGCACGTTGCTGCGATCAAGCAGGCTGAAGTCCAGACTGCCTGCCCAGTCCTCGGCGTTGTGGCATTTGGCGCAGTACGTGTCGAGCAGAGCGGCATAGTCGGCAGGCAGTGCGTGCTGCGCGGAAACCGACGCTGACAACAACAGGGACGCAGAGAAGGCAAGCGGACTGCCGAGGCGTGAAAAATACATGGGTTTCACCTGCTACCAAGTCAGACGGATGGTAAACGAGCACGGCCTTCCGGTTCAATCAAAGGCCTCGCGGCGGAAGTGCCGCGGTCTGCATGGGAAACGGTGAAGACGGTTCGGTTACCAGTGGCAGTACCGGGGCGCGGTGACTCAGCGCACCGCAAAGAACCATAGCTTGATGCCGTTGCGGTAGCGGGCACCACTGGCCACGAAGAGGGTCTTGCTCATCCAGTCGTACTTGCCGGCCGGCGCCTTGAAGCGCGGCGTCGTCCTGAAGTAGTACTCCGCAGGGTCCACGTCTTCGCCCGCAAACAGCCGCTTGATCACGTCCGGGGGGCCGTGTCGCAGGCCGAAGTTTTCCACTTGCAGGATCACGCCGTCGTCGGTCTGCAACGCATAGATGGCATCTGCTTGCGTGACACCATCGTGGCGTGTGTGCTGCCAATCGGCCGCACCAGCGCTGACGAAGGTGCCGCGCAGAGTCGGCCCCTCGAAGGTGCCCTCCAGAATGGGAATGATACGGCGCTGCCCTTCGTAGGTCTGGCCGATCTGGATCGGATCAGCCAGCTTGGCTTCTGCCGTGAAAACGAATTCCAGCCAGGGAGTGATCACGGCAACTGCTCACTCGAGGTAGGGGATGAGCCGGCCGAGAATGATGACGCCAACCCAGATCGCCAGCGACAGGGCAGCGATGACCTTGGCACCAAAGTCGGCTTCCACGCCGTCAGCCAGCTTGGACAATTTGGCGTGTTCACCGAACCAGAACCACAGGGCGTTGATGCCGGCCAGGAGTACGAGCGCCATCTTCCACTGGAAGGCCAGATTGTAGAAGTAGCGGAACGGGTCGCCGCAGAAGAACATGAAACCGGTGACGAGGTTGACCGCGAATGCAGCGATGACGTAGGGGATGAGGGTCAGCGCGGCCGACATCGGAATGAAGCGACAGACGCCGATGACCCGCAGATCGATGGCGAGCAGACCGCCGAACAGAGCGCACAAGCCCATGAAATGCAGATTTTCCGTGAAGGGCCACATCCAGAATACGTCGCGCATGAGATTGCCGACGAAGGAATCGGAAAGCAGGGTCAGAAACGAATCGATCATTGCCGGGGTCTCCTCAGAAATAGGCCATCAGGCGACCGGTGATCACGGCACCGATCCAGCAGGAAATGGTCACGAAGGAATACAGTCTGATGCGAGCTTCGTCGGCTTTGGCTTCGACCGCTTCCATGGTGAGCTTCATCAGATAGCCGCCGATCGCCAGCAGGGTGATCTTGAGGATGAACACACTCTGGTAGGTGTACTCGGTGGCATGCGACGAATACAGCGCGATACCCGACAACAGGTTGATGATGAACCCCAGCCATGCCGTACCGAACAGCGCCGAGTGAGCCAGCACCGGCACCTGCTTCAGCACGCCGAGTATGCGGAAGTTGACCAGCATCACCACACCGAGCGCCATGGCCATTCCCACCGCATGCACGGACAGGGCGATAGCAAAACCCCAGGCGTCTTCGCGGATGTAGACACCCAGCGCGCTTTCTTCAATGGCAAGCAAAAAACCATCCATCGTGGTCTCCCTCGTGGTGAATTGGATGGCCGGCAAAGTTAACGAAAAGCCCTGTACCGGACAAGTAAAAACCGGCGTGCAGCCATGCACGCTTTCGCTCCTGTTGATATGGGATAAGTCGTTTGCCGGCATTCCTTTTTTCTTCCTTGTTATCGCGGAAACGCGTACCTTCGTGCCGATTTTTTTACTTCATGCAAAGGGGATATGACTCATGACCTACCAATTGCCTGTCGTCGATGACAAAGCGTTGTGGGACACCTGGCTTTCGCTGTATCAGGTGCCCTCGCTGACGGTGGCACTCGCACTCGATCTGTTTGAATCTCTCGATGCCGAGCCAGACTCCGCAGAGGGACTTGCGCAGCGTCGCGGCTTCGACCTCCGAGGCCTGCGCGCCTTGTTGCCGATGCTGACGCAGCTGCAATACCTGCAACTGCTGGATGGGCGCTACCAGATCACGCAGACCACCCGTCACTATCTGCTCAAATCCAGTCCCTTCTACTGGGGTGGGTTGCTGAACCGCATCGGCCAGTCGCTGCCGGCACACAAGCTGCTGCTGGAGACGGTGAATGGTGAGCGCGCCAACGCGGCCAAGACGCGTCCGGCCGATAGCTGGGAGAGCGGTCACGTCGATCCGGAGCTGGCGCGTGCCGTCACCGCCTACATGCACAGCCATTCCATGGGGGCTGCCATCGGCATGACACGCACTTTCGACTTCAGTAAGACCAAGCGTCTGTTGGATGTCGGGGGCGGTTCGGGCTGCTTTGCCATCGCGGTGGCGCAGGCCGATCCCCAGGTACGCTGCACGGTGATGGAGCTGCCGACCATCTGCGAGCTCGCCAAAGGCTATATCGCAGAGGCTGGTGTCTCCGATCGCGTCGATACGCGAACGGTGGACATGTTCCGGGCTGCCTGGCCCACGGAGTACGACACGCACTTCTTCAGCAACATCTTTCACGACTGGAGCTTTGAAACCTGTCTGGATCTCGCGCGTCGCAGCCACGCCGCCCTGCCGACTGGTGGACGGATTCTGCTGCACGAATTGCTGCTCGATGATGGCGGCCTGACACCGCGTCCCGCCGTCGCGTTCTCCGTGCTGATGGCGATGGGAACGCTCGGCCAGCAATTCACGCTGGGGCAGCTGCGCGCGCTGCTGCTGGAGGCCGGCTTCCACAGCGTGGAAGCGCGCCAGACCTACGGGTATTACTCGATCGTATCAGCCGTCAAGTAGTCGCGCGAAAAATCGGACAGGCAAAAAAAACGGGGAAGCAAGCTTCCCCGTTTTTTTCTGTCAGTTGCTGGGTGATCAGAACTCGTAGTTCACCCCGATGGTGTAACGGCGACCGAGGATGTCGTACAGGCCACCATTCACACCGAGGCCGACCCCTGTGCGGCCAACGGCACCCGCCGTGATGTTGGGATCACGATCGAGCAGGTTGTTGACGTTGCCGTACACTTCCAGCTGGTCATTGTCGCCAAAGGTCTTACCGAGGCGCAGGTCGACGTAGGTCATGGAGGCGATGCTGTTGTCGTCGATGGTGCAGGTGTTGGCGCCGCACAGCGTGACGATCGGCGACGGACGTGCCGTGTTCGGCAGTACCGTTGAGCTTTCCACGAAGGTCCGGTCGAGCAAACCGCCGTCGGTCCAGCGTGCCTGCAGGAACACGGAGAACGTGTCGTAGCTGTAGGTAAAGCTGGTATTCACCTTGTTGCGAGCAAAACCGAAGCCGCCGATCTGGCCAGAACGATCATCGCGGAAGGCACCCGGGTTCTGGATGGAGTTCTCGTCCAGCCAGGAGTACAGGAAGCGCCAGCCGAGCTGCTCCGTGCCGCTGCCGAACAGATCGATGTCGGTGCGGTAGGTCAGCTCCATGTCGGCGCCTTCGATGTGCTGGTTGGCCAAGTTGATGAACAGGGCTTCCACACGGTCGATCTGCACCCCGGTGGCCGTGGTCGGGCTGGTGACCGGGCCGGTGGGCGTGATGACGTACTGACACAGGGTGACGTCGCCGTTACGGCAGCTGTCGACGATGTTCTGTGCACTCAGCTGGGCGATGGCATCCTGGATGTCGATCGAATACCAGTCGATGGACGCCGAGAAGTTCTCCAGGAGAGCAGGCTGGTAGACGAAGCCGACTGTCGTGGTATCGGCTTCCTCCGGCGTGACGTTAGGATTGCCGCCCGACAGCGATGCTGCGGAGACCAGCGCGTTGTTCGCCCAGGGGTTGCGCACGTTGATACCGCCACGGGTCTGGTCGAAACGCTCGCGCAAACTGGCGGCGCGCACGTCGCGGCTCTGGGTGGCACGGAAACGCAGTTGGTCATTGATGGTCCAGTTCAGACCCAGCTTCCAGGCCCAGACGTTGCCGGAGCCGGAGTAGTCGGCCCAGCGGGCTGACGTGTTGATCTCGACGTAGTCGGCGAACGCTGCGTCGGCCAGCAGCGGGATATTGATCTCGCCAAAGGCTTCTTTGACCGTGAAGCTTCCCGCGATCTGACGCAGCGAACTGAACAGCACCGAGCTGGAGTTGGCATCGCCGAGGTAACCGGCGGGCACGAAGCGCAGACCCGGGATGCCGCTGTAACCCGGTATCACCGTGCTGCCCTGCGGGATCACACCGCGGACGCCCCAGGGCGCGATGCCCTGAGCGCTCAGCAACGTGCCATCGACCTGGGCGGGAAACTCGTCACCCACATCGAGGGTTTGCTGGTCCAGCGATTCCTTGCGGTAGGACGCACCGACGGCCGCGTCGATGGAACCTGCACCGAAGCCGGAGAAGAGTTCACCGTTGGCAGACAGTTCGTACACCCACTGGTCGGTCCACTGGCGGGCAATCTTGCCGTCGCGGTCCATGATGTAGTCGGCTCCGGCCTTGGAGATGTTCTGAACACCACCGAAGGTATTGATCGGGGCGCAGTCCTGGAACAGACCACCGTTACCGCCAGCGGCAATCGAGCCGGTGAACTGCGGCAGATTGACGCGGCAGATGATGTTGCCGGTGGCAGGGTCGCGTACGGCATCCATGGCAAACTGCATGCGATCGACGCGTACACCGTTTTCCGTGACGAAGTCCTGCACGTTTTTGCCGAACTGGCCGTAGCCATTCACGGACCAGCCGTCGAGGAACCCGCCGGTGCTGAGTTCAGCATCGAAACCCGTCGTGAAGGAATACATCTCGTTCACGGTGTTCTGGCGGGATTCACCGAGTGGCGTGTCGGGGACGTTCAGACCGAAGAAGCCATAGTTGATGCCGGTCACGTTGTTGACGCCATTGCTGGTGAGCAGCGCAGCGACTTCCGGTTTCAGGAAGGCGTTGTCGGGGTAGATGCGGCCCTGCCAGCCGGACAGCAGCGAAATGCTCTCGCGCTGATCGGAGGCGTGGTTCTGGGCAAAGATGACCTGACCGAACAGAGTGACGTTTTCATTCAACTCGTAGTCGGTGTAGACGAACGCATTGTGGCGGCGGAAGTAGTTGCCCACTTCGTCGTCGCTGTTCACGCCGTAGGTCTGCGACGGTTCGGCATAGCACAGACAGCCGGTATTCATCACGCCGACGCCACTGAAGGCGATGGGCTTCAGCGAACCATCACGCTGGAATTCGAGGCGGTTGACGCCGGGGCGTGCGGGGTCGACCAGCACACCCTGGTTGGTGAAGTTGCTGGGCTTCACGTAGGGACGCACGATTTCGGTTGGGCCGCTGGCATCGGGGTTGGTGACGCGGGCCCACTGCTTGAGGAAGGGGCGCTCGGTGAGGCCCTTGAAGGAACTGATCGGACGCTGCTCGAAGGTGCCGAGCGAGCCGATGATGTGCAGCTTGTCGGTGATGTCCATGCCACCGGCGATACCGACTTCGTAGTTGCTGCCGTCACCGATTTCGGTGATACCGGTCTGCGCGTGGGTCTTGAGGCCGGTGTAGTCATTGTTGAGGATGAAGTTCACAACGCCGGCAACGGCATCTGTTCCGTAGGAGGCGGAAGCGCCACCGGTTACCGATTCGACGCTGCGCAGCAGGTCTTCCGGGAAGAGGTTCACGTCGACGGTGCCGAAGCGGTTGCTCGACACAACACGACGGCCATTGAGCAGCGTCAGTGTACGGTTAGTGCCAGCACCGCGCATGTTGACGTTGGATCCCCCGGAGTTCTGGCCGCCGTTGACCTGCTCCTGGTTCTGGTTGTTGTAGAACATCGGCATCTGGCTCAGACCTTCGATCAGGTTGCCTGGTGCCATCTTGGCCAGGTCTTCTGCCTGGATCGTGGTGACCGGGGTCGGCGTTTCCATGGTGGTGCGGGTGATGCGGCTGCCAGTGATCTGGATTTCTTCCAGTTCGCCTTCCTGGCCGAAGGAAGCGCTGACGAGTGCGCCGGAGGTGAGTGTCATGGCCCAGAGCCAACGGCTCAAGGTGCGGGATCTGGCTGCAGACCGGGCAGAGTGGCTGACGCCCAGACGCAGCTTGCTGGGACGAAACAGGTGAGAGTCTTTGATCATAAATTCCCCTATTGCGGATTTGAGATGCGGACCAGTAATCGATGCGCGCGCGGATGTTCGCAAGCCGGGGAAGGCAAAGTAAAGCGCTGATTAAGCCAAATCGAGCATAACCGGACCGGTTGGTTCGCCCGGGCGGGCGAACCAACTTGCGGATTTTCCGTGACTTTTTGCGCCAGACGTTCAGTCGCTGTTAAGCGAGACCAAGTTCCTTGTTGACGAGTGCCGTGCCCGCGGCGAGAGCTCGCAGTTTGGCGCGTGCCGAGGCCCGCGGCAGGTACTTCAGGCCACAATCCGGTGCCGCGATGAGCCGCTCCGGTGGCAGGAACTGCAGGGCTTTGCGCAGGCGCTCGGCCACCAGTTCGGCGGTTTCCGGCGTTTCGTCACCCAGATTGATCACGCCGACCATGACGGTCTTGCTGGCCAGTGCCTCAAGGGCGGCCTTGAGGTTCAGGGACTGTGGCTGCGCGGCTTCGATGGATACCTGCTGTACGTTGATCTGCTCTACCAGCGGCAGGCAGGAGTAGCCGTCGGCGCTCTTGTCACTGACCATGGCGGCGTAGCCGAAGCAGACGTGCAGGGCCGTCGTACCAACGACCCCTTCCAGCGCCTTATTGACCGCCCGGACCCCGTACTGGGCCGCATCCGCCTGCTTGGCCTGCAGGTAGGGTTCGTCGAGTTGGACGATGTCGGCTCCGGCTGCAAACAGGGCCTGCATCTCGGCGCGCACGACGTCTGCGTAGCCCAGAGCCAGTTCCTCGTTGCTCTTGTAGTAATCGGAGACCGCCAGCTGGGCGAGTGTGAAGGGGCCGGGAATGGTGACCTTGACGGTACGACCCGTATGCGCCTTCAGGAACCTGACGTCATCGACGTGCACGGGGGTGGTCAGTCGCAGGGGTCCCGACACCAGTGGCACCTTGTTGGGCTTGCCGGCCCGACCCACCAGGGTTTCGTACTTCTCGCGGTTGACGCCCTCAGGCGCGTTGGCCAGCGGTGCCGAATAGCTTTCCCGTCGGACCTCGCCATCGGTGACGATGTCTATCCCGGCCGCTTCCTGGTCTTCCAGCACGCTGAGCACAGCATCGTCTTGCGCTTCCCGCAGGAGCTCCGGCGCAATTCGCCACATCTCGTTGCTGATGATCCTGGCCGGCAGTCGCGTCTTCAGGGCATGACGGTCGATGAGCCACTCGGGCTGGGCGTAGCTGCCGACAAGTGCTGTTCTTATTTTTTTGGACATGGGGCGATCTCCTGAGCGGGAGGCGCGAGTAAAGCAGAGGCCTACCGCTTATTCAACGGGCGGCGCAGGCAGGGCCCGGGTCGCAGGCGCGGCGGACGCGTCGGCCACCAACTGCCGACGCCGGAATCCGCTGGGGGTTACGCCGAAGTGCTTGTGGAACACTCGTGAAAAATGGGCGGCGCTGTTGAAGCCGCAGCGGAAGGCGATGGTGGTGATGGAGGTGAACTGCTGCGCAGCGTTCTGTAGCAGGTTGGCACTTTCCTCGAGCCGTCTGCGCAGGATGTAGTGCGAAAGTTTTTCGCTGTCGCGAAACAGCGCGCGCAGGTAGCGGGAACTCACCCGCATGCTGGCGGCGATCGACTCCACACTGAGGTCGGGGCTGCTGAGCTGCGCCTCGATGATCTGCTTGGCTTCCACGACGCGCCGTACGGCGGTCGTTCCTAGGCCCGGAAACTGGCTGCTGTAGAGCTTGGCAAGGGAGGTCAGCAGGCGTTCGGAGATGGCCGGCGCGAACTCCCTCAAACTTCCACGTCGTAGTTGGTCCCACATGTTCAGCAGCGGGCTGAAGATGACCTGGGCCGACTCCTGTCCCGGCTGGGGGGTTGTCATGATCTGTGCCTCGACGACTTCTGGTACGGGCAGGTAGCGCTGCAGCGCCTCGTAGGGTACGGAAACGATGAAGAGCACAACGCGCTCATACACGAACATCTTGCGCTGGTGGCTGTTGTCCATCAGCGTGAAGTCCCCGGTCTTCATCAGGCTGGTACCTAGCCGGTGGGAGAGCACCATGTCGCCGTCCTCTATGTAGAGGAAGCTGAAGCGTTTGTGCCCGAGCTCTGCATAGTCTTCGTTCTTGCGGGAGATCACCGCACCGTTGGTACTCACGCGCGCCAGCGTGAGGGCCCCGAGCACGGCGATTTCGTGGCTGGCTTGATAGTGCTTTTGGTCGGCCGGCTCGATTTCGACGCTGAACACTTCGTTGTCCAGCTTGTAGCGGTGATTCGACTGGGGGTGCGCTTGCATGGATGTTGCCCTCTGGGGGTCAGTCGCGGAGGGGCCTGCGTGTCAGCGGGCAGGAAACGACGCTGCCGGCGCCCGGGGCCTGCTGTCCGGCCGCTGCCTCCTTCGCTTCGCTGAGCAGGAGCTGTGGATCGATGAGCAGCAGCTCCTCGTTGCCGCAGACCAGTGTGGGGGTCACGACGTAGCCGTGCGCGGACGAGGTATAGACGTCAAGGTGCAGCTGAGCCGGTTCCGCCGCAAAGGCGAGAACACAGGTTGCCAACAAGATGGTTGACAATCGCTTGTACAAAACGGCGTTAGCCACAGGGTCACCTTGAGGGTTCGAAGCAAAAGAGCCGGTATTTTTCCACGAAAATTGGGGTTGTCGGCAGCCAGTGTTTGATTTAACCGGAAGCCGGTATTTATCCCGCGGGCAAAGTGCCGCTCCGTTGACCGACCCAAGGGCGCACCGTAAGCTGACCGCCCCTACCGAAACCAACCTCCAAAGGTGTCTGCATGACCGCGCAATACCACAAACAAGACGAGTGGTGGGTGAGCCCCTTCAACGTCAAACCGGAGGTCACCTCCACTTTCAATTTGCCGAAAAAAGTCGAGATCCATGACGCTACACTGCGTGATGGCGAACAGACACCGGGCGTGGTGTTCAGTCCGGAAGACAAGATCGCGATGGCCGAGATGATGAGCGATGTTGGCATCGATCGAATCGAGGCAGGCATGCCGGCCGTATCGCCCGACGACTATCGCGCCATCAAGGAGATCTGCAAGCTGGGTCTCAAGTCGAAGATCTTCACCTTCGCGCGCGCGATGCAGGCCGACATGGACGCCGCGGTCGACTGCGGAGCGCACGGGGTCATCATCGAAGTGCCCATCGGCTACCCCAAGCTGAAGTGGCAGTTCAACTGGACCTGGGAAGACGTTTTCAAGAAGAGCCGGGACGCCATCAATTACGCCAAGCAGCGTGGTCTGTACACGGTGTTCTTCCCCTACGACACCACGAGGGCCCGTGAGGAAGACCTCGTCAACCTCCTGAATGCGGTGATGAACGAGTCGCCACCGGATTCCGTCGGCGTGGTGGACACCATGGGCTGTGCGCTGCCCGAGGCCATCAAGTACATGGTGCGCCTCGTGCAGAATCTGACCAAGTTGCCGGTGGAGATTCATACCCACAACGACTTCGGTCTCGGCGTGGCCACCGAGCTGGCGGCCGTGGAAGCCGGCGCCACTGTCGTGCACTCCTGCGTGAACGGGCTCGGTGAGCGTACCGGTAACGCGGCCATGGAGGAATTGGTGCTGGCGCTCGAGGTGCTGTACGGCATCCCGATGAACTACAACATGAAGAAGTTCCCCGACCTGTTCGCGCTGGTGTCGAAAATGGCCAACATCCCCATCGCTCAGAACAAACCGGTGGGTGGCGCCCGCAATTTCACCCGCGAATCGGGCATCGGCGTCGACCTCGTGATCAAGGAGCCACTGGCCATGTTCGGAACGCACCCGGCGCTCACCGGTCGCAGTGGCGACATCGTGCTGGGCAAGAAGAGCGGCAAGCGTTCGGTGACGTTCAGCCTTGAGCAACTGGGGATCAACGACACGCCCGATGACAAGGTCACCGAGATCCTCAACCGTGTGAAGGCGCTCGGCATCAAGAAGAAAACCATCATCTCCGACGCCGAGTTCCAGCAGATCGTCAAGGAAGTGCTGTAGACCCCTGGCGGCCGGCTTCGAGCAGCTTGCGGACGGCGCCGGAGGCGATGACTTCGTTGCGCTGCTCGTAGGCTTGGTGGTTGTGGGCGACCGTGGCCATGTCATAAACGTAGTTGACCATCAGGCCGGCGCTTTGCTGCAGGCCGTTGGGCGAGATGTCCGCCAGCCAGTTGATGCGCTCCAGCCGGGCGCCGTTGCCGAGGTGGAAGCGAGCGACGGCGTCCAGCGGCTTGCCGCGGCTCTTGGCCTGCAGAAGGTAGTATGCGCATAGCCGCGGCAGCAGCGACGGCAGCACGGGGCTCAGCCGCAGTTGGCTGGACTGTGGCGCCGGCAGCAGCGCCTGGATGGCCTGCTGTTCCTCAGGACGACATTGCTGCAGCACCTCCGGCTTGGCAGCCAGCCACTTGAGCAAACCCGGCACCGGCGACAGGGTGACGTAGTGGCGGATCTCCGGGTTGGAGAGACTGAGATCCTCGACCACCTGCTTGATCAAGAAGTTGCCGAAGGAAATGCCGCGCAGACCGAACAAGCAGTTGTTGATCGAATAGAACACGGCCGTATTGAAAGGTTTGTCGGCAGTCTCTGCCGCCGCCGGCTTGAGCAGCTCCTGAATGTTGTTGCTGAAGCCGTGAGTCAGTGCCACTTCGACGAAGATCAGCGGCACGTTGGGGATCGCAGGGTGGAAGAACCCGAAGCAGCGGCGGTCCTGCTGCAGACGCCGTCGCAGGTCTGGCCAACCCTTGATTTCGTGAACGGACTCGTACTCGATGAGCGTCTCGAGTATCAGCGCGGGTGTCTGCCAATCGATGCGGCGCAACTGCAGGAAGCCGCGGTTGAACCAGGCACGGAACAGCGTGGCGAAGTCCGCGTCGAGAATGTCGCGCACTGCCGCCGTGCTCCCGATCTTGAGGAGATCTTCGCGCATGGAAATCAGTGCCATCGTGCCACCCGGGGCAGTATTCAGCGTGCGCAGCAACTCCAGTCGCGGGGCCTCGCAGGCCGCCATCAGCGCCTGCAGGTTTGCCTGGCTCGGCGCTGCCTGGTAGCGGGCGATGGCGGCTGTGGTGGCGACAGGGTCGGCGGCCAGTTTGTCGTGTAGGTAGCGGAAAAACCCGCTTTTTTCCTCGGCAGTAGCGCGCTGGTAGCTGAGAATGATTTCCTCGGCGATTGCGATGGAGGCCGCTTCGCCCTGCAGGCCCAGCAGACTCTGGCACAGGCTCTGGATGCTTGCGCTAAAATCCTGCCGCGGTTTCGTCTTGAACAGCTCCAGGGTTTCCAGACCGAAGCTCGACAGTTTCTGCAGAAGATTCTTCAGGGTGCTGCTGTTCATGGGCTGCTCGTGAGCTGCTCTGGAGGACGCCTTGTCATCATAAACCCAAACCTGCCATAGGAGACCACGCCATGCTCCACCCGTTTCCCGCGCCCACACCGGTCACCGTACCGATCGTCGGCAGTGACCAGCACTTCCCTGTGCATCGCATCTACTGCGTGGGCAAGAACTATGCGGCGCACATCAAGGAAATGGGCGCGCGACCGGGGCGTGATGCCGTATGTTTCTTTCTGAAGCCGAACGATGCCATCGTGCTCGACGGGCGCGTGCCGTATCCGCCGGGTACCAATAATCTCCACTACGAGGGGGAGCTGGTGATGGCGATCGGCAAGGGCGGTCGCAACATCGCTCCCGCCGAGGCGCTCGACCATGTATTCGGCTACGCGCTCGGGCTCGACATGACGCGGCGCGATCTGCAGACAGCAGCAGGTCAGGTGGGCCACCCTTGGGATACCGGCAAGGCCTTCGATTTTTCGGCGCCGCTGTCGCCGATCACGCCAGTGGCGCAGTGCGGCCACTTCGCCAGTGGGCGCCTGCAGCTCACGGTCAATGGCCAGGTGCGACAGGACGCTGATTTCAGCGATCTGCTCTGGAAAACTCAGGAAATCGTCAGCGAACTGTCCCGGCTGTTCCTGCTGCAGCCCGGTGACCTGATCTTCACCGGCACGCCCGCCGGTGTGGGAGCGGTGGTGCCGGGTGATCGCATCGTGCTCAGCATCGAGCGCCTGGGTGAACTGCACGCCCTCATCACCGCCTGACCTGTCATGAGCCTGCGTATCCGGCTCACCCTGGTAAGCAGCCTGCTGATCCTGATCGGCATGCTGCTCGGGCTTGGATTCCAGGTGCTGCAGGCAAGACAGCGGGTGAGCAACGAGCTGCAGGCCGCCATGGACATGGCGGGCCAACTGGTGGCCGCCATCCTGCCGGTTCCTTCCGCCACGACAGGCAACGGCATGGCACGCCGCCAGCTCGAGAACCTGCAGCGCATCGAAGCCATGCGGCATCTGCAGATCACCTTGCTGGACGGTGATGCCGTTTACCATGCAGTGGGACTGCCGGCCGACTATGCGCCGGCACCAGCCTGGTTCCAGAAACTGGTGCAGGTCCCCGTGGTCGAGCGCCAGCGCCTGCTCGATGCCGAGGGTCGCCAGCGTCTGGTGCTGCGCAGCAACCCGGACGCCGAGATCGCCGAGGCCTGGAAGGAGGGGCAAAACTTCCTGTTGTTGCTGCTGCTCATCCTGGTGGGACTCAATGGCATGCTCTACATCACGGTGGGGCGCTGGCTGGCCCCGGTGCCGCGCATCGTCGACAGTCTGGCGCGGGCGGAGCACGGAGACTTCAGTCTGGATGTGCCGGAGGCCTCCTTGCCTGAGCTGCGCACCATCACGGCCAAGCTCAATCAGCTGATGTCCGTGCTGCGCGGCCAACAGGCGGAGAATCAGCGGCTCAGTCGACTGTCGCTGCACATTCAGGAGGAAGAGCGGCGGCACCTGGCGCGCGAACTGCACGACGAGATGGGACAGGCACTGACCGCCATCAAGGCCATCGCCTGGTCGCTGCGCCAGCGTCACGAAGCAGAGGAATGGCCGCTGCGAGAGGGCGTGGAGCGCATCGGCGAAATCGCCGCGTCCATGAGCGCACAGGTGCGCAACATGCTCGGGCGTCTGCGACCAGCCGTGCTGGACGAACTGGGCCTGCTGCCGGCCCTGCAGCAGCAGGTGCAGGACTGGAACGCTACCCACCGCGACTGCCACTGCAGACTCGCGGCTGACGAAGCCTTTGCCGCACTGCCGGTCTGGCAGCATATCCATGTCTACCGCATCGTGCAGGAAGCGCTGACCAACGTCGCCCGCCATGCCGGCGCCAGCACGGTACTGCTGCGGTTGACGGTCGGTGCGGATTTCCTGATCGAGGTGGCGGATGACGGCCGTGGCTTCGACGTGAGGCTTACCCCTGCCGGCATGGGTTTGCGAGGTATCAGCGAGCGCTGTCAGGCACTCGGTGGCCACAGCACGCTGGATACTGCACCGGGGCAGGGCGTGCGACTGGCCATCCGCATTCCAGGCCTGTCGGTCAGCAAGCAGGGGGTCCCGCCATGAAAGCAGCCTCCGTCCGCCTGATGCTGGTCGATGACCATGCCGTGGCGCGTGCCGGTTACCGGTTCCTGCTCGACAGCCTCGCTGGCATGGAAGTCGTCGCCGAGGCAGTGTGTGGTGAGGACGCGTTGACGGCCTATGCGGCAGCGCTACCCGACGTCGTGATCCTGGATCTCAGCATGCCCGGCATGAGCGGGCGCGAGGTACTGCAACGCCTGCGCGAGTCCTGGCCTGCCTGCCGGATACTGGTCTGCACCATGCACGAGACCCGGGCCCTGGTGGACCATGTGCTGCAACTGGGTGCCGCCGGTTTCATCAGCAAGAACAGTTCGCCGGAGATGCTGGTCAGTGCAGTGCGCCGTATCGCTGCCGGGGACAAGTACATCGACGGTGAGCTGGCGCAGGCCCTGCTGGTCGGTGAGGTGCCCGCTGGCGACGAGCGACTGGCCGGCCTGACGCCGCGCGAGTTCCGCATCCTGTGCCTGTTTGCCGAGGCACGCAGCGTCGAGGACATCGCCGCCACCCTCTGTGTCAGCAGCAAAACGGTGGCCAACAACCTGACCATCATCAAGGAGAAGTTGCAGGTCAGCAGCACCGCAGAGCTGGTCCGTTTGGCGCTGGGGAAGGGACTCGCTGCTCTCTGAGTGGCGGCCGCCCTGGCCTCGTGGGAAAAACTCCCGAGTCGACGGGATCGATTCCCTTCAGCAACGCCGGGGCACTTGGCTAGCATGACGGCTGTGTTTGCCGGAGTTGCTCCATGTCGTACCGTCCTGTCGTTCCCCTGCTCTTTACCCAGCTTGCCGTTGCCATGGCCGGTGTCACGGCAGCGACAGCCGCGGCGCAGAACGCACCGCTCGAGGTGATCATCGTCACGCCCGTGCCGGGGCAGGGGCTCGAACGCCAGCGACTTGCCGCCAATCTGCAGACGGCGACCGCCGCTGATCTGCAGCGCAGCCATGCGGCTGACCTGGCCTCGTTCATGACGCGACGTCTGGGCAGCGTCTACGTGAACGAGATCCAGAACAATCCGTTCCAGCCCGACGTCAATTTTCGCGGCTTCACCGCCTCGCCGCTGCTGGGGACGGCGCAGGGCCTGTCCGTGTACCTGGACGGTGTGAGGCTCAATCAGCCTTTTGGCGACGTGGTGAGCTGGGACCTCATCCCCCGCAGTGCCATCGCCGGGCTTACCCTGGTGCCCGGCTCCAATCCTCTGTTCGGGCTCAACACCCTCGGTGGCGCCCTCAACGTCCGCACCAAGGATGGCCGCAGCAACGCCGGGACTTCGCTGCAGGCGCTCCATGGCCAGTTCGGCCGTCGTGCGGTCGAGATCGAGCATGGGGGCAACCGCGATGACGGTCTGCATTGGTTCGTGACGGGTAACCGCTTCACGGAGAAGGGCTGGCGGGTCGACTCGCCCAGCGACATCCGTCAGTTGTATGCCAAGGTGGGTCTGGCGAGGGAGGAGGGCGGATTCAACGCCGCCGTCGCCTGGGCCGACAATGACCTGTATGGCAACGGCTTGCAGGAATCGCGCCTGCTGAGTGCCGACTACCGCTCGGTCTACACCAAGCCCGATTTCACGGCCAATCGGGGCGTGTTGTTCAACGTGGACGGCAGCTGGCGGCTCGGTGCAGGGTGGAGTGTGGCTGGCAACGGCTGGCAGCGTCGCCTCGACACGGCCACCCTGAATGGCGACATCAACGAAGATGCGCTGGACCAGTCCCTTTTCCAGCCGAGTGCAGCCGAGCAGACCGCACTGGCCGCAGCCGGCTACTCCGGGGTGCCTGCCTCCGGTGAAAGCACCGCCAACACGGCCTTCCCGCGCTGGCGCTGCATCGCCAATCTGCTGTTGAAGGACGAGCCCGGCGAAAAATGTACTGGCCTGCTCAACACCTCTGACGCTGAACAGGACCACGCGGGTTTCAACCTGCAGCTTTCGCACAGCGGACTGCTGGCCGGTCTGGCGAACCAGTTCGTCGTGGGTGGCGGCAGCGATCGCAGCGCTGTGTCCTTCATACAGAACACCGAACTCGGCTACCTGCGCGAGGATCGCAGCGTAGTCGGACTGGGCGTGCTCGCCGATGGTCGCAGCGCCGGTACGGTCGATGGCGAGCCCCTCGACGCCCGCGTGGATCTCACGGCCGACACCCGCACCTTCAGCGTGTTCGTGGCAGATACCCTGTCGCTCGACGCGGTGACCGATCTGACTGTGTCCGGGCGCTACAACCGGACGCGCGTACGTAGCCGTGATGCCATCACACCCGGTGGTGGCAGGGGCTCGCTGGACGGCGACCATCGATTCAGTCGCTTCAATCCGGCCCTCGGACTCACGCGGCGCTTTGCCAACGGACTCGTGGGCTATGCCGGTCTCAATCAGGGCAGTCGGGCGCCCTCGGCCATCGAACTCGGTTGTGCCGATCCCGAAAGTCCCTGCAAGCTCCCCAATGCCATGGCCGGTGATCCGCCGCTGGCGCAGGTCGTGGCGACCACGGCAGAGGTCGGTCTGCGGCAAACCGCTACCTTGCGCTGGAATGTCGGGATTTTCCGCACCGACAGCCGAGACGACATTTTGTTCGTCGCCGACGACACGGCCGGTTACGGGTACTTTCGCAACTTTGGCGAGACGCGCCGCCAGGGGGTGGAAGCAGGGATTGGCACCGAGATCGCCGGGTTCACGCTGGGGGCCAACTACAGTTTGGTGGCGGCCACCTACCAGAGCGAGGAAGTGCTGGGCGGCGAAGCCAACAGCAGCAACGAGGCCGCCGACGCCGGCAGTCCCGGCCTCG
The DNA here is from genome assembly GCA_036796405.1 of Gammaproteobacteria bacterium. GTDB lineage: Bacteria > Pseudomonadota > Gammaproteobacteria > Pseudomonadales > Pseudohongiellaceae > CAILUG01. Next base: position 4,003 of record DAIRDB010000053.1, on the reverse strand, counting down.
AAGGCGAGATCGAGGTGGAGGCGGGTGACCGCATTCCGTTGGTGCCGCGCCAGATGCTCAAGCTTTTTGCCGAGTGGCCAGTCACGCCGGCGCTTTCGCTGACGGCGGATCTGCTTGCCCTCGAGGGCGTCTTTGCACGTGGCAACGAGAACAACCGGCACGAACCCGACGGCAACTACTATCTGGGCTCTGGTCGTACCGGCGGCTTTGCCGTACTGAATCTGGGTGCCGACTGGCAGCCGCTGCAGGGTTTGCAGCTGTTCCTGCAGGTCAACAATCTGTTCGACCGCCAGTATGCGACGGCGGCACAGCTCGGGGCGGTGGGTATCACGCCCGCCAACCGGTTTCAGGCACGACCTTTTCCGGCAAATCCGGACGGCGAGCGGCCGCTGCAGCATTCGACCTTCCTGGCACCGGGTGCGCCGCGCACGGCGTGGGCCGGCGTGCGCTACAGTTTTTGACACGCGCACGCGTCGGCCGAGCCCCCGGTCGCGGCTGAGCATGGCGTTGCCCGCTGCGTTCCAGCAGAATCGGTGGGCGGCGGCTAACGCCACTCATTCGGGGACACCATGACAACACCCAGCACCAGCACCCCTCACAGCGAAATCAACTGCGACTCGGTCGGTACCACCGCCGGCGCCATGCTTGGACTTTCGCTCGGACCGAGCGTGTTGGCGGTGCTCACCGTCAGCAGCTACGTGCAACCCATCGAGCAGGAATTCGGTTGGACCCGACCGCAGGTGTCGCTGGCCTTTTCGCTGGTCGCCTACATGATCGTGCTGGTGTCGCCACTGCAGGGCTGGTTCGTCGACCGCTTCGGGCCGCGGCGCACCATCCTGACGTCGATTCCGCTGTTCGGGCTTGGCCTGATGGCGCTGTATTTCACCCCGGCCAGCCTCGCCGTTTATTACCTGCTGTGGGCGCTGTTGCCGGTGCTGGCGCTTGGACTGTGGCCGCTCAGCTACCTGCAAGCTGTGTCCGGTTGGTTCGATCGGCGTCTGGGCCTGGCGCTCGGCTGTGCCAATGGCGGCATTGGCCTCGGCAGCACGCTGGTTCCGCTGCTCACCGCCCTGTTGATCCCGACCTTCGGCTGGCGCGGGGCGCTGCTTGCGCTGGGTGTCCTGGTGATTGCGGTGAGCTGGCCGCTGGTATGGTGGCTGCTGCGCGAATCGACACAGATCCGCCTGCCCGGTGCCGCGGAGGGATCCGGTCTTGCCTTCGCCGAGCTGAAAGGGGAGCGCTCGTTCCTGTTGCTGAACGTCGGTTTCTTTCTGTTGGGTCTTACCGCATCCAGTCTCGTCAACCAGCAGGTGCCGCTGTTGACGGAGGCCGGCTGGAGTCCCGAGGACGCACGCTCGCTGGTAGCCAGTGTGTTCGGGCTGGCGCTGCTCTGCGCGCGGGTCACTGTCGGCTTCGTGCTCGACCACGTGTTCGCACCCCGCGTCATGCAGGCAGTCGCCCTCGGCGGCGCACTCAGTTGTGTGCTGTATGCGGTGCAGCCAGATCTGGCCATCGTCAGTGCCATCCTGCTCGGCTTCTTGCTGGGCGCCGAATTCGATGTGCTGGCCTTCCTCATCAAGCGTTACTACGGCACCCTGGCTTACGGCAAAGCCTATGGCGTGATTTTTTCGATGTTCTATCTCGGCACCGGTCTCGGCATCAGCGCCATGGCCTGGTTGCGTGAGAGCGTCGGCAACTACGATGTGGGACTCATCGCCGCCGCCGGCGTCCTGGTGGCCGCGGCACTCATCCTGCAGGGCCTGCCGCGCTACCGCTTCGAGCCGATCGGCTAGGACGGGGCGCCGCCGCCGTGAACTACGCCTTTGCCGATCGCGTATGCAGCGGGCGCCGATGAGTGTGACTGGGTCCAATCCGGCAGTCCTGCGACTCGACCGTCTGCTGGCGGAGTCCACCGGTTGCTCGCGCAGCCAGGCGCGCAGCCTGCTGCTGCGTTCGGCGGTGTCGGTAGAAGGCCGGACGGTACGCGATGCCGGATTCCTCGTCACCCCGCAGTGCCGGGTGGCTCTCGAGGGCAGCACGGTCGAGTGGCCGCGCGAGCACTACCTGATGCTGCACAAGCCCGCCGGCTACGAGTGCAGCAGCAAGAGCGCTCTGCATCCGTTGGTCAGCAGCTTGATCCCGGCGCCGCTCGGTAGCCGCCTGCACTGCGCCGGGCGGCTCGACGTCGATACGACGGGACTGGTACTGCTCACCACCGACGGGCAGTTCAGCCATGCCGTGACGAGTCCGCGGCGGGCCTGCCTGAAGACCTATCTCGTGACGGTGCGCCATCCACTCGACTCCACAGTGCCGCAGCGTTTCGCTGGCGGCCTGCAGCTGCGCGACGAGCCTCGGCCAACGCTGCCAGCCCGACTCGAACTGCTCGGCCCGCTACAGGCGCGACTCTGGCTGGCCGAGGGCCGTTATCACCAGGTCAAGCGCATGTTTGCCGCCTGTGGCAATCGGGTGGAGGTGCTGCACCGAGAGGCCATTGGTGCGGTCCGACTCGATCCGGCCCTCGCAGCGGGGCAATGGCGCGAACTCACGGCAGACGAAGTGGAGAGTCTGCGTGAGGCATGACACGGCGCTGCAGCAACTGCTGGCCGTCGGAACCGGTGACGAACCCCTGCTGCTCGTCCTCGACGAGCAGGCGAGCGCGCTGCCGCCACCGCGCCAGCCGGCGTCGCGGGTGCTTACCAATCGCTGCGATGTGGCAGCGACGGCCGGGCGGGCGGGTTGGACAGCGGTTTTCGATGATTTCGCGTTTGCTGCCGCGCTCGGCCCACCCTGTGCCGACGTGAGTTACCGGATCTCCAAGGAAAAGCGTGTCGTCGAGCAGGTACTGCAGGCGGCCTGGCAGTGGTTACCGGTCGGCGGTGTATTGTGGGTGGCCGGCTACAAGGAGGAGGGCATCAAGACCTTTGCTGCCCGTATGGCCGCTGCCTGGCAGGTGGTACCGGAACTGCAGCGCGGGGAGCGGCACCTGCATCTCTACCGTTTGCAGAAGCAGCAGCCCCCGCCGCAGTCGTTGCAGTCCGCCGATTACCACCGCCTGCAGGTGATCGCCGATTGGCATGGCGAGCCCCTGTACAGCAAGCCCGGCGTGTTTGGCTGGGATCGTCTCGACGAGGGTTCCACGCTGCTGCTGCAGGCCCTGGACGGCTGGTTGGCCGAGCGACCGGCAGCAGGGCAGCGCGCTGTGGATCTCGGCTGCGGCTTTGGCCTCCTGGCGCTGGCGCTCTGCCAGGCCGGCTGTACCGAAGTGGTAGCCACCGACAACAACGCAGCCGCCATCACCGCCAGCCTCGCCACCTTGCAGCGGTGGGTGGCGACCGGGCAGGCCCGCGTGGTGGCAGACGACTGTGGCGGGAGTCTGGGCGGTGATTTCGATCTGCTGGTCTGCAATCCGCCGTTTCACCAAGGCTTCGCGGTCGAGTACGACCTGACCGAGCGTTTCCTGCAGGCCGCTCGCCGTTTGCTCAGGCCCGGCGGCCGGGCCTTGTTTGTGGTGAACCGCTTCGTGCCGCTGGAGCGCAAGGCCACGGCGCTGTTCCGCGAGGTACGGCGCGTTGGCGGTAATGACCGCTTTCAGGTGCTGGGGCTTGTTTAGCCCGGATTGCGGATCTGGGCCAGCATTTCCTCGCTGTCCCACTCGAAGGCCCCTTCCCAGGTCCGGACCAGTTGGCCGGTTTCGTCGTAAAGCACCGAGGTCGGCATGACATTGATGCCGATGGCACCCACGTAGGTATTGAGCTTCACGAAAGCGCCTTCGAAGCCGCGGTCGAGCAGGAAGTCGTTGATCGTTTCGAGCTTTTCGTCGGATGCCAGCAGGAACACCACGCCTTCCGGCGCCAGGGCGGCGGCGGCACGGTTGATGGACGGGATTTCCTTGATGCAGGGTGCGCACCAGGTCGCCCAGTAATTCACGAAGACCTTCTTGCCGGCGAAGTCGGCGATGTCCACCGGGTTGCCAGCCAGATCCTGATAGGCCGCCTCGCTGCTG
>DAIRDB010000052.1:1272-21197 GCA_036796405.1 Gammaproteobacteria bacterium | reverse complement strand
CTGTCACGCAGAAAACCCAGACAGCAGAGAGTGCGATGAACGTCCTCGACAGCTACCTCAGCACGCATGCCAATGCGCTGACGCTCAGAAACGAGCGACTCGATCTTATTTCCCAAAACATTGCCAACGCGACGACCCCCAACTACCGGGCGAAGGACATCGACTTCGCAAGCGCGATGGCGCGGTTCAGCGGTGCGCCGGCGCTAGCGACCACCAACGTCGGCCACGTCGCTGACGAAGGCGGTGGGCCTGGTGTCGGGGGTTATCTCCGCTACCGCACCCCCCTCAGTCCCAGCCTCGACAACAACACCGTGGAGATGGGCGTGGAGCAGGCCGCGTTCGGAAAGGCGGCGGCGGACTATCAGGCATCGCTACAGTTCCTCGAGCACCGCATCAGCGGACTAAGAAAAGCGCTGAGAGGAGATTGAGATGGCCATCGATCGCATCATGAACATCGCCGGCTCGGCGATGAGCGCACAACTGGTTCGCCTTAACACCACCGCCAGCAACCTTGCCAATGCCAGCGTACTGGCGACTACGCCGGACGCTGCATTCCGTGCGCGAAAGCCAGTATTTGCCACCATCCTCGCCGATAGCCTTCAGAATCAGACAGAGACAGCGGGTGGGGTCCGTGTCGAAGGAATCATACAGGACGGCAAGGTCGTCAAGCAGATCTATGACCCCGCCAATCCCCTGGCTGACGAGAGCGGCTATGTCTGGGGCTCGAACGTCAACACTGTGGAGGAAATGATCGAAATGCTGGATGCCTCACGCAGCTACCAGAACAACGTGGAAGTCATCAGCACGGTCAAAAATCTGATGCTCCGCACTCTCGATATCACGAAGGTTTGAACATGCCAGATACCGTCGGTTTGCCGCCATCCTTGCTAACCAAGCAACAGTACGACAAGCAGCAGATGGCTGAAAAATACAGCGTCGAGAAAGACCTCGGGCGGGACGCATTCCTTAAGCTCTTCACGACCCAGCTAACTAATCAGAATCCGCTGGAGCCCATGGACAATGAAGCGTTTGTGGCACAGCTTGCCCAGTTCTCTTCGCTGGAATCCATGAAGGCGATGCAGGCATCGATCGAGAATATGTCTTCCCTGCTGCAGGCAGAAAAATTTGTCAGTGGAAGCAATCTCCTTGGGCGTGCTGTCGGTAACCCGCAAGGCTTGGTGCTTACTGGCACGGGAGACCCCGCAAGAGCCTCCGTCACACTCGAAAACGGTGCCGAGGAGGTCATGGTCCGTGTTTTTGATGGCGACGGCGCGCAGGTATATCTCAGGACCTTTGGTGCCCAGTCACCGGGGGATATGAAGCTCAGCTGGTCAGGCCAAGACGAAGATGGCAACCAACTCCCTCCGGGAATTTATCAGTTCGTCGTAGCGGCGCGCGTAGGCGGAAAACTTATGCCGGTGCCGGTCACAACGATGGATCGCATCCGGAGCGTCCTGTGGGACAGCGCAGCAGGCGACTACAAGGTAGAGACCGAGACCGGACAGTTGCTGAACTCAAAACAAATCACTCGAGTAGAACTCTGAAGAGGAGAAAAGACGAATGTCATTCTATACATCGCTCACCGGCATCAATGCCGCCACCGTCGAGCTGGCTGTCACCTCAAACAACATCGCTAACTCTGGAACCTCTGGGTTCAAGAAGTCGAGCGCTGAGTTCGGTGACATCTTTGCCACCTCGCCCCTCCAGAAGTCTTCAAGCGTCGTGGGTAATGGGGTTTCGCTCAAAGAGATGCGCCAGGAATTCAGCCAGGGCAACGTAGAGTTCTCCTCGAACTCCCTCGATCTCGCCATCACCGGCGATGGGTTCTTTGCCCTGGAAACGCCGGACGGGACGAAGGTGTTTACCCGTAACGGCGGCTTCATGCTCAACGAGCAGAACCAGATGGTGAATTCGGCTGGCCAGGCACTGATGTCGCTTCCGGTGGACTCCACTAACAAAGCAGACTTCAGCGAGCCCTTACGTGCTCTCTCAATTCCTAGAAACACGATCTCAGAGTTCAAAGCGACTACCAACGTTGAGCTGGGCCTAAACCTGCCCTCCGACAGCAAGCCCATTGCTGCAACGTTTAATCCAGCAAAGCCTGAAACTTATCATAAGACGACTTCTTTCACTGTCTATGGCGCGTCTGGATCTTCCCACCTAGCAACCATCTACTACGTCAAAACAGGCACTGCCACGGCGGATAACCCATTCAACAAGTGGCAGACATATGTCTATATCGATGACCAGCCGGTCCAGCCTGCGCTTATTCAAGCTTCAGACAAGGGGGGTGATGAGTTTTTCGTGAATAAGTATGGCGAAATTAAGACTCGCTCAGAGTTGCGAGAGTTACAGCGAACAAGTACCGAAAGCGAGAAATATCTGATTACCACCGGAACAGTCTACAAGAAGTACTCGTACGACAAGCTTTCCAAGCCAGAAGAGTCCCAGCCAGCGTCACTTGAACTGAAGATAAACTTAGAAAACCCCTACTACGACCGCCTGAATTTAACCAACAATCAGAATGGGATCGATTTTAGTGGTCTCTCGAGGAAAGACCTCGCTGATATGTTCAAGATCTCGATAGATGGCTCAACCTCAATCCAGGTGGGGCTAGAGCATCTAGCAGGACGCGAGGACCTTCTCTCCGGAGCTGAGTTGGCTTTTGAATTGACGAATATCATCAACACCCGCTTTGGGGATGGTCGAAGTTTTCAGTTCTCAGTTGGTAAGCCGGCAGCGGGAAATGACCCTGCAGTCCCTGCATCAAACCTAATCACGCTGGTACGAGTTGGTGATGACGGGACAGACCAACGGCTGACGATCGACCTCATCGAGGCGGCAAAGAAGCTAGCGGCTATTACTGGGGAAACTGCATTATTGTCCTCAGCAAACGAAATGACTCCAGAGAACCTGACGTATCTGTTGAATAGAATACTTCAAAGCAATCAGGGAGCGAATCCTGTTGTAAACCCAGTCACTTGGGGTGCAGCAGTCGATTTTGCTAGCAACAAGGCAGACGGAAGTGCTGGAACCGCGCCGACGCTCAAAGACTTCAGTGATCTAATTATTGAGTATGATTTTTCTAATCAAGGCATCAAATTTACACAGACAGGTGAAACGGTAAAGCGTCTCTTTATTGCTAATGGAAAGAAAGAGACACCTCCTAACGAGCAGCCGATCTTCGGTGGCTTCCCTTACGAAAAAGCTGTCACTGGACAAAATCCCATTGAGGCCTACTACGGGGCCGAGGTGATGCCGCTTGACACAGACGAGAGTGTGCTCTTACTGAGAGACATTCTCCCTAACGGTAGCCTTCTAACGTCAAATCGGGATCAACGTTTTGGCATGAGTGTGTCTTACTCAGACAGCGCGTTTTTTATTCGAAGTGGTTCGACTGGAGATACCTCGAGCATAAAGATTCAGCTCAATACAGAAGTCTTGAATGGCACCCTAGTCTTCACATCCGCAAGCACCTTTGCTCAGGATATTTTCGGGATCTCTGACGCAGGGGAGTCTGTTTTGCCGCAGGTCTCTCAAATCAATAACCTGCCCACGATCCGGGGTCAGCTCTCGTCACCGGCCGTTGTGACCGGTAATCAGATGGGTATTGACCCCCGCAAGTCATTTTCAGTCACTGCGTCGAACAGAAATCTCACAGTGATCGTTGATGGGGTCTCTTCCCAGATTCAGTTGACCCAGGGACAGTATTCCATTGGCACATTCACGAAGCACCTTCAGGACAAAATCAACCTCATGGCAGACGCACTGGGGCGTCAGGTTTCCGGAGTTCGAGTCGATTTCGATGAGGGTCGTGAAGCGCTGGTCATTCGAGGCGCAACGGCGTCTGATGATTCATTCATACAAATTGCTGGGAGTTCTGATTGGGGCCTTGAAAATATTGATGCGGTCTTTGGTCGTACGTCAACGTATATCCGATTGGCTCAGGATTCCGACGGTACGAGCCCGGTCTACGTCAGCCAGGATAAGGCTGGCAATTGGATTGAGGCGACCGACAAGGGAGATTTCGACGAGCTGGACATCCCCTATTGGTCGCCGATCTTCCTGGACAAGGGGGAGCTCACGTTTGATACCAGTGGAGCTATAGTCTCGCCACTCAGTGGCACACTGTTGAAGAGTGAGGGAATCACCGGTACATCTGTCGCCATCGACTATGCCAAGAGCACACAGTACAACAGTCCCTTTGCAGTACTGAGCCAGGCCCAGAACGGGGCCCCTGAAGGCGATCTCGTCGGTGTGAACATCGGCGACGATGGTCTGGTGGTGGCCAGCTACTCTAACGGCACCCAGAAGTCGCTCGGCAAGATCATTGTGGCCAACTTCAAGACCCCGCAGGGGCTTCGCCAGATCGGTGATTCCAACTTTATGGAGACCGCCAAGTCGGGCTCTGCGGCCTACGGGGAGGCGGGCTCAGCCGGTTTCGGTACCCTGCGTGCCGGTGCGCGCGAGCGTTCCAACGTGGACCTCACCGCCGAACTGGTGGACCTAATCACGGCCCAGCGAAACTTCCAGGCCAACGCCAAGGCGATCGAAACGTCGAGCTCAATGACGCAGACGATCATCAATATTCGCGGCTAATCGGGCTGAGCCATGGACCGTCTTGTCTACACATCGCTAGGCGCCGCCACCAGCCAGGAGTTCAACAGGATCCAGCTGACCAGCGATCTCGCGAATGTATCGACCACGGGCTACAAGCGGAGCAGCAGCAACACGCCCGTCACGGGAGAGTTACGGGGTCCCGGTTTCCCTACACGATTCCAGCCCATGATCCCCTCCGACGTCGAGGTGGTGGATCTCTCTCCGGGGTCTTTGGTGGCCACCGGAAACCCGCTCGACCTTGCGATGCAGGATGCCACCGTTCTCGCGGTACAGGCGGCGGATGGGAATCTTGCCTTCACCCGGCGTGGCGATTTGCGCGTGAATCCCGCCGGTCTTCTGGAGACAGGCAACGGCTTTTTGGTGCGAGGAACCGGCGGGCCGATCTCCGCCCCCGCGGGCTTCCAGTTGCGCGTGACGGATGATGGCGGGGTCTATGCCACCGATCCTAATGTCGAGGCGCCGGTTCCGGAGCTCATCGGTCAACTGCTACTGAGGGACGCGAGCGGCACACGACTGATTCGTCGGGTCGATGGGCTCTATGAGCCCGCAGTACAACAGCAGGCCAATGGGGACTTCACCTCGGGCCCAGCGCCGGGCCGCGTGAGCAGTGGGGCGCTGGAGGGCAGCAACATCAATCCCATTGAAGTAATGGTGACGCTGCTGGACCTGTACCGCTCCTTCGAGACACAGATGAAGATCATTAAGAATACCGAAGAAATCGATCGCGATGGCTCGCGCCTCATGAGCCTGAACTGAACAAGAGGAATTGTGTAAATGGATGCTTCAATGTGGGTAGCAAAGACTGGCCTCACGGCTCAGTCGACGCGGATGACGGTCATTGCCAATAACCTGGCCAACGTCAACACAACCGGTTTCAAGAAGGACCGCGCGCAGTTCGAGGATCTGCTCTACCAGCGCATCGTGCAGGCCGGTGCGCAGGCTGACATCAACTCGCAGACGCCAACGGGGCTCATGCTCGGAACTGGCACAAGGGTTCTGTCGACCGAAAAAGTCCACCGGCAGGGCAACATGATTTCAACGGAAAATTCCCTTGATCTGGCGATCGCCGGTGACGGCTTCTTTTCCGTGCAGCAGGCAGACGGCACGCTGGCCTATACGCGGGATGGTGCCTTCAAGCTGGCCAGCACTGGCGCCTTGGTGACGGCCTCGGGTGAGGCGCTGATCCCACAGATCACCATCCCGCAGGACGCTGCCAGCATCACGATCGGGCGCGACGGAACAGTCACGGTCGAGCTTGCCGGTGGTGGCGGTGCGGTGCAGGTGGGGCAGCTCCAGCTCAATCGGTTCGTCAACAACTCGGGTCTTCAACCGATAGGCCGGAATCTCTATGCACAGACCAACTCCAGCGGGCAGCCGATCATCTCCATCCCCGGCAACCAGGGCACTGGCAGTCTGATGCAGGGGGCGCTGGAATCTTCCAACGTCAACGTGGTCGAGGAGATGGTCAACATGATCGAAACCCAGCGCGCCTACGAGATCAACTCCAAAGCGATTGCCGCGGCAGACGGCATGCTGCGCTTCCTGAACAACAACCTGTGAGCAGCGCCATGAGACAGCTCCTGATGCTGGTAATCCTCTTCACCCTCTGCGCTTGTGCCAGCGCACCAGCGGAGGATATCAAGACCAGCTTCGCGCTGACCTACCCAGAGTCCCGAGGGGCAACGCGTGTTTCGACCGGATCCATCTACGACAACGGCGTCGGCTTGTACCCCACGCGGCGTATTTACATGGCAGGCGAGGTAAAGGTCGGGGACATCCTCACGATCATCCTTAACGAGACGGCGCAGGCGTCCCGGAGCTCGGGACTCACGGCAGAACGAGCCACCGAAAACAGTCTGCTCGGTCTCGAGCAGGCAGGCGCCCTGTTCCCCGAGGGGGCATTTTTTGACTTCGGGGAGGATGGCCTGACGGAAACCGGCATCTCCTCTACCGGTACCGGCTCCGCCGACCAGTCCGCCACCCTGCGCGGATCGTTGTCGGCGGTAGTGATAGACATCATGGACAACGGCAATCTGGTCATCCTTGGGCAAAAGCGGCTCACAATGACGGAGGGCAGTGAGGTCATCGAGGTCAAGGGAGTGATTCGGCCCGAGGACATTCAGCCCAACAACACCGTGCTCTCGCGACGAATTGCCAATGCTGAAATTTCCTATAGCGGGTCGGGCGATCTCGCCCGTGCCGTACGCCCCTCGTGGGGCACGCGCGTGTTCATGGGCCTCTGGCCCTTCTGACGAAAGACGGGAGTTCTGCATGACAAAAACGCGACAGCTCGGTTACCGCCTCGCGGCGTTGTTGCTGGGAGGTGCGCTGTCCGCACCTTCGCTGGCAGAGCGGATCAAGGATCTCGTCGACGTCGGCGGGGTGCGCTCCAACCAACTGATCGGTTACGGGTTAGTAGCGGGTCTCTCCGGCACCGGGGATGGCAAGGACCTTGTGGTCACAGGCCAGAGTCTCAAGTCCCTGCTCTCGGGTCTTGGTGTCAGCGTCGACGGTCCGGTGTCCGAGTTCGATCTGGGTGACAACTTAGTGAATCTGGTCTCGCAACAAGCGCGTCAGCCGCTGCAGACCGACAACATGGCAGCGGTCTTGGTCACGGCAGAGTTGCCACCGTTCAGCAAGCCCGGTCAGCGTATCGACGTCAACGTTGCTGCCATCGGCACCGCTGAAAGTCTGCGAGGCGGCAATCTCGTACTGACCGAACTGCGCGGCATCGACGGCCAAGTCTACGCGCTGGCGCAGGGGCCCCTGACGGTGACGGGGGTCTCCGTGAATGCTGCTGGCAGCAGTGTCGAGATTGGTGTTCCGACGTCGGGCCTGATTCCGAACGGTGCCATCGTCGAGCGATTGGTAGAGACGCCGTTCGACACGGCAGAGAACGTCATACTCAACGTGCGGGACCAGGACTTCTCCACTACCAATGCGATCACCAGCCGCATCAACGAGATATACGGCGCCGGCGTCGCCACCCCCATCGACGGGGTCTCGGTCGCGCTGCGCGTGCCGGCGGAGCCGACCCAAAAGATTGCCTTCCTGAGCGATGTGCAGGAACTGGACGTCGACCCCGGGGAGCCCGTTGCGCGCATCGTGATCAACTCCCGGACTGGGACCGCCGTGATCAACCGGGCTGTCACGGTGCGTGCTGCTGCCGTGTCCCATGGAACCTTGGTCGTCCGGGTGCAGGCTGTCAACGAAGTCAGTCAGCCGGGTCCTCTCAGTGAAGGGGAGACTGTGGGCGTGACCAACGCCGATATCGCGGTGGAGGAAGAAACGGCCAACGCTTTCGTGTTCCAGTCTGGCGTCGATTTGCAGGACATCGTCGATGCCATCAACCAAGTGGGCGCCACCCCCTCGGCCCTGATCGCCATACTCGAGGCCTTGAAGCGGTCCGGTAGCCTCAAGGCTGAATTGGTGATCATCTGACATGGCCAACACCGCCCCCATCGGCAGTTACTATGACTTCGGCGGTCTCGCCCGCTTGCGTGCAGAGACTCTGTCGGGCCGTGCCGACGAGAGTGCCACCATCAACAAGGTGGCCGCAGAGTTCGAGAGCGCCTTCTACCAGATGCTGCTGGATTCGATGAAGAAGGCCAGCGAGCCACTCAAAAGTGATCTGGTCGATAGTGACTCTATGGACCAGTTCCAGGACATGTTTTACACGGAAGTGTCCCACTTCATCGCGAACCGACAGGCGCTGGGTATTGGCCAGTGGATCGAGACAGCAACCCGCGCCCAGGCGACTCTTGATGGTGGTCTGGCAGTGCAGGGGGATCTCAAGCGATGACGGATCTCTTATCGATCGGTGCCTCATCGACGCAGCTCTACCGTGTCGCGCTTAGCACAGTCAGCAACAACATCGCCAACCTCAACAACGAGGCCTACTCGCGCCAGGAGACTGCGGTCAGCGACAACGCCCCGGCGCGCATCGGCGCCTTTGCGCTGGGCACCGGTGCGCGGCTCGATGCCATCCGTCGCAATTATGACCGGTTCGTGGAAAACGCGTTGCGACAGAGTAACAGTGCCCTGCAGTTGCAACAGCCCCTCATCGAGTACACGAAACGCATCGTCGATTTGATAGCGGCCGAGGAGGGCAGCCTCACCAACGCCGTCGATCGATTCTTCAGCTCGGTGAACCGCCTCGAGCTCGACCCGTCGTCGGTCAGCAGTCGTAACGAGTTACTTGCCAGCGGGCAATTCCTGACCGGACGTATGCGAGGCCTGGCGGATGAGTTGGCCGACATGGAACGCGAGACCGCCAGCCTCGTGAGGGACCAGGTTGACAGCATCAACACCCTGGCAAAGTCCTTGCTGGAAGTGAACCGGCAGCTCGACAGAGTGGCCAGCCTGCAGAAGCAGCCCTCCCAGTTGCTCGACCAGCGTGACAAGCTACTGCGGGAGCTGTCTGCGTTTGCAGCTATCAGTGTGTCCGAAAATGCCAACGGCTCCGTGCAGGTCAGGCTGGCCGGGGCCGCCACGCGTGGGCTGTTGGTCGATTCCGTATCGGCGCGCGTGCTCGATATGGAGTTCGGTGAGTCCGAGGGGGCCCGACAGGGTTTTGTGCTGGACAAGTATGGAGCACCCTCGTACTTGGGAAAACTGCAGGAGGGCAGCCTGGCGGGTCTCGTCACCCTGCGGGACGACCTGCTGGAACCCATGGCCGAAGCGCTGGATTTTTTGGCTGTGACGCTCGTGTCGGCGGGCAACGCGGAACACCGGGCCGGTCTCGATCTAGACAACCAGCTCGGCACCGACATGTTCAGCCTCGTGCCACGTTATTCTTTGCGGGACACTGCCGGCGATGTAGCCTCGGGACTGCAGGCCCGCAGTCTCGCCAGTGACGCTGACCCCGTCTCGCTCGTGCTGACCTTTCTCGGTGAGGGCAGCTGGCTGGTGACCGACTCCGTCACCGGAGACCAACGTCTTGCGAGAGAGGAGACCCAGCGAGGGCAGCGGCTTCTTGGCCTCGGCCCCGTTGAGGTGGAGGTGCTCGGTCCTCAGTCCGTAGGCGCCAGCGTCGTGCTGCGGGCGGACAGTCGTCCAGCGCAAGTGATGGCCATGGCCATCACCGACCCGCGCCTGATCGCGGCCGCTGGCCGGCTGGGTGTCCGTCAGGATCCAGACAATGCGTCTCGGTTAGAGGTTGCGCTGAGCTATGGTGAGAGCGCCGTCGCGAGACCCCCCCTGCCCGGCATCTCCCTCGAGTACATGCAAAAGCGCAACCTCGTGACGCCGCTCTTGGTCAACACCAGCAGCCCCGTGGTTTCCATCCCCCGGGGCCTCGAATCCTTCTCGATCGGGTTCATGGCCCCCCTCAGCGGAACCATGAACCTGCATGTGGTCTCGGACACCTTTGCCCGGCTCGCAAGCTCCGGGGCCCCCTCGGCGATCGGTTCACCCCCCGCCCCGTGGGCGACGGCGGTGGCGGGCACGGGCCGGTACGGCGATTACCGTATGACGGAAGGCGCGCTCAACCAATCGTATCCCGGGACAGAGCTCTTTATTGGCGCACGTGCGACCGGCGCTCTGGAAACTGAGCGTCTGCCGGCTCCCGCAGTCGCTGCAAGTTTTTCGGCGGGGGATTTGCTCTTAAATGGACAGGCGTTGGACGCACTCTCGCTACCCCAGGACGCGGCAAACATGCCGGCCGTGGTCGCGGCTTGGCTGAATGCCAAGAGCGGCCAGACGGGAGTCATTGCTACCGCTGACAACGTCATCCGTGTCGCCTCCTCTCAGCTCATGCTCGACCGACCTCTGGTCATCAATGGAACTACCATTGCTGCAGCCTCTCGTGCCGACACTCTCGCCCTCAACATCAATGCCGCCGATACCGGCGTGAGGGCATTTGTGGATACGGAAGGTTACCTGCATCTCACGAATAAGCCCGGGGAGGAGGGCAAGCAGATCAAGCTCGGCGACCCGCCCAAGGCTGGCACCAACGCGCTGGGAATGCCAGATGGCTACTACAACGGCACACTCTCTTTGCAGGCAGTGATCTTTGCCGGTGGTGTCCCGGTCCCGAACCCGGGTGGCGATATCCGCTTCACGCTCGGTACCAACGGCATCCCCTCAGACCTCACCCGTATCGGCCTCGCGACCACCGTCTCGGGCAGCAACGGCACCGCTCAAGACCTCCACGTTTATTTGACCGGCAGCGTTGACACCATTGACGCGAGGCTGCAGGCCGGCGCGCTGGCCCCGCCGCCCCCCCGGGCGATTGAGGCACCGCTCCGCATCGACTTCAGTACCGACAGCGGAGAGTTGAGATACACGCTGACTGACATCACGAGCGGGACCGTGCTGCACAAGGCCCGCTTTGACTTTGACGAGGGGATTGTCTTTGGCGACGTCCGCGTGCGATTCGGCCGTGCCCCGCAGGCCGGCGACAGTTTCGATATCGTGCCTAACCTCGACGCCCTTGGAGACAACAGCAACCTGCGGCGCTTTGCGGCGCTCGAGAATGCCACACTTTTTCGTGGCCAGACGCTGCGGGCCTTCTACGTGAATGAGGTCGACAAAGTGGGAACGGCCTCACAGCTGGCAGAGATGAGTGCCGCCGCAGGCGAAATCGTCTACAACGAGAACGTCGAAAAGCGGGCCGCCGTCGCCGGCGTCAACCTAGACCAGGAGGCGGCCGACCTGATCCGCTTCCAGCAGGCCTTCCAGGCGGCTGCCCAAGTGATCCAGGTCTCCACACGCTTGTTCGACGCCATCCTCGGCGTGCGCTGAGTGGAGCCGGAGGGACCATGAAAATTGCGACGAATCAGTATTTCTTGAAGCTGGGCCGCCACCTCGCTGACCAGCAGGCGGATATAGCCACCTTGCAGGCAAAGCTCGCCACCGGCGACACCATGGTGACACCGGGCAGCGAGCCGCGGATCGCGGCAAGGTCATTGGAGCTCAACTCCATCATCGAAAAGCAGCAGGGATTCCTCGACAACCTGTCCCGCCTCGACGGTCGACTCATGCAGGAGGAAAGCGTGGTCACGACCATGCGAACGCTGGTGACACGCATGCAGGAGCTGACCATCCGTGCAGCCAGCGATACCTACGCTGACTCTGACCGGGCCGCCATAGCCGTGGAACTGCGGGGGTATCGCGACGAAATACTCGCGCTTGCCAATACCACAGACCCAGATGGCAACTACCTGTTTGCCGGAATTCGCAACAGCACTCAGCCCTTCGTCGAAGACGCCAACGGCGTGGTCGTTTACCAGGGCGACCAGACGCCCACGCGGATTGATGTCGATCTTGGTCACAGCCTTCGCATCAACACCACGCGCGACGATGTGCTGCCTGATCTGGTCCGCGATGCAGACGACCCCGAGTCGCGGTCGCGCGCTAGCGTGTTCCGCGTTTTCGATGACTTGATCGCGGCGGTCGCCAGCAGCGACGGTGCCGGCACTCGCCTTGGTCTCGATGAGCTCGACAAGGTTGCCAGCGGCATCGACCGGTACACGGTCGACATAGGTCTGCGGCGCGGCATCGTCGAGACCAAGACCGACATCACCACGGACCGTAAGCTGGCCATGACCAACCTGCTCGCCCGTGAGCGCGAGCTTGACTACGCGACGGCCGTGACGGAACTGAGTTCCCACATGCTCTCGCTCGAGGCGGCGCAGAGTACCATCGCCAAGATTTCCCAGCTGACGCTTTTCAACTACCTGCGCTAACCCAAGAGTAGATCCGCATGGCCATCGACACCACCAAGACCAGCTCGGCCTCGATCGTTAAGACGTTGGAGCTTGGCTCGGGAGTGGATATACAGGCGCTGGCAAAGGGTTTGTCGGAAGCAGAAAGCCAGCCGCGTATCGACGCCATCAGGAAGAAGCAGGACGCTGTAGAGCGCAGCATCTCAGGTTACGGCATCGTTGCCACGGCGGTCGACTCGCTGAAGCGGGCGTTCGAGGACTTCAAGAACAAGAGCAGCCTGAGCGCCTCCTCAGTAAGTAGTTCCTCCACAGAATTGAAAGTGAGCACTGGATCAAGCACTCTCACCAACGCTACGCACAATCTCAGCGTGAGCACACTGGCCCGTCCGCAGGTAAGCTTTCTTCCTGTGACGTCGGCAATTAGTACGTCTAACCTCAGCTCGGTGCAAATAAATAATAACGCAGTCTCTTTTGCAGCCGGTGCCACGCCAGAGTCGCTTGTCACGGCGATCAACGCTGCGGGTTTGGGTGTCAATGCGAGTCTTGTTAATCGCAAAGATAGTGTAGGCGGTGCCTTGGTTGATTCGTGGGGGATCGTGTTGCAAGGACAGACTGGCTCTAGCGCGGCATTTTCGTTGACGGCTAATGGTAGTGCCATCGCTCCGACCCAGTCTGCGCAAGACGCGCGGCTAACATTTAACGGGATGACCGTGTTCCGAGCCTCGAACGTCGTGACGGATCTCGTCGCTGGCGTCACGTTGGACCTCCGCGATGCCCGCGAGGACGCGCATTACACAGTCCAGACAGTGACTGACTACAGGCCACTCAAGGAAGCCCTGCGGGGTCTGGTCAGTACCTACAATGAGATCAGTGGCGTCTTGGATGAGTTGGGTAACACCGAATCCAAAACGTCCGAGTTCTCGGGTGCGCTCAGCCGTGACAAGTCCCTGCTGAGCGGTCTACGTACCCAGCTTCGCGAGCTGTTCTCTCAGGAGTCTGCCACCGCCTCCGGAGCCTTTAAGTCCCTGCGTAATCTCGGTTTTTCGTTTGCCCTCGATGGCACGCTTAAGCTTGATGAGACCACGCTCGACGCTGCCTTGGCCTCGGCGCCAGACGACGTGGCCCGTACCCTGACGGCCGGGCTCGACAACCAGACCAAGTGGGCGCCCGCCAACGTGCGCGGGCTTGTGCTGCAGATCAGCCTCCAGTTGGGCGACGTGCTCGCCTCCTCCGGCACGGTGCCCCAGCGGCTTTCCGCTGCCAAGACCAAGGTCGATGACTACGCCACCCAGTTGGAGGCCCTTGAGGAGCGGCTCCAGAAGAGCTACGAGAAGTACGTCGCCCAGTTTGCGGCGATGGAAAGTTTCGTCGAGAGGTCACAGGGCATCGGCAAGTACCTCGAGGGGCAGTTCAAGTCTATGGAGAACATGTATGATTGAGCTACCCCTCTCGCCCGCGGCCCCATCGCATGAGCCAGCGCTCGCCCAAAGCCCCGTGCCCGACCTGTGTCATGATTCGTCGTTACCTGCTGGCCGTCGTGCCCGTCTTGGTGCTCATGTTCGCCGGGGTAGACTTGCCGGCCCTGCAGGGGCTGCTACTCACCAATCTGGCGGGCTTCTTGTTTGGGGCGGCCTTCTTGCTGCTGGTTGTCTGGAAGGCCTGGAATGAGTACTGGCGCAAATGAAGAGCTGTCGGATCCCGACTGCAGGCGTTGCCGGCACTACCACCTGACCTGGGAGCCATTCTTGCCCCACGGCTGTCACAGCCACGGCTTCCGCAGCCGTTTCATGCCTGCGTTGGAGGTCAGGCTGGCCGACGGTGGGCCGTGCCTGGCGTTTGAGCCACAGTCTGCTCTACGGGCAGTCGTGATCAGCGCGAAAGACCAGCCACCCCACCGGGGTAGGCTGTATGACCACAAGTGCTGACTAGTCAATGATGAGGAAGAAGGGGTGCGGGTTCTCGCGGTTCTCTCGGCAATCGACCTCGCCACCGTGCGTGTAGAGCGTGCAACGAAAGCGCGCGTTATGCAGAGTGCGCGTCGACGTCCAGTAGTTATCGACCTCCAACCCGCCGAGGACCTGTGGGTTCA
Source organism: Gammaproteobacteria bacterium (assembly GCA_036796405.1). Lineage (GTDB taxonomy): Bacteria > Pseudomonadota > Gammaproteobacteria > Pseudomonadales > Pseudohongiellaceae > CAILUG01. The sequence goes on along the minus strand of DAIRDB010000052.1, from coordinate 6,821 downwards.
GGCTCGGGTTGTTGCAGCCGCTCTCCTGGATGGCACCGAACTGGCGATTGGAGGGCAGCGACCAGGAAAGCCCCGACTTCTCCGAGAATTCCTCGGCATAGGCCACCGCCGAGTCCCAGTCAGTGCGCAAGGCTTGTCCTTGGCAGCGGCTGGCGGCCCAGACCATTCCGGCCGGGCAGCGGTACCAGCGGGTGCCGGACGCAACGTGCAGGGCGACGCTCTCACCCTCCAACTGCCACCCCGTGCGATCGCCCGTCGCAAAGAAGGTCGTGCAGGATTGCGGCGCGGTAACGCCATCACAGCCGGCCAACAGGACCAGCCATGCCGTCGAGCCAACGAGCAGGACAGTATGCGACAGCGACATGGGATGTGACCTCGACACGAGGGGCTCTGGTCCCGCGAAACTATCTCCGGTCCCCAAGCCCCCTACGCTAGCAAGCTGACGACCCGGATAGTACCATGCCCTTCGCGATCATCAGGCAGTCAAGCATCAGCAAAACAGGAGAGAAATAGTGGATATAGCTACGCTATTTGGATTAATTGGTGCGTTCGTCATGATCTCCCTCTCGATCACGGCCCCCGCGATGTTCATCGACATCCCGTCCGTGCTGATCGTTGTCTGCGGTAGCCTGTTCGTGGTGCTTGCCCGCTCCTCCATGGGGGAGTTCCTGAGCGCGGTCTCCGTCGCGGCCAAGACCTTCAAGAACAAGCTGGACAAGCCCGAGGCGCTGATCATGCAACTCGTCGAACTGGCGACCATTGCGCGCAAGGACGGCATGATCGCGTTGGAGGGTCAGGATATCCCCAACAAGTTCATGGCCAAAGGTATCAGCATGCTGGTGGATGGCTCGGACGGCGAGTTCATCAAAAAGTCGTTGGGCAAAGACATCGCCTCGATGAAGATGCGTCACTCGATGGGCGCCAATATCTTCTCTGCGATGGGTGAGATTGCTCCCGCGATGGGCATGATCGGGACGCTGGTGGGCCTGGTACAGATGCTGGGTAACATGGGAGACCCCAAGTCCATCGGTCCAGCGATGGCGGTGGCCTTGCTGACGACGCTCTACGGTGCCCTGCTGGCGAACGTCATCTGTATCCCTCTCGTACAAAAACTCAAGAACCAGTCAGAGATCGAGGCCTCTAACTGCGAGCTCATCATCGAGGGCATCGTCTTCATCCACGGCGGCGGCAACCCGCGCATCTTGACCGATTATCTGTCCTCGTTCGTGGCGCCCAAGCAGCGTGCCAAGCTGGAGGCGGCGGGCTAAGGCCCGTGTCCTGAGGGAGGCCCATGGCCGAGGAGACGACTGGCGCCGAAGACCCAGCCGCTGCCGGGGAGACGCCCGAGACTGCGGCCGCCACCGAGACTGATTCGGACTCCACCGAGGAGGGCGCCCCTGCGGCGGCGCCTGCCGGCGGCGATGACGAGCCCAGCCAGGACTGCCCCCCCTGCAAGGGCGGAGCGCCCGGCTGGATGGCCACCTTTGCCGACATGGCCACGTTGCTGATGTCGTTTTTCGTGCTTTTGCTGTCTTTTTCCGACACCGAGTTGCCGAAGTTCGAGCAGATCAATGGGTCGATCCAGAAAGCATTTGGCGTCAAGCGGCTCGTGCCGAGCATTAACATCCCGAAGGCGCGCAGCCTGCTGGTCGAGAACTTCAGCCCTGCGCTCGCCGAGCGGACTGTGCTGGACCAGCAGCAGCAGCGGGCGATCGACCCCAACGCCGAGTTCTTGATCCGACGTACGCGCGAGAACCCAGAGGCGTCGCCGACCGAGGCTGATTTCGAGAAAGTGCAGGCCGCGCTGGCCGAGCAGATCGAGCGTGGCGAGGTGCAGGTGCGGATCGAGGACGAGGCCGTGGTGGTGGAGTACACCGCCACCGCCAGTGGGGGAGGCGCCGGCGGCACGGGGCAGCAGCAGTCTCCGGGGGGGCGCGTGAGCCAGCAGCTGGTGGAGATCGCCTCCATCGTCACCCAGGTGCAGTCGGAGGTGGTGAGCGAGGTGCAGCTGCACCGCCGGTCGGCCACGGAAGACACGACCGAGGCCAAGGATCCCGCCCGCGACGTGGCGGCCTCCGCAACCACCGGCCAGTCCGCGGACAGCGACCGCTACAACGAGATCCGTGTGGCGCTGCGCGGCGAGATCGCGCAGGGGCTGGTAGAGGTCGAGAAAGTTGGTGACGAGGTGATCATTCGCCTTGCCAGCCAGGGCAGCTTCGTGTCGGGCAGCGCTGAGCTGGACCCCGGATTCCTGCCGCTGCTGCGCGACGTCGGCGCCACGCTGGCCGATGGCAGCGGCCGCGTCCGTGTCGAGGGCCACACCGACAACATCCCGGTCGCATTCAGCCAGCAGTTCAACTCTAACTGGGATCTCTCGGCCGGCCGCTCTGCCTCGGTCGCGGCGTTCCTCACCGACGAGTTAGGGATGCAGAGCGATCGGCTCGAGGTGAGTGGTTTTGCCGACACCAAGCCCCTGGAGAGCAACGACACGCCGGCCGGCCGTGCCCGGAATCGCCGGATCGAGATCATCGTGGAGGCGAACTAGATGGCTGACGAAGACGAGGTCCCCGCCGCCGCGCCGGAGCCCCAGCCGGAGCCCGATCCGCCGCCCCCCTGTCCCGAGTGCAAGGGTGGCGTGCCTGCCTGGATGTGTACCTTTGCCGACATGGCCACGCTGCTGATGGCCTTCTTCGTGCTGATCCTCTCCTTCGCGCACGTCAACGTGCCCAAGTACAAGGAAGTCAGCGGCTCCATGCGCACAGCCTTTGGCGTGCAAAACATCATCCCCGTCATCGAGCCACCGTGGGCGAACAACATTGTGGTGGAACAGTACGCATCGGCCAAGGTGGACCCCACGGCGCTGCGTACCGTCGAGGAGCAACGTACTGACGAGCCCCAACCGGACGAGGAGGAACTAAAGACCGACGTGGGCCAGGGTGACAACCCACAGTCGAGCACGGAGCAGGCCCTGGAGCAGGTGCTGGCGCAACAAATCGCCGAGGGCAAGGTGCGGGTAACCACCAAGAACAGCAAGGTCGAGGTAGAGCTGCTGCAAAACCAGCAGTCTGAACGCCCAGAGGACCAGCCCGGAGACCGCCGCGGTCAGATCAGTCAGGACACGCTCGAGGTCTTCGCCGCCGTGGCGGCCGCGCAAACCAGTACCACCACCCCCATCGAGGTAATCGACAGCAGCCTGACGGGCGCCAGCGCCACCGGCTCCGACAGCAACACCCAACCGGGTGACACTCGCGAGAGTCTCGCCGAGAGCCAGTACGAGCAGATCCGCGCCAGCCTGTCCGAGGAGATCGAGGCGGGGCTGGCGGAGGTGGAACGCGAGGGGGACAAGGTACTGATTCGCCTCGCCGAGCAAGGCTCCTTCGACAGCGGCCAGGCCGCCCTGAAGGCCGAGTTCGAGGCGCTGCTGTCGCGGGTGGGGGTCTCGCTCGCAGGCACCAGCGGACTCGTTACCATCGAGGGGCACACCGATAACGTGCCGCTCGGTTTCGGCAGCCGGTACCGCACTAATTGGGACCTGTCGGCCGCGCGCGCGGCGGCGGTCGCGGACTTCCTGATGAACGCCGGCTACGTGCCCGCCGGCAACCTCAACGTGCTCGGGCTAGCCGAGACGCGCCCGGTCGCCGACAACACCAGCATCACCGGCCGCGCCGCCAACCGACGCATCGAAATCATCGTCAACAACTGAGCGCGGGGACTGCCCTCTACTCCGGGCAACTCGCCAGCCCCTGAGTCAGGCACAGGTCCACCAGCGCGTCGGCCTCTGCAACGTCCTCGTCTTCCATCGAGATCACGGCCAGCGCGCGGATGTCGTCCGCGCTCGTCAGCCCCTGCCGCGCGGCCAGCTGGGCCCATACGTATGCATCAACGGGGGCGGGCTCAGCGTTCGGCGCGCCATCGCCCGCCAGCAAGAGGTAGGCGTACATCATTTGGGCATTGCCGTAGCCCTGTCGTGCGCTGAGCAGGAACCAGCGGCGGGCCTCGGTGTAGTCGAGGTCTACGCCCTCCCCAGACTGGTAGGCCACGCCAAGCATGTACTCGCTCTCGGCAAGCTGCTGGTTGGCCGCCAGCCGGAACCAGCGGACCCCCTCACGCGGATTGGCGGCCACGCCGTAGCCGTTGTAATAAAGCAAGCCCACGTTGTGCTGGGCCTGCGCCAGCTCCTGCAGCGCCGCCTTGCGGTACCAGTCCATGGCCTCGGCGTAGTTCTGTGCCACGCCCAGGCCTTCCTCATACATGTGGCCAATGTTGTTGGCCGCCTCGGCCGACCCGGCCTCGGCCAGCGGCAACCAGGCGCGGATGGCGGTGGCGTAATGGCCTCGGTCCTTGGCGGCAAGGCCGGCATCGAAGGCGGCCTGCTGGGCCAGCGCAGGCGCGGCCGAGGTCGTGATAGCTAGGGCAAGGAAGAGGGTGCGCAGCATCGGACGGGCTCCGGGAAAACGCCGGGCCGCAGTATACGCCAGTCCTGCGTGGGATCGCGATGAGGGGGCTGGGAACTCGGCCGACTGCTACTACTGTGCGCGCAATCGCTTAAGCACTGGGACGCTACAGTCTTGGTGCCAGCTGCCGACTATGTCGTGGCAAGAAGGCGAGGCCGCATCAGCAGTAAAAGAAAATGCAGCAAGGCCCTAAAGCCAGGCGCAGAGCTGCCGACCTTACAGACAAGTGCCGCGCTGGTGCAGGCGTCACAGCATGGCAAACGACTTTACACTCGTTCAACGATGGGCCGTGAAGGCCTCGAAGAGAAGGATAAGTGGTACACGCAGCAAGCCGTAGGTCTACTGTTGTACCAGCACAGCAAAGCTTGTTTTCACAACCAACGTAATGGGCGGGCAACGCCCTTCAGGAGATAACATGACCGCTATTAATACCAACACCCTGGCGACCCTCGCCTCTAACTCACTGATGCGGAATGAGCGTAGCATGTCTACCGCGATGGAGCGGTTGTCGACGGGCATACGCATTAACTCCGCCAAGGACGACGCGGCGGGCCTGGCAATCAGCTCGCGTATGACTTCGCAGATCAAGGGCCTTGATCAGGCCAAGCGCAATGCGCTCGATGCCATCTCACTGATTCAGACCGCAGAGGGTGCGCTGGTCGAAGTGAATAACATGTTGCAGCGCATGCGTGAGCTGTCTGTGCAGTCGGCAACCGACACCAACACCTCGACCGACCGCACCGCCCTAAATACAGAATTTTCCTCGCTCCGAAGTGAAATCAACCGTGTCGCGCAGAATACCCAGTGGAACGCCAGAAACTTGCTCGACGGGAGCAGCGGTAGCGGCCTGACGGCGGCCGGTGTCTATAAGTTCCAGGTGGGCGCCAATGCAGCACAGACCATTGACCTGACTATCGGTAATTATCAAGCAGGTAGTTCCACCCAGGGGGGCACCGCTACCGTCGCGACAACCACAAGTGCCTCGGGTCCTAGCCACGCAACCCCAGCAGCACAGGTATCCACCCTGACGATCGCAGGTACCATCGCCGTCGGTGACGTCTTTACTGCAACTGTCGGTGACAAGTCGTTCGTACA
>DAIRDB010000052.1:0-1172 GCA_036796405.1 Gammaproteobacteria bacterium | reverse complement strand
GTGGATACGGCCATCGCAACGGTAAACTCGGGGCGTTCCGGGATGGGTGCCACCATGAACCGCTTGTCGTACGCTGTTGATAACATGGCAAATATCGCAGCGAATGCCGCCGACTCACGGGCACGCGTGCTGGATGCTGACTATGCGAAGGAGACGACCGAGCTTGCTCGCACGCAGATCATCGCACAGGCCGGTACCGCGATGCTGGCGCAGGCCAACCAGGCCAAGCAGACCGTCCTCGCCCTCTTGAAGTAATCTAGCGGGCCAGAAGCCGCCCGGCGTGATGCAGTAGCCGGGCGCGTCATGGAACTGAGAGGTAACCTCCATGGTCACCGTAGACAGCAGTACCCCAGTTCGTCAAGTCGCCGTGCCGGAGCCACGTCCGGTGACGTCACGGCCTGAAGTCACCCAGCCCAGGCTGGGAGTGCAGGAATTGGCCGCGCGCTCGGAAGCCACGCGCACCGAAACGGTCTCCGAGATGGAAAAGTTGCAGGAGCGTCTGCAGGAGGCGATCACCACGCTCAATGAGCGCATGCGAACCTCGCAGCAGAGCCTCAACATCTCGGTGGACAAGGCCTCGAAGCGGTTTGTAGTCACGGTCACCGACAAGGCCTCGGGTGAAGTCGTCCGGCACATCCCGGGGGAAAGCGCCTTGCGCGTGGCGCACAACATCGAGGCGCTGAAAGGCGTGTTGTTCGATAGCGATCTTTGACCGCGCACGCAGTCTGCTACACCAGCGCCGCCACGGCTTGTATCGTGGCGGCGCATTTTTTGTTTAAAGGCTTTATTTTTCATAAAAAACAATTGCTTACTATATAAAGTTTGCGGCGCCGCAGACGACCAGTAGGGCAGGTGCCGAGCGGTTTCGGTGCCCACCAGCCACCCCACGAGGTACCCGATGAATGCCGTTGCCCCCCACCGCGCCCTGCAGATTTACGAGCAAGTCGGCTACGAGGCCACGGTGGACTTTGCCGACCAGCACGCGCTGGTCGCTCTGCTCTTCCGCGCCCTCATGCAGGCCCTTGCCGACTCGGAGCGGCACATGCTGGGTGCCGAGCTTGCCGCCAAGGCGCAGACGGTGACCAAGGCCCACGACATCCTGAGCGGGTTGCGTTCCACCCTCGACTTCGAGCGTGGGGGCGACCTGGCCCTCGACCTCGACGCCATCTACG
>DAIRDB010000051.1:0-21456 GCA_036796405.1 Gammaproteobacteria bacterium | reverse complement strand
CTCGACGAAGCGGGCGAGACCACCACCGGCTTCGCCGTGGTCTCGTTCACCTCGCCGAAGATCAAGCCGTACCGCGACTTCACCACGGCCATGTACACCCTCAAGGGGCGGCCGCCGATGTTCGCCAACCGCGCCGTGCTCAAGACGGTCAAGCAGAAGAACGAGAAGGGCTCGTTCTTCAACTTCAAGATCGAGCCGCTCAAGGGCAGCTGGTCGGAGAGCCTGATCAACCCGGCCACCGAAGCCGCCCTGCTCGAAGAAGCCAAGGGCTTCCGTGACATGGTGACGTCCGGCATGGCCCGCGCTGCGTTCGAGACCCAGAACAGCACCGGCGACGGTGGCAACGGGTCGAGCGAAGACCCGCCGTTCTAACGTCCCACTAGACGGCGATACTCGCACAGGGGGACCTTCCCCCGACCTCCCCCGGTCCCCCTGTGCACCTTCCCTGGACGCGGAGAAACCCAGACGTGCCCATTTGGTCACCACAACAAGACGCGGCGCTGCTCGACGTTGCCCGGTTCCTCAAGGACCCGAGCCGCCAGGTCTATCGGCTGTTCGGCTATGCTGGCACCGGCAAGACCACCCTGGCTCAGCACCTTGCCGAGAGCGTGAGCGCCGTAGCCTTCGGGGCCTACACCGGCAAGGCCGCCTACGTGCTGCGCCAGAAGGGCTGCGACAGCGCCTCCACCATCCACTCCATGATCTACCACACCAAGGAGAAGGGGAAGGCGCGCCTCAAGGAGATCGAGGCGATGCTTGCCGCGCTGCTCATCGAGCTCCGGCAGGACAACCCTGGGCTCACGTCCGAGCAGCTGACCAAGCTGTACGACAGCAACAGGCGGGTCAAGGACCTGCGTGAGCAGGTGGAGGCTGAGCGCCGCGCGCTGAGCCGCCCCAGCTTCACCCTGAACGAAGAGAGCGTGGTCAAGGACCTGGACCTGGTGGTCATTGACGAGTGCTCCATGGTCGACGGCCGGATGGGCGAAGACCTCCTGAGCTTCGGCACCAAGGTGCTCGTCCTGGGCGACCCGGCTCAGCTGCCTCCAGTCGGCGGCGGCGGCTTCTTCACTGAGAACGTGAAGCCGGACACCATGCTGACAGAAATTCACCGCCAAGCGGCGGACAGCCCCATCATCGCCATGGCCACCAAGGTGCGCCAGGGTGAGCGGCTCGACCTGGGCACCTACGGCAACTGCCGGGTGATCAACCAGCCCCAGATGAGCCCAGAGGATGCGCTCCACGCGGATCAGCTGCTGGTCGGCCGGAACAAGACCCGCCACTCCAGCAACCGCCGCATGCGCTCCCTCCTGGGCCGGGGGACCAATGACTACCCGGTGATCGGCGACAAGCTCGTCTGCCTGCGCAACAACCACGAGAAGGGCCTGCTCAACGGCGCGCTCTGGTACGTGGAGGGCGTCGGCGCGATCACTGAGGACCGCGTGTACATGACCGTGTCGGCCGAAAGCGACCTGGAGGGTCAGCCCGGCACCGAGCTTGAGGTGGAGGCCCACACCCACTACTTCGAGGGGCGCGATGAGAGCCTGCCCTGGTGGGAGCGCAAGGAGGCCGAAGAGTTCGACTACGGCTACGCCATGACCGTCCACAAAGCCCAGGGCTCGCAGTGGGACGAGGTGGTGCTGTTCGACGAAGCGTGGTGCTTCCGGCAGGACCGTGACCGCTGGCTCTACACCGGCATCACGCGCGCTGCTGAGCAGCTGACCGTGGTCAAGATGTGAGTGACCTGGAGGATCGCCTTGGCCGTATCCACCGGATCATCCTGCAGGGCGGCTCAGCGCCCGTGTGTGAGGCGCTCGTACGCAAGCGGGTCAACCGCGCCTCCCTAGTCGAGGCAGTCGAGCAACTCAAGTTAGCGACAAAACTGCTGGAGGACACCATTGGCAACCTGCCTCCAACGAGGCATGGTGGGAGCCTTGCCGCCAGCGACGGGGAAAAGGGACAGATGACATGAGGATTGATTACGGCCGCGACGCATTGCTCACCCCGCTGGGGAAGATCACGTTGGAAGAGCGATACTGTCAGGCCGGTGAAGGCCCCCAGGACGTGTTCGCTCGTGCCAGCAAGGCGTTCAGCGGTGGCGACCCGGAGCTCGCTCAGCGGCTCTACGACTATTCGTCCAACCTCTGGTTCAGCTACGCCACCCCGCTCATCTCGAACGGCGGCACCCCTAACGGCCTTCCCATCAGCTGCTTCCTCAACTACGTCGACGACAGCGTTGCTGGCCTGGCGGCCAACTTCACTGAGAACGCTTTCCTCAGCACCAACGGCGGCGGCATCGGCACCTACTGGGGTCGGGTGCGCTCGGTAGGCGAGCGGACCTCCAGGGGCGTGGAAACCCCCGGCCTCATGCCCTTCCTCCACGTGATGGACAGCCAGATGCTGGCCTACCACCAGGGCTCTACGCGGCGCGGCGCAGGGGCTGCCTACATCGACATCAGCCACCCTGAGATCGTCGAGTTCATCGAGATGCGCACCCCGACCGGGGGCGACGTCCACCGCAAGAACGAGAACACCCATCACGGGGTCTGCGTCACCGACGCCTTCATGGACGCGGTGAAGCGCGGCCTGCCGTGGCCGCTGATCGACCCCAACAGCGGCAACGTCAAGGAAACGCTCGACGCTCGGCAGCTGTGGAGCCGCATCCTACTCAAGCGGGTGCAGACCGGCGAGCCCTACCTGTTCTTCTCCGACACTGCCAACCGCGCGCTGCCAGAGCCCCTTCGCGCCCTGGGCTTGCGGGTCCACCACTCCAACCTCTGCACTGAGGTCATGCTGCCCACCGCCCCCGACCGGACGGCCGTGTGCTGCCTGAGCTCGATCAACATGGCCAAGGCGGACGAGTGGGGCCCTATGGCCGGGCAGTTCATCACCGACCTGGTCACCATGCTCGACAACGTCCTGGACGTGTTCATCGAGCAAGCGCCGCCTGAGATGTGGCGCGCGGTCAATTCTGCCCGGAGCGAGCGGTCGATCGGGCTGGGGACGCTTGGCTGGCACACCTACCTCCAGCAGCGCGGCCTCACCATGGAAGACCCGGAAGCGCGCCAGCACAACATCGAGCTCTACCAGATGATCAAGGACATGGCGCGCACCGCTTCCTTGAAGCTGGGAGCCCAGCGTGGCGAAGCGCCCGACATGGTCGGCACTGGCATGCGGCATGCTCACCTGATGGCGATCGCCCCCAACGCCACGAGCTCGCTGATCTGTGGCGGGGTCAGCCCGTCGACCGAGCCAATGGCGGCCAACGCCTTTGCCCAGAAGACGCTGAGCGGCACCCAGGAGGTGCGCAACCCGGCCCTCCAGGCGCTGCTCGCCTCCAAGGGCAAGGACACGCCAGGGGTGTGGTCGAGCATCCTGGTGAATGACGGGTCGGTCCAGCACCTGGACTGGTTGAGCGACCGCGAGAAGCTCGTGTTCCGCACTCACGTCGAGCACGACCAGATGGCAATCCTGGAGCAGGCGATCGACCGCCAGCCCTACATCTGCCAGGGGCAGAGCTTCAACATGGCGCTGCCGCCCAACGTCAGCCCGGCCGTGCTCAACCGGCTCCACTTCCGTGCCTGGGAGGGCGGCCTCAAGGCCCTCTACTACCTGCGCTCCAGCAGCGTCCGCCGCACCGAAGCGGTCACCAAGCAGCCATCCACCAACCGCGCTCCTGCCCCCGGCGAGAGCGACTGCACCGCATGCGAGGCCTGATCATGCAAAAGCCATCACTCTTCGCCACCCGGCTCGCCTACAAGCCCTTCTGGTACCCCTGGGCCTACAAGGCCTTCACCGAGAGCGAGCAGATGCACTGGCTGGTGCGCGAGGTCCCGCTCAATGCCGACGTGCAGGACTGGAAGACCAAGCTCACCGCCGATGAGCGCAACCTGCTCACTCAGGTGTTCCGCTTCTTCACCCAGGCGGACGTGGACGTGGCCGGGTGCTACATCGACCGCTACCTGCCGCTGTTCAAGCCGGTCGAGCTCCGGATGATGATGAGCTCCATCGCCGCGCGCGAAGGGGTCCACATCCAGGCCTATTCCACGCTGATCGACGAGATCGGCATGCCTGAGACCGAATACGCGGCCTTCATGCAGTACGACGCAATGCGCCAGAAGCATGAGATGATGCACGAGAACAGCACCGGCCTGGACGGCTTGGCCCGCGACATCGCCGTGTTCAGCGCCTTCGGTGAAGGGCTCCAGCTGTTCGCCAGCTTCGTGATCCTGCTCAACTTCACCCGCTTCGGCAAGATGAAGGGCATGGGCCAGGTGGTCAGCTGGTCCATCCGGGACGAGAGCCACCACGTGGCCTCCATGGTCAAGGTGTTCCACGCCTTGCTGGACGAGCACCCGGAGCTCTGGACCGCTGAGCTCCAGGCGCGCATCCTGTCCGACCTGGAGCGGGTGGTTGAGATGGAGGACACCTTCATCGACCTGGCCTTCGGGGAATGCGCTGCCCCCGGCCTCACCAAGGACGAGGTCAAGGCCTACATCCGCTACATCGCCGACCACCGGCTGGAACAGCTGGGCATGCCGCCGCGCTACAACATCGGCGACAATCCGCTGCCCTGGGTGGACGTGCTGGTCAGCGGCAAGGAGCACACCAACTTCTTCGAGAACAAGCCGAGCGACTACGCTAAGGCTTCGGTCGAAGGCAGCTGGGACGACGCCTTCTCGATGTTCGAGGAACCGGCTGAGCCGGAATGGAAGGTGCTCAGCAAGCCCGGCTGCCCCTACTGCGTCGAAGCCAAGAACCTGCTCGCCTCCCTGGGCTTCATCCCCGTGGTGCAGGAGCATGTGTCGGAAGCTGACATCACCGCGTTCAAGGCCCAGGGGCACCGGACCTTCCCACAGGTGTACCACAACGGCTCACTGGTCGGCGGCTACAGCGAGCTCCAGGTCTATGTGGCCGAGCACAGCATGAGCGTGGCCGCGTGAAGGTGCTCGTGTGCGGCGGCCGGGACTACCGGGACGCGGCACACGTGGACCGCGTCCTGCAGCAGGTCGGAGCCGATGAGCGGATCACCGTGATCATCCACGGGGCCGCGCGGGGCGCTGACCAGCTTGGCGAGGCCTGGGGCCTCAAGCACAACATCCCGTTGGAGGCCTACCCGGCTGACTGGTCGACCTATGGCCTGTCTGCTGGGCCCAGGCGCAACCAGGAGATGCTCACGAAGGGCCGCCCCGACCTGGTGGTGGCCTTCCCCGGTGGCCGGGGGACGGCTGACATGGTGAGGCGCGCGCGGCGCGCTGGAGTGCGAGTGATTGAAGCATGAGAAAAGGAGAAGACCATGGCCGCATTGACCCCTTGCCGCCTGCTGGAGCTTGAGGCCCGTTTCCTCAGGCACCTGGAGGTGAAGCCCGACGGCTGCCGTGTGTGGACGGGAGCCCAGAGCCGTGGAGGGCAGCGGCCCTACTCAGGCCCCTACGGGAGCTTCTACATCGATCGTGAGCACAACGCGGTGAGGGCCCATGTCTTCGCCGCGTTCCTGGCTGGCAAGATACCGTCCCTGCGTGTCCCTGCTGGGCACCACCTCGACCACGGCTGCGACCACGGGACGCTGTGCGTCGACTGCACTGAGCTCGTACCAATCCCCGTGAACCTGGCGCGCGGTCCAGCGAAGGGGCGCTCTCAGAAAATGACGCAGGATCAAAATAGGGGGTTGTCTTCTGTTGCGGCGTGATAGATAGGGTCTCTCAACACCGCTGGTCACCTGAGGGAGACCGGGCCGCTATCCAGGAGGCGGGATACAAATGCTTGGTGAACAGTCGATGAAGTCAGGCCCAGCGGTGGACCAAGTGCCAACACAGAAAAGGAGACGACCCGTGATCAAGTTTGGAAACACCACCTACGCGCCCACCCACACCGCCGCCGACAACAACGCGGACAAGTACCTCGACCAAATGACCGGCCCTGAGCTCGTTTCGCTCTACCGCCTGGTCAAGTCGAACCTGGGTGAAGAGGTCCGCACGACCCGGTTCAGCGACACCAAGACCGCCATCAAGCGCACCTGGGAAGCCCTGGAGCAGTTCGACAAGGCCAGCGACGAGAGCCTGGGCTCGGCTGGCAAGGTCGAGCTCAGCGATCGGGACAAGCAGCAGATCAAGGCCGAAGCTGAAGACCGCAAGGCCACCGCGCCCCAGGCCGAGAAGAAGACCCGCAAGCCGCGCGGCATGCGCTTCGTGTTCCCGGTCGGTGACGAGATCAAGCCGGTGCGCGCTGGCACCTTCCGGGCCAAGCTGGTCGAGCTCTTCTCCACCGGCAAGGGCGCGACCTTCGACGAAGCCATGGCCGCCACCTGGGGCTCCAAGGACGGCATGGACGAAGAGACCGCCAAGAAGACCACCTACGAGGGCATCCGCCTGCTGCACTACTACGTCGGCTACGGCATGAAGCAGGACGCGGACGGCCGCATCACCATCCACAAGTAACCGATTGCCTTCTGCTCCGGGAGCCGCGACGTTCCCGGAGCAGAAAGGGAGCACCCATGGCTGGACGCAACTACGATCGCCTCGACATCTACACGTTCGGGGCCCACCTCCTGGAGACCGGCGACCTCGACCCGGTCTACATTGCACTTGAGAAGATGGACTGGCTCGACGCTGAACAGCGCGATCGCTGGCTCATCGCCTACTGGTGCTTCTACCATTGCGGCGCGGCGAGCTACATCAGCGAAGCGAGCGGCAAGGAATTCTGGCAGCGCATGCAGCTGGCGGCCAAGAACGAGGTGGCAGCACCCGATGGCGGCCGGTGGCCAAGGGGCAGCGAGCGGCGGCACTTCCGGGGTGAGGCTGCCACAAAGGCGGTCAGGACCCTGTGGGGCCGCTACTTCGATGAGCCGCACCGGCTGGTCGAAGAGATCGCCGCTGGCGAGGGCCCGCTGCCCTACGCCACCGTGGCTGAGCGCGCCAAGGCGCTGCCTCTGTTCGGGCCCTGGATCAGCTTCAAGGTGTGCGACATGCTCGACCGCCTGGGCATTGTGCCGGTCGACTTCGATCAGGCGGCGGTCTTCATGTTCGCCGACCCGGTCAAGGCCGCGCTGACCCTGTGGCGGCAGCACTCGAAGCTGCCGGACGACGCTCAGCCGAAGAGCGAAGCGGTCAAGGTGCAGATCATCGAGAACGTGGTCAGCCACCTGACCGAGCACTTCAAGGACTTCACCGCACCGCCCCGGCACGAGCGGCCGGTCGGGCTGCAGGAGATCGAGACGATCCTCTGCAAGTGGAAGAGCCACCGGAACGGCCATTACCCACTGTTCAACGACATCCACGAGATCAGGCACGGCCTCACCGGCTGGGCCGACCACAGCGAAACGGCGCGGGGCATGCTCCACGCCATGCCGAAGGGGAACGGCTCATGATTGACAGCTTCCAGGGCGAGCACCGCTGGCTCAGCAACTTCTGGCCTGCAGAGGTCGAGTGGGAGGGGACGACCTACGCCACTGTCGAGCATGCCTACCAAGCGGCCAAGTTCCCGGCCGAGAGCGGGGTGCGGGAAGCTATCAGGGACTGCCCTACCCCCGGCAAGGCTAAGCGCCTGGCTCACTCATGCAAGGACCTCATGAGCCACGACCATCAGGCGCGGAAGGTCGGGGTCATGGAAGCCTTGCTCCGCTCCAAGTTCGCCCTCCCTGGGCTTCGGGACCAATTGTTGGCCACTGGCGATTAGGAGCTAGTCGAAGGCAATACCTGGGGTGACACATTCTGGGGCGTTTGCCGGGGACAAGGGTCAAACCACCTGGGCCGCCTGCTCATGGAAATCAGGAAGGACATCGTTGATGCGCGTTCACATTGAAGGAATGGGCCTGACCGGCTCGATGCTCGCCACCATGCTGTGGCGCAATGAGGTGGACTTCACCTGGCACGACACCCATGACAAGCAGGTGGCGTGGCAGGCTTCTACCGGGGCCATCTACCCTTCGGGCTCCACCAAGTTCGGCCCTGACGAAGAGTGTCGTGAGGTGTGGGCTCAGTGGCATGCCCAGGACGTGTTCGAGGGCGCGACCGAAGAGGCGCGCTACGTGTACTGCACCAAGGGTCCGCCGCACGGCGGCACCTACGCTCGTGAGCAGCTGGAGAGCGGCCTGTGGCTCGCTGGGCCCAGCGCCTATCACCTCAATGCCCAGATGCTGGTGCCCAGGACGCGCGAGCGGTTCGCTGCAGGCGAGGTGCGCCCCTGTGACGCCCCTGCGCACGAAGACGTGGACTGGTACATTGTCGGCCATGGCTGGGGCCGCCGCCTGGGCCACACCTACTGGGGCTGGACCCGGCTGGTCACGCTCGACTACGACCGTTCGCTCTATCAGCGCGACGGCCAGGAGCTTCGTCCGTGCTTCTACTTCCGGGAGGGCCGGTTCATCATGGCCTACGCCTACCCGGTGCCCGGCACCCCGTACTGGTACGCGGGGAGCTCGATCATCAAGCAGCCCATCCTGGGGCGCAAGAGCCTCACGATGGAGGACAAGTACGAGCGGTGGAAGGCCAATTTCGAGCGGCTCGGTATGGGCGCGGTGAAGGTGGCTGAGGAAGCCGACTTCATCGAAGGCTGGCGGCCTGCGGTCAAGCCGGATGACGAAGCCTGGCTTCGCCGCAACGGCAACGTGCTGGTCACCCGGCCGCTGTGGAACAACGGCATCCGCCACTTCCCGAAGCAGTGGGCAGGCATCGCCTCGCAGCTGGGCCTGCAGCCGTGATCGTCAACATCAGGGGCACGAGCGGCTCCGGCAAGACGACGCTCGTTCGCCGTGTGCTCGACTGCTATCCGAGCAAGGCGGCGGTGAAGGTCCCAGACCGCAAGCGGCCCATCGGCTACATCTACCAGCACCCGGCCGGGGGCCGCCCTCTGGCGGTCATCGGCCACTACGAGACCGCCTGCGGTGGCTGCGACACGATCACCGACCAGGACCACATCTACGAGCTCGTCCGCAAGAGCCACGCGGCCGGGATGGACGTGCTCTACGAGGGTCTGCTGATCAGTGCTGAGGTCAACCGCGCGGTGAAGCTGCACCAGGACGGGCTGCCGCTGGTGGTGGTGGCGCTCGACACGCCTCTGGAGCTCTGCCTGGCCTCGATCAACATGCGCCGGGACGCAGACCACCAGCGCCGTCTGGCCAAGATCGAAGCCGAGAATGCTGAGCGCGCGGCGAAGGGTCGCAAGCTGCTGGAGCTTCCTGAGCCCAAGGGGGAGGTCAACCCGAAGAACACGGCCAGCAAGTTCTCAGGCGTGAAGACGTCGATGAAGCGCCTTGAAGAGGCCGGGGTGCGCGCTGTCTGGGCCGACCGCGACCAGGGCCTGGAGATCATCAAGAAGGAGCTCGGTCTGTGAAGAAGGTCTGGATGTTCATTCGCCTTTGCGCTGCGTACATCGTACGGCAGCAGGTCTCGCTGATGGACATGCTGGTGATCATCGGCATGATCCGGTTGCTCGACCAGCACCGCTACATGGACGCGGCTGTGCTGCTCGTGCTGAGCGCCGTGGCGGCAACCGTGCTCAAGGGCATTGCTGGACGCATGGCTGAGAGTGAAGTGGTGGTCAAGGTCGACCCCAGCCTCAACACGGCTGGCTTCGCGCGCCGCGTCCAGGAGACCCTCAATGGACGGGGCTGAGCGGTTCTTCGCCTACGCCAGGGCGCGCTACCAGCTGATGCTGGACCGGGGCCCTGAGTGGAACGAGGCACCGCCGCCCTGGACCAAGGACCCCATCCTGGCGGCCTACCGCTTCTGCAACGTGTTCCGTGAGGACGATCGGGTCACCCGGTGGTTTCGCGAGAACATCCGGGAGCCGCTTGGTGATGACGGCTACCGCCAGTTCCTGGCGGCCGTGGTGTTCCGCTGGTTCAACAAGATCGAGACCGGCGAGCTCCTCAAGCCTCTGCTCCTGGGCACTTGGGACGTGGAGGAAGCGCGCCGCCTGCTCAAGGACCGCGTCGCCTCTGGGCACACCATCCTAGGCGCTGCCTACATGATCAAGAGCCCACCGGGGCTGGACAAGGTGGACGGGCTGCTGCAGTGCATCGACCGGGTCGAGCCGGAATGCGGCATCATGTCCTATGCCATCGACGAAGAGACCGAGCTCAAGGCGGTGCACGAGGTGCTGTGCGGCTTCCCCTACCTGGGGGCGTTCATGGCCTATCAAATCGTGTGCGACCTGCGGTTCACTCCCTTGCTTGATCAAGCACCAGACATCAATACATGGACTTGCCCAGGCCCAGGGAGTGCGCGGGGGCTCAGCCGCGTCCAGTTTGGGGAGCTTGGTCACTACCGCTACACCAACAAGGCTCAGCAGGGCGCAATGCTCCAGGGTATGCAAGACTTGTTGGAGCTCAGCCGCGATTCGGCTTACTGGCCTGCAGAGTGGCCCTCGTGGGAGCTCAGCACCGTGCAGCATAACCTTTGCGAGCTTGATAAGTACGAGCGCGTTCGGCTTGGTGAGGGTGAACCGAAACAACGGTACAGGCCTGCATCATGAATTGTGGGGTGTATTTGATCCGTTGTGTCAGCAGTGGCCGAGGCTACGTAGGTTCTTCTCGCATTATCAAACGTCGTTGGAAGGCTCACCTGACGCAATTGCGAAGCAACAGACACCCTAATTTCAAGCTGCAGTGCGCCTGGAACAAACATGGGGAGGGGGCATTCAGCTTCGAGGTCCTGGAGCTCTGCAGTGAAGACCAACTGCGCGAGCGTGAAGTTCACTGGATCGCTTCTCTCAATTCGTTCAAGCAAGGCTACAACTGCAGCGAGCTAGGGGCAGGACCTGACGAGAAGACAAGGAAGCTGATTGCGGAAGCCAATCGGCGACGCAAGGATGCAGGCTCCAATCTACGTGTTGAGGCGCGAAGTCCAGAGGGGCGAAGCCGACGCTCTGAGATGATGCGGCGGCTTAATCTAGAAGGCCGCTGTGGAATGCGTAATCCGCTCGCCAAGCAACGCGCCTTGGAAGCACGAGCCAAGAAAGGGAGTGATTGATACATGCACGTCATCCGGACCCGGAACGTCCAGGCAGCCCTTCCCCAGGCGCTGATCGACCTGGACTACGTAGGCATCGACCGTGATAGCCGGAACGGGCCTGTGCGCCTGTTTCCGGGCCCGGTGACCACCGTGTATGAAGAGCCGCGCGAGCGGGTGCTCTACTACCCTGAGCGGGACGCCAACCCCTTCTTCCACCTCTTCGAGAGCCTGTGGATGCTGGCTGGTCGGAACGACGTCAAGTACGTGGCGCACTTTGTCAAGCGCATGAAGACGTTCAGCGATGACGGCAAGACCCTGCACGGGGCCTATGGCGCGCGCTGGCTCCGGTGGTTTCAGCAGCCGACGCCAGACGGTGAAGGCTTCATGCTGCAGGATCAGCTGCTCGACGTGATCGAGGCGCTCAAGCGCAACCCCGATGACCGCCGCCAGGTGATCAGCATGTGGGACGGCCACGTGGACCCGCCGACCGCGCGCGCCGGGGGCAAGGACGTGCCCTGCAACACGCACATCTACGTGTCGATCGGGGTCGACGGCCGCCTGGACATGACGCTCTGCAACCGCTCGAACGACGTGGTCTGGGGAGCCTACGGGGCCAACGCGGTGCACTTCTCGTACCTCCAGGAATTCCTGGCGGCCGGGGTCGGTGTGCCGGTCGGCCGGTTCTACCAGATGAGCAACAACCTCCACGCTTACCACGCCACGCTGGAGCAGGTGAAGGGCATCCCGCTGCAGCGGCCGTCCAACCCGTACAGCGAGGGCTTGGTCGAGCCCTACCCGCTCGTCTCCACCAGCATCCAGCAGTGGCGTGAAGACCTCAGCGTGTTCCTCGACGTTGGCCCTACCCCTGGGCTTCGTGACCCGTTTTTCCGCCGCGTCGCCATCCCCATGTGGCTGGCCCACGAAGCGTACAAGCGCGGTGACGAGCTCGACCGCTTCGAGCTCGCCTTCGAGAACCTGAGCCAGTGTCACGCGGCCGACTGGCGGGTGGCTGCTCAGGAGTGGCTGGAGCGCCGCCGTGACGCCCAGGTCAAGCGCGAAGAGGAAGCCGAATGATGGGCTTGGCAGACGACCTCAGGGAGATCATTTCCCAGGAGGGGCAAGAAGCCCGCGACATGGCCTCGAACGTCATCCAGGCGCGGCTGGGCGGCAAGGTGGAGCGGTGCCACAACATCCCCCACCAGGGCTCCTACTCGAACGCGGCACACAGCTGGGGCGTCGGCATGCTGATGTACCACCTGTGGCCTGAAGACTTCCCCCGGCTGGCCATCTACTGCCTCACCCACGACGTGCCGGAAGGCATTGTCGGTGACATCCCGGCCCCCACCGCCCGCTACCTGCCTGGGCTCAAGGACGAGCGTGAGCGGGTGGAGGCCAAGGTCAATCACTCCCTTGGCCTGCCTGCCGAGAACGAGCTCGACCCTGAGGACCACGCCAAGCTCAAGGCCTGCGACCGGCTGGAGTTCTGGCTGTGGTGCCACGAGCAGCTGGCGATGGGCAACACCATGGTCAAGGACGGCCTGGACGAGATGGAGCGGTACTTCTACGAGGTGCCGCTGCCGGAACGGGCCCAACGGCTTTACGAAGCATTGCGCGAGCGTGGCGTCCGGCCCCTGTGGGCTGGCGTCATGAAGGGGCTCTGCGAATGATGGAGGATGAGATGGGACTGCTGACCGCTAACCAGCGCCAGGTCGGGGGCGATCACTACAAGAACGGGGCCTTGGAGCACTGGGACCTGATCGAGCGGCACGGCATCGGCTACCTGGAGGGGTGCGCCACCAAGTACATCGCGCGCTGGCGCAAGAAGAACGGGCTCCAGGACCTGGAGAAGGCCGACCACTACGTCCAGAAGCTGATCGAGCTCTATGACGAAGGGGTGCGTCTGCCGCGCGGGGTGGTGCCACACGAGACCATCGCTGAATTCTGCCGGGTCAACGGCTGTGACGTGGTCGAGGCCGGTGCGCTGAACATGCTGCTGCACTGGAACCGCCGCGCCCATCTGGTCGAAGCGCAAAAGGACATCCGCTCGCTGATCGCCAGCGCCAAGCTCTGCCGGAACATCGGCACCAGCCAGGACGCGAGCCTCTGATGGCAAGGAAGCCTAGCAGCAGCGGTGCGCTGCAAATGCCGCTGTTCGCCCCGGAGAGCACCTGGAGCCCGCCTTCCATGGCCGAGCTCCCCTCCTGGGCCGACGCCAAGCGGGTCTGCGTGGACGTGGAGACCAAGGACCCCTACCTCAAGCAGCTGGGCATCGGTGTGCGCCGGGGCGGCTTCATCACCGGGGTCAGCTTCACGATCGAGGATGGGCCCAGCGCCTACTTGCCCATCCGGCACGAGGGTGGCGACAACCTGGACGAAGCCCAGGTGCTGGCCTACCTGCGAGCCCAGGCGCGGGACTTCAAGGGTGACCTGGTCGGTGCGAACCTGCAGTACGATCTGGACTACCTGCTGGAGGACCAGATCGACTTCAAGCAGGTGCGCTACTTCCGGGACATCCAGGTGGCGGACCCGCTCATCTACGAGCTCCACATGAGCTACAGCCTCCAGAACATCGCTGAGCGCCACGGCTTCCAAGGCAAGGACGTGAGCCTGCTGGAGGAAGCCGCGCGCATCTACGGGGTGGACCCGAAGAGCGGCATGTGGCGGCTGCCAGCCCGCTACGTCGGCCCCTATGCCGAGCGCGACACCCAGGAGCCCCTGCGCATCCTGCGACGCCAGGAGAGGCGGATCGACGATGAGGACCTGTGGGACATCTGGAACCTTGAGAGCCGGGTGCTGCCCTGTCTGGTGCGCATGCGCCGACGCGGGGTGCGCATCGACCTCGACCGCCTAAGGGGCGTCGAAGAGTGGTCGCTCACCCAGGAAGCCGAAGCCCTGGCCAAGGTCAAGCACATGACCGGGCATAGCATCTCGGTCGGGGACGTGTGGAAGGCCGGGGCCCTAGCTCCAGCCTTGGAAGCGATCGGGCTCAAGCTCGAAGAGACCAGCACTGGCCAGCCCCAGATTGACAAGTTCCTGCTCGGCTCGGTGGACCACGACGTGGCTCGCTCGATCGCCTGGGCTCGCAAGGTCAACAAGCTCCGCACCACCTTCGCCGCGTCGGTGCGCAACTACATGGTCGACGGCCGCATCCACTGCACCTTCAACCAGATCGCCCGTGAGGACGAGAAGGGCGACCAGAAGGGCGCGCGCTACGGCCGCCTCAGCTGCGTCGACCCCAACCTCCAGCAGCAGCCGAGCCGTGACGAGTTCGCTGCCATGTGGCGCTCGATCTACATCCCCGAAGAGGGCTGCGAGTGGGTGGCGAACGACTACAGCCAGCAGGAGCCCCGGTGGACCACGCACTTCGCGGCGGTCATGGACCTGCCCAAGGCGCGGGTGGCGGCCCAGGCCTACTGGGACGACCCCGACCTCGACAACCACCAGTTCATGGCCGACCTGACCGGCCTGCCCCGGAAGTACGCCAAGAACCTCTACCTGGGGCTCTGCTACGGCGAAGGCGGTGCCAAGCTCAGCCGCGACTGTGGCCTGCCGACCCGCTGGGCTCTGTCCTCTGGGCGTGGTCGCGAGCGCCGGGTCCAGTACTTCCCGACCCGTGATGAGGCCCTCCAGGCGCGCCGTGAGGTCGAAGACGGCTACATGTTCGAGGCGGCTGGCGAAGAGGGCCAGGAGATCATCGACAAGTTCGACAACCGCGCGCCGTTCATCCGGCAGCTGGCCAAGAAGGCTGAGGCCCAGGCGAAGAAGAACGGCTTCATCAAGACCGTAGGCGGCCGGAAGCTCCACTTCCCTCAGAAGCCCGACGGCTCCTACGACTGGACGCACAAGGCACTGAACCGGCTCATCCAGGGCTCCAGCGCCGACCAGACCAAGGAGGCGCTGGTCGAGCTCGACGCTGCCGGGCACTTCATCCAGCTGCAGGTGCATGACGAGATCGACGGCTCGGTGGCGACCCGTGATGAGGCCTACGCCATGGCCGCTGTCATGCGGGACATCCGCAAGGCTGAGGTGCCGTTCCGCGTAGATACCGAGATCGGCCCGTCCTGGGGCGAGGCAAAGTAGGAGGCTGAGGAGCAGAAACATGATACTGTCTGGACAGAGCATCCGCCGCCTTGGCATCCTGGAGCCGTGTGCTGAGCGCACCCAGGAGCACGGCCTGAGCTATGGGCTGGGCCCGGCCGGTTACGACCTCAGGCTGGTGCTCGGCAAGGAGCACGGGGAGCCGATGATCAAGCCCGCCTACCCGCACTCCGACGAGGGCTGGTACGTGGTGCTCTACCCCGGTGAGTTCACCCTGGCTGCAGCGGTCGAGCACTTCGCCATGCCAACTGACGTGCTCGGCATCGTGCACGACAAGTCGAGCCTGGCGCGCCTGGGCCTCAGCGTGTTCAACACGGTGATCGAGCCGGGCTGGAGCGGTAGCCTGACCCTGGAGCTCAGCAACAAGGGCCCCAAGCCAATCCGGCTTGTCGAGGGACAGGCCATCGCACAGGTAGTGTTCCACCGCCTGGACGAGCCCGCTGAGCGGCCGTACGACGGGAAGTACCAAAATCAGGGCTATGGGCCTCAGGTGGCCCGTGGCTGAATCAAATATGCGGGGGCGCGTGGTGCGCGCCCTTCGCGAGCTCGACGCTGTCGCGGTCGAGAACAGGGTGTATCCGGGCACCCCTGACGTCAACTACGTCGAGGGGTGGGTGGAGCTCAAGTGGCTCCCCCGGTGGCCCAAAGGGTCGGAGGAAGCTCCTGTGCGCGTGAAGCACTTCACGCCTCAGCAGCGGGTCTGGCTCAAGCGACGGTGGAGGAAGGGCGGCAACGCCTACCTCTTGCTCCAGGCGGGGCGCGACTGGCTGCTCTTTGACGGCCTGACCGCTGCCCTTCACCTGGGGAAGGTATCACAGCCCAGGCTGCGCGAGCTCGCTCTCGCTGTTTGGCCAAAATTGGACGAGCAGGAGTTAAAGAAATGGCTCACGGGGACCTGGAGAAGCTGACGCGGGGCGAACGCCTTGCCATCGACCGTCGGAGGCGCGGTGAGCGCCAGCGCGCGGCCGCTGAACGCCTCCAGGTGCCCCTCAGCCGGTACAGCAAGTGGGAGCGCGACCTGGACCCGGAAGCGCCCTCCATCCGCGTCGGCAGCCTCAAGGGCCACGAGCGGTGCTACCTGTACCGCCGCCGCTCTGGCAAGACGCAGCAGGAGGTGGCGACCGACATGGGCATCTGCCGGTACTGGCTGAACCGAATGGAGATCGGCGAAGCTGACTGCACCGACCTGGCCTGCTACTGGGAGGCCTGATCGTGAGCGTACAACCCGACACCAATGCCGCCCTCGAATTCCTGCGCCGCTGGGCCCCGAAGGGCCCCTGGGCCCTCACCTCCATCCGCCCTGACCGCAAGGCGATCGACACCCGCACCTTCTACCCGACCGATGAGGACGCGGCGCGCCGCTGGCTTGGCGAGTACAACGGTCAGCGGAACATCTACTTCCACGTCAACCCGCCGATGCGGGACATCAGCAAGAAGGCTGAGCGCGAGGACATCAAGTCGGTCGACTGGCTGCACGTGGACATCGACCCGCGCGCTGGTGAGGACCTGGAAGAGGAGCGCCAGCGCGCCCTGGGCCTGCTGACCTCTCGCCTTCCGGCCGGGGTGCCTGCTCCGACCGTGGTGGTGTTCAGCGGGGGCGGCTACCAAGGCTTCTGGAAACTCGAAGAGCCCATCCCCGTCAACGGCGACCTGGACCGGGCTGAGGACGCCAAGCGGTACAATCAGCAGCTGGAGGTCCTGTTCGGGGCCGACAACTGCCACAACATCGACCGCATCATGCGCCTGCCTGGAACGGTCAACGTGCCGGACGAGCGCAAGGCCAAGAAGGGTCGGACCCCGACCCTGGCCACGCTGGTCTCATTCGACGAAGAGCTCGTCTACCAGCTCAGCCAGTTCACTCCTGCCCCGGCCGTGCAGATGCGCGAAGAGGGCGGCTTCGCTGGTGGCGGCCGGGAGCCAATCGTCAAGGTCTCTGGCAACGTCGAGCGCCTGGCAGACGTGAACGAGCTCGACCAGTGGGGTGTTCCTGACCGGGTCAAGGTGATCATCGTCCAGGGCCGCCACCCTGATGAAACCAAGGTGGGCGACAACAGCCGGTCGGCCTGGGTGTTCGACTGCGTGTGCCAGCTGGTGCGCGCTGAGGTGCCGGACGACGTGATCTTCTCGATCCTGACCGACCCCGACTTCGGCATCAGCGAGAGCATCATCGAGAAGGGCTCGAACGGCGGCAAGTACGCCATCCGGCAGATCGAGCGCGCGCGGGAATACGCCATCGACCCATGGCTGCAGAAGCTGAACGAGCGGTTCGCCGTGATCGGCAACATCGGCGGCAAGTGCAGGGTGGTCGAAGAGGTGGTGGACCACGCCCTCAACCGCACCCGGCTGACCCGCCAGAGCTTCGATGACTTCCGCAACCGCTTCATGAACCAGTACGTCCAGGTGGGCGTCGACGAGAAGAGCGGCATGCCGAAGATGAAGCCGGTCGGCGGCTGGTGGCTGGGACACCCTCAGCGCCGCCAGTTCGACACCATCGTCTTCGCTCCTGGGCGTGAGGTCAGTGGGGCCTACAACATGTGGAAGGGCTTCGCTGTCACCGCCAAGCCTGGCAACTGCGAGGGCTTCCTCAGCCACCTGAGGGAGAACGTCTGCAGCGGCGACGAGAGCATCTACCGCTACCTCATCGGCTGGCTCGCCCGCATGGTCCAGCACCCGGATAGCCCAGGGGAGGTGGCGGTGGTCATGCGCGGGGGCAAGGGTACCGGCAAGAGCTTCGCCGCGCGCCAGTTCGGCTCCCTCCTGGGCCGTCACTTCCTGCACGTGAGCAACCCCTCCCACCTGGTCGGCAACTTCAACAGCCACCTCCGGGACGTGGTGCTGTTGTTCGCCGACGAGGCCTTCTACGCGGGGGATAAGAAGCATGCCTCCATCCTCAAGACCCTGATCACCGAAGACACCCTGCAGATCGAAGCGAAGGGCGTCGACGTCGAGACGGCCCCCAACTACGTCCATCTGATCATGGCCTCGAACGACGAGCATGTGGTGCCAGCGTCCGGGGACGAGCGCCGCTTCCTGGTGCTGGACGTAGGCAAGGGGCAGCAGCAGAACAGCGCCTACTTCAAGGCAATCGCCGAAGAGATGGACAACGGCGGCCGGGAGGCCCTGCTGCACATGCTGCTGACGTACGACCTCAGGCAGTTCGACGTGCGCGCGGTGCCCCAGACCGATGCGCTCAAGGACCAGAAGGACCTCAGCCTCACCCCGGAGCAGGACTGGTGGCTGAACAAGCTGACCGACGGCTCGCTCTTCGCCGACCAGGACGAGTGGCCGAATGAGGTCCGCAAGGAGCTCCTGGTGGATGACTACATCGAGCACACGCGGCGCTGGATGATCAACCGTCGGGGCAACCAGACCGCCCTGGGCAAGTTCCTCAAGCGTGTGGTGCCCCGGCTGGACGTGATCCAGCAGCTGGCCTGCTGGGACGAGCCCGCTGGTGACGGCTTCATGCGCAAGGTGGAGAAGCGCGCCTACTTCTGGCTCCTGCCCAACCTGGACGAGTGCCGTGCCCGGTGGGAAGAGCTTCATGGGGTGCGGACCTGGCCCAAGCCCAAGCAGGGCGAGCTCAAGGTGGACGGCCGTGGACGGCCGAAGCAGGACAGCCAGGAGCCACCCTTCTGAAAATAATTTGACAAAGGGGCTTGTCTTCTGCGTCGGCATGCGAGATGGAGAGGGTAGAAAAGGAGTACGACTGATGGCTTCCAAGTATACCCTCGCCAATGCCCTCGCCTTCCTCGCCATCACCGGCACGAAGCGAAACCTTCACATTGACACTCGCATAGCCATGATCGGCTACACCGAGCTCCAGGAATACCAGGTCAGCTACGGCGACGACATGGAGCCGCTGACCCTGCACCGTAAGGTGCTGAACGAAGCGGGCTGGGAGCTCGCCAAGACGAGCCGCCTGTGGAAGGCCCACCAGCACCTGCTCTCCCTGGGCTTCACCGTCGAAGCCGACCGGAGCCACAAGCCCTACTTCATCACCTACAGCCAGTATCTGGACGACCAGGACCGCCGCATCACCGCCTTCACCGGAGCCAAGGGCACCGTCTATGCTCAGGACCCGGCCGCTACTGAGAAGCGGTGGGAGACCAACCTGATCGCCACCCACAAGAACGGGGAGGCTTGAGCCATGGCCAAGGAGACCCCGGTGACCGTCGTGATCGCTGAGCTCACTGCCGCTGGCGTCGAGCACCGCGTCGACCAGGGCAAGCACTACAAGGTGCGCTTCTGGGTGAACGGCCGTCAATACACCTACGTGGTCGCCAGAACCGCCAGCGACCACCGCGCCATGAAGAACGCACAGATGGGAGTTCGACGCATCCTGCGCGAGCTCGGCATCATCGCCTAGAAAAGGAGACTGCTATGCGCTTCACCTCTCCCCTCACCGGCCAGGAGCTCCAGGCCACCGGACGTCGCTTCGGGCTCCGGTCGCGCAATCCGGAGCACATCGCTCGTGAGCTCGCTCGCAAGACGCAGGGCTCGGTCACCTTCCACCGCGCTGACGACAGCATGGTGCTGTTCTACCACGAGGGCCGCGCGCTCTGCCGGAAGCTGATCGCTGCGTCCGACTGGCTTCCGTTCATGACACATCCTGCAGAAAGGGACTTGTCTTCTGCCTCTGCGTGAGGCAAGCCATCATCGGAAAAGGAGACGACCCGTGCCAAAGACCAACATCCACGAGACCCGCGAAACTTGGCTCAAGGCCGCCATGGCCCAGCTGGACAAGACCTTCTTCAAGCCCGGTGGCCACACGCTGCCTGATCAACTCTTCGTGTCGATCGGCTGGGCCAAGAA
Source organism: Gammaproteobacteria bacterium (assembly GCA_036796405.1). Classification (GTDB taxonomy): domain Bacteria; phylum Pseudomonadota; class Gammaproteobacteria; order Pseudomonadales; family Pseudohongiellaceae; genus CAILUG01. The sequence goes on along the minus strand of DAIRDB010000051.1, from coordinate 1,597 downwards.
CCCCGGCAAGGGCGACGCCATCGGTCAGTGCTTCCCGCCTGCCTGGAGCCAGGGCGAGAAGGCAGTCAACATGTTCATCTGCCCCCGGCTGGGCGACCCCATCGACGTGCTGGCGACCCTGCTGCACCAGATGGTCCACGCTTCGGTCGGCTGCGAGCACGGCCACAAGGCCCCGTTCAAGAAGGTCATCCGCGAATTCGGCCTGGCTGGGAAGGCGACTGCCACCTACGCTGAGCCGGGCTCGGAGTGCCACACTCGGCTGACCGCCGTCGCTGAGGCCCTGGGCCCTTACCCGCACGTGCCCATGATCGCGCGCAAGAAGAGCAAGCGCGGCTCCATGGGTGGCTGGGTGCGGCTGATGAGCACCAACGAAGAGACCTACAAGGTGCTGGTCGGCCCCAAGATGCTCGAAGAGCACGGCTACCCGGTCGACCCCTGGGGTGACGAGATGGTGCCGGTGGAGGCCGGGTGAGCCTCCCACCCTCATTCTGGAAAGGGCTGGCGTGGGCTGCTGCGCCAAGCCTGCTCCTGTGGTATGCAATTCTCAACCTGGTGCTGTGAAGGGAGGTGACGAGTGAAGAAGCTGTCAATCATTATGGAGCGCGAAGACGCCAAGGAGACCAAGGGGTGCCATCGGTACCGCGCGGTCGGCGGGGACGCGGGGGTGACCACGCTCTACATCCAGAAGGTCCATGTGGGCGAGCGGGCTACCATGCCCAAGCGCATCCACGTGACCGTGGAGGAAAGCGGCCAGTGAGCGCCTTCGCCTCCTGGGCACGACCACACCGGGAGACCTCCAGCGAGCCCAGGGAGCAGCTGCCTCCCTGGGCTCCGGGGAAGCCCCTTCATGAACATGAGGTCGATGCGGTGTACCGGAGAGCCTTTGGCCGTCCTGTGCCCCATCACCTGGACCGGCGGACGCTGCACGTGGCGCTCATTGCGCACATGGGTGAGCTCGCCTTCGACTTCGAGGTCAACCGCATGCGGGGCTACGCCTGGGAGCAGGCGGCATGACCTGGATAGGCTGGCTGAACATCTACCTGGTGTTCGGCCTGTTGAATGGGGAGCTCGCCATTGCCGCGACGCGGCGCAAGGGCTCCCGACTGCTGGGACACGCGTATGTGGCGCTCGTCCTGTTTTGGCCGGGGCTGATCCTCTTGGGGCTCGCAACGGTGTTGACGAAGAAAGGGAAGTAGAACGTGAACGAGCAGACCACCAAGGCCGCGACCATCCTGGTCAACAGCGGCGAGACCCTGGACCTGTGCCGCCAGCTGCGCGAGCTTCGCCGTGAAGGGCGCAAGGCAACCGAAGACCTGAACGAGCGGTACCGGGCCGAAGCCGACGCCATGAATGCCGCCTTCGAGCGCCGCAACAACGAGCTCTGGGCCAAGCTCTACGAGCAGACCGGCATCGACCCCGACGGCGACTGGACCGTGGACACCGAATACCTCAACGATCACGGGGTGGCGTTCATCAAGCCGGACGAGCAGCGCCACCAGCACGGCGGCATGCCTGCAGCCCTCGCTGCCCTCCTGGGCGGCCAGGTCGAGATGATCGAAGAAGAGCCGGAACCGGCTCCGACCCTCAACTGAACGAT
>DAIRDB010000050.1:10542-21724 GCA_036796405.1 Gammaproteobacteria bacterium | reverse complement strand
CCAGAAGGGCCGGGAAGACCCATCACTCCGGGAACACCACTCGGCCCAGTTGGTCCAGATGGGCCAGCTGGTCCGGTCGCACCGCTTGGGCCTGTCGGTCCAGTTACGCCAGTCGCACCAGTTGCACCGGTTGGACCGGTGAGACCACTAGGGCCACTGGGACCGCTGGAACCCGGCAATCCCATGATCCCCGGAACGCCACTGGGTCCGGTTGGGCCGGTAGCGCCCGTTGGGCCTGTCGGCCCGCTCGGGCCGGATGGGCCAGAGGGACCAGTCGCTCCGGTAGGGCCAGAGGGTCCAGAGGGTCCGCTCGATCCCGGCAAGCCCATAATGCCCGGAACGCCAGATGCTCCAGTTGGACCTGTTGGGCCAGTCGATCCGGTTGCTCCAGTCGGTCCAGTCGGCCCACTGACACCCGGCAGACCCATGATACCGGGCACGCCAGAAGCACCCGTCGGTCCGGTAGACCCCGTTGGTCCGGTAGGCCCGGTCGGCCCGCTGACGCCCGGTAGACCCATAATGCCCGGCACACCGGATGGCCCAGTCGGGCCGGTGGCTCCCGTCGGCCCTGTCGGACCACTCGATCCGGGGAGACCCATGACGCCCGGTGCACCAGACGGACCACTCGGACCGCTCGGCCCAGATGGCCCCTGCGCTCCGGGCAATCCCATAATTCCGGGAACACCCGACGGACCAGTCGGTCCAGTCGGGCCACCAGCGATTTCACCGATCAGCTTATCGATGTATCGCTTGCCACTCGGATCAATCGTCATTTAGCGGCCCTGAATCAGCTCGGCGTCTGCGTCATCATCCGGTCGACTACGCATCGCATCCATCGCGCGGGCCTCGGCGAGGAACGACACATACATCTGCGCCACGCGCGCACTCACTTGGCTGCTATCACCACCAACGAGCAACGGCGCTGCATAAAACGCAAGTTTACACGCCAAAGCCTGAGTAAACAGTACGGGAAACTTCGTCACGTCGGTCACGGACTTGACGTATTCCATGATCACGTCGGTGTCGTAATTGCAATACAACAGCTTGCTGGTGTCGTCCTCGCCAGTCCAGAACACCGGCCAGTTCGATCGGATCGGCGTGCGGTTGCCGTCGACCAGCCGAAGCGGCTGCAGGATATCCGCAGGCATGCGATAGGCATACGCCCAGTCCAGCGTCGGGTCCGTCAACCGCTTTTTCGCGATCGTGAAAGTGGAACCGGCAACCTGTGAAATGGATGGCGTTACATGCCATGTGTTCACATTGTGGCGCTCGACCATTGTGTACGTCGTGCCATTGACCGTAATGGTGTCGCCTACACTAAGGTACAGATCCTGACTGGACGTAAAATCAGCGTCGTAGTGCGATGTATGTGAATGGATATACACCGTACCAGTGCCGTCCTGCTCAAGAAAATCCCAATACCGCTTGGCAAACGTCCACGGGAACGCGGTGAGCACCTCATCCCGCGACTGCTCATAAAACCGCCGAAACGCACGAGCGACCGCCGTCTGATCCGTCGTGACATCCGTAATCGTATCGGCCATCCCAAGATGCCCGAGAGCCAACTCACAGATCGCCTCTACGCTCGCCGCCATGGTTCCTCCACGTCACCACTTGACTTTGTTCGCCCAGTAGGCGGCACTCAGCCGTCCCTTGGCAATATTAGCTGCATGTCGAGCCCGGAAGGATTCTCGACGCTTTCGCGCAGACGTACTTTCGCCCTCACGCCGTGGCGAACCAGAAACACCCTGCTGCCCGAATCGGATCAGCCGGATCGTGTCGCCTACTTTCGCAAGGACCGCATGGCTCTTGTCGGGATGGCCCGGCGTGCGCTTGGGCTTGTTATACCCCGCGAACCGTTCACCACCGCGCTCAATAGACATGCTATCGCCCTCGCCGCGTCCGAGCAGGCAACTTCTTCTTTGCCTTGCTGGGCGTGTGGGCGATCATCTTCTTTGCCTCCGCCTTACTGAGGCCCGGTACTTTTGCCGTGCCGCCAGCCACTGCATACATCAACCGCATCTGCGCCTTACTCTTGAGCGGCATGTTTATTCTCTATCCTTAAAGTTTTCAGTTACCCAACTGACACATCAGAAACCCGGCTGGGGTTGGCGGGAGCGTCTGCCCCCGCCTTCCCCTTTGGCCGTCCACGCGGAGCGGCGACTGGCGTGGGCGTGTCGTCTATCAGCTCCATCCATGAGGCGATTGGCGTGCCATTCGGGATCTCAAACTCATCACCCTCGTACACACGATGTTCGCCATTGAATGCCACTGGTACCGTTACACGCACACGCATCAGTCAATCCTCTCCGTCAGTGAAGGTTACGCGCCAACCGTGAAGCCAGAAGCGAAGTACTTGTCGTTCTGGACCATCGAGGCGGGCTGCACAAACGCGGTCACCGTGACAGACGGCGTCGTGCCGCTCACGTCATAGTACGCCGCGAGGTGCGTGGCCGTCGACGCAATCCGGTTCTGCGGAAGCAGAAGCGCGAAGCGCGTGCCAGCGGTAAGGGCGCTGCCGGCAATATCCGGAGTCTCCACGATCGAGACCGCCCCGGTCGTGCCATCGCTGGCCGTCGCCGTACGCACGGCGAACTTGTAGGTCTCGTTGCCGCTGGTGTAATCCGCCGCGACGTCGATCACGAACACCACGGCGAGGGGCTCGCCGATTCCGACGTCAACGCCAGCCGCGCCAAGCGCGAGGGCGTTCGTCGACACCGCGTCGACCGTCACGGCCTGCGCGTCGGAGAGAAGAAGGAAAGCATCAGTACGCATGTGTTAGTCCTCTAAGTAAATGGTCAGTGATCAGACGGCGGCTTCGTTCTCGACGATCTGATCGACCGTGCGGATCGGGATGCCACGGAACATGGACGTCCAGATGCCGTCGACAACCTGATACGAGAGCTGCCCGCCACCAGCGACAGCAGCCTGACGCTGAATGTCGAGGTACTGCGCAACCGTCCGGTTGCAATAGAACGCCGCACGGCCAGCCGCCAGCATCGGGATGCGATGCACAGCCTTGGTCATGAACTTGGTCAGGTCAGCCTCGCTGGCCCCGCCAAGGTTCGAGACGTCGATCGAGCCGATACGAACAACGTAGCGCCAGTCACGGATGTGCAGGCCCATCTCCCACTCGTAGTGGTCGCGGTAGCCCTCCATGAGCGCCCCAGACACGCCACCGGCATTCTCAATCACCTGCAGCCCGTAGTCGGTGTGCTTGAGGCCAGCGGTCGACCCCTTCGGGTAGATGCCGTGGCAGTTGTCGCCCCACACCACGAGGAAGATCGAGGTGTTGTCCGAGCCCGAGCCGCCCGCATCGAGGACGTTCTGGCCGGTGCTGCCCGTCGGGGAGGCGTAACGCGGGGCAAAGCCCGTGAACTCCTTCTCGTCGGTGTTGCTGTTGCCATAGAAGAGCGTGCCGACCATCTCCTGATTCATGGCCTCGATGAAGGCCGAAGCCTCCGAGAGACGCCACGCGGCGGTGTTGCCGTTGAGGTCAGCGACCTTCTTGTCGATCTCGCTCCACGCATCGAGGATCGCGGTCTGGTCCTCAGTCTGCGCGGTCTTCGACTTGGTCGGGGTGGTACCCGCGTTCACACGACGCCACGACACGCCCGGAAGCGTGGTGCGGGCGGTCGAGCGATGACCGGTCGGGAGGTTGCCCTCCTTGAAGACCATGTCCTGCAGGATCGGGTTGGTCTGGGCAAGCAGCTCGGCAATCGCCGCAATCTTGCCATCGGGATCAAGGCGCTTCGCGACGTCAACGAGCGTCGGACGCAGGTTCGAAAGTTCAGCCATGGTTCAGATTCTCCAGTGTGATTTAGCCGTAGATGCGCTCAGCGAGCGTCTTCGGCTGTGACTTGTGCGACGTGCTGGGCACGACAAACGTGTCCTCGCCCATCGCACGGTAAATGCGCGTCAGCATCTTGATCAGTGCAGGGCTCGAGCCCAGTCCGGTCTCCTCGAGAAAGTCCCGGACGCTGGCATCCCCGAACCGATCCAGCACCTGACGGCTGTGCTGTACCGATTGCTGCAGCCGCTCGGCGGTCCCGCCAATATCGGGGTCCGACAGCGCCTGCTTCTCCATGTCACTTACCCGCGCCTTCCAGAGTTCGCCGCCTTTGGCATTCGCCTCCATCAGCCCCTGCTGGTAGCTCGCGACCTCTGCATGCAGCGCCTGCGCAATAGCCTGTGCGGACTCGTCAGTCGTGACCTTGAGGCTCTTGGCCAGCGCGGTCACGCGCTCGAGGGCAGAGGTATCCAGCGGCGAGTCGTCGGGCAGCTGGAGCTTGTAGGTCTCAGGGACCGTAGGCTCGCTGCTGGACGGCTGGTCGGAGGGGGGCGTCAGCAACGTCCCCACGGTGGTGTCCTGCGACCCCTCGGATGAGGGGGTGCTGCTGCCGACCGCCGGGCTCTCGGGAGTGGCGGTGGGGTTACCTGCGTCGGTCATCGAGTAGCTCCTGATTGCGGGCTTCCTGCATCATCAGCGGGATCGTGGCGTTGTCCACGCTGTCAATCCGCTCCATCAGCTCAATGCCGACGTCGCGGCGTCCTTCGCGGTAGTGGATATCCGGGTTCGGTGCCCGGATGCGCTCCCACACACCCGCACTCGCAATAATGCGCCACAACACCCGACGACCACGGGCATCGCTCAGCACCCACGCCAAGTCGGCGTCCGCCAACAGGTCGGTGTGACGCTTGTCTTTGTTCATCGCATGTCGGGATACATGCGCTCCGCCAGCCCCTTTCGCTGCTGTCGCGCAGACTGCATCCGCGAGGCGGTTGCCATCCGGTCGGCCATCGCACCCGACCAGTTGAGACCGCTCGCCGACATCGGCACGCGGTAAATCATGCTCTCCCGTGCCCCACGCATCGACGCCAAGGGCCGCTCAACCACCGACCCATCGTCGTCCCGCTGTAGAATGACCCGGTCGCCCTCGATGCGGTCAACCGCAAACGTGACGTACTTCTTCTTCTGGGTTGCCATGCCTTTCTCCGTTACACGACGCCCGGCGTGCCCTGCATCCCGAGCAGGTCCGTCATGGCGTTGGGTTGGTCCGTCTTGATTGTGCCCAGCTTTGCCATCGCATCGGCCTCCATCTGCGCCTGCTGCGCGGCCTGCATCGCCGCCTGTGCCCTCGCCCGCTCCGCCCGCATAACCTCCACGTCCTCATCTGGCCGCACGACACGGGGCGAGACGCCCATCATGTCGGCATACTCGTCAACCATCTGGTCCGTGTCAATCTTGTCGAGCACCTGCGGGTTCTGCGTGTTCGCTGCGAGGTTGGTGACAAACCCGGCCAGTCGATCAATGCCGCCGATACCCACCATCCGCTGCGCAGCGGCCATGATGGAGATGTACTCCACGCGCAGGGCGAGCCCCTGCATCTCCTCCGGCGGCGGCGGTAGCATGTCTCGACGCACCATGATGGCAAAGATGCGGTCGATCGCCGGGTTCAGCAGCTCCTGATTGAGCCGCTCGAGCACCGGGCCAAGCGCTAGCAGCTTCTCTTCATGCCGCGCCTCGATTTCGGTCGCGGTGGCTCGCTGCGCCCGGCGGTCATTGGCAATCATGAGGAACAGGTCCGCGAAGAACGCCGCCTCAATGCGCTGCCGCGCCTGCTGCTGCTTCAACTCGAGGTGGCTGACGTCCGGCCGAATCTCCTGCATGGGCCGGATGCCCTCGCCCTGCACGTCGGGGACATACGAGACGTCATTCGGGGCGAAGCTGAGCCGCGAGTTCTTGAGCCCAGCGGGGGCACGCATCGGCGGGGAAATCATCTTCTCGACCGCTTGGAAGATGCGCTTCTCCGCCAGCTGCAGCTGCTTGATGTCGCCGAGCGCCGTCATGCCGGGGCAGTCCGTGGCATACACGTCCTCGCCCGTCACCTCCCACCGCGTGGCCATGATGGGGAACTCGTCGTACCCACGCTTCTGCAGGAAGCCGAGCAACGCGCCGTCCTTGGCGGTTCCCGTCTCCCAATACCACGACGCGAACGGCTTGTACTTTGACGCCATCTTGCTGGCGTCGGCCTCGGGGTTCGGCCCCACGCAGTGCGTGACGTCGATGCGGCTCTCGAGTTGGTTCTGATCGTACAGCTCGCGTACCGTCGTCGAGGCATTCGACAGATTGACGCGTCCAAAATCGTCGGTGCAGAACTGCTCGACAATCTGCCGCACCGTCATCTGGAACTCACGGGCAAACACGCGCACGCGGCCCTTGGCATCGTTGGCCATCATGTAGCTGCCGATGGGGAACGACGTGCACCGCACCACGTCCTCGTCGTCCTCCTCGATGGACATGGCCGCCGTGCCGAATACGCCGAGGTCCGTGTAGTAAATCGGCAGCACGTTGTAGAAGTTGGACCGCGCCATGACAATGTTCATGCGCAGCGTCACCTCGTGCAGCCACTCCTTCACCATCGCCAAGTCGCCGAGCGACGAATCAGAAACCGTGAGACGGAACCACGGACGCGCCGGGTTGGTGATGCCAGACATCATGCCCGATGACAGCGTCCGCGCGGCAAACGTCGGGGTCGAGTCGATGATGTTCTGGTTCCGGCGGTCGCCCTTGTTGACGTCGTTGACAAAGAACCGCCCGCGCCGGGGCTTGATGTAGCTGGCGAGCTGCGTCCAGTGCGACCGGAAGCTCTCGCGCTCAATCTTCATCTGCTCGATCAGGTTCTCGAGTCGCCGCCGCTCATCGAGAATCTGGCTGCTGCCGACAAACGGAATCGGCTGAACTGGGATGGTCATGACACCTCACGCACGAATTGTTTTTCCATCAGGCGGTAGCCGCGCTTCTCGAGCGAGCGGTCCCGCACCGGGCTGTCGGCTTCGAGGGTGAAGTTCACGAGGTCGGCCCCGCTGTCGTCGGCCCACTCGTCGAAGGCGTCGAGCAGCAGCGCCCCAGCCCGTGAGCCTCGCGCCGGGGGGACGACCCACCACCACAGCTCGTTGGCCACCTGCAGGTCGGGATTGAACGGGTGCGGCACCAGCGCCCCAGCCACCAGTCCCACTGGCTGGCCGTCGACCTCCGCGATCGCCACGAACTGCGTGTCTATCAGGGTGCCCACCAACGCCTCCGCATGTTCAGCGTCCCCGAACAGCGAACGCCGGGTGCCGTACGCGGCCGCAAACGCCTGTAGCTGCTCGAGCATCCACGGCACGTCTGTCGGCCCCGCCGGACGTACCCGCGCAATGGAACGGCCCAGTGTGGCATTGTCAAACGTCTCACTCACCGCGCCATCCTCCGCTCGTCGAACGGGTCGTAGTCCCACGTCGTGACGTTGCCCGCCAGCGCCACCTCGCTGCCAGCGCCCGGCATGTCAGGCAGCGCGAAGGTCAGCGCCAGTGCGTCGGCCAAGTCAGGCGAGCGGCCGATGCGCTTTTTGATGGCGTCCTTGTCCTCGAGCGCGACCTTGCCGTTCTTGAGCCCGTACGTCGGCTGAGTCAGCTCTGGAATCAGCTCGGGGATGTTGGGCAATGCCCCGCCGCGCTTGACCCACTCCGCCATGCCGAACCACATCTCCGCCCGTCGGTTCAGATATCGCTTGTCCAGCGCGGGGTCCGAGAAGATGACCGGGATGGCCGGACGGCTCGCCGCGATCAGGTTGTCGACCACGCCGTGCCCCCAATGCCCCGTGTCGTCGATGAGCTCCATCTCGCTCCCCCAGTTGCTCCCGATGGTCATGACGCGAGCCGCGATGGCCGTGGTGCGTTCGCCGCGCATGACCTGAGGCTGGAAGGCGACCAGCCCCTGACGGGGGAAGATGACGGTGCGGTCGTCGCCGAACCGGGCCACGTCGATGCCGAGCCGCTTCTGCGCCCAGTCGAAGGTCGGTCGGTCGGGGTTGCGTTGCATTGCGGCACGGACGTCGTCGGGCGAGAGCAGCGTGTTGAGGCCACCCGGCGGGAACTGGCCGAGGATGTGCGCCATCACCCACGGGTTGTCCCGCCCGTACTCCGCGATCTGTTGCTGAGCCCACGTTCGGTCGACGCGCCTCGAGCACTGCGGGTCGTCGGGGTCGCCGCTGATGCGGATGACCTGCCACGTCGACGCCTTGGCGCACAGCTCGTACAGGAGGCCGTTCAGGCTGGTGGGGTTGCCGGAGGCGAGGATGACGCCGAACTCGCTCTCTGCGTCCGACAGCACCTGCTCCGCCCGTCGGCCGATGGCGGGATGCATCTCGCCCACCTCGTCGAGGAAGACGGCGACGTACGGGCTGTGGAGACCAGAGAGGGCGGCACCCTGCGCCTCGGGGTCGGCGGACTTCGGGTAGCTCCGCGCCTTGACCCACCACGTCCCCTGATGCTGGCGGTGGAAGATGGTCTCGGCCGTCCATTCGAACTCCCGCATCAGGAACGGCGACCGCGAGCGCCAGACGCCCAGCTCCTTCCACAGCCCCGACTTCAGGTTCTCGTGGCTGATGGAGAGGGCGTAGCCGTTGGGAAACTTGCCGGGATGCCGGGCCGGGTTGGCCTGCGTCGCGAGGAAATGCCACGCCGCCCAGCTCTTCACCGCTGACTTGCCGACGCCGACAGCCGCCTGCATGGCGATGCGCTTCTTGCCGGGCTGTGCGGCCGCGACCAGCGCCTCCGCTTGCCACGGCTCAGGGTCGGTCTGGAAGTTCTCCCGCACGAACAGCACGGGGTCATGACGCCAGTCTCTCAGCTTCTGCGCGGCGGCTGAGGCGCTCACTCCATCCCCTCGTGGTTCACATGCTCGGCACGCGGTTCGTCGGTGCGGTGCGCGAATGCCTCGAGGTCAGCACGATCGTGGAAGGTCTGCGCCCACCGCTCGGCGAGCTGCTCAGCGGTGAGGGTGGCCGGACGTCGGCTCGAGCCCTTGCCGCTCACGCCTCGTCTTCCTCGAGCGCCTGAGCCAGCGGCATCTGCCGGAGGAAGCACGGCGTCCGCTCACCGACCCACGCGCCCAGCACGTTGTACTCGAAGAACTCGAGCGCCTGCTGCTCGGTCATGCCATCAGCCATGTAACCCGCGATGACCCTGTCGAAGTCGTAGCACGCGATGGGCTCAGCGCCGTAGCGCATGATGGTGCCGACGAACGCATGCTCGAGCGAGGGCGAGACCATCAGGCCGCCCGCCGTGTCAGTGGTCATGCCGTTCACTCGTCGTGCGACTGCGCGAGCAGGTCGGTGAGCCCGATGCTGCCGCTGTGCTCGATGCTCTGCGTCGCCTTGCCCATGCCGTGGTCGGTTGCGTACTCGAGCGCCTTCGCGAAGAACGGGTGCTCCGGCCCAGCCTCGAGCGCACAGCGGACGTGATACAGCACCTCGTCCGAGCTGGCCATGTTCGCGAGTGCCTGCTTCCACTCACTGCGCGGACGGCCACCGCTTCCCTTCGGCGGACCTTTGCCACGCATCTCAGGATTCGCCGCGATGCCCTGAAGCGGTCGTCCCAGCTTGTCGAGGCGCGGTGTATTGGTCGGTGTATTCTCGTCGGCGTGTGACATTGGAGCGCGTGGTTTTGCGTGGTTTACGAGCCGATGAGCTGGATGCGTTTCTCGAGCTCGCGGGTGATCCCTTTGCTTCGGTCTTTGCAGACGTTGATGCAGGCGGTCGCGTAGTCGAAGGCGGCGGTGGATTGCTCGACCCCAGCGGCGATGGCGGCGACCTGCATGTTGGTCATCTCATCACAGCGAATAGAGACGGCCCCAGTCGGGGTGTCCTCGAGGATGATGGTGTATTTACCCACGGCGCTTGCCGCCCTTCCCGTACTCACGCATGCGCTCGGACTTGGACTCCATGCGCTCGTGCTTGGCCCCGTGCCGAGCTCCGGCCTTCTTCGCAGTCTTCTTCTTGGCAGCCATGTGGCAGTCTCCTGAGAGGGGGAATCGTGTGTCCGAAGATATGCCGAAAGGTGGGCGGGCGCAAGAATCTTTCGGACCCCCCTTGACAGCATGTCATGACGTTCCCATCTTGGATGCGTAGGTCATGACGTTCACATCACTCAAGGAGCCTGACCATGCAGACCATCGACACGCAGACCACACTCGCCAACGTTCGCGCCAACGTCGCCCGCATTCGTTCGGAGATCGCGGCCCCGGTCCTTCGCGGCGAGAACTTCCTGCTCGAGGATGCCACGACCAGCGGCTTCTACCTTCGGGTCATTGGCAACGGGCAGGCGAAGTGGGTGCTCAACCCGCTCGAGGCGTCCCGGTACACCGAGCGCGATGCCCGTCGTGCCGTCAAGACGGAGGCGCACCTGAACCTGAAGGCCACGCTCTACATGACCGCCCTGCACGAGGCCGAGGCGAACTCGGACGAGACGATTGCCCTGCTCGAGAAGCTGGCCGCGATGGAAGCGTAGGTCAGGCCGAAACGCCCTCCGGGGCGTCTCCGGGTGAGGCCCGGACTGATGAGGCCAACACAACACACAGGGGGCATGACCATGGCACAGCTCTATCGGTTCTACCTGCACGTCGAGGGCGGCGACAGCTGGACGCTGGCGCTGGTCTGGGCGGACTCGGACAGCGAGGCGCTTGACAAGGGGTTCGCGGCCATCGGAGAGCAGCGGGCGAAGAAGATTCGGGCCATGTACGACGCCGACGACGAGGACGTCTTCTTCAGCACCATGAACGTGCTCGAGCTGGCCCGCGAGATGAAGGCGCACGACCGCACGCTGGACGAGGAGCTCCGCGAGGTGCTGTACGACTGCATCAGCGAGATGGCCCCCTCGAACATGGCCGAGTCGACCATTGCCAGTCAGGCAGCTATCATGGCCGACGACGTCATGCAGTCCGCAAAGTAACCCACCCAACCCACAGGAGACCACACCATGCAGACCACCCTCGAGACCCTCAAGATTACGCACAACCACGGCGTCATCACCATGCGCGACGTGACCCTCACCATCGAACGGCGGGAGCAGACCAACCCGTACTGGGTGCGGATGAGCGGGCCGACGTTTACGGCCTACCGCGTCGTCGGCACCCCGGTCAGTGGGGGATGGACGAGCCGCCTCTTCACCGCCACGTCGTTCACCCCGGTCGACACGACCAAGCCGATGGAGTGGGATTTGGGCACGAGTGAGCCGCTGTACAACAACCGCGACGGCGCGTGGCATGTGGACGTCTGCTTCTGCGGGTGACAGGCCGAAACCGCCTCCGGGCGGTCCGCTGGTGAGGCCAGCGCTGACGAGGCCAGCAGTCTCGAATGCC
>DAIRDB010000050.1:0-10442 GCA_036796405.1 Gammaproteobacteria bacterium | reverse complement strand
TCCGGGCGGTCCGCTGGTGAGGCCAGCGCTGACGAGGCCAGCAGTCTCGAATGCCACACAAGGGGAATCGCAATGTCGCTGAACTGGAACGCTGAGAAGGTGCCCGTCGAGGTCCGTGAGCAGAACGGCACTCACCTCAACCTCGCCATCTGGAACACAATGGCGATCGGTGTGCCCAAGCTGACCGACGCCAACCTCCTCGACGCGACCCACCGCACGCGGCTCTGGGAGGCGCTCTACGGCGCATGGAACTACATCGAGGACGAGAACGGCCAGATGGTCCCGGACTTCCTCTGGAAGCGCCTCCACCTCTTCGTCGGGCTCTCGACCAACGCCAGCAAGCTGTCCACCAAGGAGTTCCTCGATAAAGTCTGGAAAGGCTCCGAGAAGCAGACCGCGATGAACATCGCCGTCAACAGCCTCGAGCAGGACTGACAGGCCGAAACCCCCAGCGCATCGGGGGTCCACCCGTGAGGCGGGTGCTGATGAGGCCAGAATGCCACACAAGGGAGACCAGAGCATGACGCAGACCTACCGCATCGTCCGCCTGTTTTACCGGAGCAAGGCACGCCGCACGATCGCCCGAGGCCTGACGCTGGAACAGGCACAGGCCCACTGCCGGAACCCGGAGACGTCCTCGAGCACCTGCATCGAGGCGGCCGGACGGCGACGCACGGCGAGGCTCGGCCCGTGGTTCGATTCGTTCACCGCCGAAGGGGGGCGCTGACCATGGCCACGCTGTCACCGCCCATCGTCCGCAACATCGAGTGGATTGTCAATCGCATGCACATTTCGACGACCCCGGTCGAGCTGGTGCGCGACCTGCGATTCCGCATGCGCGACAACGCCCACTGGACGAAGCCGCTCCGGAAGTCTGCGTACCGCTACGCGATCCGGTTCCACGAACAGAATCGGCAGATGTACAGGGAGCTGTCCGCTTGGTACTTCGGGATTGAGGCTTGACGTCAGGACGTCCTGCCGTTACCTTCAGTGCACACACTCAACACAAGGGGAACCACCATGCCTATCTGCCCAGAGCCCATCAACCACCGCTTCGACCTCGACTACCCCGGCTCCGAGTGCTGCGGCTCGGACGTCCGCGAGGGGCGGTGCATTGCCTGTCAGGAGCCCGCCCGGCTCATCGTCATCTGCGTCGACTGCGGCGATGAGCTCGATGCCGAAGAGGCCCACGCGCTCGACTACGAGAAGTTCCTGCAGGAGACCGCCGTCCGCGTGTCCCTGACCACCCGCACCGAGACCCGCACCCATGCCTAATTACGCCGCCCTGCCCATCGTGCAGGAGCCACGCCGGACCCTCGAGCAGGTGTTCAAGGCGTGGTTATACGGGGAGCCGATGGACCTCGAGGAGAAGCGCCGCATCATCGACACGGCTCACGACATCCTCGGAGACCACTACGTCCTCGGGCAATCGGAGATGTGAGCGGTCCACGCCGCATCGATGATCGCGGCACACTGGACGAGGTCGAGGCACGATTCAGACTGGAAGGTCTCGAGGCCGACCTGATGGAGCCTCCGATGGCACGCTGAGCACAACGGCACGATCGTCGACGCATCGCCCTTCCGCCCCATACCGGAGCGGGAGGGCGTATGTGCATTCTCACTCGGCCGTGCTAAGCAGTGCAAGCACGCGAGGGACTGGACCCACTGCACCCGCGCCTTCGACCCATACGCTCGAGCGAACTCACGCTGCCGACGCGCTCGGTTGACGGGGTTCAGGCGCGAGCGCTTCACGACTCAGCCTTCCGCTTGCGAGGCTTGCGTGGAGCCTTCTGCGTCCCATCCCACTCGATACGGACCTGCGCTGGCGTCACGGGACCAGTGACAACCGAGCTCGAGCGTAGCCGACGCAGCTCCGCCTCGATGTACTCGAGCCGAATCTCGAGCTGCGACAGCGACCAGCTCAGGTACAGCACCAGCACCACCAGCACTGCGACCACATACGTCAGCATTCTGTGACCTCACGAGGAAGGGGACGAAACACAAAACCGGACCGACCCCGATCGGGATCGCCCGGATAGGACCGCTCGCCGTGGCAGGCGCAGCGGAGGTTGTGCAGGGCAATGGCGTAGGCGGTCTCTTCGCCAGTGCAATAGCTGCACTGCTGGCCGCAGGAGCAGGGGCGTGGTTTATAGCTCACTCGATTCCTCCAGATAGTCCATGACGACCGCCCAAGCCTCGTCGGCCGTGGTGCATACGACGACCACCCACCCCTGCAGCTCGAGCATCGAGTGCCAGAGCTCCTGCGATTCGCTGAGCCGTCCCTTCCCGGTCGGCGACTTGAACTCGATAGCCAGACCAGACGTCAGCTCGTCGTGAGCCGTCGACCGACAGAAGAGGAGCCAGTCCGGAACGCCCGCCTGTACCCCTTCCGCCTTCAGCAGCGCCGCCTCTCGAGGGTTGCGCTTGCCGCCGTTCGGCACACTGCACCACGGCAAGTCTTTCGTGCGCGGGTCGAGCCGCAGCCGTTTGATAAACAGCCGCTGCTCGATGGCCTCGAGGTAGCGTGGCTTCTTCCGGACTGGACTCACCCCAACCTCCCAAGAGTGTAAGCAATGGCGAGCGCTGCGATGATGGTCGACACGATCGTAGCCGCGCAGCCGAGCATCGAGTACGCCGACTCGAGCCGCTTGCTGCGCAATGCCCGGCGGTGCTGAGCAACGATGTCATCCCGGCGGTGGTCCTCGCCCACATAGCTGCACCCGCTGCAGTAGCCGGAGAAGTCTTCATCGTGGCACGGAATCTGGTTGTGTCTCATCGCCCCTCCTGCGCTCGAGCAATCCCGGACGCCGTGATCCGGCAGACCTGCACCGCTGACCCGAACGACGACAGCGTCGTGCGCCCGGTCGGCGCGATGTACCCCGCCCGCCGCAGGTCACTGCACCGCTTCCACGCCCCAGCCCCGAGCCCAGCGTATCGAGCCGCCTGCTCGTCGGTCAGCCCGCCCAACGTGCCGTCGGTCTCGAGGTAGGCTCGCAACAGCTTCACCGCTTGCGACCCTCGACGCGGCCGGACGTCCCGCTCAGCCCGCTTGCTGGTCTCAGGGTCCGTGGTCCGCGCCGCCGGGGCGAAGAGCCCCCAGTCGGGAGCTCGATCCTGCTGCTTCCGCACCATCCGCAGCTCGGTGTCGTCACCGGGGGCCATAGGTGTCCCTCCACGCGTCGACGTCGCTCTCCAGATAGGGTCTAATTCGCGCGTAAATGGCCGCTGTGGCCCGAACGTCCTGCAGGCAGTACTCAGCCACCTCGTCGTACATTCCGCCCGCCACAAGGCTCCAGACGTCGGAGCCGCTCATGCCGGGCATCTTGCCGGGGGTGCCGAGCGCCTTGGCCCAGACCCCGAGCCCTTCGTTCGCTCGCAGCTCCCCGTTCAGCAGGAATGCCTTGCAGTCGCAATGCGGACGGCGGCGGAACTTGGAGAACCACAGCTCGAGGGTGCGGCCCGGCACCGACGGGGCGACGCCACGGACGATCGAGCGGTTGCGCAGGAACTGCAAATCCCACGAGCCGTTCCATGTCACGACATGCCCGTCGTTCAGGCCGATGAACTCCCACGCCTTCTCGAGCAGGTCAATCTCGTACGCCTCGTCTCCGGCCAGCAGCACGCCGTCGTCGCCCGTGTCGGTATCCAGCCAACCGAAGCAGACGATCCGGCCGTAGAGGGCATTCAGGCTGTACTCTTTGATGCGCTCGTCCTGCCACCGCTCCTCGTCCTGCTCGCGCCACTTCGCGATCGTCTCGTCCGACTTGTAGTTGGCGGGAGGCTTGCGGTTCGGGTACGGCAGCTCGAGCGACGACGCGAGCGGGGCCGTCTCAATGTCCAGTACGAGCGGCACGGCGCACCTCCAGTAGGTCTTCGGAGATATTGCGGAGCTGGTCGCGAAGGTCACCGAGCTCGTCGCGCAGGGTGGCGAAATCCGTCTCCGCCATGATGACCCGCTGCACGAGCTGGTCAATGCGCTCGTCGATGTTACGCATGCTCCCTCCGGGCGATCGCCTCCAGCCGCTCCCGCGTCGCCGCGCCAATCGAGCGACGGCCCGTGCGCCAGTGCTCGATCGTGTAGAAGCTGACCCCGAGTGTCAGCGCCAGCCGCATGACGGCCGGGTGGTGGTTCTTGTCCTGCGGATTGCGCATGACCTCCAAGGCCTGCGCCATGACGTCCTGCATGCTTCCCCCTGTGTGAGTGTGAACTGCACACCCAAAATAGTACATGACGACATGACGCGCAATAGCCAGCGCGTGTTGTTTTCACGGGAAACATGTGGCATTGGCTGACGGGCATACCCGGACCATTCCCGGTCGTCTACCGGGGGATGCCAGCGTCGGGTTCGAAGACTAGCAGTGGGGCCGTCTGCGCTCGCCAGCGGGTGACTGGTGGAGCCCCTCGACGGGTGACCTCTCGGCGCTGCTATTCCGCCGTCCTACTCCCAGCCACTCTCCGAGACGACCGACCACGTTGCAGGTTGGCAGAGCGTGGGTTTGTTGGACCGGAGACGACCAGCACGCTCAGGATTGATCAGCGCCTGTCGAATCAAGCGCCCACCGGGAGAGCGAGATCAGGCCCGGTGCCCAAACAACTAGCCCCCGCGTTCTCTCCTGTAAGAAGGCCGATTGCTCGGCAGGAGATACTTGCGGGGGCCGTCAGTTGTGACTGCAAGCGCGGTGCTTCTTACGACACCGCACCGCCAGTATACGATCGGGACAGCCAAAGCGCAAGCGTCCGCCAACCACGTTGCATCTGGGACTTGCGCCGAGTGGGGTGAGTGTGGTATACTGGGGTGTCGGCACTGACGCCGACCACACACAAGGGGATGCAGTGAGTCAATACGCGGGGGTCATGCCGCAGCTCGTCGCGGCCGTCCAGAGCCCGGACAACGTGGTCTCGAGTCACCTGTTAGACAACCAGCTGCTTGTGGTCTTCCGTGACGGGTCGGTGGCGGCAGTGCAGCTCGATGAAAAGACACCGACGTGGCAGAAGGTCATCGCTGGGCCGGAATACAGCAAACTCTTCAACGACTAATCAGAGGACATCATGGCAGACAAGTTGCAGCTCGAGAACGCGGGCGACGAGGCGACCATCACCATCGTCGCGGTCAAGGAAGTCGCCACCAAGTTTGGCAACAAGGTCGTCTTCGCTGGCATGGACGAGGACGGGCACGCGGTCGAGACGCCGCTCATCTCGGACACGACCGCCGACAAGCAGCTCGAGCGGCTGGGACTCGATCGGACGTCCTGCGTGGCCGAGACCATTCGGTTCTCGCGTGCGGCCAACCCCTCCGGCAAGCCGTACTGGAACCTCGACGTCGGCACGGGCAAGCGCCCGCCGTCTAAGCGCATGGCTCCCCCGACCACGGAAGTCGTCGGCAAGTCGGCCCCCAGCTCTGGCGGTGTCGCGCCCCTCGCCGATCGCCGCGCCCAGCTGGCCACGGATTATTGCAACCTCATCAAGTTCGTGAAGAAGAACAGCGAGCTCGCGGACGACAGCGCCGTGCAGGCCGCTGCCGCCACCATCTGGATCTCGTGGCGCGACCACGGCGTGCAGGCGAAGCCGATCGCCCCGGCCCCGGTCGAGCAGGCTCCGGCCATCCCGACGACGCCGCCGCCGTCTGGCAAGCGCATGCCCGCGCCGGACTTCAAGGTGCCGGACACTCTGCCCGAGTCGAACCTCGGCGAAGACGACCTGCCCTTCTGACCATGGCACGCTACGACACCGTCGAACACCCGGAAGACGGGCTGCCGGGACACTGGGAGTCGCGACACACGAGCGAGCCCACGGCCAAGGGATACGAGACGATCGACGTCTGGGTGCCGCACTGCCCATATCACCGCGACGAGCTGCTGCCATGTCACATCTGCATGGCCGCAGGGCTCGGCGACGACGAGGGGTGGGAGTGATGGACTACGTCTGGCACCTCATCAACCCAGACAGCTCGGTGGTCCGTAGCGTGAAGGCGGAGCATCTCCAGCAGGCCCGCCTTCGCCTCGCGCCGATCGAGTCGCATCAGCTTGTCGTGAGCGCCATCAGCCATGACGTGAAGGAGACACGGGAGGTCGTCGCGTCTCGGCAGGGGCGCTGCGACATCTGCGGCAACTTCATGCACGGCGAGCGGGCCGGGATTTACAACAACACGCACCGCTACTGCTACGAGAACGACCGAAAGAAGAACATGTCCCCCGCCGAACGAGCCGCCTACACGGCCAAGCGACGGGAGTACCGCGAAGCCGCAGCCGAACGGGCGCTCATCAAACCCGCCAGCAACTACGGCCGTCGGCCCACCTAACGGAGCACACACATGAGCAAGTACACCATCGCCCAAGCGGCCCACCGCATCGGCGTCAGTAAGCAGACCATCCTGCGCTGGTCGCAGGACGGCACGATCAATCTCGACGCGGTCCACCGCGAGCGATCCAAAGGGCGGCACGGGTTCCGCATTCTCATCGACGCTGCCGAGATCGAGAAGTTCCCCGTCAGCACGAAGCTGCAGGTGTCGGACGAGGTGCGAGCGATGATCGAGGCCCGGCTCACCCCGGAGGTCGCTCATGGCGGGTGACTTCGACCTGAGTGACGACGACTATCGTGAGGCCACGACCTGCGTCACCTGCCATGCACCGATGCCGGAAGGGAAACCGACCTGCGAGCGCTGCCGAGCACAGCCTGCTCGACTCCCCGACGCGGACTGACCGATGGCTCGATATGGCACCGACAGCATAGGCCGGGAGCGCATCAACTATCCCGGTCACATCTTGCTCAAGCGAGCGATGAAACTGCACGGCGGAACGATCGATGACTTTGCGAAGGACGTGCTGGGCCGGAGCCGTGTCAGTATCTGGCGCTGGCTGCGTGTCATTACGCCGATCCCGCAAGCGGTCCAGCAACGACTCCGCACTTACTGCGCCGAAATGAAAGCGAGGAAGACCAATGCCGATTGATGAGATCGAAGCACGGCTGGCCAAGCAAACACTGCAGGAGCGGGTCGCTGGTCGCGTTGTGCCGCTCCCGATACACCTGAACACGCAGCATCAAGGCAACCGCGTCATCTCGCGGTTCTTCCCAGAGCACTGGGCGAAGGTACAGCTTGCGCGGCATATCGCCTCACGATATGCTTCCTGAGCAGCGGCGCTCCCCCCTTGTGTCGTCGCTGTGACAACGGCCCCTCCGCCTGACGGCGCGAGGGGTTCGTTGTTTAGCCGAACCGCTCTCGCATGCGGGCGGTAGCAATCGCGTCGCAGATCGCTTCGTGCAGGGCGTCGCTCAGTCCGTTGTCGAGCCCGGAGTCGAGGATGGCCACATGGACGAGCTCGTGGAAGAACGTCTTCCACCGCTGCCGTGGCGCAGCCCGACCATCGATCGTGATCGTCCGCAGCTCGGAGTCGTACAGCCCCCAGCACTCGGCATGCTCATGCCGGATGGGCTGCTTACTGACGATGACGCGCACCGGACCGCCCGGCCCCTCGATCGCCTTCGGCAGCGGCGGATAACGCATGACACGCTTGGTCATCAGTCTTCCTCGCGCTCGGCCAAGGCCCGTAGAATAGTCTCGATCAAAATCGGCAGTCGCCCACCGCAGGACGGGCAGTGCTCGAACCGCGTCGGCACGCCATGCCGCACGACGAACCAGCCCTCCATCTCCCAGCTGTACCAGCACAGACCCGCGCGGACCATCATGTGCCGCCAGTCACACGCCTGCTTGCGGTCGCGCTGGCACGTCACCATGACTAGGTGTCCGGGTTGCTGACTGTCATCCCGAGCAGCCCAGCGGTCGCGTGGTAATAGAACGCCTGCATACCGCGAGGCTTGGCGACATACCCCTCGAGTGCGTGCCATCCGTCGGGCGGACAGATCGCGCGGTGGGTGCGAATCGTGACGCCGGACACGGTGTCGATCGCCGCCTCGCCATGCAGGTGGCCGGTGTGAATCTCGCGGTGCGTCGAGGCTCCCCACAGCTCTGGCACCTCAGCCGCCATGAGCTCGTGCAGCCGCTTCTTCGCCTTGTCGCCGTGCGCCAGACCCAGCAGCACATTGCCGTGCGTGATGTACTTGCGGCTGGTTCCCCGGTCGTCGATCCGGACTCGGCCGTCCTTCCGGAAGTACGCCGACAGAATCTGCCGCAGTGCGACGGTCATCAGTGCGTCGTGGTTGCCGGGGACGAGCACCACCTCCGTCGGCCCCAGTGCTGCCGCCTGCTCGATGATATCGAACAGCGTCGCGGCCCCCTCCTCGACCATCTTCTCGACCCGGCCGTCTCGATCCAGCGGCGTGCCCTTCGTCGTCTGGCCGTGCGGGGTGTCGTAGTGGAAGTAGTCGCCAAGCAGCGCGATCACCCGGCGTCCGACGTTGTTGTTCTTCGCGTCCTCGAGCAGCTGGCCAGCAGACTCACGCAGCAGGTTGGTGGCGATCCGGATGTCGTAGTCCTGCCACCCCGTCTCACGGCTCCATGCGTACTTGCCGATGTGCGGGTCCGCGATGACCAGCGCCTGCATGACGGCGGTGCTCTTTCGCTTGACCGCAGGCGCAGGCACCGACTGCCGGGGAGCCACGGCCCCAGCGATCATTGCCTCAACAATCTCGAGGGTCGACGGCCCCGCCTTTGGCTTCAGCTTGACGTAGACCCGGTGCAGCTCGGTGACCCGAACCTCGCCCGTCAGGTCGTCCTTCGACGCCGTCTCGTATTTCGTGGCCTGACTCTCGACCACCTCAAACCGCTCGAGATCCGCCTCGATGTGCGCCAGCAGGTCTTCGACCGTACGGATGCGCGTGCCGACCGCCTTCGCCATGATGCCGTCCGCGCCGTCGGTCTGCTCAACCTCCTGCTCACTGCGCAGCCCGGCCGGGGTGATCGCGGCCGTCGGTTTGCTGGCGACCTTCAGGTTGTTTTTGGTGCGCTTGTTATTGACGCTGGCTTCCGTGCGGACCTTGCGTCCGCCGTGGAACTCAGTGTTCAGCTGCAGCGCGGTATTGGTCGCGGAATACCCGTCGGCACAGAACGCGACAAGCCGGGCGTATTCTTCCCGAGACCACGGGACATGATCAGCGCGAATCGGCATGCCACACAATACGACATAACGCCGAACCCGGCAATATCACCGCAATACCACACCCAATACCACGCCCGCGATAAGAGCCTGCGTTCGGCTGGGGCAGGGTAGACCTAGGATGCGGCAGCGATCGGCCTTCAGCGTGGCGATTAGCGCCTTCTGGACGGCAATGACAGAGTCCGCATCGCTCAGCACCACGGCCATCGCCCGGCGCTCGAGGGCATGACGTTCCCGCAGCGTGTCGACCGTGGCGGCGTACTCCGTTATCAGGTCAGACAGGGAGTCGACCTGAGCCGTGGCCACGATGAGACCGTCGCGCAGCCGGTCGGCACTGGCCGAGGTGTCCATGCTGACTGCCTTGGCGTAGTCGTTCATAGACCGCGCCGACGCAAGCTGCCGCTGCAGCTTGATCGCGGCGACCCGCTCGAGGCGCTCGGATTCCTTCGAGGCATACTGCGCAGCGTAGGCGTTATTTCTGGCGACCTGCAGCGCCTTCTCGAGGGAGTCGATCCGGTTCTCAGCCGCTCGCACCCGACGCGACTGCTGGCTGGACGAGCGAGCGCCCATCGCCAACCCACCCACCACGGCGGCAAGAACCACGATCGCGATCAACATCCTAGGCATAGTCCTCGAGTCGGAATCCGGGCACCTGCTCTGGGTCATTCTTCCGGCCGGGGGCGATCTGCGCGTGAGTCGTGACAGGGATCTCTCCGTACTTCCCTCGAATCTCCGCAATGACTTGCTTCGCCGCCGTCTTTTGCTTGTCCGTCAGCGGCTCCTTCCCGTCGTTCTTATTGCTGAAGGACACGCCAATCGAGAGACCGTTCACATCCTTGTGCCCCTTCCACTCGCTCTTGCCCGCATGCCACGCCCGCCGGTCATACGGCACGCAGCGGTAGATAACTCCATCGCGCCCGATGAGAATGTGGTAGGACACCTTGCTTTCCCGCGACTGGATCCACGACAGGCAGCCCTTTTCGTTCGGGGAGGCGTCGGCGTGCAGCACAATAAGCTGGACCGACTGCGTGCGCGCGTTGTGGTTCGGGCTGGGGTGCGTCAGGTCCGGCATTACTTGGGCACCCGAAACGTGCCCGTCTTCCGATCGATCGCCTTGACGCCCGTCAGCACGCCGAACTTGACACCGTGCCACACCGCCGCCCACGCGAAGATGAGGCCGACGCCGAGGTTCATCAGCACCTCGGAGAAGGGCGGCGTGGTCAGCAGGAGCAGGTTGAGCAGCGCCCCCGAGATGACCAAGGCCAGCGCCGTCTTGATGGTGTAGTAACTCGTCTTCCCGAAGCGGTCAATCTGCTTGACCCCGTCCCCAATCTTCGTGAAGAGCATCACATAGAACGCCAGCCCGCCGAGGCAGATGAGCCCGTTCGCCA
>DAIRDB010000049.1:18233-21781 GCA_036796405.1 Gammaproteobacteria bacterium | reverse complement strand
TCGGCGGACAGAGTGGTCGGTGCTGCCTCGGCAGCGGTGCAGTCTCGCAGGTTCATGTCACAGCACCTGGTAGTAATGGATGATGACGCGGTCCGGGTAGCGCTCGCCCCAGGAAACGAAGAGGGCGCGATTCAGCCAGTCGTACTTCCCAGCCGGGGCCGCGAATTCGGCGATTGCCCGCATGTAATACTGCTCCGGCGGCACGAGTTCGCCGCGGCCGAGCGCTGCCATCACGTCGGGTGGCCCGTGACGCATGCCCTTGCTGGATACCCGGATGGTGACGCCATCGTCGGTGAGCATGGCCCCGGTCACGTCGAGCAGGTTGATGCCGTCTTTCTGGACCAGCTGCCAGTCTGCCGAGCCGGCAATGGCCGTGCCGCGCAGCCGCGGGCCCGCGAAGGTCCCCGCGCCGATGGGTACCGCCTGCTGGAAACCCAGTGGCGTGTCGCCGATCTGGACCGGACGAAACACCTGGACGTGCGCGTCCATCAGCCATTCGAAACGCAGTGGATCCGGCATGCATGACTCCCGTGGGCAGGTGGAGGTGCCCACCTTAGTCGGTTGGTGACACGCCGGCAACGCTGTCAGGGCGAGCGGGTAGGGCGCGGGGCCCGCGGTCACCTTAATGCCGGCTTTATCGGCCCTGCACGCAGCGGCGTTAGCGTGTCTCGCAAATGTCAGGAACATCCGGAGGAGCCATGCTCGAAAAACAATCAGGGTTGAATCGCCGGCGGACGCTGGTCGCGCTGCTTGGGGCGGCTGCGTCGCCCGTCACGGGTCTGCTCTCACCGGCAGGCATCGCCGCCGAGGCGGAGGCTGCAACCATGTTCCAGCATGGAGTGGCCAGCGGAGATCCGGACCAGCAGAGCCTGGTGCTGTGGACGCGCGTGACCAGCGCCGGTGCCGTTCGTGGCAGGTGGCAACTGGCGCGAGATCCCGACTTTACCGACGTCTTGCAAAGTGGAGATTTCATCACCACTGCGGCAGCCGACCATACGGTGAAGATCCTCGTCCGCGATCTGGAGGCGGGCACCACGTACTGGTTCCGCTTCCTGGTCGACGGGGCACAGTCGCCGGTCGGACGAACGCGCACGCTGCCGAAGGGACCTCTGGAGAGACTCGGTCTTGCGCTGGTTTCCTGCTCCAATCACGCCTTCGGGTTCTTCCACGCCTACGCGGCGATTGCCGACGACCCGCAGGTGGAATTCGTGCTGCACACCGGCGACTACCTGTACGAGTATGGTCAGGACGGCTGGGGCGACGATGTGGCGCAGACGCTCGGCCGCCGGCATGAGCCGCCGCACGAGACCGTGTCGCTGGCGGACTATCGCCTGCGTCATGCACAGTACAAGCGTGATACCGGTTCCCGGGCCATGCTGGCTGCGCATCCGCTGCTGGTCTGCTGGGACGATCATGAGAGCGCCAACAATCCCTGGGTCGGTGGTGCGCAGAATCACCAGTCGGCGACTGAAGGAGACTGGCAGGCGCGCCGTGCGGCGTCGGTCCAGGCCTACTACGAGTGGATGCCGATACGCGAGCCCGAGTGGCTGAAACCCGGGGCACGCAGTCGCCTGCAGTTTTGGCGCAGTTACCGCTTCGGTGACCTGGCCACCCTCTTCACGCTCGAGACTCGGCACACGGCTCGGGCGGAACAGGTCGACTACGCCGCCTACGCCACCAGCCTCACGACTGACAGCGATGCGGAGCGGTTGCGCAACGAGGTACTCGGGGCGGAAGGACGCCCCCTGCTCGACCCCTTGCTGGAAGCTGATCTGCGGGCCGTGCTCGAAGGGTCCGTTGCCGGTGGGCAGCCGTGGCGGCTGATCGGTAACCCGATGCCCATCGCCCGCACCCGGGTGCCCGATGTGGTAAGACTCGGTCTGGTGGCGGACCCTGCTGTTACGCCGGGGCTCTCGGACGCGGCGCGGGCACTCGCCTGGAAGGGCCGCTGGGACCTGCCGTTCTACCCCGACACCTGGGATGGCTATGCCTGGGCGCGTGAGCGTCTCTACGACCTGGCGCGGTCGGCGGGGGCCAGTGACCTGCTGTTTCTCACGGGCGACAGTCACAGTTTCTGGCTCAACCAGCTTGCCGATGCAGAGGGCAGGCCGACCGGCATCGAGGTGGGCACGGCCGGTGTGACCTCCCCCGGTGACTTCATCGACAGTGGATTTGCCGAGGAAGTGGCAGCACGGCTCGATCAGGCCTTGACCGACCACAATCCGGAAGTGCTGTGGACGGACAACCTGCATCAGGGCTACGTGCGTGTGGAACTGACCCGCGGCGAGGGCGTTGCCAGCTTCGTGGCGCTGGACTCGGTGCGGGAGCCGGTCTACCGCAGCAGCGTCTTGCGGCGGGCGCTGCTGGCGAGCAGGGACGGGCGCTTGCAGGTGTTACTGCAGGGTTGAATCGAAGGGCTGCCCAGTCGCCTGAAAGATACCCACGACCGCCACGCGAGGCCCTGACCGCGACCCGTGGCCGGTCGACCGATCAGCGCAGGGACTCGAGATAGGCCGCCAGCGCGGGATAGGTTTCCTCCTGCTCGCCGCCGGCCTTGGCGAGGGCGGAGTCCACGGGGGTCTTGCCGTAGAAGTCCACGACGTCCGTGCGCGCCCCGTGGTCGACCAGATACTGGGCCACGCGCAGCCAGCCCCACTTGCCCGGGCCGTAGATCGCGGTCTGCCCCTGACGGTTGCTGATCGAGGCATGGCGCGGCCATTCGGCCGTGTAGCTCGTGGTGTCACGGATGACTGCATTGATATCGGCACCGGCCTGCAACAGCAGCTCCAGTGTTTCGATGACCAGATCCTCGATGTTGGCCTCCGCAAACACGCTGCCATCACTCAGCAGTCCGCGTGGCGTGGCGATACCCGCCACGGCGATGAGCGGGGTGATGCCGAAGATGTTGGGCAGATCCACGCTGGCACCATGCTGCAGCAGCAACCGGGCTGCCTCGGCATCGTGACCGACGGCGGCGCGCAGCAGCGGCGTGGTGCCGGTCGTCAGCAGTTCATCGGCATAGCGACCGTTGCCGCCACCGGGACCGGGGCGGTGGAAATTCATCTGCGCGTCCACGTAAGCGCCGGCCGCCAGCAGGCGCTCGGCCAGTTTGAGCGCAAGGTCGCGGCGGGCGGCGTCGAGACGCTGCTCGCGGCTGGCAATCGAGCGCACATCGATGGCGAGATACAGGGGAGTGCGTCCCCACCAGTCAAAACTCTGCGGGTCGGCGCCGGCATCGAGCAGCAGGTTGGCGATGCCGAACTCGGCACTCTCGATGGCCGTCAGCAGCGGAGTGACCCCCTCCGGTGTGGGCAGGTTCGGGTCGGCACCGGCCTGTAGCAGGGTCTGCACGCAGGCGAGACAGCCGCTGCGCGCGGCGAACAGCAAGGGCGTGAGGCCACCGGCCGGCCGGTACTGGCCGCGCGGCTCCGAGGTGATCTGGCTGGACCAGTCGAAGTGGGTGGCCCGCTCGTCCACCCGCGCTCCGTGGCGGACCAGCAGGTCGACCACGGCGGCATGCCGGCCTGCGGCCGCCCACATCAGCGCCG
>DAIRDB010000049.1:0-18223 GCA_036796405.1 Gammaproteobacteria bacterium | reverse complement strand
CGAGCCGTTGCCCGCCACCAGCATCAGGGGGGTCTGGCCGTCGGCATCGGCGCTGTCCGGCGCCGCGCCGGCCTGCAGCAGCTGGCCGATGAGGCCGGCATGACCGAGCTTGGCGGCTTCCAGCAGGGGCGTGGCACCGAAGCGGTTGCCCAGAGCCGGATCGGCCTCACGCTGCAGCAGCGCTGCCACCAGCGCCTCATCGACCTGGTAGACGGCCCACAGCAGCGCTGTGCTGCCGTCGGGCTGTGCCGCGTTCACCTCAGCGCCGGCGGCCAGCAGCGCGAGGGCCCCTCGGCTGTCGCCGGCCTCGATCAGATCTGCCAGCGGGGCTTCGGCCCGGGCAGGGGTTGCCAGCGCCAGCAGCAGCCAGAAGCTGCAGAGCACCGGCCAACAGCCGGCCTGGGCGTGCCAGGGGAGGACAACGTGTCGGCGCCACAGGGTCAGGTAACAGGTACTCATGCCAGGCTCACAGCAGGTCGGCGGACAGGTTGTAGTGGTGGGCCCACAGGCCCTTGTAGGCGGCGTACAGGAAGCGCTGCGGGTCTTGCCACGTGTGTCCGAGGCCTTCCAGCGCACCCTCCTGCTGCATGCAGTCGGCGCTGCAGCCTTTGCGGATCAGTTCGCGCAGGCGCTGGTACAGCGTGTCGGTACGGTCGCGCTCCAGCAGTAGCTCGGCCTGGGTCATCACCTTGCCAGTGGCCGGCACGATCAGCGTCTCGGCATCGGTCAACTTCGCCAGCCTCTTGAGTGAATCGGCGCGTCCGCCGAGCCAGCCACCCCCATACCAGTCAAGTTCCGGATCGCGGTCCGACGCGACCGCCCCGCCGGCCACCAGCAGATTGGCCTCGCGCAGCCACACGAACATGTCGCCATCGGTGTGGGGTTGTACCAGCAGGCCGTGGTCGAACGTGAGGCCGCCGATGCGGCGGCTCCCGTCGGCCTGCAGTTTTTCCGTGGGCCGGGCCGCCTCCGGCAGCGGTACGTGGTAGCGCTGCTCCGGCGCCACGTAGTAGCGCGTCGACAGGTGCTGCCAGGTCTTGGCGCTGCCCACGATGCGGGTGCCCATCAGTCCCAGCGCGGCATTGCTGCCGACCTGCTCGGCATGCCAGTGCGTGTTGAACAGCGTGTGTACCGCGTCGTCCTGTACCGTGCGCAGGGCGGCCAGCAGGGCTTCGCTGGCACCGGCAGGCCCGCTGTCGACGAGGACCAGGCCTGCGTCGGTCCGGCAGGCGACTACGTTGTGGCCTGCGGCGTCGATGACGAAGACGCCCTCGCGCAGCTCACTGACCAGCGCCGCCGACTGGGCCCGCAGTGGCAGTGCGGCGAGGCCGGCGGCGGCCAGCGCGCCGCCGAGCAGGCGGCGACGGGGCAGGGAAGGCTGCATGCTCATACCTCGCTGATCACCCCGGTGCTGTCGGCGAAGCGCTCTACCTCGATGCCTGCCTTGTGCAGCACGGTCAGATGCAGGTTCGCCAGCGGCGTACGCTCCGGTAGCACCACGTGCTGGCCCCCGCGCTTGAGCGTGCCGCAGCCACCACCGATCAGCAGGTTGGGCACGGGATAGTTGTCGTGACGGTCGCTGTTGCTCATGTTGGAGCCGTACATGAAGAGCGCGTTGTCGAGCAAGGTGCCGTCACCGTGCGGAATGGCTGCCATCTTGTCGAGGAAGTCCTTGAAGCGCTCCATGTGCCAGGTCTGGATTTTCGCCACCTTCTCGAGTCGCTCGCGATCGTCGGCATGGTGAGACACCGGATGGTAGGCATCCGGTACGCCGATGTGGTTGTAGGTGCGGTTCGTGCCCTCGGAAACCATCATGTAGGTGATGACCCGCGTGAGATCGGCCTGGTAGGCCAGCGCCAGCAGATCGAACATCAGCCGCACCTGCCCATCGAAATCATCCTGTTCACCGATCGGTGCCCCGGGCACCTCAATGCCGCTCAGGTCGCGCTGAGCGGCTTTCTGCACGCGTCGCTCCACTTCGCGTACCGTGTCGAGGTAGCCCTCCAGGATCTGTCGGTCGCTGGCACCCAGCGTCTTCTGCAGGTCGCGAGCACTGCTGGACACCAGATCGAGCAGGCTGGTTTCCTGCCGGTTGATGGCACTGCGCTCGGCGGCGCTGTCACCTTCACCGAACAACTGCAGGTACAGCTTGCGCGGGTTGTGCTCCATCGGCAGCGGTGAGCTCTCGTTGGCGAACGACAGCGTCGAGCTGTAGTAGCAGCCGGCCGAGCTGCAGGCGGCACTCTGGATGGTCGTCTCCGAGGCGACTTGCAGCGAGGGCAGTGCAGTGGACTGGCCGATGTGGTCCACCAGCACCTGGTCCAGCGTGCGCGCCATGCGAGCGCCAGCGGCGTTCTCCGGCGGGCGCACGCCGCTCAGCCAGGTGGCCGGGTTGAGGGTATGCACCGAACCCTTGCTGGCGGCGTTCAGCAGATTGCCGAACGAACTGAGATAGCTCTTGTAGGGCTCGAGAGGTTTCATGATCTGGTTGAGCTGCAGATCGGGCCCGCTGCCACCGAGCGGATTCCAGCGATCCATCTCCTTGCCGTGCGCCGTGTTGTCCATGACGGCGCCGTGGGGGATGTAGAAAAAACCGGTGCGCAGCGTCGGTGCTGCCGCGGTCTGCGCCAGTGGCGTGCCCGCCGGTACCATCGCGCTCAGCAGTGGCAGCGCCATCGCGGCGCCGGACCCGCGCAGCACCGCGCGTCGCGACAGATGTTTCTTGCTGAGGAACATGCTTGGCTCTCCTGCAGGCCTGCGGCCTGCGTCAATGCTGCCTGGCGATGGCGGGGCCGGTCGGCACCCCGCCGTGTCGGCGGTCAGCGCTCACCGGCGCTGGCCACGGTCTGTTCTTCGCTGCCGTCGCCCGCAGCCCGGGCCTGGTAGCGGAAACTGTCGCTCTGCACGATGCCGAGGACGATGTCGGACAGTCGGTACTCCCGCGCAGCGGCCTTGGCGACGATGTCGCGTACCTGCGGCATGTCGAAGTACTCCAGCTCGCGACCGAGCGCATACATCAGCAGTCTGGCGGTGAAGGTGCGGACGAACTTGTCGGGCTGGCGCACCAGCTGCTCGCGCAGTTGAACCGGACCCTCGATGGCGATGCCCCCCGGCATCACGGTGGCGGCATCGATGGGCGCATCCGCCTCGGTGTCGTGCTCACGCCAGCGACCGGTCACCGTGAAATTTTCCAGAGCCAGCCCGATGGGATCGATGACGCCATGGCACTGGTTGCAGCTTGGATTGGCGCGGTGTTCTTCGAGACGTGCCCGCACCGTGGTCGGCTTCTCCCCCGGCAGCACACTGAGATCGGTTTCCACGTTGGGCGGTGGGGGTGCCGAGGGCGACCCCAGCAGGCGCTCCAGCACCCAGTTGCCGCGCAGCACCGGGGATGTGCGGTCGCCATAGGAGGTCCGCAGCATCACGGCGCCCTTGCCGAGCAGTCCGTGTCGCGCTGGGTCCGCGAGCTGGACGCGGCGGAACTGGGGACCGCGCACCGAGTCGATGCCGTAATGCCGTGCCAGCCGTTCGTTGAGGAAACTGTAGTCGGCCGTCAGCAGTCCGGTGAGCGGCTCGTCATCCAGCAGTACGCTGGCGAGAAAGCGTCGTGTTTCCTCGCTGAGATCACGCAGCAAGCCCTCGCTGTACTCCGGGAACTGCTGTGGATTGGGATCGACGTCGCCGAGGTTGTCGAGGTTCAGCCACTTCAATGCAAAGTTGTCGACGAGAGTCGCCGCGCGGGGATCGGCCAGCAGGCGCTCGACCTGCGCCTTCAGTGTTGCCGGCTCACCCAAGGTGCCGGCAAGTGCGACGGCCAGCAGTTCGTCGTCGGGGCGCTGGTTCCACAGGAAGAACGACAGGCGCGAAGCCAGTTCCAGGTCGTCCAGCGCGAAGGTCTCCTGCCCCTCCTGCCCGGCATCGGGGACCACACTGCGGTACAGGAAGTGCGGACTCGCCAGTACGGCCGCCACGATCTGCTCGATGCCCTTTTCGAAGCCACCCTGTTCGGCACCCTGGCGAAAGAAGGGCAGCAGCAAATCAAGGTCGGCCGCTGTCACGCGGCGGCCGAAGGCCCGCTGCGCCAGGCGCTCGGTGATCTGGCGAGCGCAGGCCTCCTGCTCCGCAGCCTGCTGCGGGTAGCAGACGAAAATCTTGGCGCGGCTGGGCGTCAGCGAAACGCCACTAGTGGCAAATGGCCCCGCCACCTCCACGGCACCGCCGAGTCTCGGCATGCGGTTATGGGCACCGGAACCCGCCCAGTACAGCGAACTGGCGCGCGCACGCTCCACGAAGGTCACCACCACGCGGTGGGGGCCGGCCTTTACCTGCACCGGCAGGCCCATGAAGCGCTCGAGGATTTGCTTGCTGCCTGCCGGGCCCTGCCGCTCGGTGAGCTCGAAATCAGCCGCACCACCCAGCGTGCCGCGAAATACTTCTTCACCATCCACCAGCAGGACCACCGTGTGCTCGCTCTCGAGCGCGCTGGAATTCAGACCCACGCCGAGGCCGGCGAGGTTGAAGCGGTACTCGCCATCAGCCGGAAAATCGTGGACGAACTGCGTGCCGCCGCGCGTGCCCGGCGGCATGCCCACCAGATGGGTGGTTTGCTCGTCGGCGGCCGGGTAACTGCTGACGGCCGGACGGGCCTCGCCGCTACCCACGGCCTGCTGTGCCAGCAGACGGGCCGTCCGCAGGTATTGCGTGAGGAAGGCCGGCGAAACGCTCAGCGCTTCAGCCACATTGTCGAAGCCGTCGACTTCGATTTCGGTGGGCAGGTAGTCGGCGGGGTCGATGTCGACACCGATCAGGTCGCGCACGGCGCGGGCGAATTCGCTGCGGTTCATGCGCTGGACCGGCACGTGACCCGCCTTCGGTCGCCGGGAATTGCTGTCGAGCGTCCTCTCGAGCGCCGCAAGAAAGCCGTCGATGCGGACCTGCTCTGGCTGCGGATTGCCCGGCGGAGGCATCAGGCGACCTCCCAGCTTGCGCAGCACTTTCTCGTAAACGGCCGGGTGATCGGTGATGCGGTTTTCGCCGAGCAGGTCGAAGGCCAGCTGCCCCGCCCAGTCCTCGCTGTTGTGGCAGCCGGCACAGTACTCGTCGATCAGCGCCCATTCTGCCGGGGGCAGTTCGGCGGCTCGGAGGGGCAGGGCAAACAGGCAGAGGACGGCAGAAAGTCGTTTCATGGCACTTCGCAGGTGGCGGGCGTCTTGCGACTGCAGCAGTCGCCTCGGTGAAAACTATACGGAGCCAGCCCCTCAGCCGTCCAGCCTTGCCGCCCGCGTGAGGTCACCGGGTTACCATGGCGCGGTCATCCACCTGTGGCGGCGGCCCCGGCTGCCCGCACCCTCGGATCCCTGCCATGAGCGCCGACCCACCACTCGACTACATAGCCGGCTACGCGCCGGAGCTGCAGCAGCAGGTGCGAGAGCTGCTGGCGCAGGGTCGACTGGGCGACTATTTGCACGGCAAGTACCCGGGCAAGCCGCGGGTGGTCAACGATGGGGCACTGCGCGAGTACGTCCTGGGCCTCAAGCAGCGCTTCCTGAAGCAGTCGGAGCCGGTGAGCAAGATCCTCTTCGATAACCACATGCATATCTTCGACAATGCCCTGGGCCTGCACACCTACGCAGCGCGCGTGCAGGGCAGCCGGCTCAAGCGCAAGAACGAAATCCGCATCAGCGCCCTGTTCAAGGAGGCCCCGGAACCCCTGCTGCGCGCCATCGTGGTCCACGAACTTGCACACCTGCGCGAAAAGGACCACGGCAAGGCTTTCTACCAACTCTGCGAGCACATGTTGCCGGACTACCACCAGCGAGAATTCGACGCGCGGCTGTTTCTGCTGTGGCTGGACCGCCGACCGCAGTAGGGCAGGCAGGCGGGCCAGTGATTGCAGGAGGTGACGGAGTTACCTGCTGACAGCCTGCCGACGAGCCGCCTGCGCGGGCAGGCGGGCCAGTGGGGCAGCGATGCAGTTGTGGCAGGCCGGTCGGAAGTCGCGCTTACAGCGGAAAATTGCCGTCGTAGGGCGGCCAGTTGGGCAGCGGCTGCGTGGGCGGCGCATAGAACATCGCGCCATGCACATGCCGAATCAAGCCGTCCTCGATGCTCATGGTATGCGTGAAGTGATTGCGCCAGCGCTCGTTGCCGGGTTGACGCAGGAAGACCACGGACATCATCACGACTTGCTGTTCGACATCCACGACCTGCACGCGCCGCGCCGTGATCTGCGCCAGACCGAAATCACCGACGGTGCGGCAGTCACCCTTGCCCTCGAAGCCAACCGCGCCGGGGGCCAAGGCGCCACCGAACGTTGGAAAGCCGTTCTCGCGACGCGAGCAGCCCGGATGTCCTTTGACCAGCTTGCTGTTCTTCATGATGATGCCATCGAAGTAGCTGTTGGCGACGGCGATGAGGTCGTCGCGACCGTAACGGCGGTCTAGCGCCACGAAACCTTCGTTGGGCGGATTGGCAAGCAGGTTCTCCACGTCGAACACGGCGGTGCTGCCTTCGCCGGTGAGGCCGACGTCGCCCGCACGCCCGATGTGCCATTCCGCCTCGGTGATCTTCTGGTTTTCCACCTTCAGCCGCAGCGCCACGATGGCAGGCTTGCCGCCTTCATCGAGCAGGCCGAAGTAGCCGGCTGTCTGGCCTTCCGGGTCGTAGTAGCGGCGCTGCAGTTGGCCGAGCCCGGTCACGCTGGACCAGAGGCCTTCGTCGTTGGGCCTGACGATGGAGTTCTCCGTCTGGCGAAATCCGTAGCTCAGTGGGGCCTCTGAGGCATCGTTGGCCACCACGGCATCCAGATAGCTGTCGAGAAAGCCTGCCAGGCAGCTGCGGTCGCAGTCCTGGGCGAGGAGCGGGGCGGAAAGCGTGCTGACGAGCAGGGGTACCAGAAGTCGGCGGAGCATGATGTGGATCCTGTTGTTTTTCTTGGAGCCTCGGATTCTCTAGGCGCAAGCGACGATATTCAAGCAGAGAGACCTGCACGGCCCCTGTCGCCGGCGCGGGTGTCGGCCATGGTCGGGCATGGGGTAGCAACCGGCGGGCGAGTGCGCTGATCTCGTGGTCTTGAGCCTTTTTGAATTATCTTTCGGTGGTTCTTACCGCAAACCTGTTTCTGACATCGAGGTTACCCATGCGGCTTCGGTCGACTCTATTTGCATGCTTCGCGCTTGGCTTTGCCGGATCCGTGTGGGCGCAGACAGCGGCAGTGCACTGTGAAGCGCTGCAAACAGTGATGCTGTCCAGTGGCAGCGTCCTCAGCGCTGGCGTCGTCCTGCCTGGACAGTTCGTGCCACCGTCACCAGCGAACCAGGCTGCCTCGGTCGACTCGGCCTTTGGCGGACTACCGGCGTTCTGCCGCGTGGAGGCTGCTCTCAGCCCGACGCCGAGCTCCGACATCCGCATCGAAGTCTGGTTGCCGACTTCGGGCTGGAACGGAAAGTTGCAGGTGGTCGGCAACGGAGGTTTTGCCGGTGCTATCGGCTATCTGCCGCTGGGTGTCGCGTTGGCCGCCGGCTACGTGGCTGCAGCCACGGATACCGGGCACCGCGGCAGTGACCCTGTTTTCATGCAGGGGCAACCGGAGCGGGTCACTGATTACGCGCATCGCGCCATTCACGAGTTGACTGTCGCGGCCAAGTCGCTCAGCGCCAAGTTTTTTGGCGAGGGGCCGAGGCTGTCTTACTTCAATGGGTGTTCTACCGGTGGACGTCAGGCGCTCACGGCGGCTCAGCGCTACCCCGCCGACTTCGACGGTATCGTTGCAGGTGCGCCGGCCAACAACACGGTACGCATGACGTCGATGCAGCTCTGGAGTGGCCTGGCCGGTCAGGCTGACCAGAGGGCGGCGCTCTCCGGCGCCAAGCTGTCGGCGCTCCACGAGGCCGTCATCGCCGCCTGCGATCTGCAGGACGGTATCGGAGACGGGGTACTCGAAAATCCGGCGGCGTGCGCTCTGAATCCGCAGCAACTCGCCTGCGGGGCGACGGAGACGCCTGCCTGCCTCACCGAGGGCCAGGTCGGCGCTGCCGAAAGGATGTACGCGGGGCCATCGAATCCGAGGACACTGGAACCGATCTTTCCCGGACTGGCTCGGGGCAGCGAGCTGGGCTGGGGTGCACTGGCCGGCAGTCAGCCGTTCGCTTATGCGCTCGGCATATGGCGGCATGCGCTGATCAACGACCCCGAATGGGATCCCAAGCTGCTGGATTTCGATGGCCTGCTCACGGAGGCGCATCGCGCCGCCGAACGGACGGGCCTGCAGGCCGTCAACGCCGATCTCGAGGCGTTCTTCGATCACGGCGGCAAGCTGCTCCTGTACCACGGCTGGAATGATCCCCTGATCTCACCATTCAACAGCGTGGACTACTACAACGACGTTCTACGCAGCGCTTCGGAAGGAGCAGCCGACTCGATTCGCCTGTTCATGATGCCTGGCGTCAATCACTGCACGGGCGGCAGCGGGCCGGATACCTGGGACAAGATGGCAGTACTCGATGCCTGGCGAGCAGGAGGCGAGGCACCGACGCGCGTTCTGGCCGCGCGCGTCAGAGACGGTCTGATCGAGCGGACGCGTCCGCTTTGTGCCTATCCTCAGGTAGCAACCTACACCGGTAGCGGCAGCACGGATGATGCTACCCACTTTGTCTGCCGTTAGCGCTGTAGCGCTGGAGGAGTTGCGCTCACTGGCGGTATCGCCACGCCCGTGCCGAAGGATTGAGCCACAGGGGCAATACAACCACAGATCCAGCATGGATTAGGTGCGCAAATACCCTGAAAAAATAGGGAGAATTGGTGGGCGCTGCGTGGTTTGCGTAGCAACGCTTGCCAACGAGGGCAATCCCCATGCACTCCAGTATCGACTGACCTCGATTAGCCCTCTATCCTTCTCATCTCCATTCAGTTTGGTGAGGTGACGCATGTGGCATGAAGTACGCGGACTGAAAGACGACGTTGATTTTGGTACGCCGCCGCGGGACGGGCCGCCGGTCTCGCTGGAAATCGACGGGCAGCGGGTAACGGTGCCCGCCGGCAGTTCGGTCATGCTGGCGGCAGCCTCAGCCGGTCTGGCCATTCCCAAACTTTGTGCAACGGACATGCTGGAGGCCTTCGGCAGCTGCCGCGTCTGCCTCATCGAGATCGAAGGTCGCAACGGATTTCCGGCCAGCTGCACTACGCCGGTGGCCGAGGGCATGAAGGTCAAAACGCGGTCCGAGGCGCTCACGCGCCTGCGCAAGGGCGTGCTCGGCCTCTACCTGTCGGACTTTCCCCGCAACGAAATTCCGGGCGGCTGGAGCGAATTCCACGAAACCCTCAAGGCCGAAGGTGTCACCTCCCATCCCTATGCTGAGGGCGGCGCCAATCACTTCGACGCCAAGGTGGACGACTCCAATCCGTATTTCCTGTTCGATCCTACCAAGTGCATCGTCTGCAGCCGCTGCGTCCGGGCCTGTGCCGAGGTGCAGGGTACCTTCGCCCTCACCATCGAAGGTCGTGGTTTCGAGTCGAAGGTCGTCGCCAGTCAGAACCAGCCTTTCCTGCAGTCCGAGTGCGTGAGCTGTGGCGCCTGTGTCCAGGCCTGCCCCAGCCATGCGTTGGTAGAGAAAAGCCTTTTCGATGGAGAGTACAAACATGCCTAATCCGATCAAGCCGGAGAAGTCGGTCATCACCACCTGCGCCTACTGCGGCGTGGGCTGTGGGTTCAAGGCGGAAACGCGCGGCGAAAAAATCGTGCGCATGATTCCCTGGAAAGAGGGCAAGGCCAACCACGGCCACAGTTGCATCAAGGGCCGCTTTGCCTACGACTACTACAACGCACCTGATCGCGTACTGACACCGTTGATCCGCGCCTCGATCGATGATCCGTGGAAGGCGGTGAGCTGGCAGGAGGCGTTCGCGTATGCCGCCAGCGAGTTCAAGCGCATCCAGGCCAAATTCGGCGTCAAGTCGATCGGTGCGGTATCCAGCTCGCGCTGTACCAACGAGGAGATTTTCCTGACCCAGAAGCTGGCGCGTGCCGTGCTCGGCAACAACAACATCGACAACTGTGCCCGCATTTGCCACTCGCCGACGCAGTTCGGTCTCACGCAAACCATTGGCGCCGGCGCGGCAAGCCAGCATTTCGACTCGATACTGCAGGCCGATGTCATCATGATCGTCGGTGCCAATCCGACGGAAGGACATCCGGTATTCGGCTCCATGATGAAGCGCCGCATCCGTGAGGGTGCCAAGCTCATCGTCATCGATCCGCGCAAGACCGAAACCGTGGAGTCGGCGCATTGCAGGGCAGATGTCCACCTTGCCATACGTCCAGGCACCAACGTGGCGATACTCGACAGCATCGCCCACGTCATCGTGCGTGAGAAGCTCTACAACGAGGCATTCGTGCGCGCCCGCTGTGAAGTGGCGGAGTTCGACAACTGGAAGGCGCTGGTCGGTGACGACAAGTACGCCCCGGAAGTCATCGGCCCGATCGCCAACGTCGACCCGGCCGACATTCGCAGGGCCGCGCGTCTGTATGCCGGGGGTCCGAACAGCACGATCTACTACGGCCTTGGCGTCACCGAACATTCGCAGGGCTCGACCGGCGTCATGTGCCTCGGCAACCTCGGCCTGTCCTGCGGCATGCTGGGGCGTGAAGGGGTAGGCGTGAATCCCTTGCGTGGTCAAGGCAATGTGCAAGGCGGCAGCTGTCTTGGCAGCTGGCCGCACGTGTTTTCCGGCTATCGGTTCGTCACGGACCAGGCCACGCGTTCGAGCTTCGAAGCCGAGTGGGGCGTGACGCTCGATGCAGAGCCCGGCCTGCGTTTGCCCAACATGCTGGATGCCGCCGTGGCGGGATCCTTCAAGGGCATGTACATCATGGGTGAAGACCCCGTGCAGAGTGACCCCAACCAGCACCACGTCATCGCCGCCATGAAAAACATGGAATGCGTCGTGTTGCACGATCTCTTCCTCAACGAGACGTCAAAGTACGCCCACGTGTTTTTCCCTGGCTCCTCGTCGCTGGAGAAAGACGGCACCTTCACCAATGCCGAGCGCCGTGTCTCCCGCGTCCGCAAGGTGATCGAGCCGCTTGCCGGTCTGCAGGACTGGGAAATCACCGTGAAATTCATGAATGCGCTGGGCTACGAGCTCTCCTATGACAATCCGGGGGAGGTGCTCGACGAGATTGCGCGCCTTTCGCCCAACTACAGCGGCATGAGCTTTGCGCTGATCGACCAGATCGGTTCCGCGCAGTGGCCTTGCAACAAAGACGCGCCGCAGGGCACCGAGGTTCTGCATCGCGAAAAATTTCCTCGTGCGAACGGTCTCGGTACATTCATGCTCACTGAATACGTGCCGACGGCCGAGCGCACCAGCGACAGGTTTCCCCTGCTGCTCACGACCGGCCGCATCCTGACCCAGTACAACGTCGGCACGCAGACGCGGCGGACACCGAATTCCTTGTGGCATCCCGAAGACGTCCTCGAAATAAACGAGCAGGATGCGATTGCCCGTGGCCTTCAGGACGGGGATTGGGTGCAGTTGGCCAGCCGCTTCGGCCAGATCCAGCTGCGCGCCAGGATTTCGAAGCGCGTCAATCCCGGCGTGGTCTACACCACCTTCCATCACGCCAAGTCGAAGGCCAATGCCGTGACCTCCGATCTTTCCGACTGGGCGACCAATTGCCCCGAGTACAAGGTCACGGCAGTCGACGTGGTCCGCATCAGGGCCCCGGCGGAAACGGAGTCGTTCGAAGCAGCTCGACTGGAAGCAACGGAGTAACCATGGCACAGACCCATTCCCAGACGCAGGGCGCAGAGATGCCGGTCATGGCGCTCGACCGGATACTGTCAATGGCCAACCAGATTGGTGACTTCTTCGCGCCGTATCCGCCCGAAAGACGTGCCGAGGGTATCCGCAACCATCTGCGCACGTATTGGGATCCGCGCATGCGTGACCAGCTCCTGCAGCATATTGCGGCAGGCGGGGCCGGGCTGGCAGCCCCGGTGATCGCGGGTGCCCGGCTGTTACAGGATGAATCGCACGCCAAGCCCGGCTATTACGGCCCGCCGAAAGCGTGATTCGTCGCTGGCGCACCGGCTGCCGTGGCGCTCGGGGGATTGAGGCTATACTCGCCTGACCTACGGCACTCGAGGTCCATGGATCATGTCCAGTCCCGCCCTGCTGAACCTGCTGGTCTTCCTGGTCCTGCTGTACGTCCTGCAGCGCTTCGCACGAGGTGAAGCGCGCGTTTCACGGCGCGTGCTGGCGGGCCTGGTGCTGGGTACCCTGTTCGGATTCTTCCTGCAGGTCGTCTTCGGTTTTGCGACACCAGCCGTCCAGCAGACCCTGGCCTGGACCAACGTGGTGGCCGATGTCTATGTGAACCTGCTCAAGATGATCATCATGCCGCTGGTACTGGTCACGATGATTGCCTCTGTACTCAAGGTGGATGAGATCAAGACGCTGGGCAGTGTCGGGGGCTGGGTCATTGCCGTGCTGTTGCTCACGACCATGGTGGCTGCCTTGTT
Organism: Gammaproteobacteria bacterium; assembly: GCA_036796405.1. Lineage (GTDB taxonomy): Bacteria > Pseudomonadota > Gammaproteobacteria > Pseudomonadales > Pseudohongiellaceae > CAILUG01. The sequence continues at coordinate 5,702 of DAIRDB010000049.1, read as the reverse complement.
GGGTGTAGCGATGGCCAGCGCGTTCGGACTCAGCGCCGAGGGTCTGGCCAGCGGCACGCGGGAGTTGGCCGAGGCGGAGCAATTGCAGCTGGAACAGCGGGAGGTCGCCGGGCTTGCCGTCAACCAGCTACTGGTCAGTTTTGTACCGGTCAACATCTTTGCCGACCTGAGCGGGACGCGGGACGTCTCCATCATCGCCGTGGTGGTTTTTGGCCTGCTGTTCGGCATTGCCGCCCTGCTGGTGTGCCAGGAGGATGCGCAGCGCGCCGAGGGTATCCGGGCCTTCGTCGGCACCAGTCAGGCCGTGGTGCTGCGATTCGTCAAGCTGGTCATCGGCCTTACGCCCTACGGCGTGCTGGCGCTGATGACACGGGTGATCGCTGGCTCCGACGGCTCTGCCATCCTGACTCTCATTTCCTTCGTGGCTGCCTCCTACCTCGCCATCGCACTCATGTTCGTGGTGCATGCCGCTCTGCTGGCGCTGGTCGGCACCGATGTGCGCCAGTACTTCCAGCGCGTGTGGCCGCTGCTGTCGTTTGCCTTCACCACCCGCAGTTCCGCCGCGGCGATTCCTCTCTCGATCCGCACCCAGGTCGAAGCGCTGGGAATCCCGGCACCGATTGCCAACATCGCCGCCTCCTTCGGTGCCACGATCGGCCAAAACGGCTGCGCCGGCATCTATCCCGCCATGCTGGCCGTGATGGTGGCACCGACGGTGGGCATCGACATCGATGCGGGGTTCATCGCGACGCTCCTGCTGATCATCACGGTCGGCTCTTTCGGCATAGCCGGGGTGGGGGGTGGCGCCACCAATGCTGCGCTGCTGGTCCTGCCCGCCATGGGCCTCCCGGTCACGGTGGTGGCGCTGCTGATTTCCATCGAGCCCCTCATCGACATGGGGCGTACGGCACTGAACGTCAACGGCGCCCTCACCTCCGCCATGGTGACGCGCCGGATCCTGGGCCGTGCGTTTCCGGACAGTGCCTGAAAGCGCACTCCGCAGCGCGCCACTCGCCGACGTCTTCGCCCAGCAGGCATGAGCTCGACCTGCCCCGGAGGTGGTGGCGCCCGCACGACCAAGGTCGCAGGTCGTCCGTGCCGGTGGGCGAGTTGCCCGGGGCCGTGCGATGATTGCCCGGCTATCACCCACGACCAACGTCAAACAACGAGGGGAATCATCATGAAACGACCCACCATGCACCGTCTGAGCGCGGCCCTGCTGGCGCTGGCGCTGGCCGGTTGCGGCGGCGAAAGCGGCGACAGCGCACCTGCCCCGCAGGACCCGGCCGCCGGCGACAGTCCCGTAGCGGCCGCTGCCGGCGAGTGGCGCTCCTACGGCAACGACTACAGCGAACAGCGCTTCAGCCCGCTCGAACAGATCACGGCGGACAACATCGCGGAACTCGGTCTGGCCTGGTACGGCGATCTGGCGGAAAAAGGCGGGGGCTACGAGACCACACCGCTCATGGTCGACGGGGTGGTATACGTGAGCGCACCCTGGAGCAAGGTCTATGCCTTCGATGCCCGCAGTGGGCAGTCGCTGTGGAAATACGATCCGCAGGTACCGGGACAGTGGGCCGTGAACCTGTGCTGCGGCATCGTCAACCGCGGTGTGGCGCATTGGAACGGCAAGATCATCTGGGGCACGCTGGACGGCCGACTGGTGGCCGTTGATGCCAAGACCGGTGCGCGTGCCTGGGAAGTGCAGGCCACCGACCCCACCAAGCAGCTGTCGATCACGGGCGCACCTCGTATCGCCGACGGCCGCATCTTCATCGGTGAAGCCGGTTCGGAATTCCACCAGCGAGGCTACCTCGCTGCCTACGACGCCGAAAATGGCCAGGAGCTGTGGCGCTGGTGGTCGGTGCCGGGGGACCCCGCGCTCGGCTTCGAGCAGCCCGAGCTGGAGATGGCCGCCAAGACCTGGAACGGTGAATGGTGGAAGACCGGCGGTGGCGGCACACCGTGGGACGGCATCCTCTATGATCCGGCCACCGACCTAGTGATCTTCGGTACCGGCAACGGCGCCCCATGGCCTGCCGAGGTCCGTTCGCCGGGCGGCGGTGACAACCTGTTCACGGCGTCGATCGTGGCGCTCGAAGCCAAGACCGGCAAATACCGCTGGCACTATCAGGCCACCCCACAGGACAGCTGGGATTTCGACAATACCCAAGGGCTTGCCACCGCCGATCTCGTCATCAACGGCCAGACCCGTCACGTGGTGATGCAGGCACCCAAAAATGGCGTGTTCTACGTGATCGACGCGGCCACTGGTGCCGTGATCTCCGCTGACCTGTTCGTGCCGAGCGCCAACTGGATGACCGGCTTCGACGACAACTGGCGTCCCATACTCAATCCCGACGCCAACTACGGCGCCTTTGGCGACCGTGGCTTCCACGTGGTGCCCTCCGCCGGTGGTGCCCACAGCTGGCATCCGATGGCGTTCAGCCGCAGTACGGGCTACATGTACATCCCCACCAACTACAGCAGTTTTCCGCTAGTGGCCGAAGCCGGCGCCAAGATGGGTAACCAGTTGCTGTCGATCAACGTCGGCAAGCGCCCGCAGATGGATCCACCCCAACTGGAAGGCGGTGGCTCCTACCTGCTCGCCTGGGACCCTGTGGCTCGCAAGCCGGTCTGGGAGCAGCGGCTCGGCGGGTCACGCGCCGGCCTGCTGACCACGGCGGGCAACCTGGTGTTCCAGGGCACTGCCCAGAACACGTTCTCTGCCTTCCGCGCTGACAATGGTGAGCAGGTGTGGACCACGGCCACCCAGGCCAACATCGTCGGTGGCGCCGCCAGCTACGAAATCGACGGCGAGCAGTACATCGCCGTGGTGGCGGGTCAGGGAGGTGGACGCGGCGGTTACTGGGCGCCCAACTACGCCAGGCTACTGGTCTACAAGCTGGGCGGCACGGCGCTGCTGCCTGAACCGGTCAGCTACACGCCGCCGGTTCTCAACCCCCCGCCGGTGTTCGGTGATGCTGCACTGCTGGCCGAGGGCGAGCAGCATTACAACGCCCACTGCGCCAGTTGCCACGGCAACAACGGCCGCGTCAGCAGTCTCTTTCCCGATCTCAAATACGCTGCCGCCCTCAATGCCGGCGAACTGTTCAAGGCCATCGTCATCGACGGCGTGCTGCAGAACAACGGCATGGTGTCGTTTGCCAACGTGCTGACGGCAGAGCAGGCCGAGTCGATCCGCGCCTACGTCGTGAAGCTGTCCAACGATGCCAAGAACGCGCCACCGCCGGCAGCTCCCGGTGGCCCGGCAGCGGCACCGGCGGCACAGGTCGCGCCGCCGCCAGCGCCGGCTGCCCAGGCCACGCAACAGCAACCTGCTGCACACCAGTAACGGACGCGAGGAGATTCCCATGTCAGTCGCCAAAACGCTCATCGTGGCCGGTTTCGCCATGCTGGCGCCCTTTGCCAGCCTGCAGGCCCAGGACGTCACGATGGAAACCCTGCTCGATCGTATTCAGATCGAGGACTTCCTGACCCGCTATTACTACGACCTCTCCAACGGCAAGGCCCATGAGCTCGCCGAGTACTTCACGGTAGACGCCGTGCTCGACGTCGACAGCATGGTGGCCAGGGGCCACGCCGAGATCGGCAAGCTCTATGAGCGCCCCGCCGGATCCAACCCGCCGTCGGAGCCGGAGGCCCAGCGCCGGCGCGGTCACATGCTGCTCACCAATCCCGTGATCACCGTTTCGGGCAACGAAGCGGAGGCCCACGTGATCTGGACCGGCGTGATGAACGAAGGCGTCGGCAAGGCGCCCAGCCTCTACGAGCAGGGCCGCGAGGACACGAAGCTCGTCAAGCAAAACGGTAAATGGCTGATTTCATACCGCTGCATCAGCTCAGACAGCGGACTGCCAGACCGCTTCGATGCGACCTACGTGCCGCGCGGCGTGTGCTGGGAGCCGTGAGCGCGCCCGCCAGCCACTGCTGAGCTCGGTACCAGCCGGTGAGGGTGGACCCAGCGCCGTCCGCCCTCATGCCTTGCCGAGGAATACTTGGTCGGCCTCTGCCGACGTGAGCACGCGCCAGCCGCCGGGCGGGAGGTCGGGCTCCAGCGGCAAGCCACCAATCGCCGTGCGATGGATGCTGAGCACCGGATTGCGAAAGCGCCCGAACATCCGTTTGATCTGGTGGTAGCGGCCTTCCTGCAACGTCACCTGTGCCTCCCGCTCGCCGAGGATCTCGAGGTGCGCTGGCCGCGTGACCAGGTCTTCGTAGGGAAAGTACATGCCGGCCGCGAAGGCCTGTACGTAATCGTCGTTCAGCGGCTGCTGCAACACCACGTGGTATCGCTTGGCCACACCACTTGAGGGGCTGCTCAGACGGCGCGACCAGCGCCCATCGTTGGTCAGCAGCAGCAGACCGCTGGCCTGCCGGTCCAGCCGCCCGGCGATATGCAGCGCTGCTGCGGCAGGGTGGTCGATCAACGCCGTCGCCACCGGGTGCAGGGCATCGCGGGTAGCACTCAGCACGCCGCGTGGATTGTGCAGCAGCACATACACGGGCGGCTGGTCCTGCAACACGCGACCGTCGACGTGGATGACGCTGAAACCGTCCACGATCAGATCCCGCGCCGTCGCCACCTCGCCATTCACGCACACACGCTGCTGGGCGAGCAGGGCCGGCACGGCATCCTGGGAGATGGTCAGCAGGCGGGCGAGCAGGCGATCGAGGCGGCTGCGGCGGGAACTCATCGGCGAAGGTCTCGCGAGCAGCTCAGGGTGCTCGACCACTGCGGGGGTTGACGGGTCATGGGGGGTCTCGTTGAAGCACTGATGCTACCCGGCGCTGCAGCGGAACGCAGCTTGCGCACTCGGCCGCTGCGGCTTATCGTCGGAGCCGGGTCTAGCGTCGGTGCCGTCCGCGCCAGCCCGCAACAACCACGCGTCGAGGAACTCCATGCACCTGCTCCCGCTGCAACGCCGCCAGCTGCTGCTGGCCATCTCCCAGGTCGTGTTGATCGCCGCGCTGCCGGCCTGCAGCGGCGAGGGCGCTGCCGACAGCGCGGCGGCGCCGCAGAGCCCGGCGTCACTGCTCGCCGAAGTGGCCTTCGACCTGTTCCCCTTCCCGGAGCTGCCACCGGCGCTGTATGCCGAGGTCGGGCAGCGCCTGAGCACGGCCGACACCGCAGCCATCGCCGAAGGCCTCGTTCACCTGCGCAGCGCCGCCGGCGCCACCGCCTGGCACGACGTCGATGAAGGCACCCGCCTCGCCACGCTCTCGGCACTGGCGGGCACACCGTTCTTCGCGGCTGCCCGTGCGGCGACTCTGGAGGTGCTGTTTCGCGCCCCGGAAACATTTGCGCTGCTCGGTTACGGTGGCTCGGCCATCGAGCAGGGCGGCTATGTCAACCGTGGTTTTGCCGACATCGACTGGCTGCCGACGGCCCCGTGAGCCCGCTTGCCGGCGCAGCAGCCTTGGCACGCGGCACGGCAGCGACAAAGATTCAACAATGACGACAGAGAGGAAGCTGCGATGCCCGCGACGTTCGATCTCAATGACAACTCGGTAGTCGTGGTCATCGGTTCCGGTGCCGGTGGTGGCACCGTGGCCCAGCAGTTGACCGCGCGCGGTATCAAGGTCGTGTGCCTCGAGGCCGGCCCGCGCCGCAGTCTCAGCGACATCGTCAACAACGAGCCGGAAATGTTCGTCAAACTGAGCTGGCTCGACCGCCGCAT
>DAIRDB010000048.1:16888-21938 GCA_036796405.1 Gammaproteobacteria bacterium | reverse complement strand
TGAGATCAGCGCGACAAACTTCCACGCCCCGCGCTGCTCGGCCCGGTCGTTTTCGAGGCTTGAGAGGCGGTCTTCGGACTTGCCGACGCGCCCGTTAAGACGCGCCAAATGCTCAACGATGTTTTTTAGCTGTTCGGTCTGAACAGCCTGAGACGTGGTGAGGCCACTCACGTCTCCCTTTACATCGTCGAGCGTGTTGGCAATACGTTCGAGTTGCTCCAATGTGTTCCCCTGCATTGGTTTGTTACTGCTCGGGCGGTGTTGGTGCTTTTGGATCGATCGGTGATTGGGTGAGGTGCGCTGCTAAAGTGGCGACGGCGCTGGCAATCAGCGCCGCCTTCCATTCGTCTTTGGTCTTGGGGTTGCTTTGAGACGCTTGGACGATCACCGTAAATGCGCCGCCAGTGATCGCGATGGCGGAGGCTTTGAAGATCTTCTTCCAGTTCATTAGCTACGCCTTTTCGATGAGCTTCTCAATGGCCTTGACCGCGCCGGGGATGTTGAGCAGAGCTTCGCGCCAGTCCTTGCCTAGTTCGTTGGCGATGCGCCGGAACTCCTCGATGGTGCCGGTGCCGAAAACTTGCACCAGCATGGCGATGTTGTGCCAATCTCCGCCGCTGAAGGTAAGGAGATTGTACTTTTCTCCCGGCTCCAGTCCGGCCAGTTCGTCCACCGGTACATAGTCGGCCAGCTCGGCGGACGCTTGGCCGTTGGCGTGGATCTTGCCGACGACGAAGCCGAGTCCGCGCAGCTTGGCGAGAAACTTGTCCGCGTCCGCGATGGTGATATTGTAGGCGCTATTGGGGGCCTTGTAGGTCATGGTTTTTGCTCCTGTTTTGGTTTGAGGTCGAGGGGCCCGTGTTCGCGGGCCAGTTGGTTGATTTCGTTTCTGGCGTCGGCGTCGAGCGGCAGGAAGTACGGCCCGCCGATCTTGTCGCCGTCGTCGGTGGTGGCGACCACCGCCGCCGTGCGGAGCCTCACTCGTCCACCGCCCGATACACCCGCACACTAACCTCGGTATGCTCCACGCCGTCAAACTGCACCAGTGCCACGAGCCGGCCCCATGCGTCCCGCGAGAGGTCGGCGAACTTTGCCACGCCGTCCACGGTCACGCGCACCGAGTCACCGGCGCGGACGTGTAGCAACACCTGCGTCACCTTGCCGGCAGGCCACGGGTACTGCGGTGCCGCCGCGCGGAGGGCGTCGTAATCCACGCACGCTACTTGTAGCAGGTCGATGTTCGGCGAGTGCTGCGGGCGGTCGAGGCCGCAAATGGACTCAGCCCGCAGCGCCCCCGCCGCCAGCAGCGCGAACGCCACGACGATCAGCCAGTCAATGCAACGGCCGAGCTTGGTACGCGGGAGAGGTGTCACTTCTTCACCTCGGCTTTCGGCGGCTCCGGTTTAGCAAGAGTGCCATCGGGCCGGATCTCACACGCGGGGATGTCGAGCGCGCGGCGGCAGGCGTCGGCGCGGACAGTGCCGCGCTGCTTGTCCAATGCCTCGTATTCCTCGCGGATCTGCTTCATGCGCGATTCGATGCTGTTTAAAGCAATAATTTCGGCGGTGTTCAGTGCGGGCGTGGTTTTCGGCTGTTCAGCCGCCGCAAGCAGGCCCATGCTTGCGAGGAGTAGGGTGGTACGCATAAAATGTAGGTGTTGGGGTATGAGCGGAGCGGCGTTAGCCGTGGCTCCAACAGATCCGGGTTACCGGACCGCTCCCAAGTGAGCGGATAGCAAATCTTCCGTTTTCTAGCTAGTAGTGGCCGGGGAGAAATCCCCGGCTTAGTTGTCTAGCGGCGCATAACGCCGCCGTTCCTGTTTCCGCGCGTGGCGGATCAGAGAGCGGGGTGTTTTCGTACACCCCGCAGAAACGCCGCGCCGGGAGAGGGCAGCGCGGAATCCTTAGCAGGTGCCGCCGGTCAGAATCCCGGCGCTAAAGATCAGCGTGCAGGTGCCGGTACCGGCGCTATCGCGGACTGTCTTCGTCGCCGATACGCCCGTGCTGCCGCTTGGCGCGGTGATGGTGCCGGAGATGTTGGCGTTGACCGTGGCCACATTAGAGACACGGAACGAGGTGTTTCCAATGGCGTAGAGATTGTTGGTCGTAGGGATAAACGAGCCAGTGAATGTGGTGCCGCTAGTTAATGTCAGCGTGCCGTTGAAGTCGGCGTTGTAGGTGGCGATACTGCCAAACCGATAGGACGCGGTGCCAGCGACAAATGTACCGTCAACCGTTGGCACAAGGTCAAAACTAACTGAGCCAGCAAACGCACTCGGTGCCGCTTGCCACGAGCCAGCGCCGCCCGTGCTGGTAGCGGTCCAGACATAGCCGACCGTGGCCGCGCCCGTGTTGATCGTCAGACCAGCGAACGAGCCGTTGCGCGATGCGTCGATAACCGTGGTGCCGTTTACCCGGTACGCCGGGGAGCCGGTGGCGTTAATGATCGCTCCCGTCATATTGCCAGGGATTGTCACGTTTCCGCTGGTGTCAATCAGGAACCGCTGTACCGGAGCCGAGGCTCCCTGGTTCTGATAGATGGCGAAATCCCCGACCGATACCGCCGATGTTCCGATCAGCCATCCGCCGTTGGTATCGTCAGTCCGGTAGACTCCCAGCGAAACAAACCCGCTGGCCCCGTTAGCCCACACGTTGCTGATGTTCTGCCCCGCGCCGAGTGCTGGCCCGTTGCCATCAGCGTACACCTTCCCGCCAGTGAAGCGGTGTAGGGAAGCCCCATAGAGAAGGCCGTTGCTGTAGCCGTAGGTGTAGATCACGCCGTAGGCGTCAGACGGGGTGGCCGCGCGAGTCCAAAACATCCCCATGTTACGGGTAGTGGACTGCCCGAGGGCGATAGCAGATGAGTACGAGGCGTCGAGGATGCTGATGCCGTTTTTGGTGGCCGAAAGGTCGCTCGACGTGTCGCCGATGCGGATGCGGCCTTCATCGTAGGCATTGAGTGCGAGGTCGCCGTAGGTGGTGGTGAACTTGAGTCCAGCGCGTTCGATGGCGCTCCCGGTGTCGGTGCGGCCAATCACATCGTAGATCATGCCTTTGGTAGAGGTACCTGTGATCTGAGCGTCTAGCACACCGCGCCCGCGATTGTTTGTCACGGTTGAGTTGTGCAGGTTATAAAACCGGAAATCGAGCGCGTAACCATCGATTTTGTTCCCGACGATGACGAGGTTTTCGCCATACGAGCAGATGCCTGTGGCAAACGTGCCATTGTCGCAACTGATATCAAACCCGATCCAGCCACCCTCCATGTGGTTGTCGTTAAGCACCGTGTCGCCGACGTACCCATGGATGTAAAAGGCCCTGTTGCCACTGGTGGCCCCAAGCGCTTCAGCAGTGCCGCCGAAGAAGTTGCGGCTCCAGATAGAGCCGCTCGACGTATGCAAGGACTCAATGCCGACCGAGTTCGTGACCGACATGGAAAACGCGCAGTCGAGGATATTGTTATCACCTAGGTCCGTCGTGTGGCCCAACTTCACGCCGCGCCACATCCCGTCAAAATAGATGTCGTGAATGGTTGATACGCCAAATCCGGCGGTGGCGGATTCGATGCCGTTCTGCGATGTTCCGGCCCCGTTTCCCTGAATCGTAAAATCTGAAAATTCGAGGTAGTAAACCGGGCTTGCATTGTCGATTTTGATGACCGGAGCGTTAGTGGTAGATTTCAGCGTGGAGTTGCGCCGGCCCTGCCCGCGCAAGCCAGCGTAGTTGGCTGTAATATTGATCGTGGTGACAACGCAGATTCCTTGCGGCAGAATGGCCCGTTTTTTTACGCCGCTACCCGCGTTGATTGCGTTGGTGATGGCCGTGGTGTCGTCCGTGCTGCCGTCGCACACCGCGCCAAAGTTCCGCACATCATACGCATCCCGCCCGCCTTCTGCCCATGCGCCGACGCCCGACCCTTGGTCGGTCCAGACGTAGCCCGCGCTCGATCCGGTGGGAATAGTCAGGGCGCTGAAATTTGCCGAAGTAGCGTTGACCTGAGAAAAAGGAACGGCCGATGTTCCGACCTTCCGCGTGTTTGCGGCGTTAGGAATGATGTCGGTGTAGAAAATCGAGCGGTCAACGGTTCCGCCGCCGTTAACGGCCTCGATCATGAGCATGTTGGCGCCGGCGTTGTTGCGAATGTAGAAATTGGATTGCGCGGCGGCCCCCACCCCCGAAGCCACAACATTCAAGTCCCATTCCCCAGGGATTGCAATGCTGTTGGTGTTGTCGTAGAGAGTCAACTTGCGGCTGGCAAGTTTGGACTCAGCGTAAATCGCCGCCGGGTTTCCGGTTCCAACTCCGCCGCTGAAGCCGCCTCCGATATTCCAGGCGTTATTGGTCCCAGCAGTGAGGTCTCCAGTGCTGTGCACGCGCCACCGTTCAATGTTCGTCGTGCCGCCCGTGGAGGTCGTAAACAGGCCTAGGTAGGTTCCTTGCGCGGAGTCTGTCCAGTTTTCCGCCGCGTAGCCGATTACCCCGACTTTGCCGCTTGATGAGTACCCGGTAGCGCCGTAGCCGAACCCGGTCATGTTGAGGAGGCTGTCCCCGGCCAGCAGGGCAGTTTTTGCCGTGGCGGTTCCATTCGCCCGTCGATAGTTCAGCGTCGGATTCCCGGCAAACGTATCGATCACAATTCTCGCTTGCTCCGAGTCTGATCCGACCACGAATAAGCGAGTGCCGGTGAGCGCCGTTGGCGCGGTGGAGGAGCCGGTGATAGTCTGCGCCTGCGTAAATGTTTGCGCGATGTCCGTGCCCGCGATGGTGTAGGAAGCGTTTTGCGGCGTTAGCGTGCGGGTCGTCGCCGTGGTGAAGCCATCCACCTCGATTTTCAGCAGCTTTGTGGCGTCCGCGCTGCCCTTGATGATCGCCGTTGAGTCAATGAATGGCGCGGTTCCCGCACACGCCGCGAACGACAGCACTCCCGCGCCGTCCGTCTGTAGGCATTGGCCGCTGGTGCCATCGGCGTCGGGGAGGGTCCAGACGGTGTTAGCGGAGATGGAGGACGGGGCGCGCAAGCCCACGTAATTCGATCCGCTGCCGTATTTCTC
>DAIRDB010000048.1:0-16878 GCA_036796405.1 Gammaproteobacteria bacterium | reverse complement strand
GAATCGTCCTGCTTCGGAATGATTTTCAGCTCGCTTTGAGACTGCCCAAAGGCCAGCGAGGCCGAAAGAATGTAGAGGTAGAGTCTCATGTGATAGATGCCCCGCGCACGCCGCCCCGGTATTCCCATTTGTCGGCGGTGTTGTAGACAAACTCGTAGATGGAGTAGGTGTCTGCCGTCAGGTCCATATCAATGCCCTGAAGCCCAATATAGGCGCTGCTGAATGTCGGCTTGCGTCCACCGGTGGAGTCCTCGATCAGCTTGATGTGCAGCTTCATCCCGGCTACCAATGTGCCGCCCGTGTAGATTGGGTCGTTGATTGTCACGTTGCCGGTCATGGTTTCTTGCTGGTTTAGTCCGTCGGCCAGATCCGGCGTGACCGCGCCCGCAGTGGTGACCATTTCAAAGTAACCGTCGTTGTTGCCAATCGCCGGATTTGATGCGCCAAACACATAGATCTCTCGCACCGGGCACAACGAATCGATGGCCTCATTCTGCCCGCCGTCGAGCGTCACTGGCTGAACCAAAACAACGCGCTGCCGATAGTTAGTAACCTCGACTTCGAGATACAGCACCGCGTCCAGATCGGCATTATTTAGACTGTCGGATGTCTGGATGACCTGCCAGTCTGGTTCCTCGATAATGTACCGGCTGGCGCTTGTCGGCGTGGTCAGCCAATCGCCTTCAATGTACACTTTGCTGGCGGTATTGCTGATGATCCGGTAAACCTGCCCTGCCCCAGGACCGCTGATAATTCGCAGGAGCCGCCCGACTTCATCGTTGACGCCAAGGCCCGCACCGGCATTTTCTAGCGTGTTGAGCCACTTGGAATCAGAGAGGTAATTCCCGCCGCCGTCGCTGCCAGCGGTCGGCTTCGAGCGCATGATAAGCGCGTCGCCAACGGAGACATCACTAGATGGGTCAGGTGTGACGGTCAACACCGTGCCGGTATTTGACACCACCGAATAATTCAGGACGGCCATGTCTCCTCCGGCGGCTTTGCCGAGGATGGATACATCGTAGCCAGCCCATTCGTCCGTAGACCAACCAGCGCCGTCGATGGTCAGCGTTCCGCTTCCAACGGCGTCTACTGGCTGCCCCCATACGCCGCTGTGAGCCACGCGCTTGACCTTCACGCGCATCCGGTCAAACTCGGGGTCGGGAATGCCTTTGCCGCGCTCCTGGTAGGCCGTGACTGTGATACTAGACGGCGTGCTGGATGCGTTGGAGGCGTGTTCCGTCAGGAGTTGCGGCGAGTTTCCGACGTAGCATATATACCCCGCCGCTCCATCCGGCCAGCCTAAAATCGGAACCGTGATGGTGTTGGCCGTGGAGGCATTTGTTACGACGACCTCGCACAGATTCGATGGTGCCGAGGGCGCGCCGAAGGCATCGAGCGCGACAACAGCCAGATAGTATGTACGCCCGCTGCCAAGGATTGCGCCGCCCGTGCTGGCGGTGGTTCCTTGCCGCCCTACGTCGGGCGGGTTACCCGTGAACAGATTGACTGGCCACGCGCCGGATACATACAGCTTGGTGATTATCGTGCCGTCCGCCGCCGTCTCGTGGGCTTCGGCGAGGGTAAAGGTCTGATCGGTTTCCGAGTACATCGGGTCCGATGCGTCCGGTGCCACGCCAACAGGCCCCCAGGGGTAAGCCGCACGGGAAAGTCGGTTGCGGGCCTGGAGGGACTGCTCAGGGTCAGCCGCTTGTCCGTATGTGTCCAGATACCAGTTATCGTTATGGCGCTGTGCTGTAATCTGGACGGTTTCAAAGTTGGTTGATGGCCGCATCTGCGTGATGCGCGCCAGGACATTGGAAATCCCCTCGCGCGTGTTCGATACACGGACGATCTGTCCGACGCGGCAGCGCACGGTACGGAATGAATCCGTCCAGGTGTAAATCTCGGTCCCGCCAGCGTCACCGCGCGCATTTCCGTAAAGGTTCCGCGCCAACCGGCGAGCCGCGATGCGCTTCGCTTGGTCTAGAGTGTTGATGCCTTCGGCCTCAAATTGCTCAGCTACTTCCTGACCGCTGCGAGAAATTGCGGAGGTGTCAGGCACCGCGACAGAATCACCCGCCCAATCACGTTCGCTATTCGCGAATCCAAACGATACGCGGTTGGCGGTGGCGGAAAGCGGCTGGGTCTGGATTTTGAAGGAGGTGTTTTTGCCGCCCAGGTACTTCGTGAAATCGTAGGCAACGTACCCGTTCGTAACGGTGCCGTTCAGCGATTTGGACGAGATGGCAGTATTGTAGTTCGATCCCGTAACGGCGCTCGGCTGCTGGCTGGCAAGAGTTCCTTCAATGAAGAGTTGCAGCTTGCCGGTGGTGCTATTCGGGATCAGCACGCCGCCGCATCCTTGGCGCACGCCACGAATGATGTCCGCCGCGCTGCGGCGCTGTCGCAGCACCAACGACACCGCGTAGCGCGAATGCGATGAGGTCGCGCCGTACTGATCGGTGTAGTTGATCGACGTGCCGCAGATTGCGGCGGCGTCAATAAAGGACTGAATGTCTAGTTCCGCGTAGCTGATACCCGCCCACGTCAAGAGGTCCATCAGCACCCACGCCGGATTGTCGGTGTAGGCGGTCGTGTATGTGCTGACATCGCTATACGTGCGAATCTTCGGACCCTGCACAAGCACCCGCACGCGCGGCGTAGAGGTTGACTCAGCGAGGCGACGCGGGACAACGCAGAGAATCGCGCACATGGACCCGTATGGGTCGCCGTTGCCGTTCCATGGCGTATCAAGATTCGGTGCGCCATCGCGGTCGCCCTGGTTGATGACGTTGTATCGCAGTAGCGGATCGCGGACGATGTAGTTGGTCCCTCCGGTCACGTCGGTGGCCGGCTGGAGTTCGGTGTCGTTGACGACAACGCGCAGGATGTTCTGCACCTGACCAAGGCAGACGATAGCCTCAAATCGAGTGGAGTTTCCATCTCCCTGCGGCTGGACGACGACAGCATCCACCCACGCGGTCCCGTAGACCATGGGAATCGGGTTCCCGTAGCGGGCCTCGTTCGGGTTGTTTTGGATATCGATCCAATTCCCGCTGGTGTACTCGCGAGAGCGCCCGCCCGTCGATCCCTCATATTGCACGCCGCCGAATCGGCCGGTGACGCGAGACAGTGAATCGGTCTTATACATCCCGCGCGCTTCGCACGACGCCTTAGTGTAGTCGCAGGACGTGAAGGCCGTTGTGCCACTGGAGTAGTTGCCGCGTGCGTTGCTTCCGGTAGCACCGGGAGAGTAACCGCATTCGTAGCTGATATCGTCGGCGTTGTCGGCGGCGTTTTGGCGCGCCGTCGCGGTCGTCGGAAAGATCCACGGACAGCGACGCTGAAGCGGTACGGGAGGAAGCGTGCGCCGCTGGAGGTTTAGCTTGTTGACGGCCGAGATAGTGATGGTTTCGGCGTCGCATTGCGCCGGGTCGCAGATGCCCCGGAACCGGAGGATTGAGTCACTAGAAAACGTCGAAGATCCGGCGTCCCAGAAAACAAAAACAAGATCCAAGGAAGCACCGGAGAATCCATATACGTCCTCGTATCCCGTCTTGAGAGCTTTGTCGGCATCGGCAAGCGTGATCGACACGCGCGGAATCAGGTCCACGCCCATAGCGTCATAGCCCTGCACCGCGCTGATGTCCTGCGAGATGATGCGCCCGATGTAGTTGTTGCTGCCGTACTGGTAGCCGCCCTCGGCGGTGTTAAGCGGGTGCGTGGACGCTCGGTAAACCGTGCCATTGGAAAACGTGAACACGGCCAGCAGTAGCGGCTGATATGACTGCTGCGCGTCTTTTGCCGATGCAATGTCAGTGAGGGCCACTTACTTGTATTCCTGGATGGTCACGGAGACGCGGTTTTCGTTAGGCTGGATGTACTGGATAGACAGCGATTCCTGGTCAAACCGACATTTGGAGGTGGTTGCGCCGGTGTCTGGATCGGTGAAGGTGAACTCTTCGTAGCAGCCCTTGCGTGCTGCCCAAAATGTTTCGAGCGTGGATAGATCGGCGTCGGACAGCGTGAATTGGATTTCCCACCGCTTCAAGCCAGACGCGAGGATGTTGTAGGAATACTGGTATCCATGCGGCTGGCGGTTGATAGTGTTCCAGTACTCGGTTTCCTGCGTGTACGGGAGGTGTACCGTCGCTCCGTTGGCAAATGTAGGGAAGGCGGGCATTTAGTTCTTGCGCGTTTGAACCAATTGGATGTTCAGCGACCACTTGCCGCTTTCGTTCTCGGTCGGCTTGATGGCATCGTCAGCAAAGGCCATGTAGCTGTAAGTAGTTCCGCCTAAAACGATGTCCCAGGTGGCATCGAATGAGCCCTTACAGGTGTTGAAGAAAGATACTATTGAGTCCTTCTCGGTCTTCGTGATTTCCGACATCGACAGAGTAAACCGCGCCACGCCTTCGGATTGCCGGTAGCGCTGTTCTGTGCCGTCGTCAAACTTAAGAATCTGCACCCGGTAGCGGTTGTCACGCGTGACTGGGTAGAGCGCAGAGACGCCGTTAAACGGAGTAGGGAAGGCCACTACGCCGCCGCCCCCACGGCTTCCTGCATCGCACGATTCAGCCCGTGACCCTCATAGACCGCCATGCGAACGGCATCGGCGATAGACTCGCGGTTGTCGGTGATTGAGCGCGAATCTAGCGCATTGATATTGATGGTCACCGGCACGCCGCGCATATCGCCGCGCTTGTTGTAGTCGTATCCCCGTCCAAAGCGGTCCATGCTAAACGACATTGGCGCGTTTTCTGCGTAGTAGGCGTCGGAGATTTCCCGATTAATAGCCGCGTCACGCTTTTTCTTCGGGTCACCAAGAATCATGGCGATACCTTGAAGTCCGAGCGCCACGCCCGCAAGGATAGGCGCTGCTGGGCCAGAGACGCCCGACAGCGCGAGAATCGAGCCGGCTGCGCCCGCGAGTGCTGCCGTACCATTCAGCGCGCCCTGTGCGCCGCCAGCCTTGAATTGCGTGTATGCACCGATAGCACCACCCGCGACAGCCCCGGCAATGCCGACGCCGCGCGCGGTTTTCGAGATGCCTCCGCCGAGAGGGACTACCGCGCCCGCCTCAGTTGTGCCGAGGCCAATAAAGCCGGGTGCTGCCGTTACGGTGGATTTATTCGTCGCCGAGAATACCATCGGATTTGACGAACTTGCACCGCCGAACACGCCAAGATCACCGAGGAAACCGCCAACTGGCCCGAGGGCTCGCATGGCGTTGAATCCATTCGGACCAGATACCTGGAACCCGCCACCGTTGGCCCGCTCCAAAGCCGCCGTATTGCGCTCGGTCGCCAGCGTGTTTTTATCAATAGGCGTGGCGTTCGACGGGTCTAGTAGCGTACCCTTCAGTAGCCCGCCAAGCCCAGAGGCCGCGCCGATGCTGCCGAGTGTGGATTGCACGCGCTGGAAGGTGCCGGTGAGCGCGTTTGTCCCAATCTGGTTGATTAGCCGCCCGCCCTGCTGACGGAAGAAGTCCTGCGGCCTGCCGGATTGCAGGGAGCCAACGAAATCCGACGCGAGTCCGCGCGCCTCATCGCGCCGCTGGCGCTGGAGGTCGAGGATACGCAGCGTCCGCTCCTGTTCTAATTGCAGGCGGCGCTCGGTCAAGTTGAAGATTTCACCGCCAAACTCTAGTTCTTGCTCTAGACCGGCTTTCTTCAGCTCGTAAATCTTGTTGATCGCGTCAAGTTCCCCGCCGGGTCCGGTGAGGAGTTCGATGCGACGTTCTTCGAATGATACGAACTGACGAGCAAAGGAGGTGTTGAGTTCGCGCTCGCGCTTTAGTTTTTCAAAGTATTCTCGGTCTTGGGTTTCGGTAATTCCTGTTGATTGGTTCGCCGAATCAAACTGCTTCGGCGTAACCATAACGGATGCACCAGCGTAACCTTCATACCGTAAGCCATCGGCGTTTTTGCGATTAGGAGCAAGCGACGGCACGCGAGTATTCAGCGGCGTCACGAACGTAGAAGGATCGGTGACGAGTTCCGGCTTGTTTAGCTTCAGGAACCGCTGTAGCTCCTTCTCCTCCGCGTCAATGCGGCCAAGACGCGCGGCGATATCTTTGAAGGTGGTATCAGCCAGCCCATCGGAAGACAGCAACGCGCGCAACTTGCCGCGCTCTTTCCCGATCAGTTCCAGCCGAAGCTGGACGCTCTGCTCGGTACCACCACCGCCAGCACGGAAGGCCGCAGCTAGGCCGGTTCCGCCTAGGTTAGCGCCGGGAGTAGCTAGGCGTCCAAGTGCGCCCGCTGCGTCCGCGCGACCGCCGCGAATAAAGGCGGCATCGGACGGGATCGGAGCGCTCGGGTTGAATCCAGCGGTTTCGGCGTTTCCTTCCGCCCCTACCATGAAATTCTGCGGAGCAGCCTTTGCCATAGCGCGGAACGCATTCACGCCGTCAATGGCAATCTTCGCTACGCCGACTTTGAACCGTTCGGCGAAGTCATCGAACTCATCGCCAAGCACTTGGAATGGGTGAAAGTTATCAAACGCGCTCTTGAACTCGTTGAGGCTGTTGCGCGTTGGCCCGTCGAGTTCTTCAGCAAGATCGGCGGCGCGAGCAGTTGCAGCGGCAAGACGGCCATCAAGCGTTTCAAGCGCGGTCTTACCGTCTTTGCCGAAAATGCGAATGGCTTCGCTTGCGCGCAGAATTGGGTCTTCGATTCCGCGCAGCTTCAGCGTTACCGCGCTGATATCGGCGGCGCTGTATCCGCTCAGGAATCCAAGATCGCGCCCGGTGACCGCACCAGCCCGCTGGAGCGCGTAGGCGGACTGGAAGGACGATCCGGTTGAAGCCGCAGAGAACGAAGCGCCTTGAACCTGCCGCGCCCGCTCAACGGTCGTCTCGATGATTTTCTGGATGGCATATCCACCGGAAATTGTGCCAGCGGCCAAACCAATAGACGCGGCTCCGCCAGGGGCTGCAATCGCGAGGCGAAGAGCCCGGTAGGTATTGAGCGTCCGCTGCATACTCGCCTCGGTGGCGATATTGGCGGAAACAAACGCACCGGCGGAGGCAGTTGCTGCCTTAAATGCGGCGGTGATGGCGGCGATGGAGCCGGCGATTTCCAGCGTTGTATTGCGCGCCTTCTTCGTCACGTCATCGACGCGAGTCAAAGCGCGCTCAAGGCGCAGAAGTTCTTCTTCTCCGCGCGCCTGGGCTTCTACGATGAGCTGGTATTTTTGAGTGGCTGCCATTGATTAACTCGTAGATGCCTCGAATTCGGCGCGCTCCCAATCCGCCTTTGCGCCCGCCAGCGTGATAACGGCGTCCATCCACCACGCTGGCCACTTCCTCGTATCAGGGCCGAATAGCGTAGCCCCGGCGTCCCTTGTCGCCACGCCATTCGCAGAGGCCAATTCGAGAATCCAGGTGCTATCCGGCGTGATAAACGAGGTCGGGCATTCGGCCATGTGGTAGCCCTTGACGTACCCGGTTTTCTTGCCCTCTACTTTAGGGCTCCAGGCGTTAGGCTTCCGGCTGATTTGCACCAGTTCCGGGAAGTGCTTCGAACAGTTGCGCTGTTCGTACAATTTGCGTTCCCGGCAATACCAACACTGATACTCCGCCCGCGTTTGCCCGCCCCACCGGGCAAACACATAGGCGGTCGCTAGTTTTTTGCTTCGCCCTCGGTCAAGCCAGAGCCATTGACGCACGCCGCATAGATTTCAGTGAGCATACCATCGGGAGCGTTTTCGAGCAGCGTTTCTACGGTCGGCTTCGCGCCGTCGATCTCAATGCCGTCCACGGAAATCAGCGCGGCGCGGATTGTGGCCGGGACGATGTGTTCGTCGAGAATACACTGTGCCTTTTGGTCAAAGTCGAGAATCGGCAAGCGCTTCTCTACCGGGTGCGCGTTCACCCTCTCCAGTTTTTCCTCGTCCGTTCCGGTATCGCCAGCCAAGTGCTTATAGATCGTCTGGCGCTCGGCGTTAAGGCGAGTGTATTCGAGGCGATAGGACGCGATAGCCGCGTCCCGTTTCGCCCGCTGGATGGTGTTGAGGGTGCGGATTTTGTAGACCGCGCCGGGGTACAGTTTGGAATCGACGGTGAAGGTGGAACTGAGCGAGTGCATAAATCGTTAGGTGGCGACGTAGGTAAGTTCGTCGTTCGCTCCAAGTGCCGACATGCTGGCCTCGCACCCGGCAAAAGAAACGATGCTTTCCGCTCCGTTGTCACTGGTGGCTTCCGGCCCGAGCGTCAAGCCGCCGAGGTTGAAGGTGTGGATATTGCCAGCGGTGGCACCGATGGCGACCACTCCAGCAAACGACGACTTAGAATAGGCCAGATGCCGCAAAGCGGCCATCGCGGAGGTGTCTTCCTCGTAGAGCGAAAAATCGAATCCAATTGTGCGCGGCCCGCTGATTGGCACTGTTGAATTATAGGAGCCGAACGCAGGGCGAAGAGCGCGGCCAGTAGAGCCGTAGATGCGGAACTTTTCAACGGAGAACGACGAGACGCTGTTGACGGTGAACGATCCGACGAAAGCCAGCGCAGGCGTCCCTAAATACACCGGGCTGGACGGCTCAGACGGGAACGATGAGATGCCGCCTTTTTCCGTTGTGCTCATGCTGGAAAAATTCGGCTTGTTTGACGTGTACACGCCGACGCCGCGAACGGTCAGCGTGGCTTCCGCTTCCTCGCCGCCGGATACTTCCCAATCGGTGATGATGCCGCCCGTTAGAACCTCGTTCCACATATTCGAGCCAGCCGGGTCGCGGAATTTCCAAATCGTCAGCGAGGTTACCGTCTCGTTAATGGCGTAGGTGGCAGACGTAGACGATACGACCGTAGCGGCGGCACCGAAGATGTTAGTCCACAGCGGGTCCATGTCGGCCAGCGTGCCAGCCGTGCCTGAACCCTGCAACGGAACCGTCAGTTCAAATGACCCAGAGCGCCGCCCCTTTTGGCCAACCAAGCGGCCCAGCGATCCCGTCTTGGCGACAGAGGAGACGAGGTTAGCCGTAGCCGACAAACGGCACGAAACATGCCGCACGGCGTCAGAAGCGGCCAGCGTAGGCGTGCCGGTGCTGTTCGGGATGGTCGAGGCCCAGGGAGTTGTGAACTGGACGTATACCCGCTCGTCAATGGGAGAGATGAAGCTCATATGTGGACCTCGAATCCAAGAGTGAAGGTGAGTTTTTGCGTGTGTCCGTCGCCGTTATTGACGACGGGCGAACGGTCGGCCCGGTAGTTGGTGAAATTGACGCCTTCGGTGGCCATTGCGCCACGGCCGGCGTAAAGCGCGGCGGACATGGCGTCTTCACAAGCGTCTGGCCACTTCTCAAAGTCGTTGGAGAAGTCTGGGAGATTGGACTGTGTGTCCGGTGCGTCCAATTGGCTGAAGCGGAGGTACAGGGAGATAACGCCAGCCACGAAGTACTTCGAGCGATTTGGTCGGTTTTCGTCTACGCCTTCGGTGGTGTAGATGACTGCACCGGGAAACTCAAAGATACTGGACACATCAACTTCTTCGTCGTCCAGGTAGCCGTACACTACGTTCTTTGAGTCAGCACCAAACTCCAGCGCAAATGGCTGAATTCCGTAGGTCTGGCCGATACTGCCGAGCTGCGCGTTGAAGCCGTTGGTGCCATCAGAAAGCGCCGCAACGAGAGCGTCGCGTGTGACTTTTCGGTAGTTTGCCATTTACGAGCGCTCAAATGATGTCTGCCGGCTGAAGTCGGTTCTTCGCCCGCGCATTGAAATCTGACTCAGTTTTTGGCCGAGGATGGCCGACGCCTTCGCGTCGATGGATGCCTGATCGCGCGGCGAGAATTGCAACATGCGCGCCTGCTCGGCGCTGAATACCGTGGCTTCAGCAACGGCTCTTCCGTCGTCCGCATAGCGGACCTGAAGGCTATCCAGCGTCTTCCCGGTGAGCCGCATATCGCGTACCGGACGCCGACCATACTTCCGCTGTTTGCGTTGCGCGTAGCGGCGCGAGAGTGGCCGGTTTGGTGAATCATCTGGGCCAATGGCCGATGCCAAGCGCCGCTTAATGGACTCAATCCCAGCCTCTAGCAGAGATGCGTTGTCATCACGCGTGAATGCTGGCGAATTGAGACGCACGCCGGAGCCGGTGAACTTTGCTTTCAGCGTGGGAATCATAGCGGGTTAGCAACATTCAAGCGCAACAATCGCCCATTTGAGGCGTCTTTTTCAACATCCGCGACTCGATAGGTCTGGCTAGACAAAACGAGCGTGTCGCCTTTGTATGGCTCTCCGCCAGTGAACGACGACAAAGGAGCCCAGGCGGTTTGATATACCCGCTGGCTCGTCTTTACCTGCTCGCCGGTGTCGAACACAAGGGTAATCGTGTACGAGTCACCGGCGCGCGGGTAGTAGGTGGCCTCTTCCCCAAACACGGCGAGGAGAGGCACCGTGGCGGAATCGAAAAGGCCACTGAAGGTGGACATGGTTTAGTACTCGGCGAAGACGAGGAACTTCTTGCCGCTGGTGACAGTCACCACCACGTTCGTGCTGGTGTGCGTGCCGTAGGTGACGTTGACCGAGCCAGCGGTCGCCGGCGTCAAGTCCGTGTAGGTGACGAGTACCCGCGTCGGAACAACGCCAAGGCCGTGGGCCACGTTCTGCGATGAGCCGGTGCCGGTCTGTTCGGAAGAGATGAACTTCTGCGTGACCAGCCCTTCGTTGAGCTTGACCGTAACCGTGGTGTCGCCAGACAGGGCCGCAACAAGGCACACGCCGACTTCGGCGTTGGAGTTTGCCGTCGTCGTCAGGTACTTGTTCGTGTTGTCCCAAAACACCGGATCACCCTGGGCGATGGCCCCGGTGGTTTTGGTGATGTTGAAAACGCCTTCGGTTTTGAACTGTCCGGTAGCGCCGCTGGTGATGTCGTCGCACGCCACGCCGAAGAACTTGCCTACCTTGGCCGCTTGGCCAGAGGTGACGGTGTAGGGCGCGGTAAGCAGAATGGTTTCGCCACTTTGTACGAAATTGTTCATGATGTGATCCTCAATGGGGAGGCCCTCGCCTCCCCCGTTGTGATGGTTTCTTGCCTACGCGATTACGCGCCGACGTTCTTGTAAGCGCCGCGCCAATCCAAAATTTGCGCGCCGAAGTCCTCGCGGACCTTCATCTCCACGCCATCCACATCGAATCCGACGCGCATTTCGGTGAAGATTCCTTCCTGCCCGGCAAGGTACGCGAACTCAATCACGTCGATCTGGCCAGGGTCGGCGAAGGCATACCAAGCCGTTGTGCTGGAGGCATCCAGCCGGGGCTCCACGATCACCTGGAGATTCTTGAACGTGTTGATATTGCTGCCCTGCTGCGGCGTGTACTGGTTGCTGGTTTCCTGAAGCGCTTTGGTTTCGAGAGCAGCCGGAACCGCGATGTAGCGAGGCTCGACGTTGATAAACTCGACCGACTTGATGCCTTTCTGTACGCGCATCAGCGCGCGCATGACGCCAAGCGAAGTCTGGGAGATGACCGTGCCGCTGGACGTGTAGTTGCCGTGGGCGGAATTAAACAGCGCGACGGAATCCGCGCCCATCGTCGGGTTGCTGGTGATCAGCGCCCAAACGATGTCAGATTCCAACTGAGCGCACGCGCGGCCCTGAAGAGACGGGATGCGGTTGAAGGCCGACATGTCGTCGTTGATGATCGCCTGACGGTTTAGAGCGATGATATTGCCGTAGGTGGCCAGCGCGTAGGATTCGCGCTTGTCGCTCAGGCTCACATACTTAAACTCGCCGGACGGCGGAACGACAACCGGCGTCGGGGATTCGCTCAACTGGTTGACATACTTCGTCTTGAAGTCGGTGTTCGTCGTGCCGCGCGCAATCGGACGCCACGTCTGCGGGTACGCCTCGTAGGCGGCGCGCAGCGATTTGTTCATCACGTTGGCCAGGACATAGGGGAAGTCCGTGGTGCCGTTGTAGCCGGGACCGGTGAACGATTCCACACGCATCCCGAGCGCCACCGCGGCAAGCTCCATGCGGTCGGACGGGAAACGAGTAACGCCGGTGCGGCGCAGGGTTTCGCGGCCCATTTCCATCAGGGTCATGCCAGCAAACTCGCGCCCGCCGTCGTGCAGCTTGGTGCCGGTGACGCCAGCGCGATATTCAATGGCGTTCTGGAGGCTTTCGCGCATCTTGTCGCGCGCATCGGTGCCGAGTTCAACGCGGCCGGTGTGCTGCGTTTCCGTGGGCGTGGCGTCGGCGCGCTTGGCAAGTTCTTCGATGATCTTGGCGCGGGCGTCGTTCAAGTTGACATTGTTGTTGATGAGATCCGTGGCAAACGCCTCAGAAAGACGCGCGGCACGGACGGCGGCGTTGATACCGGAAACGCGCTCGCGTTCCTGAGCAATGCCTTTAGCGGTAGCTGCGGCCAGAGCGGCCTCATTCACTTGGGGCTCTGCGCCCGCAGGCTTCATGGTTTCTTCGACCATAGTGTTTTCCTCGTGGGCAGTAGCCCGTAGTGGCTCAGTCGCCGGCCGATCCATCAGTTGGGCAATCGGCAATTGATCAGAGAGAAACCCGGCGTTCGGATCAGCCGGAATTGGCACAATCGAAACTTCGCGGGGATACCATTTGTCGGCGACGTAGGATGCAATACCGTCGCTTTCAGATTCTTTTGTGAGGTGTTCGATCACTGCGCCAACGGATACTTTCCGCAGCGTACCGTTCTTCACCTTGGCGAAAATGACAGCGCTTTCCGCGTCATCGGAGAAGTGAGCGGTAGCCATTGCCACGCCGTTCTCGATGCGCGGATTGCTGATACTTCCAAGCACGTTGCGCACGCTGTAGTCCATGTGCGAATCGAGCAGCGGACCACCGGCCAGCTTTTTCACATCGCATTGGCCCTTATCGAGCCCCAGCCGGAGAAAGTACTTCTCGCCAGTGTTCCAGTCGTAGCGTTCAACCGACGTGCCGGTATAGAACTGCATCTCGCATGTGCGAGAGTCTTCGGATACGGACGCTGGCGCTATGTCTGCCGCCATGCGGACAACATTTGAAACTTTAGGTTGCTGGTTGGGCATTTGGGGTGCCTCCTGATGGGATGTTTCCCTGTTGCGTGCGCTGGCGGGGGTCGCAATCAAGCACGATTCCGGCGTCGTCCATGCGCTTATTCCACGCCTGTATTTCTTCGATCTGCTTAAACGGATCGTTGCCGCTGCGCCCAACTACTTGCGGCCAGGTTGCTGAGCCAATGCGGAGTTCGGCGAGATCGGCTTTGGCTTCTTCGAGCCTGTCTAATAGGTCAAACTTTGGAGCGTCCCATTGAACGCCGTAGTTCTGCTCTGGAATCAAACCAGCATAGAAACACGCATCGATGAACCACATCCACACTCGATCCAGGGCGCGGGGAATAAAGGTGTTCCACCGGGTTGCCTCGATCATGTCCTTGAAGGACAACAGCGATCCGCGATAGCTGGAGTAATTGGTTTGCGAAAGGTCACCAGTCAGCAACTCGTATGGAATCTGAAGTCCGGCAGCAATCTCATGCAGCCAGAGCTTTGTTTCCTCGGAGTATCCCGGTGACGGCTTTGGGTCAGCAAAGCTAATGTCTTCTTCGGGCCGCAGGTACTCGATCATCCCCGGCTCAAGCGACTCAATACGCCTTCCGTCTGCGTCTGTGTCCGAAGATCCCAGAAGCGGCCCGTTGTCGGTCGATGCCTGTTTTACAAACACCGCAAAACACGCTTCGATTTTACGGGCGTACAGCTTCGCTTCCGACAAGTCGTCGAGATCCTTCAGTTTGCGGGTGACAGCCGACAAGTTCGGCATTCCGCTGATTTGCCCAGGACGGGCAAACTCACCGTCGTACAGGTGCGCAATGTCGTATTCAGGAATTAGCTTGCTTTCAATTCCGCGCACGCCGAGAGACTTTTCCCCAGGGTGCCGATTCCACATCCAATAGCCGGTACGCCGGCCGAGGCGGTCAAACACAATGCCGTCAATGGTGGTTCCGTTAACATCTGCCGCCTGCCGAGAAGTGTCAAGCATGTCGGCTTCAACCGTCTGGATCTGAAACGGGATACGCAGGTTATCCGTAGCGCGACGTGGGCGGCGGCGAATAAACACATCTCCGCTCTCAAACATTGCCCCGGCCCATCCAAACTGCATAGACAACACCGTTCCCGGCCCGTCCGCGTTGCCGGTGCGGTCAAACTCTTTCCAGAGTTCATTGATGGCTTTGTCGAGAGCAGGCTTTCCTGTGTCGGCGCGCGGAGTAATGCCGGTTCCGGCAACCTTGGAGCAAAACTGGAATTTGGCGTTTTTCGCAATTGGATTATTGCGAATCAGGTCGCGGCTCCGCTCGCGTGCAGTAACTCGCGCGCCGGAAACTTCCGAGTTAGCCGAACTGCTACCCGTGGTCCATCCGTCCGTGCGCCGTCCGGTCTTCGCTGCGTCATAAGATAACGCAACTTCCATAGCCGCACGGGTGCGGATGCGCCGCAGGCCAATCTGCGGGTCAACCCATCCAATCGCTTTATCTAGCCAGGTTGCCTTCATTTATTCCCGCGAAAACGCCGCGTAAGAGCGGCGCGAAGGCGTCGTGGAACCGAGCGCGGTAATTTGATCGCCTAGGTCTGACAGTGCCTTCCGCATGTCGTCCACGCTGGCATACTGGACCGTCCGATCCTGAAACGTGACACTCCGCACGCCGTTATACAGGGCGGTTTGCAGTGCTACCTGCATGGCTTCGAGTTGTGCTTGCGTGAGTGCCATTTAGATCCAATTCCTGCGCCGTGGTAGCCATCCGCCGGAGCGAGGTGGCTCGATTCGTTTTGGTGCCGTCGGTTGTTCTGGTTGCTGGATTACTACAGGAGCGGCTTCCTGTTTTTTGGGCTGATCGTCATGCGACAACGACAGTCTTCGCCACGCGGCCTCATTCCACTTCCGAACCCCTAGGTGCTCGGCAGCAGCCAGCGCATAATTTGCCGTATCTAGCGCCTCGTTGCGCCCTGTTTTATGCCAGCGCCCAACCGTAAACCCGCGCTTGTCCTTGCCTTGTACATACCGCTCGGCGACAAGTTGCTTGTACCACTCGTCGGACTCCCGGTAGTGATGGACCCAGCCGGGCGGAAATCCTCCGCCCTCCGCTGGTTTGCCGAGCCGCAACTGGCCGTAAAGCTCAGTTTTGGCCATCGACACATTGACCGGATACACCAGCACTCCGCGACGGCGGCGCTTGGCGTTCGATTCCGTTGTTTTCGGCGTCCCGAGGATTGCCGTACCGGTGTCGTAACCCTTTACGACAATTACCCGGCCCGGTCCTTGCTGGCGCGCCCACTCGTAAACTGTTGATGTCTGGTCGCCGGAATCAATCGCCGTGCGGCTGATCGACATTTCCGCGCCGGATTCGTGCCGCCATGTTTTGGACAGCATTTCCGTGAGCGCGGTCCATGCGCCATCGCCCAGGCGGGCAGTGTCGCCAAACAGTACCCGATAATCTACTAGATACCGCTGCCGGTTACGTCCCCAGCCCCATACAGCCGCTTCCAAGCGGTCCCGCTGCACGTCAACACCGGCGGTCAGGATCAGAGCGCCGGCGGGTGCGGTGCCTTTTTCGTAGTCTTCCGCGCGGCTGGCAATTACTTCCCAATCGGGCGCATCGCCGGTGATCTTCCAGACTTCAGCAAGTTGCGTGTTGATGAAGCTCTGGAGCTTTAGCGCATCGTCCTTGGCGTCGAGGAACATCTCGGCCAAATCTCCCCATGGAGTAATCGGCGAGTACAGGCGACTCAAGTGAAATCCGGCAATCTTTGACTTCGTGTTGCCCTTTACCCACTCGCCGCGCTCAATCATCCATGGCTTGCGCCAGTTTTCAATCTTTTCGTGGCAGTGTTCGCACTCATACCAAGCGGAAGACGGGTCGTCCGACCACTTCACACCCGGCCACGTCAACACCTGATACCCGCCGCAATGCGGACAGGGTACATGGAACCTCCGCTGGTCGCTTCGTTCGTACCACTCGGCAATCGTAGAACTGCCTTCAATAGTTGGTGTGCTGGCCAGCGCTACCTTACGGATGCGTCGATAGTTCGCCGTGCGCGCAATGAATAGCGAAACCGGCGAACCCTCGCCGGGAAACTCACGCGGCCAGCGATCTACTTCGTCGCCAAGCGCCACGCGAATCGAGCGCATCTGAAAATTCTCAGGGACTTGCGCCCCAAGCATTGTCAGCGAACCGCCGACGAACTGCTTTTCGTTTATCGTGTTTGACGAGTCCCTGCTTTTCTTCGCCGCCATGACGTGCGCCAGGGCGGGGGAGTCGCGAAACATCGGGTCGATTCCCGTCTTCGAGAAATACTCTACATCGTCCTCGCGCGGCTCGATTACGAGAATAGGGCATGGATCGTTAGCCGCATAGCATCCAACGGTGTTTTCGTAAGCCGTGGTCTTCAGCACCTGGGCCGCGCACATCATGACCACGAACTCCGTTGGGTCATGCGGGCTGAGAACATCCATTGGCTCCCGCTGAAACTTCCAGGCCCGGAAACTACCGGGCATTGCGGAACGCTTACTGCTGAGTATCCGATTCGACTCCGCCCACTCCGTCACCGTCTGGCGTATCGGCGGGCTGATCGCTTTCGCCGCCCCCATCCATAGAGTCGATAGCTGCTTGGCGGAAGTCATTGGCAAGGTGCGAAAGCCGGTCATCGGTTTCGCGCATTAGAAACATTCGTACTTCGGTCGGGTCGGTGATCGCGGCCAGTTGGTCGGCGCAGGCGTTGGCCATGCCGCCTATTTTGGTTCTGACAAGCTGGACCAGTACAGACCACGCGTTCAGGGCATCACGGACTGGAATCAGGTCGCCTTGCTTTTGTGCGTACTCTAGTTCCCGGAGATTCGCGAGCGCTGACTCCTTCCGGAGTTGTGCATCTATGAGCG
>DAIRDB010000047.1:944-22256 GCA_036796405.1 Gammaproteobacteria bacterium | reverse complement strand
CTCGTAGGTGGGCTGGCTCATGTGCCGTTGACCTTCGTCGCGGCGACGCCCGCGAGCGCGGGGATGGTCTGCCCGAGCGTGGCGAGCGCGCACCGGTGGCCGGTGCCAAGACGCCGCTGCTGTTTGCCACGCGCAGCGGGCACCTCGCGCTCACCACGCTGCTGGTCGATGCCGGCGCCGATCTGGAGCAGCCCGACGAAAACGGGGTAACGCCCTTGCTCAATGCGGTGCTGAATGCGTCGATCGAAAGCCTTGGCCGCCGCGAGGCCGACCATGTGGCGGTGGCCCGCTTCCTCGTCGAGCGCGGCGCCGAGGTCAATACCAGTGATTTTTACGGTCAGACGCCGCTGTGGGCGGCGGTGGTGCTGCGCAACCTCGACAAGGCCGGTCCGGCACCCGACAACGGCATCGATCGCGACCGGGCGCTGGCGCTCGAGCGTCTGCTGCTCGAGCGCGGGGCCGATCCCAATGCCCGTACGCGGGAGCAGCCGCCCGAGCACCGCTGGCTGACACGCCTCGGGGATCTGTCCTGGGTGGACTTCACGGGCCAGACACCCTTCCTGCGCGCGGCGTTGGCGGGAGATGTCACCAGCATGCGGCTGCTGGTGGAGTTCGGCGCCGACCCCAACCTCGCCACCTTCACCGGTACGACACCGCTGATGGCGGCGGCCGGCGTGAACTGGGTGGTCAACCAGACCTATGACGAGGGGGACGCTGCACTGCTGGCGGCCGTGCAGTACGCCCATGCGCTCGGTAACGACGTCAACGCCGTGAATTCGATGGGCCTGACAGCCGCACACGGTGCGGCCAACCGCGGCTCGGACGACATCCTGCGCTGGCTGGCCGCCCAGGGCGCCCGTCTCGACCTCGCCGATCAGCAGGGTCGCACGCCGGTCGACTGGGCGCACGGCGTGTTTCTTGCCACCCATCCCCCTGTCGACCGGCCGGCCACCGCCGCCCTGATCGAAACCCTCAGCACATCGACCACCGGGACAGCCCCATGAGCCTCAGCAGACGCCACTTAATCGGCACCGCCGCCCTCGCCAGCCTGCCGCTGGTTCGCCAGACGCTGGCGCAGCCCAGCCTGCTGCCGCTTGACACGCCCGGTCTCGACCATCTGGACGTCATCGTTCCCGATGTGGAAAAGACCGCGCGCTTCTACATGGGGCTGCTCAAGACCACCCTGCATGCCCAGCCCTTTCAAGGGGGGCAGCGCTACTTCGTGTTGCTCGGACCGCTGCCGGACAATCGAGCCGTGGGTTATCTCGCCATCGGCGACGCTCGCGGTCGCGGCACCTACATCGGCCATTTCTGTACCTCGGTGGTGGAGTGGCGGCGCGACAGCCAAGCCATCTTTGCCGCCATGGCCGACCGCTTCGCTGCTGCCGGTCTCGGCGACTTTCCCGGGCCGACCGGCGTCGGCGGCATCTTCGAGGATCCGGATGGTATCGAGATCCAGTTCCTGCCGGCGCCCGACACGCTGGTGACGGCCGCCGTGCCCTCCGCGCTCGTCGCCGGGGGACAGGGGCTGCTTACGCCGCTCGGCGTCGACCATGTGCTGCTCAATGTCACGGACCTCGAGCGGGCCTTGGTGTACTACCGCATCCTCTACGGCGCCGAGTCCGCGCACTCGGTGGAGGGCGACAGTGTGTTCGCCTTCCGCAATGGTTCGCGGCTGCTGCTGCGGCAGGGCCATTACGCCTACGACAGCGCCGAGGCCAGGATCGCCCGATTCGGATTGCGCGTGGCACCCTTCGATCGAGACCGTGCGGCGGAACTGATCGTGACGCTCGGTGGTACGGTGCTGACCGCCGAGGCGGCCGAGGGACTGCGCTTCAAGGATGTCGACGGCGCCGAAGTCGTGTTGGTTTCTGCGTGAGGGCCGCTGCGCTGACGCGACTGTCGATAGCCATGCCCAAGCCCATGTCCGTAACCCTGCCGCTGCCTTCGACCCGAACCGCCTTGCTGCTGCTGTTCTGCTGCCTGCCATTGGCGGGATGTGTGGCGACCGTGGCCGGCGCTGCAGTGGCCGGCGCCGTGGCGGTCGGTTCGGCGGTGGTGGTGGCACCGTTCAAGATTGGTGGCGCCATCGTCGAGGCCGTCGCCGACGATGACGAAGCCGGTGACGACGACGAAGAAAACGCCAAGGCCGGCGACTGACCATGCAGACTGCCGCGTCACCGCGCCAGTTGGTGTTCTGGCTGGGTTATCTGATTTTCTTCGCCGTCCTCAACGAGACCGTCTTCAACGTCTCCACGCCGAAGATCGCCGAGCAATTCGCCCTCAGCGCCGCCAGCGTCAGCTGGGTGATGACGATCTTCATGGTGTTTTTCGGCATCGGCTCGGTGATCTACGGCAAGCTTGCCGATCTCTACAGCCTACGGCGCCTGATCGAGGCCGGTACCTGGTTTTACTGTGCCGCCTCCGTCCTCGGCTTTCTCGGTCAGCAGTCCTACCCCGTGGTCGTGCTGTCGCGAGGCCTGCAGGCCGTGGGTGCGTCGGCCATACCGGCTCTGACCTTCGTGGTGATCGCCCGCTGTATCCCCGAGGCGGGTCGCGGCAAGGTGTTCGGCACCATTACCTCGATGATCTCCGTTAGCGTGGGGGTCGGACCGGTCATCGGCGGTTTCGTGTCAGGTCAGCTGCACTGGGCACTGCTGTTCCTGATGCCACTGCCGACGCTGCTCGCCCTGCCGGCCCTGCGCCGCCACCTGCCGGAAGAAACCGAGCGTGGCGGGCAGGTCGACGTCATCGGTGCCGTGCTGGTGGCCCTGGTGGTCGGACTGCTGGTGCTCTACCTGAATTTCGTGGAGCTTGGATACCTCGGTGGGCTGATCGCCACCTCGCTGCTGCTGGTGCTCTGGTTGAAACACAGTCCGGCACCCTTCATCGAGCCTGCCCTGTTTGCCAACCGGGGTTTTCGCAATGGAGTCTTCGTTGGCATGACCCTGTTTGCCGTGGTGCTTGGGGTCTTCTTCCTGATCCCCCTCATGCTGACCAGCGTTCACGGCCTCAGCACGCAGCAGATCGGCTTGTTGCTGTTTCCCGGTGCCATCAGCGCCGTGTTCTTCGGTCCCGTCGCGGGCACTCTCGCCGACCGGCGTGGCTCGGCCTTCGTGGCCACCATTGGTGTGCTGCTCTTGGCCGGCAGCATGCTGGCCATGGCGGTCTTGCTCGGCCTTTCGCCCTGGGTGACCCTGCTGGCCATGCTGGCCAATTACATTGGCTTCACCCTGTTTCAGACTGCCATGATCAATGCCGTCTCGCAGACCTTGAGCGAGGCGCAATCCGGCGTGGGCATGGGTATTTTCAACCTGATCAGCATCGTGGCCGGGGCGCTCGGGACCACACTGGTCGGCCGTATCCTCGATGGGCGCTGGCTGGACCTTGGTGTCATTTCCTGGGTGCGTGAGGCCGAGGCCTATCCCTACAGCGACATCCTGCTGCTGTTCACCGCCGTGGTGCTGACCGGAGGCTGGGTCTTCACCCACACCTTCAGGGCCGTTCGCCCGCTGCCGGCCGGCGCTCCACCGGCGTGACCGGCCGCAGCCAGAGGCCGAGAGCCATGCCGACCAGCGAGGCGGCCAGACCGCCGAAAAGGGGAGGCAGGCTCACCCAGGTGGCATATTCGCAGATGGCGTAGCTGGCGAGTCCGCCCAGCATGCTGAGCCAGGCGCCGAGGGGTGAGCGCGGCCAGTCGAACAACGCAAACAGCATCGGTACCAGAATGGACACGGCGCCCAGCATGGAGGACGCCGCGACCAGCTCGTAGATGGAATTGCCACTGAACGACAGCGCCACGGCCAGCAAGGCCATCACCACGACGCAACTGCGTACGACCGGCAGCAGCGTGGCGTCGTCACTGCGCTTGAGGAACAGCGGCTTGATGAGGTTTTCCGCCATGATCGATGCCGGCGCCAGCAGGGCACCGCTGCAGGTGCTGAATACAGCCGAGATCAGCGCACCGAAGAACAGGCCCTGCAACCAGACCGGTGCCTCCAGTTGGACCAGCCTGATCAACACGGACTGGCGATCTCCTTCGGCCAGCAACTGCGGCTGCAGTTGATGCACGAGCAGGGCGAGGAAGAGTGGCAGCATCGCGCAGAGCAGATACAGCGCGGCCCCGAGCAGCGTGGAATAGACCGCTATGCCCTCACTGCGGGCTGCGTTGGCGCGCTGGAAGATGTCCTGTGAGGCGAGCGAGCCAAGGCCGAGCGTGAGCCAGGCAGCGAGGTAGTCGCTCCAGCGCATGCCATTGGCGCTGGAGGGCAGAAAGTCGAAGTAGTGTGGCGCCGGCGGTGTGCGCAGCGCGGCAAGGTCTGCCTGCGCGCCCAGACTCACGCAGACCACCAGCAGGCCGGCGATGATCACGATGCTCTGGATGAAATCGGTCAGCGACACTGCCCACAGTCCGCCGCTGGCCGTATAGAGCGTGACGATCAGGGCGCCGAGCAACAGGCCGGGCTCCGGTTCGAGACCGAATACGTTGGCGAACAGCAGGCTGAGGGCGATCAGTTGACCGGCGATGTAGCCGACGAAGGTCAGGATCATGCAGAAAGCGGCAAGTGTCTCGGTGTGCGGCCCGTAACCGCTGCGGAAGAGGTCGCCCAGCGTCAACAGGTTGCGACGGTACAGCGGTCGCACCAGCAGCAGGGCGAACAGCACGAGACACAGGAAGCCGCCGAAGGGATCCTCGATGACGCCGAGCAGCCCGTGGCTCAGGAATTCAGCGCTGGCACCAAACAGGGTTTCCGAACCAAACCACAGCGCGAACAGGGCGAATGAACTCAGCAGCAAGGGTAGGCGACGGCTGGCAGTGAAGAAGTCGCGCGCGCCGTGCACGAGGCTACCAGCGGCAACTCCGATGACCATGGTGAACAACAAGTAGGTGGCGACCAGCCAGGCAACAGGCATGACGCGCGTCAAATGACTGGCAGCTGTCTGAGTCGACTGCACGAACTCAAGTTCTGCATAATGCGGCCCGTCAGGCGTTCGCCTGCTCGTCAGTTTAGGAGAAGCATATGCGCAGCATGGTAGGGACTGTTCCCCGCAAAGGCACGCTTTTGGTACTGTCGCTGGCCCTGGCGGCCGGCGGTGTGCACGCACAGGATATGAAGTGGTACGGCGGTGCCGGCCTCGGCGAGGGGCGCGCCGATGCCCGCACGGCAGAGCTGACCAGCCGCCTGTTCGGACGCGGCTTCAGCACCACCAGCAACGACATCGACGACAGCGACAGCGCCTGGCGCCTGTTCGGTGGCTATCGCCTCAACGAGCGGATTGCGGTGGAGGGCAGCTACCAGGATCTCGGTGACTTCAGTATTGCCCGGTCACTGGTCGGTAACCAGATCTTCGCCGGGTCTTCAGAGACCAGCGGCTGGGGCCTCGACCTCGTCGGCACCTTTCCGCTGAGCGAAAAGTTCGCCTTCCTCGCCAAGGCGGGCATCAACTACACGCAGATCGAGGACGCCATCCGGCCCGGTCCGGGCAGCAGCTTCATCCCCAGCGATGACTACAAGAGCATCGGTGGTACCTACGGCCTCGGCGCCGAATACAACGTCACCGACCGGCTGGGTCTGCGGGCGGAAGTGAGTCGTCTGCGCCTCGATGACGACAGTGCCCTCATCGATGATGACCTGACTCTGCTCACCGTCAGCGCCCTCTACCGCTTTGGTGCCAAGCCCACGCCGCCGCCGGCACCGGCCGAGCCGGCTACCCCGCCGCTGGCCCCGGAAAAGATCACCCTGTCGGCTGATGCCCTCTTCGACTTCGACCGGGCCGAGCTGAAGCCGGAAGGTCGAACCAAGCTCGACGCCTTGGTGCGCGATCTGCAGGGCGTGACCTACGAAATCATCATCGTGACCGGCCACGCCGATCGCATCGGCACCGAGTCCTACAACCAAGCACTTTCCGAGCGACGCGCCGCCGCCGTGCGCAACTATCTGGTGGCCGCCAACGTCAGCGCGCAGACCATTCGTTCCGAGGGCCGCGGCGAGAGCCAGCCCATCACCACGCCGGCCCAGTGTCAGGGCCGCAGCGGCGATGCCTTGAAAGCCTGCTACCAGCCCGATCGCCGGGTGGAAGTGGAAGTGTCGGGAGAGCGCCCGGCTCGTTGAGCCTCGGCTGATCGCTCAGGAACCGCCCTCGTCGGTGACGAGGGCGGTTTTTTTTGGCTTGGAGCAGTGGTGCGAGCCGGCAGCACCGAGGCGGACGTTAGGCAGCGGCGCTCAGCGTGCACTGTCCCGGACGAACAGCGCCAGCTTTGGATTGGCGACCAGATCGCTCAGGGTGTAGCCGCTCAGCACGTCCATGAACGAGCGCTGGGCCTTGGCCAGTGCGTGGGTCAGACCACACACGCCGAGGATGGGGCAGCGGTTGGTTTCCTTGTTGAAGCACTCCAGCAACTCCATGGACTCGAGTGCACCGATCACCTCGCCGACATTGATGCGATTGGCGGGCCTGCCCAGCACCAGTCCGCCTCTGCGGCCTTGGGTGGTGTCAAGGTAGCCGAGGCGGGCGAGCGTATGCACCACCTTGCGCAGATGCTCCCGGGAAATCCCAAACGCCTCCGAGATGCGGCTGATCGTCACCGTTTCCTCCGTTGCTGCGGCGAACAGCAGCACGCGCAGGGCATAGTCGGTGTAGCGGGTCAGGTGCATGAATCCTCTCGGTGCTGCCGCCGGTCAGCGGATGGGCTTCAGTCTTCCCTGCGGTAAACCTGCACGCGTCGGTTGGTCACATCCGCGATGTAGGCGTTATTGGCTGCATCCAGTACCAGATAGTGCGCTTCGCCGAACTGGCCGGTTTCCTTGCCTGGGCTGCCCAGGGCGCCAAGCAGCTTGCCTTCGGCATCCAGCTTGGCCCACTCGCCGTCGAAGCCGCTGGTGATGTAGAAGTGTCCATCGCTGTGCAGATACAGGCCACAGACCATGGCGTTGTACTTCCACTCGCCGAGGAAGTTGCCCTCGGTATCGAAGCGCTCGATGCGCATGTTCTCCCGGTCTGCCACGTACAGCGTGTCGCTGGCATCCACTTCGATGGAGTGGGCCGCGAAGAATTCTCCTGCGCCAGTACCGCGCGCACCCCATTGCTTGATAAAGCGGCCCTCGCCAGAAAACTTGAAGACGCGGGGTTCACCAACGCCATGTCCCTGTACGACGTAGAGATTGCCCAGGCTGTCGAGAGCGGTCTCGTTGGGCTGGTTGAACAGTCGGACCCCGGCGGCTTCGTCCCATAGCCCGGCCTGGCCGGAGGTGCCGAGGGTCATCAGTACCTTGCCGTCGGCGTCCATCTTGTAGACGACGTGCAGTCCCACATCGGTCACCCACAGGTTACCGGCATCATCGATGCGCAGGCCATGTGCGCGGTTGAACAGCGTGGGGTCACCGAAGCTGCGTACCAGGGTGCCGCTGGCATCGAATTCCAGAAAGGCCTGGGGTCCGCGATTGAGTACCAGCAGGTGTCCGCCGGGGGTCATGGTTACCGCAGCGATCTGCCCGAACTCGATGCCCGTCGGCAGCGTAAATGCCTCGGTGGCAGCGACGGCGTGATAGCCAGGCAGTGACCAGGTATCGAGCGCGATCAGGGGGCGCTGCGGCGGTTGGGCCACTGCAGTGGCAGTGGCCAGCAGGAGCAGGGAGGTGACGTAGCGCATCGGATTTACCCTCGGCAGTGGACCGCAGGCTGTACGCACTCGGCGCTGCAGTCTGGTGGTCAGTCGGTGAATTGTTCTGTATCGATCTCAGTCTGCGTTGGTGCGTTGTAACGCTCGCCGACCACGGTGCGACGGTTGATGAGGCTGTCGAGCCTCGCAACCTGGTTCGGCTCGAGTCTGACGTCGACGGCAGCAAAATTTTCGCGGGCATAGTCGAGGTGGCGTGTGCCCGGGATCGGAATGACGTGCGGCTGCTTTGCCAGCAGCCAGGCCAAGGCCAACTGCGCCGGGGTGCAGCCCACCTCGCCGGCCAGTTGCAGGTAGCCGGGCAGCAGCTGCAGGTTGCGCTGGTAGTTTTCCGGATAGAAGCGCGGCATGCCGTGGCGAATGTCGGCGGCTTCCAGTTGCGCCTTGGGGTCCGTGAGCTTGCCGGTGAGAAAGCCCCGCGCCAGTGGGCTGAAGGCCACGAAGGCGATGTTGAGCGCCATGCAGGTTTCCAGCACGGCAATCTCTGCATTGCGGCTCCACAGCGAGTACTCGGTTTGCAGGGCCGTGACGGGATGCACGCGCTGCGCCCGCTGCAGGGTATCGGCTGACACCTCCGACAAGCCGATGGTCTGCACCTTGCCTTCCTCCACCAGCCGGCTCAGTTCTCCGACGCTGTCTTCGATGGGGACGTTGAAGTCGCGGCGGTGCAGGTAGTACAGGTCGATGACGTCGGTTTGCAGCCGCTGCAGCGAACCTTCGCAGGTCTCGCGGATGCTGCGAGGCGTGCCGCAGATCAGTCGCTTGCCATCCGCACCACGCACGATGCCGCACTTGCTGGACAGCACGAATTCCTGGCGGCGAGGCTTGAGCACGCGTCCCAGCAGTTCCTCGTTCTTGCCGAAACCGTAAAGATAGGCACTGTCGAGAAAGTTGTAGCCGATGTCGAGTGCTGCAGCGAGCGTCCGCTCAGCCTCGACCGGATCGGGTGTGCCATAGGCATGCGACATGCTCATGCAGCCAAGTCCGATGGCATTCACCGTGAAATGACCGAGCTTGCGGGTTTGCATCGAATCTCCGGAACAGTAGGCGCTGGCGGCGATTCTAGCGCAGGCAGGCGAAGCAGCGGGAAGGCCCGGGGCTTGGGGGTGGGGCCCACGGGCCCCGCCCCGACCTTACTTGGTCTGGTTCAGGCACTGCTCCAGCCGATCCAGCGTTTCCATGGCGGGCAGGCACTGGGCGATCGAGGCGTTCGGCTCGCGACCTTCGCGGATGGCGGCGAAGAATTCGCGGTCCTGCAGTTCGATGCCATTCATCGAAACATCCACCTTGGACACGTCGATCTGCTCGTTCTTGCCGTTGAACAGGTCGTCATAGCGGCACAGGTAGGTGCCGTTGTCGCAGATGTAGCGGAAGTAGGTACCGAGCGGGCCATCATTGTTGAAGGACAGCGACAAGGTGCAGACGGCGCCACCGGCAGTTTTCATGCCAATGCTCATGTCCATCGCTATCTGCAGCTGCGGGTGATACGGGCCTTCCAGTGCGTAGCAGTGTTTCACCGGTTCGCCGGTCTGGTAGGAAAACAGATCCACCGTATGGCAGGCGTGGTGCCACAGCAGGTGATCGGTCCAGCTGCGTACGCCGCCGGCCGCGTTGAGGTTTGTGCGCCGAAAAAAGTAGGTCTGTACATCCATCTGCAGCACCTTGAGTTCCCCGGCCTTGATCTTTCGGTGGATCCACTGGTGGGAGGGATTGAAGCGGCGGGTATGACCAGCCATCGCCACCAGCGGCTTGCCACGCCCAGCCAGCTCCTGCTGCTTGGCCAGAATTGCGCGGGAGTCCTTGATGCTGTCGGCCATCGGGATTTCCACCTGCACGTGCTTGCCGGCTTCCAGGCATTGGATGGTCTGCTGAGCGTGCACCTGGGTTGCCGAAGTGATGATGACGGCGTCGACATCCTGCCGCAGGCACTCAGCCAAATCCGTTCCATAGTGCGGGATGCCGCGCTTTTCAGCCGCGGCCCGCGTGGCATCTTCGCGCCTGCCGCAGATCGACACCACCTCGACACCGGGGATGTTCTTGATGCCGTCCATGTGTTTTTCGGCGAAGGCGCCGTGGCCAACCATCAAAACCTTGATCGTCATGTTCTTCGCTCCTGCCTTCTCAGCGCTTGCGGGCGCTGCTGCGTGCGGCTGACTTGCGTGCCGCCGGCTTCTTGGACGGGACCTTCTTGGCGACTTTCACCGTCTTGCGCGGTGCTGCGACCTTCGCTTTGGACGTTGCAGCCTTGCTGCCGCGGGACGGCTTGCCCGTCGCTTTTTTCACGACGGCCTTTTTCACGACTGCCTTTTTCACGATGGCCTTTTTCAAGACGGCTTTTTTCGCCGGTACTTT
Organism: Gammaproteobacteria bacterium; assembly: GCA_036796405.1. GTDB lineage: Bacteria > Pseudomonadota > Gammaproteobacteria > Pseudomonadales > Pseudohongiellaceae > CAILUG01. The sequence goes on along the minus strand of DAIRDB010000047.1, from coordinate 12,226 downwards.
ACCCTTCCTGCCGGGCCTTGCCGCGGCGGGGGCCTTCGCTTTTGCTTTTGTCTTCGCCTTGGGCCGTGCAGCGCGCGCCTTGCCGGCCGGCTTGGGATTATGGAGGTCGTCATTCTCGAGGATGATGAGACCGGCTGCCGTGTTGGACGCGGGCACGTGGTAATGCCGATAGACTTCGCGCACCTTGTTGTCGCCCAGCGCGGCGCGCATCACCATCCACATCACCATTTCGATGCCCTCTGCGCCAGCCAGCGTGGTGTATTCCTCGTGCTTGATGTGACGCAGACGCTGAGGGTTGCGCGTCAGGTCGTTGAGGAAGGCCGTGTCGAAATCCCGGTTGATCATGCCGCTGCGCTCGCCGTGGATCTGGTGCGACATGCCGCCGGTACCGAACACCACCACGTTGAGGTCTTCCGGAAATGCCTCCACTGCCTTGCGGATTACTTCACCCATCCGCCAGCAGCGGTCACCGGTGGGAATCGGGAACATGACGACGTTGATCGGAATCGGAATTACCGCAAAAGGCCACTCGTCGACTTTTCCACAAGTGATGTTGAGGGGCACGGTCAGACCGTGATCGACGTCCAGCGTGTTGAGCACACACATGTCGAATTCGTTGATGATCAGCGTCTCGGCCAGATGCCAGGCCAGCGCCGAGTGACCCTTGACGACCGGCACCTGCCGTGGACCCCAGCCCTCGTCGGCCGGCTTGAATTCGTCAGCCACGCCGATGGCCAGTGTCGGGATCATCTCCAGCGTGAGGGCGCTGCCGTGGTCGTTGTAGACCAGAATGGCCACGTCGGGCTTGTGCTTGCGTATCCAGTCGCGCGCCGGTTCAAAACCGTCGAACAGTGGCTTCCAATACGGCTCTTGCGTCAGACCCTGATCGAAGGCCGCGCCGATTGCGGGAACGTGGGAACAACCAATACCTGCTGTGATCTTTGCCATCTGAGTCTTACGCCTGTTTGCTGAAGTCCTTGCCGGACTTGTTGGAGATGCAGCTGACCTTGCCACCGTTCTGGGACTTGTGGAGATTGCCCTTGGTAGTGCGCCCCCCGTCCATCATCATCGCGCGGTAGTTGTCCTGCCCCTGACCGGTCATCTCTCCTGCCATGTACTGGAAAGAGCGGCCCAGCGTGGCGCCGAACTTGGACATGTAATAGATATTGGCACCGCTCTTGATCATGCCGAGCCAATCGCGCTCGAGCACGCAGCGTCGTTGCTCGTCGGTCATCTTCGGAAAGTGCTTCTGCATGTACCCGGCTTCGTCGGCGAGAAAGGCCTTGCGGTTTTCTTCCTTCGACATTGACGAGCAGAACATGTTGAGGTGGTAGCCCTGTCGGCAGCGGTCGCAGTTGAACAGATAGGTGCCCGGTACTTCTTCGAACTTGGCCTTCAGAGCCTTGATTTCCTTGTAGTCCATGTGAATGACCCTTGGTGACGGAATCGGGAGGAATTACTTGAGATCGTCCAGCGAATCGACGTAGGTGAAGCCTTCTTTCACCAGCCGCTCGCGCATGTTGTAGATGTCGAGACCGAACTCGCCCTTGGCAAGCTTTTCGCGCTTGGCCACTTCGGCCGCTTCCCGCTTCCTGGCGAGATCCCGCACGGCGGTGGCATCGGCTCGCGGCACCACGCATACACCGTCCTCGTCGGCAACGATGACATCACCGGGGTTGATGTAGGCACCGCCGCAGACGATGGGCACATTCACGCAGCCGAGGGTTTCCTTGACCGTCCCCTTGGCATGGACCGCCTTCGACCATACGGGAAAACCCAGCTCCCGCAGGTCCTTCACATCCCGCACGCCGCCGTCGATCACGAGACCGCGTACGCCGCGGGCCAGACAGGAGGTAGCCAGCAGATCTCCGAAGAAGCCGTCGGTGCTGTCCGCCGTGACGCCCACCACGATGATGTCACCCGGCTGGCAGAGTTCGATGGCAACATGGACCATCCAGTTGTCACCAGGGTGGGCGAGGATGGTGACCGCGCTGCCGGCGATTCGGTTCTGGCCCCATACAGAGCGCATGTATGGTGCCATGAGGCCGACGCGACCCTGCGCTTCGTGGACGGTTGCCACGCCGAGTTGGGCGAGATCGTCGATGACGGCGAGGTCGGCGCGGGGGATGTGGCGAACGGCGACAGGTTTGAACATGGAAGAGGTTCCCGGCTGAAAAAACGCCGGCATTATAGGCACCGGCCAGAGGCTGGCACAATTGCATTGTTCCACGCACAATTGACGCAAATCGTTTGTTTGCCGTTCACTCCGCGTCCATTCCTGCTTACCAATTCCGAGGCTTTTTCATGCAAGTCGCCGTCCCCTGTATGTTGCTGCGTGGTGGTACCTCCAAGGGTGCGTACTTTCTGGCGGAAGATCTGCCGGCCGATCCGGCCGAACGCGACCAGGCCCTGCTCGGCATCATGGGGTCGCCGGACAAGCGTCAGATTGATGGCGTAGGAGGCGCACATCCACTGACCAGCAAGGTGGCCATCGTCAAGAAATCGCAGCGCGCTGGCGTCGATGTGGATTACCTGTTCGTGCAGGTGATGGTCGAGGAAGCCAAGGCGTCCACCTCGCAGAACTGCGGCAACATTCTTGCCGGCGTCGGACCCTTCGCCATCGAAAAAGGTCTGGTGCAAGCCGAGGACGGTGAGACGCTGGTCACCGTGTACATGGAAAACACGGACAGCGTTGCGAGGCAGCGCATTCTCACCCCAAATCGCCGGGTGCAGTACGAGGGGGCTGCCCGCATCGATGGTGTGCCCGGCACCCATGCACCCATCATGATCGAATTCCTCGATGTTGCCGGTTCCAGCTGTGGTGCCTTGTTTCCGAGCGGCAACTTCACCGACGTCGTCAACGGACTCCGCGTCACGCTGGTGGACAACGGCATGCCGGTGGTCATGATCGACGCGCGTGACCTTGGCCTGAAGGGCGATGAAAGCATCGAGGCCCTCGAAAGCAATGCGCCTCTCAAGCAGACCATCGAGCAGTTGCGCCTCGCCGTTGGCCCGCTGATGAATCTCGGCGATGTAAAGGACAAGACCGTGCCCAAGATGACGATCGTCTCGGCACCGAAGGCGGGCGGCATCCTCAATACGCGAAGCTTCATACCGCACCGCGTGCATGATGCCGTTGGTGTGCTGGCTGCTGCCAGTGTGGCGACCGCCGCCAATATTCCCGGAGCGGTAGGGCACGATCTGGCGGTGATACCAACGGGCCGGCAGCGCGTCTGCGAAGTCGAGCATCCGACGGGCACCATGGGTGTGGAGGTGGTGCTCGACGAAGACCCCGCGGTGCTGGTGCCCAAGAGCACCTCGATCATGCGCACGGCAAGGTTGCTGTTTGCCGGCACGGTTTACTACATGAAGAAGTAGCGTCTTGGCTCAGGGCCACTGTCCGCGCGAGATCCACGCTTTTCAGGACGCGTCAGAAACGAAAAAAGGCGAGAGGAGCTGTCCTCTCGCCTTTTTGTTTTTTGCTCAGCTGTTTCGCCGGTCCTCGCTCCATCGCTGCGGCCGACGAATGCTGCGACTTACTCGCCGTCTTTGAAGCAGTAGGCGCAGATCTTGTTGCCATCTGGATCGCGCAGGTAAGCGGCGTACGAGGTTGGGGTGAAGGTACGCGGGCCGGGTTGGCCTTCATCCTTGCCACCATTGGCCAGACCTTTGGCATGGAATTCACGTACGGCGGCGCGGGTCGGGGCAGCAAAGCCGATGGTGCCACCGTTGGCGTACGTGGAGGGCAGGCCGTTGCCGGGCTTCAGCACGATGAATTCAGGGCCGCCGGCGCCGTACAGGGTAGCGGTGGGGCCGAAGGCGCCAAGGTTATTGATGCCAAGTGCACCCAGGGCGGCCGTGTAGAACTTGTTGGCGCGGTCGAGGTCGTTGGTGCCAACACATACGTGGGTAAAGATAGCCATGATGGTTTTCCTTTCGTTGGTTGCGGTAAGTGACAGTCGTTATGTTTGTGGTGAACGACCTGCGTGAGCAGTCCGTCCGGAGGGAGGGCCCCTCATCAGGCCAGGAAAATGGTGTCGGCAAGAAGCAGACAGTGTGCCCCTGGTGCGCCGGATTATAGGGGGCTGCCAAAAAAAAAGGATAGGGGAACACTCGGGATTTGCATGAAAAAACCACGACGCCCACAGCAGCCGCGACTTCTACGGTGACGACGGGAATTACAGCAACGACAGGCTCATCGTGTGAGGGTGCCATCAGGTACGAGGGCAAGTTGAGACACCTCATGGCTGCTCGCTGCCAGATGATCCACGCTTGGCACGAACCGGTGCGACAGTTGTCCATGGGACAAGGCGTTGCACTGACTGCACAGAATTTTCTCATTCGCCGCGCTGCCATTGGCAGTGCAGACGCTAGAATCACCGGCAAGTTGTCAGGGCGCCTCGGTGGTTTTCGTAGCGTCTTCGTCATCGCTGGGCAACGCACATCGATAAGCAAAACAAACTACTGGCAGCCGCCGTCCATGAGCTGCGATCGGGGACTTGCATGAGAAAACTTCGCACCATCCACCGGCTTGCCTACCCAGCACTGTCCAGTGCCTGTGGCCTACCCGCCCTGCTGGCAGGCTCCCTGTTGTCGCTGCCTCTGCTGGCGCAGGACGTCGCAGTCGGCACTGAGATCTTCAACGCGACCTGCGCTCACTGCCACGGCGGCAATGCGCAAGGTGGCGTGCTCGGCCCCTCGATATTGCAGCGGGTCTCGGCAGATTCGGATGCGGCACTGGTGGAGTTCCTCAAGGTCGGCAACCCGCTCAAGGGCATGCCACCGGCGGCCGTACCCGAAAACCAGTTCGGCGATCTGCTGGCCTATCTGCGGCTGTTGGCAAGCACCACGGCCGATGCAAGTTTCGCCACCGACACCACGCGTAATCGCTACGCTTCCATGCCAAGCATCGAGGAGTTCGAGCCGGTCACGGAGGCGATGCTGCTGAATCCTTCACCCAATGACTGGCTGTGGTTCAGCCGTACGGCTGATGCGCAGCGTTTCAGTCCGCTCGATCAGATTAACCGCAGCAACGTCCGGCAACTCGGTCTGGCCTGGTCGAAAGGCCTGCCTGCCGGTATGACGGAAACCATTCCCACCGTCTACAACGGCGTGATGTATCTGACCATGCCCGGTGGCAACGTGGCTGCCCTCGACGCCACGACGGGCGATACCATCTGGCTTTATCAGCGCGAGTACGTCAACGCCGGTGCGGGTGGCTCCAGCCGCTCGAAAACCATGGCGATCTTCGAAGACCTGATCTACTTCACTGCGCCCGACGAAACCATCGTGGCGCTCGATGCCAGAACCGGGGCAGTGCGCTGGGAAGCGCCGACGGACGGACGTGGCAACACCACCGGTGCCATCGTGGTCGACGGCAAGGTCATCAGCAGCGGAACCTGCGGCGGCGGTCGCAATGCCACACGGGATAATTGCAACATCACTGCCCATGATGCCCGCACGGGCGAACTGGTCTGGAAGTTCATGCTCACCCAGGCACCAGACGATCCGTTCCCCGGCTTCGACACCTGGTTTGGCAAGCCCCTCGACCAACGTCGTGCCTCGTCGTGGGGACTGCCTGGTTCCTACGATGCTGAAACTGACACCTTGCTGTGGAGCGTTGCCAACCCGAGCCCCTACACGCGGCTGGAACGCCATGGCGGACCTGAGGCCGTGCCCCTCAAGGGGCCTGTGGATCTGTACAGCAACTCCACGCTCGCCATCGACCCCGCCACGGGCAACTTGAAGTGGTTCTACCAGCATCTGCCCGGCGACGACTGGGACGAAGACATGAATGAGGAACGCACCATCCTGCGAACACGGGTCAACCCGGATCCGAGACATGTGAAGTGGATCAGCGAAAAGCTCGAGCCGGGTGAAGAGCGCGATATCGTGGTCAACATTGGTGAGGGCGGGGGTATCTGGGCGCTCGACAAGCACACCGGCGAATTCCTGTGGGGCTCACCGTTCCCTAACGAGTCCGAGCACTTCATTCTCAGTGACATTGATGTCAAGACAGGTCAGCCAACCATCAATCGTGACTCTCTGGCAGATTTTCCCGGCGACCACAACGTGGTGTGTTTCTTCAACACGCGCTCCTACTGGCCCGGAGCCTACAGTCCGCGCACCAACAGCATCTACATGCCCTACATCAAGAACTGCCTGAACATGACAGCAGCAGCGCCGGCAACGGAGACCAGCCCGGCGCAGCCGGAGAGCCGTATCGGCATCCCGGCACCGGGCGTATCGAATGATCAGTTGAATGGCTTGGCGCGGGTCAACATGGAAACCGGCGAGATCACGCAGTGGCCAACGGGTCCCATTCCCACGACCAGCGCGATTCTGGCGACGGCGGGGGATCTGATCTTCTGGGGTGACATCAACCGGCGCTTCCGCGCCCAGGATGCCGAGAGCGGTGAAGTGCTGTGGGAGACCATCCTCAGCAGCCCGGCATCCAACGGCAACATCACTTACTCGGTGAACGGACGACAGTATGTCGCCGTGGTCACCGGCAACAATCTGTCGCACCCGGGCATCAACACCGGCACCATGGGACCGATCAGGCTCAATCTCGACAACAGCGGGAGCACCAACGCGATTACGGTATTTGCACTGCCGGCGCCCTGAGTACAGAAGTTTTTGCCGCCGCTCTGCGTGTTCACTCCAGAGTGACGTCGCGCATCTGGTCGCTCATGCCCTGTTCCCAGGTGCTCCACCCTGACAGTAGTCCGTAGGGCACACGCTGCAAAATGGCCTCGATTTCGTGGATGAGGCCGTCCTCGACCTTGAACAGCTCGGCTATCTGCCAGGTCCACGGTTGCACCGGCCCTGCCGTCACCGTGCGGCCATCCGGGGTCTGGAAGGTGCGGGTTGCCCCACCGGGGTGATCGAAGAAGGCGAACGAGAACACCAGTCCCCGCTCCTCATCGACGGCCACGAAGCGCCGGTCGCGTATGCGATGCACGAAGTGGATGAGCCCCGACTGGAACTGCTCCAGGCAACTCCACTGCCCGGAGTAGCCACTGGCGGTGCGGGGATCCGGACGCGTTTCACCGGCCGGAGTCGGATTGTTGGTGGCGCGTCCACCGTTCTCGATGCGGTCACAGTCTGCGGCGAAGGGGTAGTCGCCCTTGCCATCGTTCTGCTGCATGCCGGTGAAGTATTTGTTGGCCTGACTGATCAGTGCAGCCCGCGACATGCGTCGCTCGGCGGGCACCGTCGCCAACAGGTCCGGGCGCACGTTCATCGCATCGACGTTCTTTGCCGCCGTTTCGTTACGCACTACCACCTGTTCGATTTCGGTGATGCGTTGATCACGCACCTTGAGGCGCAGGGCGATCAGTGCCGCGGTGCTCTGCGTCGGGTCGCGATGATCTTCGAAGAGTGTCCCGAGGAAGACCACCTGGCCGGCCGGTACGTCGGTGGTGAACAGACGATAGCGCCCCATGCCCTTCATGGTATTCCACAGGCCGTCACCCACGGTCAGTCGTTGTCCGTCTTCGGTGAAGCGGACATCGTCAGCCAGTGGCAGGGATGATGGGTCGTTGGCGATGACCGCAGTGAAATAGCGATCCACGAAACCTTCGAGACAACTACGGTCACAGGCTTCGGCCGCTTGCAGCGAGAGGCTGACAGGCAGCGCGGCGGCAAGTATCACGGTGGCGCAGAGTGTTCTCGGTCGCATCGGGGTAATCCTTTCCGTTGGAGGGCCTGCGTGCGTCACTTGGCGAGTCGCCAGTACGGTGGTCAGGGGGCGGTGCTACGCTCTTTCTGCAGGTAACCTTCCAGCAAGGCAACGGTCTCCGGCCAGAACACGCCATCTTCGCCAAGGAAGCCGAATCCGCCGGCCTTGCCACGCGCCGCATCGAGGGGGGTCAGCCCCTTGCTGTCACTGTAATCGACGATGGCACCCTGCGAGTGCAGGAAGGCCACGACCTGATCGAGGCCGAAGGTGGCGGCCCCCCACAGCGCAGTGCGTCCGTCCTTGGCCTTCGCGTTGACGTCCAGACCCTGCTCGATACAAAGCTGCAGGGCTTCGATGATCTGCTGCTGGGTCTTGTAGCGACCGGTGGTGTCACTCTCTTTGGTGCCAAGATTGGCTGCCGTCATCAGCGCATTGATGTTGTTGTTGGTGCTGAGTGCGGGGTCTGCGCCATGTGCAAGCAGCAACTTCATCACCGGCAGGTCCGCACTCTTGGCGGCACGCAGAAACGGTGTGGTGCCACCGATCAGCATGCTGTCTGTGCCCCGATCCAGCTTCAGGCGGAACGGTGGTGGCTTGCTCAGCCGCACGTTGACGTCGGCCCCTTTGGCGAGCAGCAGTTCTATCAGTTCAAAGGCGGTGTGGGTGTTGCCGAAGACATCCGGCGACGGGCGGTTCGACTCGCGCATGATGTTGAAGTCGACGGCCGCATAGAGTGGTGAGCGGTTGGTATCGTCGTTGAGATTGACGTTGGCACCAGCTTCCACCAGCGCATAGGCGACATCGTAGTGACCGTTGATGATGGCGAGCAGCAGCGAGGTGAGACCCTTCGGCGTGGCCGCGTCGATAGAGGCCCCAGCCTGCAGCAGAGGTGCGATGCAAGCGAGGCAGTCCTCGCGCGCGGCAAACATCAGGGGCGTCATGGCGCCGGGAGGCAGCCACTTGTCGCGTGGCTCCATGGTCACCTGGCGCTCCCACTCCTCCAGGTTGGAGGCCGCGTTGACATCGGCGCCGCGGGACAGCAACAACGGCAACAGGTCTGCATGCTTCTGTGCCATCGCCCACATCAATGGCGTCTGGCCATGCCAGGTTTCACGGGCATCCACCGCAGCGCCGGCAGCAAGCAGCAGTTCCACCGTAGCAGCGTTGCCGGTCCGCGCTGCCGTGTGCAGGACTGTCTCACCTTCGCGATAAACGTCATTCGGATTGGCCCCGGCCTCCAACAGGGCGCTGACCATGGCGGGGTCGCCATTTTGCGCCGCGAGATAGAGCGGCGTAACGCCATAGCGAGTGCGGGCCGAAACGTCCGCCTGCTTTTCCAGCAGTGCCTCTGCCAGAGCCAGTTCATTGTTGAGCACCGCATAGTGCAGGGCAGTCATGCCATCGGGCTCGGTGGCATCGACGCGCCGGACGTTGTCGAGCAGGGCCATGGCAGCCGCGCTGTTACCGACCTTCGCGGCGGCCAGCAACTGGGCCCCGCTGTCCTGGGCAATGGCGACCGCGCTGACCAGCAAGAGCGGCGCCATGAGGGCGGTAAGGCTCGCCTTCAGCAGGTAGTTCGACTTGCAAGTGAACATGAACGGCTCCCTGGATTTCACACGCCGGCCACGAGCCCGGTGCTGTCGCCCAGCCTGTCCATCGGCACACCGGCCTTGTTGAGCATGGTCACCAACAGGTTCGTCATCGGCGTGCGTTGGTCGTACTTGATGTGTTGGCCACCCTTGAGCGTGCCAGCGCCACCGCCCACCAAGACCGCCGGCAGCGGGTAGTGATCATGGGCGTTGCTGTTGCTCATGTTGCTGCCATACAGAAGGATCACGTTGTCGAGCAAGCTGCCATCCCCTTCCTGCACCGAGGCCAACCGATCCACGAACTTGCGGAACTGTGCGACGTGGTAGGTCTGAATGAGCGTGTTCTTGGCCATCTTGGCATCATCGTTCTGATGATGCGACGTGGCATGGTGACCTTCATGGACACCCACCTGAGGGTAGGTACGATTGCTGACTTCGCGCGCCATCATGAAGGAGGCGACGCGGGTAATATCGCTTTGGTAGGCCAGCGTCATGAGCTCGAACATGATCGCGAGATGGTCTTCGTACACGAAGGGGATGCCGGCTGGCGCTTCCGGGATGACGAGATCGGCGTTGCGTGCGATCTGCGCCTCAGCCTGCTGCAAACGGCGCTCGATTTCCCGGATGCTATCGAGATAATCGCTGACTTTCTGCTGGTCATGCCGCGCCAGCGTGGCACTGAACTGCCCGGTCTGCTGCACGACGGCATCGAGGATGCTGCGGTCTTCCTGCTGGCGTGCCAACCGCTGTTTCACCGTGCCGCCCTGGCCGAACAGGCGCTCGAACACCTTGCGCGGGTTGATCTCCATGGGATTCGGTGTGGTGGGGGAGCGCCATGACAGCGTGTTCATGTAGATGCAGCCGTAGTCGCGATCGCAGGCTCCGATGAGGCCGCTGTGGTCCTCGGTGGCGAGCTCCAGCGAAGGCAGAGGTGTGTCCTGCCCGATCACTTGGGCAGCGTATTGGTCGGCGGTAACGCCGGCAAAGGCATCACTGCCGAGGGTGGCCTTGGGGCGCACGCCGCTCAACCAGGTGCAGGGGCTGAGCGAATGCACGGCGGAGCTGTCGGCGGCCGAGTGGCCGAGGCCACTGATGATGTTCAGCCGCTGCCGATAGGGTTCGAGTGGCTTGAGGATGGTTTTAAATTCCCAGTCCGTGCCGGTCTGCGTGGGCGTGAACTCGCGCATGATGGCGCCATGCGGTACGTAGACGAAACCGAGGCGTGGCTTGACGTTGGCGGCGGTTTGCGCCTGCGCCGTCAGGGCCGGCACCATGGCGTCGAGCAGCGGCAGCGAGACGGCAACCCCGGCGCTGCGCAGCAAATGACGGCGGCTCAGGTGTTTCTTGCTGATGAACATGACTGGTTTCCTCCTCTGGTGTCACTGGCCGCCGGTTCGCCCCGGTCAGGGGGCTGCGACAGCGACGGTGGTGTCGGTGTCCTTCTGTTTCATGCTGAACGGGACGCTCTGTACGATGCCCCTGACAATGGCCGAGAACCGGTAGTTGTCCGGTTCAGCCTGACGCACGATCTGCCTGACCACGGACATGTCATAGGGCTCCAACCCGCGTCCGAGCGCGTAGGTGAGCAGCTTCTCGGTAAAGGTCTCGGCGAAGTACTCCGGATGCTCCAGCAGGGCTGCGTTGAGACTGGGAACACCGGAAACGGGTGTGCCATCGGCGAGTTCACCGCTCGCATCGATGGCGCCACTGGCGTCCCGCACCCGGTATTTGCCGATGGCATCGAAATTCTCGAGTGAAAAACCGAGTGGATCCATGACGGCGTGACAGCTGGCGCACACCGGGTCTTCGCGGTGCTGCTCCAGTCGTGCCCGCACGGACAGCGCAGCCAAACCGGGAGCATTTTCCGTCAGGGCAGGCACGTTGGGTGGGGGAGCCGGTGCCGGCGCGCCAATGATGTTTTCCAGTACCCACTTGCCGCGCAACACTGGCGAGGTGCGGTTCGGGTAGGAGGTCACGGTAAGCACCGAGCCCTGGCCCAACAGACCGCG
>DAIRDB010000047.1:0-934 GCA_036796405.1 Gammaproteobacteria bacterium | reverse complement strand
CGGACATGGTGCCGATCATCAAATATAAGAATGGCGATGGCCCAACAGACCGCGTCGATTCGGGTCGGTAATGTGGACGCGCCGAAAGTGGCTGCCATAAACCTGCGGAATGCCGTAGTGCTCGGCGAGCCGATCATTCACGAAAGTGTAGTCGGCGTTGAGCATATCGATGATGGACGCATCGCCGTGAATGATGCTGGAGATGAACATCGACGTTTCCGTGCGGAAGGCCTGGCGGAGTTTGTCATCGAAGTTGGGGAAGCTGCGTGTGTCGGGATTGATGCTCTTGAGATTGCGCAGGAACAGCCACTGGGCAGCGAAGTTATCGACCAGCGCCTCTGCGCGGGGATCCCGCAGCATCCGGGCGATCTGCAGATCCAGAGTCTTGGGTTCCCGCAGACGATTGGCCGCCGCCAGTTCCAGCAATTCATCGTCGGGCAGGCTGCTCCACAGAAAGAACGACAGACGGGACGCCAGCGCCAGATCGCTCAACGGATACACGGCACCAGGCGCGAGCTGCTCGGGATCGGGCTCGCTGCGGAACAGGAACTGCGGCGACGCCAGCACGAAACGCAGCGCGGTCATGATGCCGTCATCGAAGCTGCCCTTGGCCAGACCGTCCTGATAGAAGCTCATGATGAGAGCAAGGTCGGTGTCGGTCAGCGGGCGACGATAAGCCCGCTGGCCGATGCGGGAGAGGATGTCGCGCGCGCAGGGTTCTTGCTCCGCCGCGGTCTGGGGATAGCAGCTGAAGATCGTCCGTCGGCTTGCCGTGTCGCCCCGTCCCGTGGTGTTGAAAGGACCGATGATGTCCGTGTAGTCGAGCATCGGCATGCCGACCATGTCCTGCAGGTCGAGGTTGCGGCTATGCAATTCGAGCGGTTCGTGCGTCTCGGCGCCGTTCTTGTCGTAGAACGTGACGGCCACCTGATGC
>DAIRDB010000046.1:0-24677 GCA_036796405.1 Gammaproteobacteria bacterium | reverse complement strand
CTACCGCTGCGCATCAGCCCTCTGCCATCCACAACAACACCACGATAACTGGTCGGCGCTGCGGTTCACTGACTGGTAGTTTGTACGAGGGTGTGCATGGTCCGTAGCAGACGATTCCGACATTGGCAGAGATGGCGCGCTGTCGCGTTGCTGGTCGGCGCTACGTTCCTTGCTCCGCCGCTGCCGGCTGCCGATACCGACCAGACCGCCATCGAAGCCCGCGTCGCGCGGCCGGCAATCTCGCCCACCCGCATCGACACACCGCCCATCATCGACGGTGATCTGTCGGATGCGGTGTGGCAGCAGGCGGCGCGCATCGATAATTTCCGGCAGACCCAGCCAGTGCTCGACGACGAGCCGAGCGAGCGCACCGTGGCGTGGTTTGCCTACGATGCCGATAACATCTACGTCGCCGTGCGTGCCTATGATCGCGACGTCGATGGCATCATCGCCACGGAACTGCGCCGCGACGGCGACATCGAGGCCAACGATCAGATCATGGTCTACTTCGATACCTTTGCCGACCGTCGCAATGCCTTCGTGTTCGCCACCAATCCCTCCGGCGCGCTGGTAGACGGCAAGGTCGAAAACAACGACAACATCAACCGGCAGTGGAATGGCATCTGGGACAGCCAGAGTCGCATCGACGGCGAAGGCTGGACCGTGGAAATGATCATCCCGGTCAAGACGCTGTCGTTCGATCCCGGCAACGACCAGTGGGGGCTGGACATCGTGCGACGTATCCGTCGCCGAGCCGAGCGCATCCGCTGGGCCAATATTTCGCAGAACCGCGACGATGCCTACGTGGCCGCCTACGGCAACATGAACGGCATCAGTGGCCTCAATCAGGGCCTGGGCCTCGAGTTCGTGCCGACCTTTGCCCTGCAAACCACCAAAAATCGTCCGATCGGCGACAGCGACCAGATCGGCGTGGTCGGTGGGGATATCACCTACCGCATCACGCCCTCCCTCACGGCGCAGGCCACCATCAATACGGACTTTTCCGACGCGCCGGTCGATCAGGTACAGAACAACCTCGGACGTTTCTCGCTGTTTTTTCCCGAGACCCGAGACTTCTTCCTCAGTGATGCCGACATTTTCCAGTTTGGTGGGCTGAACCAGGAAAACGGCATTCCGTTCTTTTCGCGCAAGATGGGCATCCTCAACAACGGCAGCGTCGTGCCGCTGGAATTCGGTACCAAGATGACCGGCCGCGTGGGGCAGCTCAACGTAGGCCTGATCAATTCGCAGATGGAGGGCCAGCACAGCCTCGACAGCCAGAGCCTGTCGGTGCTGCGCGTCAGTACCGGTGTGCTCAGCGAGTCGCGGGTCGGCATGATCTACACGGACGGTGACGCCAACGCCAACAGTGGCAGCCGCCTGTATGGCACCGACTTCCAGTACCGCAACAGCAACATCAATGGCGGCAATGTCGTCGTCGGAGATGCCTGGGTGCAGCGCTCGGAAAATCCGGGCATCGAGGATGACGATCTCGCCTGGGGTCTGCGGCTGAACTACCCCAACGATCGCGTGCAGCTCAGTGCCTTCGCGCGCGAATTCCAGCCGAACTTCAGCCCCAAGCTGGGCTTTGCCAATCGCACAGGAATCCGCCACTACGAAACCGAGGGACGACTGCGCAAGCGCAACGATGGCAGGGCGCGGTTCCGTCTGCTCGACTGGGGCTTCCGCCTCACCCGCATCGAGGACCTGCTGGGGCGGGTGCAGACCGAAGAAAAGATCATGCGCTTCTTCGAGATCCAGAATCAGGTGAACGACCGCGTGGAGACCAACTACATCGGTATCCGCGAAGTACTCGACGTACCGTTCCAGATATCGCGCGGCATCTTCATCCCCGCCGGCGACTACAGCTTCGTGCGGCACCGCTTCCGTGTGCAGACCAACCCGGGTCGCCTGCTGTCGGGGGAAGTGATGTTCCGCTGGGGAGACTTCTGGACGGGCACGGTCAAGGAGTATGCCGGGACCATCGATCTGCGGCCTTCGCCGAAATTCTTTGCCCGCTGGAACTACCAGATCGTCGATGCCCAGTTGCCACAGGGCAACTTCGACTTCACCATCAACCGCCTGAACCTCGACTTCAACCTGACACCGCGTCTGATGTGGCAGAACTTCGTGCAGCACAACAGTGTGACCAAGACCCTCGGCTGGAACAGTCGACTGCGCTGGGAGGTACAACCCGGCAACATCCTGTTCCTGGTGATGAACCAGGGCTGGGAGATCGAAGATGGCAGTTATCTGCCGCTGGTCACCAACTTCACCGCCAAGCTGCGCTGGACGTTCAGGTACTGAGGCAGCGCGTCGGCATCCACAGGAGTCCCCATGGCCAGCATCTTCACACGCATTCTCGCCGGCGAATTGCCGGGCCACTTCGTCTGGAAGGACGAGGTCTGCTTCGCCATCATGACCATCCAGCCGATACGCGGCGGACACGTCATCGTCATTCCCAACGTCGAGGTGAACCACTGGGATGACGTCCCTTCGACCACGGCGGCCTACCTGATGCAGGTCGCGCAGCACATTGCCAAGGCCATCAAGGCGAACGTCGCTTGCAGGCGCGTTGGTGTGATGGTGGTGGGGCTGGAGGTGCCGCATACCCATATCCATCTGATTCCCATCGACAGCATGGCCGATCTCGACTTCAAGCATGCCAAGCCGCTGCCACAGGATGAACTGGCCGCCATGGCTGCCCGTTTGCGTAGCACACTGGTCGCCGCCGGGCACGGAGTGGCCGTGCCGGCATGAAGGACACGCTCTACCAGCACGAGGATGCGGCGCTCAGCGGCTTCGTGTTCGACGACAAGGTGGCGGCGGTGTTCGGCGACATGATCAACCGGTCGGTGCCGGGTTATGCCACCATCATCACCCAGATCGGCACGCTGGCCGAGCGCTACGCGCAACCATACAGTCGCTGCTACGACCTCGGCTGTTCGCTGGGAGCCGCCACGCTAGCGCTGCGCCACCACCTTCGGGCCGCAGGCTGCGAGATCGTCGCGGTGGACAACTCGCCGGCCATGATCGAGCGCTGCCGCGTCGTGCTGGCGGCCGACAGCGCGACGGTGCCCGTGCAAATACGGTGTGCCGATGTCTGTGACGTGCCGATCGAGGACGCCTCGCTGGTGGTGCTGAATTTCACCCTGCAGTTCGTGCCGCTCGCAGCCCGGGACGCGCTACTGCAGCGTATTGCGGCCGGGCTCAGGCCCGGCGGCTTGCTGATCCTCTCGGAGAAGGTGCAGATCGAAGATGCCGCGCTCAACGCACTCTTCATCGATTTGCACCATCGCTTCAAGGCGCAGAATGGCTACAGCAGCACCGAGATCGCCCGCAAGCGCGCCGCCATCGAGAACGTGCTGGTGCCGGAAACGCTGCGCGCCCACGAACAGCGTATCCGGGCAGCCGGCTTTGCCAGCTTTGCCGTGTGGTTCCAGTGTTTCAACTTTGCCTCGATGGTGGCGGTGAAGGCATGAGTGGCGAAGTACTCGGCTACGCCACCTTGAAAAGACAGCTCGTCGATACCCCGCTACAGGCGCTCTCGGCACTGCTGCCGGATGATCTTGCGGCGCATGTGGTCCATGGCGACTTTCCCAAATGGCAGCGAGCACTGCAGCGACTGCCACGACTCGAGCCTGCCAGCGTCGATCTCGCCAGCGCCGTGCGCGTCGGAACGGCCGAGCAGATGAGCGAGGACCAGCGCACCGAGTTGCGCGACGCCCTGCTGCAGCTGCACCCCTGGCGCAAGGGACCTTTCGAGTTGTTCGGTCTCCCCATAGACACCGAGTGGCGCTCCGACTGGAAGTGGAATCGGGTGCTGCCCCACCTCAGCCCGCTGCTGGGACGCCGTGTGCTGGATGTGGGCTGCGGCAGTGGCTACCACTGCTGGCGCAGCGCCGGTGAGGGCGCCGGACTCGTCATCGGCGTGGAGCCCATGCTGGTGTACGTGCTGCAGTACTTTGCACTGCGACACTTCCTGCCGGGACCGCCTGTGTGGGTACTGCCGTTCACCCTCGAGCAGCTGCCAGAACAGCTGCCCGTTTTCGACACGGTGCTGTCGATGGGCGTGCTCTACCATCGCCGCTCGCCTTTCGAGCATCTGGATCTGCTCAGGAAAAAATTGCGCAGCGGAGGCGAACTGCTGCTGGAAACCCTGGTCGTGGAGGGCGCCGAGGGGACGGTACTGGTACCGCCGGAGCGCTACTGCCGCATGAACAACGTCTGGTTCCTGCCCAGCCCGCCGACGCTGCAGCGTTGGCTGGAGCGTGCCGGTTTCCGCGAGGTTCGCATCGTGGATGTCACGCCCACCACCACCGACGAGCAGCGCCGCACTCCCTGGATGACGTTCGATTCGCTGGCGCAGGCACTGGACTCGACCGATGCCCGCCGAACCTGCGAAGGGTTGCCGGCCCCGCTGCGTGCCACGTTGGTCGCCACGCGCTGACGACGTAGCAGCCCTGCAGTTTGCATCGCCACCGTGGCCACCTCTAGACTGCCCGCACGCGCCGTTGCCGGGTGGTCCGCTTCCCCTCAATGCCTTGCCTTGCCGTGCCGGTCGCTGTAGCGGAACCTTGTCGCATGCAGTCCCTGATGGATTTGCGCCAGCGCAGCGCTGGCGATGTCGAACAACTCCTGGTCCGGATCTTGGTGGACCTGTCGCAGGCACCCCGGCTGCGCGATGAACTGACCGCCCTGTGGCTCGCCAGCGATCATGCGCGCGAACTCTGCTTGGCCCAGTCGGATTTGCTGCGTGACCTCGTCGAGACCGGTGACGTGCAGCGCGACTGTGCCGACTTTGCCACTGCCCTGCGGGATTTCCTCGCCCGCTGTGAGCCGGCACTTGCCGCCGCCGTGCAAGCTGGCGAGCTCAGCGCCCTGCAGCGTCTGCTGCGGCGTTTCCGGGAACGGGAGTGGCTGCGCCTGGTCTGGCGCGAAGTGAGCGGTCGCGCCGACGTGATGCAGACCTGCCTGGAACACTCGCTGCTGGCCGATGCCTGTTTGCAGTTCGTGCTGCCACGGCTGCAGCGGGTGCTGGTGGGGCAGCTGGGTGCGCCGCTCGACAGCGATGGCCACGAGCAGCAACTGATCGTGCTTGCGCTCGGCAAATATGGCGCTTTCGAGCTCAACCTGTCGTCGGACATCGATCTGATCCTGGCCTTCCCGGAAGACGGCGAGACGCAGGCATCGTCAGCAGGCCAGGACACGCACACCATCCAGCACTTCTTCACGCGCCTCGGGCAGAGCCTGCTGACCGTACTCGACAGCAAGACGCCGGACGGTTTCGTGTTCCGCGTGGACCTGCGGCTGCGTCCCTATGGAAGCGCTGGGGCACTCGCACTTTCCGTGGCCGCGATGGAGGAGTACTACCACAGCCAGGGCCGCGACTGGGAACGCTTTGCCATGATCAAGGCGCGCGCCGTGACCGGCGATCCGTCGGTGGTGCAGCAGCTGGAGGCCATGCTGCGCGCCTTCACCTTCCGGCGCTATCTCGACTTTGCCACAGTCGCCTCGCTGCGTGATCTCAAGCGGCAAATCGAGCAGCAAGTGCGGCGCAAGGGTCTCGATGCCAACATCAAGCTCGGACGCGGTGGCATCCGCGAAATCGAATTCGTGGCGCAGGTGCTGCAGCTGATCCACGGCGGGCGACAGCCGGCGCTGCAGCAGCGCGGTCTGTTGGCCGCACTGGACACGCTGGCCAGCCTGCAGCTGCTGCCCGCCGAAGATGCCGCCACCTTGCGCCGCCATTACCGGTTCCTGCGCCGGCTGGAAAATGCCGTGCAGGCCCTGCGTGATCAGCAGACCCACGACTATCCTGCAGAGCCGCTTGCCGAAGCGCGCATCGCCAGTGTGCTCGGCCAGGGTGAGATTGCGACTCTGCGCGCTGCACTCGACAAAGTGCGCAGCGAAGTGGCCGCCATCTTTGCCGAGGTGATCAAGCCTGCCGGTGAAGCCGAGCAGCAGACCGAGGATGCGCGCTGGCAGCAGCTCTGGCTCGGGACGCTCGAGCCGCAGGCCGCCCACGCGCTGCTCACGACCCATGGCTTCGGGGCGGACGATCTGCTGCAGCGACTTGAGCAGTTCCGCAGTAGTCGGCAAGTGCTGGCATTGGATCGTTGGAGCCGCGAGCGTGTCGATCAGTTCATGCCCCGCCTGCTGGCCGCCGCTGCGTGGCAGCCGGCGCCGGATCTGGCGTTCGCCCGCACGTTTCTGTTCGTGCAGGCCGTGCTGCGCCGTACCGTCTACCTGGTGTTGCTGCTCGAGAATCCGCTGGCGCTGAGACAGTTGCTGCTGCTTTGCGCTGCCAGCCCGTGGGTGGTGGAACTGCTGTCACGCTATCCGGCGCTGCTCGACGAGCTGCTGCGGCCCTTGCAGCAGCCACCGCCCCTGCAGGATCTGCAACAGCGCCTGCGCCAACAGCTGCTGCGTAGCCCGGTCAGTGATCTCGAAGAGCAGTTACGGGTGATACAGACCTTCAAACAGGAGCAGCTGCTCAATGTGGCGGCGGCCGAGCTGTCTGGTGGCATGTCGCTCATGAAAGTCAGCGATTACCTCAGCTGGCTGGCCGAAACCGTGGTCAACGAGGTGCTCGGTCTGGCCTGGCAGCAGCTCACGGCCCGTCACGGCCAACCGGTCAATGCAGCCGGCAAGACGGGTGAGTGCGATTTCATCATCATCGCCTACGGCAAGCTCGGCGGACTCGAGCTCAACTATGCGTCGGATCTCGATCTGGTGTTCCTGCACGATGGCTCGGCCGAACTCGACACGGTGGGCAGCGCCGCCGCATTGAATAGCTCGGCGTTCTATGTCCAGCTCGGACAGAAAATCCTGGCGCTGCTCGGGACGCAGACGCTGATGGGGCGGCTCTACGACATCGACCTGCGTCTGCGACCTTCGGGAGCCAGTGGCGCACTGGTGACGACGCTTGCCGGCTTCGAGCGCTATCAGCAGCAGGACGCCTGGACCTGGGAGCATCAGGCGCTGGTGCGGTCCCGCGTGGTGGCCGGGTCACCGGTGTTGGCGGCGCGCTTTCTCGACGTGCGCAACCGCGTACTGGGCCAGCCGCGGGACGAGGCGACGCTGCGCCACGACATCCTCGCCATGAGGGAGCGCATGCTCAAGCAGCACGGTTCGCGCGATCCCGCCATCTTCGACATCAAGCAGGACGCCGGCGGCCTCATCGACATCGAATTCCTCGTGCAGTACGGCGTGCTGGCCCATGCCGCCGCCCACCCGCAGCTCCTGCGCTGGAGCGACAACATGCGCCTGCTGGATATGCTCGCAGCCACTGGTGTCATGCCACTGGCCATGGCGCAGCGACTGCAGACTCTGTACCTGCGCTATCGTGCCGAACTGCATCGGCATGCGCTCAATCTGCAGGACAGCAAGGTGCCGGCCGAGCGCTTCCACGCCGAACGCGCCGAGGTGCGCGCGCTGTGGCAGGCCTGGTTGCCAGACGCCTCCGAGACGGGTGCGGCATGAAGCGGATCCTCGTCATCGGTCCGTCATGGGTGGGTGATCTCGTCATGGCCCATAGCCTGTTCCAGTGTCTGCGCCAGCGTCACCCCGGGCTGCAGCTCACCGTGCTGGCGCCACGCTGGTGTCTGGAGTTGCTGGAGCGCATGCCCGACGTCGATCGGGCGCTCGAGCTGCCGCTGCAGCATGGAGAGCTGGCGCTCGGCAAGCGCTGGCGACTGGCGCGGGCGCTGGGTCGGCAGGGTTTCGAGCAGGTCATCGTGCTACCCAACTCCTTCAAGACCGGCTTGCTGGCGCGCTTCACCGGCATCGCCGAGCGCAGTGGCTGGCGTGGCGAGGCCCGTGGCTGGCTGCTCAACGACTGCCGTCGTCTGGACAAGTCCCGCTATCCGCTCATGGTCCAGCGCTTTGCTGCGCTTGGCTTCCCTGCTGGCGCGCCGCTGCCCGAGCCGCTGCCGCGGCCGCGACTGCAGGCCCGCGCCGAGGCGCTGCCCGCGCTGCTGCAGCAACTGGGGCTTTCGCTCGAACGGCCGGTGCTCGCCCTTTGCGCTGGTGCCGAATTCGGGCCAGCCAAGCAGTGGCCGCCCACGCACTTTGCCGAGGTCGCCGAGCGTGCAGCGGCGGCTGGGCTGCAGGTATGGCTGTTCGGGTCGGCCCGCGACGGAGCCGCAGCAGAGGCGATCTGCCGGTTGGCTCCGCGCGCGGTGAACCTTTGCGGACGTACCACGCTGGGTCAGGCCGTGGACCTGCTGGCGGTGTCGGCGGCGGTGGTGAGCAATGATTCCGGTCTGATGCACGTGGCCGCCGCGCTGGCCAGACCCTTGGTGGTAGTGTACGGTTCCACGTCGCCGATGTTCACGCCGCCGCTCGCGGCCCGCGTGGCCGTCCTTTCGGAAGCCCTGGCCTGCAGTCCCTGTTTCCAGCGTGAGTGTCCGCTGGGACACCTCGACTGCCTGCGGCGTTTGTCGCCGACCCGCGTGTGGGGAGCCCTGCAGGATCTGCTGGCGGCGGAGCAGGCCTGAGACGGCCCCGAACTGGAAAGAAAGTCTGATGCGCGTACTGATCGTCAAGGTGTCCTCGCTGGGTGACGTGATCCACACCCTGCCGGCCGTGACCGATGCCAGTCGAGCGCGGCGCGGCCTGCGTTTCGACTGGGTAGTCGAGGAAGCCTTCACCGAGATTCCCGCCTGGCACCCGGCCGTCGACAAGGTCATCCCCGTGGCCTTCCGACGCTGGCGCAAGCATCCGTTCAAGACCTGGCGCTCCGGCGAGTACGCCGCGTTCCGCGACAACCTCAAGCAGCAGCACTACGACCTCGTCATCGATGCGCAGGGTCTGCTGAAGAGCGGGCTCATCAGCCGCATCGCCCGAGGCCTCACGATCGGTCTGAGCAACCGCACTATCCGCGAGCCACTGGCGACGCTCTTCTACAACGTAAAGTACGCCGTGCCGTGGCAGCAGCATGCAGTGGAGCGCGTGCGCGACCTGTTTTCCCGTGCGTTCAACTACACGCTAGACCATCAGGTCTGCGATTACGGGCTAGACACGCGTCGCCTGAGGGCCGCCTCGGCCGCGCTGGCGCCGGGTGCGCGCCCGTACCTGCTGTTCCTGCACGGAACGAGTTGGGAGTCGAAACTGTGGCCGCTGCCTTACTGGCAGGAGCTGGCCCGGCTCGCCAACGTCAACGGCTACGACGTGAAGGTACTCTGGGGCAATGACGAAGAGTTCAGTCGGGCGCAGGCCATTGCCGGTGCCAGCGGCAACGTGCAAGTGCTCGACCGCCAGGGCCTCGGTGCCATCGCCGGCCTGCTGCTGCACAGTGCCGGCGCGGTGGCGGTCGATACCGGTCTCGCCCACCTGGCCGCCGCACTGACGGTACCGACCGTGTCGTTGTACGGCGCCTCCGATCCCACGCGCACCGGCACCTTTGGTCGCCGCCAGCGGCATCTCCGGTCCCCACTGGCCTGCGCACCCTGCCGCAAGCGCCTGTGTACCTATGAGGGTGCGGCGCTGGAGGACGAGTTTGCCGGCAGACGTTTCACCGTCTCGCCTGCCTGTTTCCGTGCCCAGCCGCCCGCGCTGGTCTGGCAGCAACTCGCCGACCTCATCGGTGGAGGCCCCGGCACGCTCGACGGCCTCTTCTACGCCCGCTGACATGCGCCTCGCCCTGGCCCTGTTTCACTGGTTTCCCTATGGCGGCCTGCAGCAGGACCTCCTCAAGGTCGCGGCTGCCTGCCGGACGCGGGCGACGGTGAGCATCCACTGCCTGCAGTGGGAGGGACCGCTGCCGGAGGGGGTGCAGGTCGAGGTGGTAGCGGTGGCTGGCTGCACGCGGGAGTCGCGCCAGCGTGCCTTCGCCCGCCATCTGCTCGAGCGCGTGCGACCCGCCGTGGATCTGCTGCTGGGCTTCAATCGTTTGCCCGGCCTCGACTACTACTTTGCCGCCGACAGTTGCTTCGCCTACAAGGCGCTGCATGAGCGCCCGTGGTGGTACCGTTTCGCGCCGCGGGCCCGCCAGCAACTGCGTTTCGAGGCCGCCGTGTTCGGCGCCGACAGTGCCACGGTGGCCCTGCTGCTGAGCGGGCGTCAGCGCCAGCAGTACGAGGCGGTCTACCACACGCCCGCCGCCCGACTGCTCGACCTGCCGCCAGGCATCGACCGCCGGCACTGCGCCAGCGCCGATGCGCCGGCGCTGCGGCTGGCATTCCGACAGGCCCTCGCCATTCCCGCGGCGGCCCCTGTCGTGCTGCAGATCGGTTCCAGTTACCACACCAAGGGTCTGGACCGCTCGCTGGCCGCCATCGCCGCTCTGCCGCCAGCGCTGCGGGAGTGCCTGTATTTTCTGGTGCTCGGGCGCGACCGGCGGGCGGCGCACTGGCAGCGCCGTGCCAGCCGTCTCGGTCTCGGTGAGCGCCTGCGCTTCCTGCCGCCGGGCCAGAGCATCCGTGAGGCCATGCAGGGTGCCGACCTGCTGCTGCACCCATCGCGCCACGAAAGTGCTGGCCTCGTGATCCTCGAGGCGGTGGTGGCCGGGCTGCCGGTACTGACCACAGCCGCCTGCGGCTATGCCGAGCATGTCAGCCGGGCCGGCGCCGGACTGGTATGCCCCGAGCCCTTCCGGCAGGAGTCACTCGACGCCAGCCTGCACGCCATGCTGGAGGACGAGGAACAGCGCGGGCGCTGGCGCGCCCAAGGCATCGACTATGGACGTACCCAGTCGCTCTACGACATGCCGGGCGTGGTAGCGGATCTGCTGTTGGCCGCAGGGCGTTCTTCGCCATGACCTGGGGGCGCGAGGAGCTGATGCTGCGCGCCGACCTCGCGCGCCACTGGCAGGGTTGCGACGCCTTCAGCGCCGCCTTCGCCCTCAGCGGTCCGGTGGCGCGCGAACTCGAGCAGCGACAGACCCTGGCCTTCCAGCTGGAGGGGCGCCGCTTCTTCGTGAAGCGCCATCGCGGGGTGAGCTGGAAGGACGTCTTCAAGAACCTGCTGCAGGGCCGGCTACCAGTCGTAAGCGCCCGCAACGAGTACCTGGCGCTGGAACGCCTGAGTGCGCTCGGTCTGCGTGTGCCGGTGGTAGCAGGCTACGGGCGCCGCGGTTGGCTACCGGCACGGTTCCAGTCGTTCCTCGTCACCGAGGACGTGGGGCCGCACAGCAGTCTGGAGCAGCTGTGCCGCGACTGGCCGCAGCAGCCGCCTTCGGTCGCGCGCAAGCGTGCCCTGCTGCAGGAGGTGGCCGACATCGCCCGCCGCCTGCACGCGGCCGGCATCTGCCACCGGGATTTCTATCTTTGCCACTTTCTGCAGACCAGTGAGCAGGAATCCCTGGTACTCATCGACCTGCACCGCGCCCTCATCCGCAGGCCGCTGGCGCGGCGCTGGATCGTCAAGGATCTGGGCAGCCTGTATTTTTCCGCCCTGGAGGCCGGCTTGACGCGTCGCGACCTGCTGCGTTTCGTGGCGCGCTACCGCCAGCGACCGTGGCGCAGCGTGCTCGCCGAGGAGGCGGGTTTCTGGCAGGACATCCGAGAGCGCGCCCTGCGCCTCTACCGGCGCGGCAAGCGCGGCTGAGCGCTCAGCGCGCGCGGCGCCACTGCCAGAGGCAGGTAGCGGCCAGCAGCAGAAAGCCGAGCAAGGAAAGGTCGGCGATGGTGAAGAGGTCGAACAGCGGGTCACGCCAGGTGACCTCCGCGCAGTTGCCGTCACCGGAAAACATCACGCTCAGCACGTCTTTCAGCGGGAAGTCGGCTTCCAGCATGTAGCCGATGCTGGGCAGACAGGCGGGAATCTGATCCTTGGGCAGGTGCTGCAGATAGATCTGGCGGATGGCAAAGCCGGCGCCCGCCAGCGCCATGACCGCCGATAGCACGCCATACACGGCCTGGCCGCGCGCCGTAGGGTTGTGCAGCACTGCTGCCAGCGCCAGCAGCCCCGTCGCGAGGAAGAACACGCGCTGCATGATGCACAGCGGGCAGGGTTCCAGCAGCAGCACATGCTCCATGTAGAGCGCGATGCCGAGCAGGCCGCTGCAGAACAGGAAGATGCCCAGATAAATCTGGCGCTGGCTGCACTGGCTGAAGAACGAGGACAGGTTCATGGCGGGCTCCGGAGCTGCGGCTCAGTGGGCGTTGAACTGCTGAAGAAATGTCGGGAAATCGACCGTGTCCGCCTGCTCGATGGCGTGCTGCTGCGCGATCGAACGGGCGCTGCGCTGCAGGAAATCTTCCAGACGCGCTGGCGGCAGTTGCCGAGCGCGGAAGTAATCGCTGTTGGCCAGGGACTGGTTCATGGCGAAGCGGAAATACGACGTCTTCAATTCCCGCATGCGTTCGAGGACCCGGGCAGAGGGCGTAAGGCGACTGTCCCTGATCTTGGCTCGCTGCAGGGCGGTGGCAGCGCCGTGCACGGGCCTGCCCGTTGCCTTGTCGAGCAGTTCGGCAATGGCTGCGACCCCGTCGAGGATCTCCTGTGCCCAGCCCTGCAGCGTCAGCGCCTGTCCCTGCCGCAGCAGCATCAGGCCCGGTTCCCGCCCGCGGCGCACCACGGCCTTGTGGTTCATGTCGATTTCGGCGTGCTCGCCTCCGTGCGACGGCGGGCTCGGCTGCAGAGCACAATACAGCAGGAAGCCGCTGAGGAAATGCATGGTTTCCTCGTCGATGCCCACCGCCAGAAAGGGGTTGAGGTCGAGGCAGCGAACTTCGATGTATTCCACGCCGTGCTTGCGCAGGGCGGTCACTGGCCGCTCGCCCTTGGCGGGGATGCGCTTGGGGCGGATGGTGCTGTAGAACTCGGCTTCCATCTGCAGGATGTTCGGATTGACCTGGGCTGGCGAGCCGTCGCCCGTGCTGAAGGCAAGATAGGGTTCGTACGGCGTCTGGATCGCGCGCAGCAGTCCGTCGGTGTACTCGCTCACACTGTTGTAGCTGATGCCGAGACCAGCCTGCGCCTTGCTGGTGTAGCCGAGGTCCCCCATTCGCAGCGACGTGGCATGCGGCAGGTACAGGCTGGCCTCATCGTAGGCGTCGAGTCCGTGATTGGGCGTGTGGCGCACGAAGCTGCGGCAGAGCGCTGGTGAGGCGCCGAACAGGTAGAGCAGCAGCCACGAGGTGCGGCGGAAGTTGCGGATGAGGGCGAAGTAACGCGCCGTGCGGAATACCTCCAGCGGTTCGTCGTTGCCTTCATGGGTCTGCAGCAGCCGCCAGAGCGAATCCGGCAGCGAAAAATTGAAGTGGATGCCGGCAATGGTCTGCATGGTGCGGCCATAGCGGAAACCCAGACCCCGGCGGTACAGCGTCTTCAACGTGGCGATGTTGGACGACCCGTAGCGGGCCAACGGGATCTGGTTGCTGTCTGGCAGCACGCAGGGCATGGACGAGGTCCACAGCAGCTCTTCGCGCGGCAACTGCGAGTAAATGAAGGTGTGGATGTCCTCGAGGGTACGCACGGTGGCGGCCGGGTCCCCGGCGACCGGCGTGATGAACTCCATGAGGGATTCGGAGAAATCGGTGGTGATGCAGTCGTGCGTGAGCGCGGCGCCAAGACCTTGCGGGTGCGGTGTCAACGCCAGTCGACCCTCCGGGTCGATGCGCAGACTCTCCTTTTCCACCCCGTGCCTGAGGTTGGCCAGCGCGCCGAGGCCAGCAGGCTGCCCCAGCACATCGAGGGTGCTTTGAATGTGTGCCAGCAAAACGAAGGTCCCAAAAGCTACGAAGGTCTGACTGGGTGGGGCGGGCTCTCCGGCGGGCAGTCAGAGGTGCCTTGAGGAGCTGCCGGACAGGAATTTTCCTACAGACCGGGTTCGCGTAAGTATGGAAAAAACAAGCAAAAATTTAACTTTTCGACAGCCCTGCCCCAAGCAGGTGCCGGGATTATGCCACAGGAGTTTGGCGGAAAGTAAAGCCGCGCCCGGGGCCGGGAGACCCCTCGGGCGCGGCGCCCTCATCAGTCGCCGCTGGCTTCGTTCATCTCTCGCTTGAATCGGTGGATGCGCCGCCGATCCTGCTTGGTCGGACGGTGGCTGGGCGTTTCCATCAGGGCATGGATGGACCTGCGTTCGGCAGCGAGTTTTTCCCGCAGCGTGATGCTGTCCGGTGTTTCCTCGTAGAGTCTGGCGGCCTCCGGCGCGCCCCGGCGCTGCTCGTCCAGCGCCTTGACCACCACGGTGCGCACGTCAAAGCCTTGGCGGATCGTCAGGATCTGGCCCGTCTCCAGTTCTCGGCTGGGTTTGCTGCGTTCCCCGTTGCAGTGCACCTTGCCCCCCTCGATAGCGGCCTTCGCCAGTGAGCGGGTCTTGAAGAAGCGCGCCGCCCACAGCCATTTGTCGATGCGCACCCGCTGCAACCCTGCCCCCTGGCCGTCGTCGTCCTTCATGCGGGCAGCAACTCGCTGAAGTGCAGGATGCCCGGAAATTCACTGGCCGCGCGCGGTGGCAGTGACATGTCCGGTTGCAGCACCTGCAACACGCGCGCCACGCCTTCCTCGCGGGCGCGCCGCAGCACCGGCAGGCTGTCGTCGATGAACAGGCAGCGGTGGTAATCGATGCCGGTGGCATAGGCGAAGGCAGGCCAGAAACCTTCGTTCTCCTTGGCGAGTCCGAAGGGGTGCGTGCTGTACATGGCGTGCAGATAAGTACCGAGCCCACTCGCCACATGCTTGATTTCCAGTGCCTTGGGATGCGCGTTGGTGAGCAGCACGCAGTGTTTGCCGGACGCGCGCAGGAAGCGCAGGAAGTCTTCAGCACCGGGTCGGAACTTCACACCCGTACTCACTTCACGCTTGATGGCCTCGACATCGAGCGCGAGTTCGCGGCTCCAGTGATCGAGGCAATACCAGTTCAGGCTGCCTTGCAGCGCGGCCGAAAAACCTTCGAGCCGGGCCTTGGCCACCGGCAGGGGCAGGCCGTGCTGCTCGGCGTAACGGAGTGGCAGGTACTCCAGCCAGAAGAAGTTGTCGAAGTGCAGGTCAAGCAGGGTGCCGTCCATGTCGAGCAGCACCGTGTCGATCGCAGTCCAGTCCAGCATGGCAACCTCGTGGAAGGGGACCGCGCCATCGCCACTGCCGACGCTGGCAGGGGTGGGCAGCAGGTCCCATAATGCCGGGCATTATAGAGGGTGCGCGCAACGGGCGCGGCCTGACTGACCGAGTGTTTCGCATGCTGTCCTGTGCTGCGCTGCTGCCTGCCGTGCTATCGATTGCCCAGAGTGCCGGCGCTGCCATCCTCGAGGTTTACCAGCGCAACGACCACGGACTGACCCACAAGCCCGACGCCTCTCCGCTCACCGCAGCCGATCTCGCTGCCCATGCCCTCATCGATGCCGGCCTGCGAGCGCTGCGGCCAACGCTGCCGGTGCTGTCCGAGGAAGCGGCCGCCATCGCCTGGGAGGAGCGCCGCTGCTGGACCCACTACTGGCTGGTCGATCCGCTCGACGGCACCAAGGAGTTCCTCCGCCGCAACGGCGAGTTCACCGTCAACATTGCCCTGATCGCCCACGGCGTGCCAGTGCTTGGCGTTGTGCATGTCCCGCTGCTCGGTACCAGCTACGTCGGGGTGCAGGGTCTGGGTGCGTGGAAGCTCGGCAAGGGACAGTGCAGCAGCGTGAAGGTGCGGCCGCTGCCGGGCCCCGAGGCTGCGCTGCGGGTCGTGGCAAGTCGCACGCACCGCGGTGAACAGCTCGATGCCTGGCTGGACCGTGTGCGGCAGCGCTTCGCCGCAGTGGAGTTGGTGAGCATGGGCAGCTCCTTGAAGATTTGCCTCGTGGCCGAGGGCCAGGCTGACCTCTACCCTCGGCTCGCCCCGACCGCGGCCTGGGACACGGCCGCCGCGCAGGCGGTACTGGAGGCCGCCGGCGGCTCGCTGCTCGATGACACGGGCAAGATCCTCCGCTACAACGCCAGGGCCGAGCTGCTGAATCCGTTCTTCTTTGCCATTGCCGATGCGGCACGCGGGAGCGACCTGTGCCGACTGAACTGAACCCGCCCTCCGCGTCGCCGGTACCCGCAGCGACCCGGCTGCCGGCACTGGCGGCCCTGCTCGCCCTGTTTCTCCTCTTGCTGTTGCCCAACCGCCTCAGCTGGATCGAACCTACCGCGTTCGGCTTTCTGCCGCTGGAGCTGCTGGTGGTGGGCCTGGCGCTGCTGGCACCGGGGCGCAGCGGGACCCTGCTGCGCTGGGTCTGCGCTGCGCTGTTGGCCGTGGGGCTGCTCTGCAAGGTAGCGGATCTCTTCGCCTATCAGGTGTTTTCGCGACCCTTCAATCCGGTGTTCGATCTGTCGCTGCTGGCCGATGCGCTGCGGCTTTTGAGCGGTGCACTCGGCGCGTTCGGTGCCTGGCTGGTGGCACTGCTGATGGCGCTGCTGTTCGGTGGCATCTTGCTGCTATCCATGGCGGTGCTCACGCGTGTCCAGCGCGGACTGCAGCGGGAGCGCCGTCTGGCGCTGCCCGGTCTGCTGGCCCTGTTGCTGCTGTGGGGCCTGCTGAAGGTGGCCGGCGTTTCGCGCGTGAATCACTACTTCTACGACGAGCTCGTCCTGCATGCCGAGGCAACCGTGAACAGCATGGCCGATCTTCGGCAATTTCGTGCCACTGTCGATGTCGATCCCTATGCAAAGGTCCCCGATGGGGCCCTGCTGCAGGGCCTGCGTGGCAAGGACGTCTTGGTGGTGTTTCTCGAATCCTATGGTCGCGTGGTCTTCGACGACACACGCCTGGCCAGCGTGGTGCGGCCGGCACTCGAGCGCGCCGAGCAGCAACTCGCGGTGAATGGCCTCGCCGTGCGCAGCGGCTGGCTGGAGTCACCCACGATCGGCGGCATCAGCTGGCTCGCCCACGGCACGCTGCTGTCCGGGCTGTGGATCGACAGCCAGACCCGTTACGACAGTCTCATGCTGAGCCAGCGACCCACCCTCAACCGCCTGTTCAAGCGGGCGGGTTGGCGGACGCTGGCCTTCATGCCGGCCATCAGCATGGTATGGCCGGAAGCCGCGTATTTTGGTTACGACCAGGTCTACGATGCGCACAACTCCGGCTATGCCGGCTTGCCATTCAACTGGGTGACCATGCCCGATCAGTACGTGCTGTCCGCCCTGCAGCGCTTCGAGCGCGAGCCCTCGCCGCGTGCGCCGCTGATGGCCGAGATCGCCATGATTTCCTCGCATGCGCCCTGGACCCCCACCCCGCAGCTGCTGCCGTGGGCGGAGGTGGGCGATGGCAGCATCTTCAATGCGCAGACGCAGGCCGGTCCCACGCCGGAAGAGGTATGGCAGAGCCCGCAGCGCATCAGGACACAGTATGCACAATCCATCGAATATGCCCTCAATACGCTGGCATCCTTCGCCATCAACTTTGGTGATGACCGGCTGGTGCTGCTCGTCGTCGGCGATCACCAGCCGGCGCCCCTGGTAGCCGGCGATCTGCCCAATGCCCACGTCCCGGTCCACGTGATCGCCCGTGATGCGGCCGTGATCGCAGCCATCGCCGACTGGCAGTGGACGCCGAGCCTGCTGCCTGCCGCTGACGCGCCGGTGTGGCTGATGAGTGACCTGCGGGACCGTTTGCTGGCGGCTTTTTCCGGGTGCCGCCCTGCAGATGACAGCTGCGGCGCGAGCGAGCCATGAGCGCCCTGCGCGAAACACTCGGTCTGCTGCGGTCCCTGCTGATGTATTACGCCATCCCGGGCCGTTTTGGCCGGCTGCAGCGTTTCTACGCAGAGTTCGTCAGACCCGGCGACCTCTGCTTCGACGTCGGTGCCCACGTGGGCAACCGCCTGCAGGTCTGGCATTCGCTGGGAGCCCGCTGCGTGGCCTTCGAGCCGCAGCCACGGCTGTTCGACTACCTGCAACGACGTTTCGGGGCGGAGGCCAGCATCACGCTGCTGCCCCTGGCCGTCGGGGCCGCTGCTGGCACCGCCACCTTGCACATCAGCACGCGTACGCCGACGGTGACGAGTCTGTCCACCGAATGGATCGCCAGCGTGCAGCGGGATGCTTCTTTTCGCCGCGTGGCCTGGGACAAGGCAGTCGAGGTCGAGCTGACGACGCTGGATGCCATGATCGCTTGCCACGGCGTTCCCCGTTTCTGCAAAATCGACGTGGAAGGCTTCGAACTGGCCGTGCTGCAGGGCCTCACCCATCCCTTGCCGGTGCTGTCGTTCGAGTACATTGCGGCCGCGCTGCCGATGGCGCAGCAGTGCATCTTGCGGCTGGAACAACTGGGCCGCTACCAGTACCAGTATTCGCCGGGCGAGACGCACCGGCTGGCCGCACCGCGCTGGCTGGATGCAGCCGAGATGTTGGTGCTGCTGAAGACCCTCAAGGGCAGTGGTGATGTCTACGCCCGGCTGGTGGGTCCGCTGGCCAGTCTGCCCATTCCGCCCACTGTCGGTCCGCGTGACGAGGACATGATCGAGCGCTAGACCCCGGTTTTGAATGACGAGGAGCAACCCCATGCTGTCCATCCGCGATCTGAGCCACCAATACCCCAACGGCACGCGTGCGCTGGACGGCGTGTCCCTCGAGTTACCGGCAGGCATGTTCGGGCTGCTGGGGCCGAACGGTGCCGGAAAAAGCACCCTGATGCGCTGCATCGCCACCCTGCAGACTCCGCAGTCCGGCAGCATCCACTTCGACGGTATCGACGTGCTCGCGGAGCCGGCCGCCCTGCGGCGTGTGCTTGGCTATCTGCCGCAGGACTTCGGGGTCTATCCCCGTGTTTCGGCCTGGGACATGCTCGACCATCTTGCCGTCCTGAAAGGCTACACACAGCGTGGTGAGCGGCGCGACGCCGTGGAACGCCTGCTGCGTCAGGTTAACCTGTGGGACGCACGCCGCAAGGCGATCGCCGGTTTTTCGGGCGGCATGCGCCAGCGCTTCGGCATCGCCCAGGCCCTGCTCGGCAATCCCCGTCTCATGATCGTCGACGAACCCACTGCCGGACTCGACCCGGAAGAGCGCAATCGCTTCCTCAACCTGCTCGCCGAAGTCGGCGAAAACGTGGTCATCATCCTGTCGACCCACATCGTCGAGGATGTGGCGGAACTCTGCCCGCGCATGGCGATTCTGGCGGGTGGTCGCATCGTGGCCGATGGTGTACCGGCGGCGCTGGTGGACGCTCTGCAGGGGCGGGTATGGCGCAAGGTCGTGGCGCGCGAAGAGCTGGAGGCACTGCGCACTACGCAGCAGGTGATAGCCATGCGGCTGCTGGCCGGTCGCACGGTGGTGCATGTGCTGTCGGATGTGGCGCCGGGCGAGGGATTCGCGCTGGCATCCGCCGGACTGGAAGACGTGTACTTCGCCACACTCTCCCGTCAACGCAACGCAGCCTGAGGAACCCGGCATGCTGAAACATGTAGTTGCTTTCGAGCTGCGCTACCAGCTGCGTTCGACGGTCTTCTGGATCACGTTCCTCGTGTTCTTCCTGCTGGCCTTCGGGGCTGCCGCCTCTGATCAGATCACCATCGGCGGCAAGGGTGGCAACGTGCTGGTCAACGCTCCCTTCGTGATCGCCCAGACCATGTTGATCATGTCGCTGTTCGGCCTGTTCGTGGCGGCGGCCTTCGTGGCTTCGGCAGTCGTGCGAGACGATGAGACCGGCTTTGGCAGCATCATCCACAGCTCGCCATTGCCGGTGCGTGACTATCTGGTGGGTCGCTTCATCGGCGCCTGGCTGACCGGCCTGCTGGTGCTGGCCAGCGTGCCCCTCGGCAATGCGATCGGTGCGGCCATGCCCTGGCTCGATCCGGAAACCGTCGGGCCATTCAATGTCCTCTGGTACCTGTATGCCTGGCTGGTGCTGGCCGGACCGACGCTGTTGATCCTGTCGGCCGTGCTTTTTGCGGTGGCCCTCTTCACCCGCTCGTTGTCGCTCACCTACGTGAGCGTGATGGTGCTGCTGGTGGCCTACCTCGTGGCAGTCAGCCTGCTGAGCGATCCGCGCCACGAACCACTGGTAGTGCTGGCCGATCCCTTTGGCCTGTCGGCGCTGGCCATACTCACCAAGTACTGGACTGCCAGCGAACGCAACACCTTGATGCCGGCACTGGAGGGAGGGCTGCTCTACAACCGGCTGCTGTGGATCGGCATGACGGGAGTACTGCTCGCGCTGTCGGTGCGCTTTTATCGCAGTGACGGCCACAGGAAGCAGGCCTCGCGCCTGCCGAAGACCAGTCTGGCCGAGCCAGTGGCTGAGGCCCCCCGTGAGCAGGCAGTCACCATCCCGACCCCGTCTCGCGATCTGCCTGGCTGGCGGCGTGATCTGGCGCTGCTCGCCATGCTGGTGCGCTACGACATGGTGGCTGCCTTCCGGCACCCGGGTTTTCTCGTCTTGCTGTTCATCGGCGGGGTCAATTCGATCGCGTCGCTGTGGTTTGCCGACGAGTCCTTCGGCACCAGCACGCTGCCGGTCACGCGCGTGATGATCGATGCGCTGCGCGGGTCCTTTACCCTCATTCCCCTGCTCATGGCCATCTACTATGCCGGTGAACTGGTCTGGAGCAGTCGGGACCGCCGCATGCACGAAATCATCGATGCGACACCGGCGCCCGACTGGACCTTCGCCCTGCCGAAGATGCTGGCCATCACGCTGGTGCTGCTGGCGATGCTGGCCAGCGGCGCCCTGGTGGCGGTGGCGGTACAGCTGTTGAAAGGCTACACCGATCTGGAGCTCGGCAAGTACCTCGTCTGGTATGTGCTGCCCAGTGCCGTCGACATGGCGCTGTTCGCGATTCTGGCGGTGTTCGTGCAGACGCTCGTGCCAGCCAAGACGATGGGTTGGCTGGCCATGCTGGTGTTTCTCGTGGCGCAGTCGACGCTCAGTTCACTCGGCTTCGAACATCCACTCTATCTGTTCGCCGCTGCACCACCGGAGCCGCTGTCCGACATGAACGGGCAGGGGACCTATGCCGCAACCGCCGCCTGGTTCCGAGCCTACTGGTCGGCCTTTGCCCTGCTGCTGGCCGTGATTTCCGCGCAACTCTGGCGCCGGGGCAGTCACAATCCGCTGCGTTACCGGCTGGCCCGGCTGCCGCAGCGGCTGCGCGGCGTGGCAGGTGTCGTCACCGGTGTCGCCCTGCTGGGACTGGTGGGAACGGGGAGCTGGATCTTCTACAACACCGTGGTGCTCAACGAGTACCTCACTGCCGAGCAGGAGCAGCAGCGTGCCGCCGAGTACGAAAAAACCCTGGCCGCCTTCGAGACGCTGCCGCAGCCGCGCATCACGGCTGTCACGCTCGCGGTCGATCTTTTTCCCGGCGAGGGCCGGGCCGCGATCAAGGGTCGCTATGTGCTGGAGAATCGTACCGCCAACCCCCTCGCCGAAATCCATGTGGACCTTCCGCTTGATCTGGAAGTGAGGGGCATGCAGGTGGAGGGAGCGACGCTGGCCAGTGAGTGGCCAGAATTCGGTTATCGCATTTTTCGGCTTGCCGAGCCCCTGCCACCGCAGGGCAAGACCACGCTCGACTTCGACCTGCTGCGAGAGCAGCACGGCTTCGGTCACCGTCGTATCGACACGCGTCTGGTCGGCAATGGCACCTTTCTCGACAATCAGGAAATAACGCCCAGTCTGGGCCCTTCGCGCGGATCTTATCTGCAGGACCGCAACCTGCGCCGCAAGTACGGGCTCATGCCGGAACTGCGTGCGCCTGCGCTCGAGGATGAGTCGGCGCGGGCCAACAGCGTGCTGCGCCGTGACAGCGACTGGGTGACAGCCGACGTGACCATCACCACAGACGCCGACCAGATGGCCATCGCGCCCGGTTATCTCGAGTCAGAGGCGGTGGAAGATGGCCGGCGGACCGTGCGCTACCGTACCGACGCCCCGATCAACCATTTCTTTTCCATCCAGTCCGCGCGCTACGCCGTGGTGCGCGATCGCTGGAACGATGTCGACCTTGCCGTCTATCACCACCCGCCCCACGATACCAACGTCAACACCATGCTCGAGGCCATGAAGACCTCGCTGGCGATTTTTTCGGAGCGCTTCAGTCCCTTCCAGTTCCGGCAGCTGCGCATCCTGGAGTTTCCCGCCTACGCAAGCTTCGCGCAGTCCTTCGCCAATACCGTGCCCTACTCGGAAGCCATTGGTTTCATCCAGCACAGGCGCGACGAAGACGATATCGACATGGTGACCTACGTCACCGCACACGAGGTTGGTCACCAGTGGTGGGCGCATCAGCTGCTGCCCTCCGAGCAGCAAGGCGCGACCATGCTGGTCGAGTCCTTTGCCCAGTATTCCTCGCTCAAGGTGATGGAGCAGTTGTACGGCCCCGAGCAGATCCGCAAGTTCCTCAAATACGAGCTGGATTCCTACCTGCGCGCGCGCGGCAGCGAGCGGCTGGAGGAACTGCCGCTGGCACGCGTCGAAAATCAGGGCTACATCCACTACCAGAAGGGCGGGCTGGTCATGTACCTGCTCAAGGAGGAGCTCGGTGAGGATATCGTCGATCGCACGCTGCAGCGCCTGCTTGCCGAATTTGCCTTCAAGCCTGCGCCCTATGCCAACTCGCTGGATTTCCTGCGCCTGCTGCGCGAGGAAGCCGGCCCGGGACATGAGCAGCTGATCACCGACCTGTTCGAGCGGATCACCCTGTACGACCTGGCGCTGCAGGAGGCGAACAGCCGTCAGTTGCCCGATGGACGTTGGGAGACCACGCTGCAGATAGAGGCACGCAAACTTTACGTGGATGGTCTCGGTGAGGAGACGCCCACGCCACTCGATGGCAACTTCGAGATAGGCCTCTTCACTGCCGAGCCCGGTACGGCGGAGTTCACGGGCGAGAGTGTGTTGCTGCTCGAGCGTCGACCGCTGGCGGATGGTCCGCAGACCGTGGTCGTCTACAGTAGCGAACGCCCCCTGTTCGCCGGTGTCGACCCTTACAACAAGCGCATCGATCGCAACTCGGATGACAACGTGCGGGAAACCGGGCTCTGAGGCGATCCGCCGGCGCGCGGGCGGGGCTCAGATCGCTCGCCCATCTCGCGATGGATATGGAGGCGACCCGCCGTCGCGCAGGTGGGGCGGGCCCGACAAAGAGCGGGGGTTTCTGCCGCGTTCGTGGGTGCCGGGCAGACCGGTGGCGCTGCCACCCTCAGCGCGGCAGCGCCAGTACGTCCAGATGCCCCACGCAGCAGCGACCCGTCGAGGCGTGGGCGAGACGGAACTCGCGCCAGTCCTGCAGCTGCCCCGGCTCGATTGACGGGTCACTGCCGACCGCAGAGACGATGCCGTCGATCAACTGACGCACGAGACTGGCATCGCGCCCATCGAGCTGCCAGGGGCTGGCGGCCGTCATCACTGCATAACCGGCCGTGTCGAGGGCCTGCTGCAGGTAGGCCCCGCTGTCCGGGCCGAGGGCGCGACCCAGCCCTTTGTCCCGCCGTTGGTCGCGGTTGAAGGCGGCCAGTACAGCCGCGTCATAAGGGTGCGGCGGGTCCCAGTCGGTGCTGCCGTCGTAGTTGAGCGCGGCGTAAAGCCCATTCGGCCAGCCGGCGCGCAGGCCTGCCAGGCGCTGGACGAGTCGGTCCACCAGCGCCGCCGATACCAGATCGAAGAGCGCCGAGGCAGTCACCAGGCGTGCGCCACCGAGGGGCAGTTCAGCGACGATGGCAAGGTCGTTTTGATGATCCTCGATGCGGTAATCGCGCCGGTGGCGTCGAAGCGCTTCGTCGAGCAAGGCACCGTCGTGATCCACCAGACGCCACACCAGCTGCTGGCTGCCGGGAGCCGACAGGGCGCGCAGCGTAGCGCCGGTCCCCGAGCCGAGGTCGGTCACGATGACTTCCCCTGGCTGTGGAGCAGCGCTCATACCGAACGCAGCAGCGGGTGCAGCCAGGCCCAGCCAGTCCAAGGCCTGCTGCCGCAGTTCGCCGCTGCGCGCGCGCCGGTCGGCGTCCTCGCGCAGGTTCAGCCAGTCGATCGAAAATCCGCTCATGTCACAAAGGCTCCTGCTGGAGTTGACGGACGAGACTGGCGACCTGTTCGGCGCACTGCGCCCAACTGGGTAGTGCAGTGGCGGCGGCCCTGGCACCGGCCTGCAGCGCTCGGCGCTGTGGCAGGTCGGTGAGCAGCCTGTGCAGACCCGACTGCAGTGCGTCGACGGAATCGGGTGGTACCAGCAGTCCCGCCGTCGGCGGTACCACATCGGGTACGGCGCCGGCCCGGGCCGCCACGATCGGCAGTCCATAGGCGAGGGCTTCGGCGAATACCATGCCATAGCCCTCATAACGCGAGGGCAGCACGAACAGATCGGCCTGCAGATAGTCCTCGTGGAGCTCCTCGCGTTCACCCACGAAGTGGATGCGCTCCTGCAGCGCTGCAGCCGCCACCTGCTCCCGCAGTTGCCCGGCCCACTGCGTGTCGAAATGTTCGCCGCCGACGAAGCGCGCCTGCCAAGGCAGCGTGTGCAGTCCGGCCAGGGCGGCAATGAGCAGATCATGGCCCTTGCGCGGCGTGAGCGTAGCGACCGTCAGCAGCTGAGGCGGGTCGCCGCGACACACGGCGAAGCCACGCTGCTGCGTTCCCGGCTCGGCCACGCGGATGCGCTGGGCCGGCACCGCGAAATGATCGATCAGCGTGCTGCGCGTGCGTCGGCTGGTGACGACCACCGCCCGACACTGCGCGAGCGCAGCCTGCTCGCTGGCTTGCAGTCGCGTGCGGGCGGCCGTGTCGAGCCCGCTTTCGAGCGCCAGCGGATGGTGGCACAGCG
>DAIRDB010000045.1:0-24764 GCA_036796405.1 Gammaproteobacteria bacterium | reverse complement strand
TCCCGACCCACGTCAGGGCCACCGGGACCGGCTTCGTGATCGGTGTTGGCCGCGGAGGCGCGGTGCTGTCTCCCATCATCGCCGGCTACCTGCTCAATGCCGGATCCACGCTGCCGCAGGTCGCGCTCGTGATGGGCTGCGGATCCGTGCTCGGCGCCATTGCGCTTGTCTTCCTCAAGCTAGGCACCGACAAGCCGTCCGATGCGCCGGTCACCTCGGCCGAAGCTGGCAAGCTGAACACGTCGATGGCCTGAACGACCCGCTCCGGCGTACAAAGCCGGGCCAGAAAAGGGCGGAGCGATCTGCCCTTTTTTTTTAGAGCCGCCGTCCGGCAGGACGGCCTGGTTTGCCCTGGGCAGCCCCAAGGACCGCCGTGACCATGTCGACCATCCTTCAGATCCAGAACCTGCAAAAGTCCTACGCGAACGGCTTCACGGCACTGCGCAATGTGAATCTCGACATTCGCGCGGGAGAAATCATCGCCTTGCTGGGCCCCAACGGGGCTGGCAAGACCACGTTGATCAGCATCGTCTGTGGCATCGTGAATCCCAGCGGAGGCCGCGTGCTCATCGGAGGCCATGACATCGTCAAGGACTACCGTGCTGCCCGTAATCTGGTCGGGCTGGTGCCGCAGGAACTGGCCACCGACTCCTTCGAAACACCCACTGCCACCCTGCGGCTTTCGCGCGGTCTGTTCGGCAAGCGGCCGGATGAAGCGGTCATCGAGCGTGTGTTGAAGTCACTGTCTTTGTGGGACAAGCGGGACAGCCGCATCATGACGCTGAGTGGGGGCATGAAGCGCCGCGTGATGATCGGCAAGGCCTTGGCGCACGAGCCGTCCATCCTGTTCCTCGATGAACCCACCGCCGGGGTGGACGTGGAATTGCGCAAGGACATGTGGAACGTGGTGCGCGAGCTGAAGAAGGCCGGTGTGACCATCATCCTGACCACGCACTACATCGAAGAGGCCGAGGAAATGGCCGACCGCGTGGCGGTCATCAACAAGGGCGAGATCATCTTGGTCGAGGAGAAAGAGGCCTTGATGCGCAAGCTCGGCGAGAAGCAGCTCTTTCTGCAGTTGTCGCAGCCACTGGTGGCGCTGCCGGCAGGCCTTGGCCAGTACCGGCTCGACCTGCGCGACGGGGGCAGCACGCTGGTCT
Organism: Gammaproteobacteria bacterium; assembly: GCA_036796405.1. Taxonomy (GTDB): domain Bacteria; phylum Pseudomonadota; class Gammaproteobacteria; order Pseudomonadales; family Pseudohongiellaceae; genus CAILUG01. The sequence goes on along the minus strand of DAIRDB010000045.1, from coordinate 23,604 downwards.
ACAGCTACGATACCCGCGCGGACAGCGCCGACATCACCCACCTGCTCGATGCGCTGGAGCAGGCCGGCATAGGCTTCAAGGACCTGCATACGCGGCAGAGTTCGCTCGAGGAAATATTCGTCAATCTGGTGAAGCAGTGAAAGGATTCCGATGAACCTGCATGCCGTTCGCGCCATTTACCACTTCGAAATGAGCCGCATGTTCCGCACGCTGGTGCAGAGCATCCTGTCGCCCGTGCTGTCGACGTCGCTGTACTTCATCGTATTCGGCAGCGCCATCGGCTCGCGCATGACGGACATCGGTGGCGTTCCCTACGGTGCCTTCCTGGTACCCGGGTTGATCATGCTGTCCATCCTCACCGAGAGCATCAGCAATGCGTCGTTCGCCATCTACTTCCCGCGCTTCATCGGCACCATTTACGAAGTGCTGTCGGCACCGGTGTCGCCGTTCGAGATCGTGCTGGGCTACGTGGGGGCGGCTGCCACCAAGTCCGTGCTGATCGGTACCATCATTCTCGCCACTGCGGCGCTGTTCGTGGACCTGCAAGTGCAGCATCCGGCCACGATGCTGCTGTTCCTGGTGCTGACGTCGGTGACGTTCAGCCTGTTCGGTTTCATCATCGGCATCTGGGCCGACAGCTGGGAAAAACTGTCGATCATTCCCGTACTGATCATCACGCCGCTCACCTTCCTCGGGGGCAGTTTCTACCCGCTGAGCGTGCTGGCCGAGCCCTGGCAGACACTCACCTTGTTCAATCCTGTGGTCTATCTCATCAGCGGCTTTCGCTGGAGTTTCTACGGGTTGGCCGATGTGCAGGTGGTCACCAGTCTCGGCATGACGCTGCTGTTCCTGGTGCTGTGCAGCACCGCGCTCTACTGGATTTTCAAGACCGGCTATCGACTAAAAAAATAGGAGGCTCCATGACTGGATACCGGGTAGTCCTGTTGCTGACTCTGGCGCTCGCGGCCTGCCGCCCTGGCCCGTCCGAGTCCGACGCCGTGACTGCAGGCGCGACCGAGGCAAGCACCGTGGCAGCGGGCGACGTGGCCGTCGTGCTGCCCGGGCCGGACGAGCATTCCTACGCGCGTCCGGACCAGGTGGTGGTACGCCACCTGCTGCTAGACCTTGCGGTCGACTTCGAGGAGCGCGTGCTGGCCGGTACGGCCACGCTGCAGCTCGACTGGCGCGATCCGGCAGCGACGCAGCTCCTGCTCGATACGCGTGACCTCGAGGTGAGTGCCGCCGAGGCGCAGGACGCTGCCGGCGCCTGGCAGCCGTTGGCGTTCAGCCTCGGTGAACGACATGCCATTCTCGGCAGCCCACTGACAGTGCAGACGCCTGACCAGCCGGCCAGCGTGCGACTGACCTACCGCACGTTGCCCTCGGCTTCCGGACTGCAGTGGCTGTCGCCAGCCATGACACAGGGCAAGCAGTTGCCGTTCATGTTCAGCCAGTCGCAGCAGATCCATGCGCGCTCCTGGGTGCCGCTGCAAGACACCACCCTCGTGCGCTTCACCTACGAGGCCCACCTTCGGACGCCACCGTCCGTGATGGCCCTCATGAGTGCTGACAATGATCCCGCCGCCGAGCGGGATGGTGACTACCGCTTCAGCATGCCGCAGCCGATACCGTCCTACCTGCTGGCCATTGCAGCGGGAGATCTGGTGTTCCAACCGGTGAGTGCCCGGGCAGGGGTGTGGGCCGAGCCTGCGCTGGTGGCGGCCGCCGCGGCCGAGTTCGCCGATACCGAGCAGATGATCAGCACGGCCGAGTCGCTGTATGGCCCCTACCGCTGGCAGCGCTACGACATGCTGGTGCTGCCGCCTTCGTTCCCTTATGGCGGCATGGAGAACCCGAGGCTGACCTTTCTCACCCCCACCGTCATCGTGGGTGACCGCTCCCTGGTGGCCCTCATCGCCCACGAGTTGGCGCACAGCTGGTCCGGCAACCTGGTGACCTTCGCCCTCAGCCGTGATGCCTGGCTCAACGAGGGCATCACCTCCTACGTGGAAAATCGCCTCATCGAGGATCTGTACGGCAAGGCCTGGGCCGACATGGAAAACGTCATCGAGCGCAACGGCATCGCCGAGGAGTTCACGCCGGAGAATCTGCCGCTGCAGCGCCTCGCCATCGAGCCGGGGGTTTTGAAGGATCCGGACGAAAACCTCAGTGCCACCGTCTACGCCAAAGGCGCCTGGTTCATGCAATTCCTCGAGCAGCGCATCGGGCGCAGCGACTTCGACAACTTCCTGCGTGGCTATTTCGACCACTTCGCGTTCCAGTCGATCTCGTCCCAGCAGTTCGCCGACTACGCTCAGGAGAATCTGCTGGGCCGGTTCCCCGGCAAGGTCAGTCAGGCCGAATTCGACGCCTGGTTGTACGCGCCGGGCATTCCGGCGTTCGCGCCGGCCACCGTATCGGAGCGGCTGGCGGCGGTCGATGCGGCGCGTGCGGCGTGGCTGGCAGACGGTACCTTGCCGCCGAGCGCCGCCACCACCGGCTGGACCACGCAGGAATGGGTCCACTTCCTGGAGGGCCTGCCCGCGACGCTGGCGGAGTCGCAGTTGGTGGCACTCGATGCTGCCTACGGCTTTACGGGAACGGCCAACGCCGAGTTGGCGCAGCGCTGGTATCCGCTGACCGTACGCAGCGGCTATCTCGCGGCGCGGCCGGCGATTGCCGAGTTTCTGTCGCGGGTTGGTCGCCGCAAGCTGATCATGCCCACCTACAGCGCACTAGCCGCCACGCCCGAGGGCCTGCTGTTTGCCCGTGACGTTTTTGCTACGGCACGGGATGCGCTGCACCCGATCACCATCGGTTCGGTCACGGCCGTGCTGGCAACGGGTCCTGTGCCATGAGGTGGTGGAGACTGCTGCCGCTCACCGTCGTGCTGCTTTTGCTTGGCCCCTTGTTCCAGGCGGCCTTCGGCGGCGAGGCGTCTGCCCAGCGTGGCTGGCAGTTTGCAAGTCGCGACAGCATAGGCGTGGCGCCAGCGGCCAGGGACTACCCGGACGCCGTCGTTCAGGTCTATGCAGCCCGCACCTACAGTTGGCGCGGCAACCTCGCCGTGCATACCTGGGTGGCCACCAAGGCCAAGGACGCGCCGGAGTATCTGGTGCATCAGGTGATCGGTTTTCGCGAACGGCGCGGACTGTCGGTGCGCGTCAGCGAGTCCGACCTGCCGGACCGTCGCTGGTACGGCAATCGCCCTGTGCTGTTGGTGGACATCCGTGGTGCCGAGGCCGAGCGCTTGCTGCCGCGCGTCTTGGCGGCGGTGCAAAGCTATCCCTACGCCGACAGCTACACGATGTGGCCCGGGCCCAACAGCAACACCTTTACTGCGCATGTGGGCCGCGAGGTGCCGGAGCTCGGGCTGGTGCTGCCAGTGACGGCCATCGGCAAGGACTACCTGCCCGGGGGCATGCCGCTGGCCACCACCCCGGCGGGTCGCGGCGTGCAGGTATCCCTGCTCGGTGTGCTCGGCGTGACGGCTGGCGTGGATGAGGGCATCGAGCTCAACATCCTCGGCCTGGCCGCCGGCATCGATTTCCGGCGCCCGGCCCTCAAGTTACCCGGCGTCGGACGCATCGGGGTGACCGAAGATCTTGCCGCCGGGCGGGGAGAGTAGGGCGCCGCCAGCAGCGCGGAGCCGGCTCAGGCGCTGAACAGATCCGGGATCGACAGGTAGCGTTCACCGGTGTCGTAGCAGAAGCACAGCACCCGCGCGCCAGAGGGAGCCGTGGCCAGTGTGTGCGCCACGGCGGCGAGCGTGGCGCCCGACGAGATGCCCAGCAGTACGCCTTCTTCCTTGGCTGCCCGTCGTGCCATGTCGAATGCGGCTTCTTCACTGACGGCGATGGTGCCGTCCAGCAGCGAGCGGTTCAGGACCTCCGGCACGAAGCCCGCCCCGATGCCCTGGATGCGGTGCAGACCTTTTTCCTTGCCCGCGATGACCTGCGACTTTTCGGGTTCGACCGCAAAGACTTTCAGACGGGGAAAGCGGGCCTTCAGCACCTCGGCCGCGCCACTGATGTGGCCGCCGGTGCCGACGCCGGTGATCAGATAGTCGAAGCCCTCTGGAAAATCCGCCAGGATCTCCTGCGCGGTGGTGCTGCGGTGAATCTCGACATTGACCGGGTTGGTGAACTGAGAGGGCATCCAGGCGCCGGGCGTGGCCTGCAGCAGGCGCTGTGCCTCCTCGATGGCGCCACCCATGCCTTTTTCACGGGGCGTGAGCACGAGCTCTGCACCGTAGGCCTTCATGATCTGGCGACGTTCCACCGACATGGATTCGGGCATGGTGAGAATCAGTCGGTAGCCCTTCACGGCAGCGACCAGCGCCAGACCGATACCCGTGTTGCCGGAGGTGGGTTCGATGATGACACTGCCCGGCTTGAGCAGCCCGCGCCGCTCGGCGTCCTCGATCATCGCCTTGGCGATGCGGTCCTTGATGCTGGCGCCTGGGTTGCTGCGCTCGAGCTTCATCCACACCTCGGCCTTGTCGCCGAACAGCCGGTTGACGCGCAGGTGCGGCGTGTTGCCGATGATGTCGATGATGCTGGTGACTTTCATGTCGGGGGTCCTTTACGTGGCACCGGCAGTGTTACCGGTGTGTGGCTTCTCGGGTGGGCGCTCAGGCGCCGCACCCTGCGGTGCGGCCGCCGTGTCGGACGCTCACACGTTCGAGAATCCGTAGAGCCGATGCGGGTTGTCGACCAGCAGCTTCTGCTGCAGGGCGGGCGTGTCAGCCATCAGTGGAATCAGGTCGACGAGATCGCCGTCGTTCGGCATGTGTTCCTTGATGTTGGGATGCGGCCAGTCCGTGCCCCACAGCACGCGATCCGGCGCGGTTTCGATGAGCTTGCGCGCAAACGGCATCGCGTCGGTGAACGGCGGGCCATTCGACGAGATGCGCTCGGCCCCACACACCTTCACCCAGCAATTGTCGCGCTTGGCGAACTCCAGCAGGATCTTGAAGGGCTGCTGGTCGAGACCGTCCTTGGTGGGTACGCGGCCCATGTGATCGATGATGTAGGGGATCGGCAGACCATCGAGCAGTTTTTCGTGGGTGACGAGGTCGATGGCATCGAAGTGCATCACCACATGCCAGTTGAAGGCCTTGATGCGGTTCACGATGAGGTGGAATTCGTCCATGTCGGGTACGCCGCCGAGATGCTTCACGAAGTTGAAGCGGCAGCCACGGATACCTTGCTGGTCGAGCTTCTCGATGGCTTTTTCATCGAAGGTTCTGTCGATGTTGGCGACGCCACGGTAACAGCCAGCGCTCTGCGCGATGGCATCGATGATCGGGTCGTTGTTGACGCCGTGGCAGCTGGCATTGACCAGCACCGCACGCGTGAGTCCGAGGATGCCCTGCAGCTGTTTGAACTTGTCGAGCCCGGCATCCGGCGGCGTGTAGGTACGATCCGGCGCGAAGGGGTACTGGTGGGCCGGGCCGAAGATGTGGCAGTGCGCATCGGTGGCGTTTTTCGGCAGTTTGAACGTGGGTGTCTTGGTGTTCGGGTCGGGTGCCCGGCAAGGTTTGGTCATGGTGGTAGGTCACTGAGGGTTGCAAAAAGAGCCGGTAATTTACCACAGGGCTTTTGCGTCTGGTCGTGGAAATTCCGGGCACTGCTGCGGCTGCCGTGTCTGCCGAGCGCCGGCGCCGGGGTGCGACGGCAGCACCGCCCGTGGGTCTCTGGCCTGCACCGCGCGCGCTGGTCAGCATCCGGTATTTCCAGTAGGCTGCCAGCCGTCGTGATGGCTGCCCCGCGTCGTTCCCGCCATGTATCTCACCGTCAAAACCCTGCACATGACCTGCGCGCTGATGAGCTTCGTGGGCTTCCTGTTCCGTTCCTACCTCATGCTGATCGAGTCGAAGTGGCTCAACCACAAAGCGATTCTGGTGGGTCCGCACGTGATCGACACGCTGTTCCTCTGCAGCGGCGCGACCATGGCCTTCATGGTCAATTTCGGGTTGTTCAACCAGTTCTGGCTCACCAGCAAGATCACGCTGCTGATGGCCTATCTGTTCTTTGTGGGCATGACCCTCAACCGCGGCCGCACGCGCAGCATTCGCGTGGCGTCGTTTTTTTTCGCGACCGCCACGTTCGGCTACATCGTGGGCATCGCCGTCTGGAAGACGCCGCTCAGCTGGTTCGGCTGAGCCGCCCGCGACGCTGCGCCGTTGCAGGCGCGGGCGCTGCAATTTTCTCCTGCCCGTTGTGTAGTGGCGAGCCGCGGCCCAAGGTCAGTCGCTGCGGTCGTAGATTCGGCGTAGCGCGATGGCCTCGGTGAAGCTCGACGGGTGCAGCTCCAGTTCCACCTCGAGGCGCAGGCCCTGGTCGAGCAAACGGTAGGTTTCGTAGATCACGCCGCCGTCGCGCGGGTGGGTTTCGATCACGAAGCGATCGTCCTCGAAGTGGCCCAGCGAAAAATCCTCCACGGCATCCAGGCCGGTCAGACTGACAGCCCGGCTGCGGTCGTCCGTGAACACCTCGCGGGAAAAGCTGTCGGCGTAGGTAAAGCGAAAGTGGTCGCCCACAGCGTCGATCGCCAGCACGGTGTCGTAGGACAGTCGATCGTAAAGTTCCTGCTCGGCGGGACCCCCGCGGTAGAACTCCTTGTCGCGATTGAACCAGCTGCGGGTGATCTTTTCGCCAGCCCGGCGCAGGGCATCCTCGACCTGATCGTCCGTGTCGTCGCTCAGCTTGGCATTGACGCTCCAGCGCCCCGTCAGGTCAGCGGCAGGCTGGGCGATGGCCGCGGTGCCCCAGAGCAGCGGCAGCAGGGCGGCCAGCTGCAGCAGGCGTGCGCCAGCCCTGACTGCCGTGCGGCGCGACACGTGGGAGCTGCCCGTCGTCGGGCGCGGCGGCGTCGTTACGCTCGTGTGGCTCATGCAGGGGACCTCCGGTAGCGAGACAGCGTGGAAAGGGCAGCGACCCGTGGCAGGGTGGATCGGGTGGCCCGGTAGCGGTGACAAGCCACCGCGCATGAGGCACACTCGAACCACACATCGACGGGGCAAATCATGACAAGAATCTCTCCCCAGCGCACGACTCGACGCTTGCTCACCCTGCTCTGTACTGCGGGCCTCGCTGCCTGCGGCCAGCCCGCGGCGACCACGCCGGAACAGGAGGCCGCTGCGGCCGAGTTGGCCGCACTGACCACCGAGGTGGCCCTGCTCGAAGCCGAGGTGCAGCAGGTCAAGGATGCCAACGCCATCAAGCGACTGCAGCGTGCTTACGGCTACTACGTGGAAGAGGGGCTGTGGGACGAGGTGGCCGACCTCTTCAGCGACGACGCCACCCTGGAACTCGCCCGTGATGGGGTCTACCAAGGCAAGGAGCGCATCCGCGCCTATTTCACGGCGCTCGGCGGTGGCCAGCGCGGTCTGCGCGAAGGTCAGCTCAACGAGCAGTTGCAGGTGATGCCCGTGGTCACGCTCGGTGCCGATGGCCAGACTGCCAAGGCGCGCTGGCGCAATATCCTGCTGGTGGGTCAGCTGGGGGAACACGCGGAGTGGGGCGAGGGACCCTTCGAGAACGACTACGTCAAGGAAAACGGCGTGTGGAAGATCAGCAGCATGCGCTGGCAGCAGGCCATCCTGGTGCCTTACCAGGGCGGCTGGGCGGCCAATGAGGACTACAACCAGGGAATCTGGGTATCGGGCACGCTGCCGCCGGACGCCCCTCCCACCGATGACCACGGCTGGTGGCCGGAAACCTATCTGCCCCCCTTCCACTTCCGCAACCCGGTGGGTACCTACCAGCCGGAGTCGGCGCCGGCTGGCGAGGTAGAAGCGGCTGCCGCTGCGCCCACTACCACTGCACCGACTGCTACTGCAACAACTGCTACTGCAACAACTGCTACTGCAATAACTGCTACTGTTGCAGGAGTCACGCCATGAAGCGTTTGCTTGCCCATCGCGCCGTACTGCTGGCCACGCTCGGTGCCGTGCCACTGGCTGTGCTGCCCGTGCAGGCGCAGGCCCCGGAGGCTGCGGCCGCACTGGCCGCCCGCGTGGCCCTGCTGCAGGCGGAGGTCCGCAACCTGGAGGCGGAGAACGCCATCGCAAACCTGCAGGGCATCTTCGGCTTCTACTACGACAAGAACGAGTGGCAGCAGGCGGCGGATCTCTTCACCGAAGATGCCACCTTCGAGTGGGGTGGGTCCGGTGTGTACGTCGGCAAGCCCCGCATTCTCGCGTACCTCCGCTCGCTCGGTGCCGAGGGCCCGCAGGAAGGCCTGCTCAATGACCAGATGCAACTGCAGCCCATCGTGACCGTGGCACCGGACGGGCTGAGCGCCAAGGCGCGCTGGCACCTGTTTTCGCAGGAAGCCCGCCACGGCGTGGAGCATTTCTGGGGCACGGGGATCTATGAGAACGAGTACCGCTTCGAGGCCGGGGTGTGGAAGATCAGCAAGCTGCAGCTCTACTCGAGCATGAAAACGCCGTACGAAGCGGGCTGGGGTGTCTCGGCGCTGCCGCGTTCCACACCCAGCAGCGACCTGCCGCCGGATCTGCCGCCGTCCGTGGACTACGCCAACTATCCGGCGGTTTTCGTGCCGCCGCTGCATTACCCGCACCCGGTCACGGCGGCGGTGCCGGCCCCGCAACCGGCTGCGCCCGCCGCCGCCGACCCCGGCAGTCTGCGGGAGGCGCTCGATGCGCTGGCACCCCGCGTGGGCTTGTTGCAGGACGCCGATGCCGTGGAGCGCTTGCATACCATCTATGGCTACTACCTCGCTCATAACCAGTGGGATGAGCTGACCGGTATCTTCACGCCGGATGGCACCATCGAGATTGCCCTGCGTGGCGTGTACGCGGGGCGCCCCAGCGTGCGGCGCAATCTCGACCTGTACGGGGTGCAGAACGAATTGCGGGGCACGCTGCACAACCACATGCAGTATCAGCCGGTCATCCACATCGCCGCTGACGGTCAGAGCGCCAACATGCGTTCGCGGGCCTTCAGCCTCATGGGCAATTTCGGGGGTACCGGTCGTTTCATGGGGGGCACCTACGAAAACATCTTCGAAAAGCGCGACGGCGTCTGGATGCTGCACAAGGACCAGCAGATCAACACCTACTTTGCCCTCTACGACGTGGGCTGGAAGGATCTCGAGTGGCGACCCGCCCCGGGCATCACCGACAGCAATCCGCCGGATGCACCGCCCACGATGCAGTTCGAGATGTACCCGCGGCCCTTCCTGCCGCCCTACCACTATGCGAACCCGGTGACGGGTCGCTAGCGGCGGCCGGCAGGCTGGAGCACGCAGCGCGGGTTTGCCTCACTCGGGGCGAATCCGCAGTACCACGCCGTCTTTTTCTTCGGTGGCGACATACAGCAGTCCGTCCGGGCCCTGACGCACGTCGCGCATGCGCTGGTGCAGGTCCACCAGCAGGGCTTCACGCCGCAGTTCCTCGAACTTTTCGTTGAGCACGATGCGCTCGATGTGACCCGTGCCCGGCACCTCCCCCGTGCGCAGGCCACCGACGAACAGCCCACCCTTCCATTTCGGCATCACGTCACTGGTGTAGAAGGTCATGCCGGACACGGCGATGGCCGGCATCCAGTACACCACCGGCGGCTGATAGCCGAGATGATTCGGTCCCTCCGACTGCCAGGGGCCGCTGTAGTCGCGCCCGAGGCTCACCAGCGGCCAGCCGTAGTTTTTGCCGGGCTCGATGATGTTGATCTCGTCGCCGCCGTTGGGGCCGTTTTCGTTTTGCCAGATCGCGCCGGTCACCGGGTGGACGGTGAGCCCCAGCGAACTGCGATGGCCATAGCTGTACACCTCCGGTCTGGCATTGGCTGTGGACGCGAACGGATTGTCGCGCGGGATGGAACCGTCGTCGTTCACGCGCAACACCTTGCCACCGGCCGTGCCGAGATCCTGCGCAGAGCCGCCCGACGTGGTGATGTACAGCGTCTTGTCCTTGCCGAAGGCAATCCGCGAGGCACCGGCCACGCTCGTGTCCTTGCCTCCCCAGATATCGCTGAAGCCTTCGAGGCCGGTCGCCGTGAGTTTGCCGCGACCGACGGCAAGGCTGCGGGCGCGGTCGGCCCCGGCCGGCTTGCTGTAGGCGATGTAGACCAGTTGGTTGCTGGCGAAGTCAGGGTGCAGGGCGATGTCCATGTAGCCGTGCGAAACGGCTGGCTCGCCGGAAACACCGAAGTACACGGACTCGGGGCCACCACCGATCTCGCTGACCTTACCGTCGCGCACACGGTGCAGCTTGCCGGGTCGTGAGACCACCAGCATGTCACCGTCCGGCAGGAAGGTGAGGGCCATCGGGTACTCGATGCCGCGCGCTGCCACGTCCACCACGATGTTCATGCCCTCGGCCGTGGCGTAGCGCCAGGGTCCGGACCCTAGCGCCTGATTGGCGATGCCGGTCGGCGCCAGTGGAATGTTGCCGCGAAATTCGACCTGTTGCTGGGCGAACAGCGGCGAGCTGAGCAACGCGGCAGCCAGCAGGCTCAGTGAAAGACGACGATGGTGACGAAGCATGGGGTTCCCCTCGGTTTGTGATGATTTTCTTCGGGCGTTGCGTCCGCGAGCATAAGAGAAGCTCTGCTACAATCGCAACGCCACAGAAATCCTTCCTGCTCCGGAATTGCCGCATGATTTCCGCCTTGCGGACCGCCGTCGAAAGCTTCATCGCCCGTGAAAAACTGCCGCCTGCCTACGTCGACACCGTGGCGACCTGGTTCGTTCCGCTGGCCGAGGACGTGCTGCGTCGTGCCGCCACCAGCCAGCGCACGCTGGTCGTCGGCATCAGCGGCAGCCAAGGCAGCGGCAAGAGCACGCTCGCAGCCCTGCTGGTGCTGCTGCTCAAGGAGATGCTGGGCCTGCGGGCGGTCAGTCTGTCGATCGATGATTTCTACCTGACGCGCACCGAGCGCCAGCAGCTGGCCCGCGAGGTGCATCCGCTGCTGGCCACGCGCGGGGTGCCCGGCACACACGATGTCGCTCTGGCCCTGCGGACACTGAGCGCGCTTGGCAGTCCGGGTCAGGTGGCCATCCCGCGCTTCGACAAGGCCAGCGACGACCGCGCTCCCCGTGAACTGTGGCCGACCCTGCTGGCACCGGTCGACGTGGTGGTGCTGGAAGGCTGGTGTCTTGCCGTACCGCCGCAGGACACGGCGGCCTTGCTGTCGCCGCTCAACGCGCTGGAAGCGGAGGAAGATGCCTCCGGCAGCTGGCGCCGCTACGTCAATGAACAGGTGGCCGGGAGCTACGCCGAGTGGTTTGCGCGGGTGGACTATCTCGTGCTGCTGCAGGCGCCGAGTTTCGAAAGGGTCTACGAATGGCGCCAGCGGCAGGAAGACAAGTTGGCGGCTCGCCTTGCAGCCGCCGGCCAGACCGGCACCCGCCTGATGGATGGACCGACACTGCGGCGCTTCATCCAGCACTACGAGCGACTCACCCGCCACGGTCTCGAGGCCCTGCCAGCGCACGCAGACGTCGTCTATGCGCTCACGCCCGAGCAGACCATTGCTGCCTGCCGCAAAGGGGGCCGCGGGCAATCGTCCACCGGGACGCTTGCGTAACAAGCGGCGACTCTTGCCGCTGGAATCTCCGATGTCCGTCTTGCGCCTGGTGCTGGCCGACCAGCTTTCTCCCTCGATTTCCGCGCTGGCGGGCGCCGACAGACAGCACGACGTCTTGCTGCTGTGCGAGGTGATGGAAGAAGCCACCTACGTACCGCACCACCCTCAGAAGATCGCCTTTCTCTTCAGCGCCATGCGCCACTTCGCCGCCGAGTGCCGCGCCGAAGGCTGGCAGGTGCGCTATGTGGCGCTGGATGCCGCGGGCAACACCGGGTCCTTCGACGGTGAAGTGGCCCGCGCGGTCGCCGATCTGCGGCCCTCGCGCGTGGTGTGTACCAAACCCGGCGAATACCGCGTGCTCTGCAAGATGCAGGGCTGGCAGGCGGCGCTCGGCGTGCCGGTGGAACTGCGCGAGGACGACCGCTTTCTCTGCAGTGAAGCCGACTTTGCCGGCTGGGCACAGGGCCGCAAACAGTGGCGGCTGGAATTCTTCTACCGCTGGCTGCGGCAGCGCCACGGTGTGCTGCTCGACCTCGACGGGGGACCGGCCGGCGGTCAGTGGAACTTCGACCAGGACAACCGCGAGCCGCCACCCGCCACGCTGGTGGTGCCGCAGCGTGTGCAGCACCCACGTTCGGCCACGACGGCTGCGGTGCTCTCACTGGTGCAGCAGCGTTTCTCCACGCATTTCGGGGCGCTGGAACCTTTCACCTGGGGCGTCACGCGTGCCGAGGCCCTGGCGGATTGGCAGTGGTTCCTCACGGAGGCGCTGCCCCTGTTCGGCACCTATCAGGACGCGATGCTGCACGGCGAGGTCTGGTTGTTCCACTCGCGGGTTTCCGTGTACCTCAACGCCGGTCTGCTGCTGCCACGCGAACTCATCGCCGCGGCCGAGCAGGCCTGGCGTGCCGGCGCGGCGCCGCTCAATGCCGTGGAAGGCTTCATCCGCCAGATCCTCGGCTGGCGCGAGTACGTGCGCGGTCTGTACTGGCTGCGCATGCCGGCCTATGCCGAGCTCAATTTTCTGGAGGCGACGCGGCCGCTGCCGGCCTGCTACTGGGGAGCGCCCACCGACATGCGCTGCCTCGCCGAGGCCGTGCGACACACGCGTGAACATGCCTACTCCCACCACATCCAGCGACTGATGGTGACTGGTAATTTCGCCCTGCTCGCCGGCCTCGACGTGAAAGAGGTGCAGGCCTGGTATCTGGCCGTGTACGCCGATGCCTACGAGTGGGTGGAGCTGCCCAACACGCTCGGCATGGCGCTGTTCGGCGATGGCGGCGTGCTCGCCAGCAAGCCCTACGCCGCCAGCGGTCGCTACCTCGACCGCATGAGCAATTACTGCACGGGCTGCCGCTACGACCCCACTGCGGCCACCGGCGAGCGCGCCTGTCCGTTCACCACGCTGTATTGGGACTTTCTGGCCCGCCATGCCGAGCGGCTCGGCGGCAATCCGCGTCTGAGTTACGCCTATGCCAACTGGCGACGCTTCCCCGCGGCCAAGCAGCAGGCGATCCGTGCCGAGGCCGTGCGGGTTTTCGAGCGTCTGCAGGAGGGCACGCTGTGAACAGGGCGGCCGAGGCGCGTGTCGCCATCATCGGCGGAGGCTTCAGTGGTGTGCTGCTGGCGCGCGCCTTGGCGCCGGTCGCCGCGGTCACCGTTTTCGACAAGTCGCGCGGGCTGGGTGGGCGCATGGCCACGCGGCGCGTAGCGCCGTTCCAGTTCGACCACGGCTCGCCCAGCTTCACCGCGCGCAGCGCGGAATTCCTGGCGTTTCTGGAGCCGTTGCAGCAGCAGGGTCTGCTGCGACCGTGGCAGGGCAAGGTGGTCAGCCTGCTGGCGGACGGGCGTACGGCCAAGCGTCTGTGGTTCGAGACCCACTGGGTGGCCTGTCCCGGCATGAGCACCCTGGTGAAGGCATTGGCCGACGGTCTCGACCTTCGGCTCGCCTCCGAGGTGCTGCCGTTGGAAGGCGAGGGGCCGCCGTGGCGGCTGCACAGCAGCACGGGCGAGGAACTCGGCGAATTCGACTGGGTGATCAGCACTGCCCCCGCGCCGCAGTCCGCCCGGCTGCTCGCGCCCTGGTCCACCACGCCGGTGCCCTGGCACGCTGTTCCCACCGAGGCCTGCCATGCGCTGCTGCTCGGCAGCGAACAGCCCTGGCCGCTGGGCTGGATCGCCGCCAAGGTGCACGAAGGACCGCTGGCCTGGCTGTGGGTCGATTCCAGCAAGCCCGGGCGCGATGCCAGTCGCAGCTGCCTCGTGGCCCACACCAGCGCCGCCTGGTCTGCCAGCGTACTGGAGGCGGCGCCCGACACACTGGCGCTGCCGTTGCAGCAGGAAGTTTCCCGCCTCACCGGCGTCGACTTTTCCGGCGCCAGTCACGTGGCGGTGCATCGTTGGCGACTGGCGCGGGCCACGGCACCGGAGCAGCCCGCGCCCTGGATTGACTGGCGCACCCAGCTGGTGGCCTGCGGGGATTTCAGCTGTGCGCCGCGTGTCGAGTCCCTGTGGTGGCAGGCGCGCGAGCTGGCCGCCACGCTGCGTCCGGCTCTGGCGCTGCTGGCCGCGCGCTAGCCCGCTTGCGGCACCTGCGCAGCCGCCTATACTCGCGGCTCGGTATTTTGCGAGGTTCCCATGTCCCAGGTCATCGCGGCCCTGCAGCCGCTGCTCAGTTCGCCCCTCCTGCTCGGTGCCGACATCGGTGAGCGGTACTCCCACGACTGGTCGTCGGAACCCGCCTGCTTGCCGATCGCCGTGGCGCGACCGGCGTCCACCGAGGAAGTGGCGGCCATCCTGAGGACCTGCGCCGCCCATGCGCAGCCGGTGGTCGTGCAGGGAGGGCTGAGCGGCCTTTGCGGTGGAGCCAATCCACAGCGCGGCGAGCTGGCGCTCTCGCTCGAGCGCCTGAGCGGCATCGAGGAAATCGATCACGCCGCCATGACCATGACGGTCAAGGCCGGCACGCCGCTGCAGGTCATCCAGGAGGCGGCAGCGGCGGCCGGCTTCGTGTTTCCGCTCGACCTCGGCGCGCGGGGGTCCTGCAACATCGGCGGCAACATCGCCACCAACGCCGGTGGCAACCAGGTGCTGCGCTTCGGCATGACCCGTAACCTGGTACTCGGTCTGGAAGCCGTGCTGGCCGATGGCACCGTGGTGTCGTCGCTGAACAAGATGCTGAAGAACAACGCCGCCTACGATCTCAAGCAGCTGTTCATCGGCTCGGAGGGTACGCTGGGCATCGTCACGCGCGCGGTACTGCGGCTGTTTCCCCGCGCACAGAGCCGCTGCAGTGCGCTGCTGGCGCTGCGCGATTTTCCGCAGGTCATCGACCTGCTGCACCGCCTGAGCCGGGATTTCGCTGGTGGTCTCAGCGCCTTCGAAGTGATGTGGGACAGTTACTACCACTACATCACCGACAATGTGAAGGGCGTGGCATCACCGTTCGCCGAGCGCTTTCCGCTCTACGCGCTGGTGGAACTGGAGGGCGGCAACCAGCAGCGCGACCAGACGCTGTTCGAAAGCGTGCTCGGTGAGGCCCTCGAGCAGGGCACGGTGGTCGACGCCGTGATCGCGGCTTCGCAGCGAGACCGGGAGCGCTTCTGGAAGATCCGCGACGGCGTGGCGGAGATCGGTGTCTTCATCCGCGACAGTGCCAATTTCGATGTCAGCGTACCGATCTCTGCCATGCAGGAGTTTCTCGCCAGCATCGACAAGGACATGCGCGCGCAGTTTCCCGACCTCACCAAGCTGGTGTTCGGTCACGTCGCCGACAGCAACCTGCACATCATCTGCGCCACCGGGCGACGCGAAGACATCAAGCCGCTCTACAAGGTGCTGTACGACACGGTGGGTCGCTTCCAGGGGTCGGTGTCGGCGGAGCACGGGATCGGCGTGCAGAAACTCGATTACCTGTACCACTCGCGCACACCGGCTGAACTGGCGCTGATGCGCAGTCTGAAGCAGGCACTCGATCCCCAAGGGCTGCTCAATCCCGGCAGGGTGCTGCGTCGCGAGCCCTGAACCCGGGCTGCCTCACCAGGGCAGACTGGCCGTACTGGTGCCGACGGCCTCGACCGGCAGCGCGGTGTCCGACGCGGCGATGTCGTTGCGCGACAGGATGTAGGCCGCAGCGGCCGTGACCTGTTCCGCAGTCAGCGAGCGCAGCTTGTCCGGCGGCATCTTTTCGTAGATGAAGGTCAGCAGTTCGCCCAGCGTGCGACCACGCCACTTGTCCTTGAAGAAACTGCCCTTGAGCGGCGTGCCGAACTGGCCATTGGCCAGCGTGGAACCGTGGCAGATCTGGCAGGACTCGCGGTAGAGAGCACGGCCGGCGTCGGCCTGGACCTGGCTGAAGGCGAGTCCATCGGCGCCCGCCAGCGACGGCAGCAGTGCACCTAGCAGCAGGGCGGTCTGGCAGGAGCGGAGTAGCAGGGCGGTCCGGCAGGAGCGGCGCAGCAGCGGGGCGGTCTGGCAGGAGGGGAGCAGCAGTGGGGAAAGCGGCATGGTGTCCATCTCCTGGCTTGCCTTGGTCAGGCTGGCTGGGCGTGCTGCAGTTGCAGGCGCTTGGTGTAGCGGCTGATCCAGTTCGTGATGACCACACCGGCACAGACATTGCCGAGCGCTGCACCCATGAACAGGCCCTGCAAGCCGCCAAGCTGGTTGCCGATGAGGGCCAGCGGTACGTAGAACACGAAGAAACGCAGCAGGCTGGTGATGAGTCCGTTGCGCGGTGCGTGCAGGGCGTTGAACGATGAGGCACTCAGCACCACCATGCCCTGAAAGGCATACGACGCCGGCATGATGCGCAGGGCGAGCGTGATGATGTCGCGCACACTCTGCTCGGTCGTGAAGATGGCCGCAATCCACGGCGCGAACACGGCGACCAGCGCATAGAGCCCCAACTGCCACAGCAGCACGAAGCGCAGCGAAAGCCGCAGGCCGAGCCGCACGCGGTCGAAGCACTTGGCACCGAAGTTCTGGCTGATGAAGGGCGGCACGCTCATCGACATGCCCAGCACCACGATCATGATGAAGCTCTCGAGCCGGCTTGCCACGCCGTAGGCGGCCACGGCCTGGGGCCCATAGACGGCAATGGTGGCGGTGAGCACTCCGGTGGCGAGCGGGGTGATCATGTTGGCCAACGCGGCCGGCCCGGTGATCACCAGCAGCTTGCGCCAGGACGCCAGCAGGTTGGCCGGGGAGGGCAGCCGGAAGCGCAGCAGTTTTTCGCGCACGCAGAGATGGTAGGAGATGACGACGATGGTGAACGCCCAGGCGATCACCGTGGCAAGCGCCGCGCCACCGATGCCGAGACCCTGCCAGGGGCCGAGACCGAAGATCAGCACCGGGTCGAGCACGGCGTTGATGAGGGCACTCACGGTCATGAGCTTGCCATGCAGTTTGGCGTTGCCGGTGGCGCGGATCACGGCGGTACCGGCAAATTGCATGAGCTGCAGCGGCAGTCCCACATACCAGACCTGCATGTAGGCGCGAATCAGTTCCATGCGCTCGGGGCGGGCGCCGAGCAGCGGAAACACCCAGTCGATGCTGAGCAGCGCCGGGCCCATGAACAGCAGCCCGAGCAGCAAGCCCATGGCCATGGCGGCAAAGGTGATTTCGCAGGCCTGCTCGGCGTCCTTGCTGCCGATGGCCCGCCCGATCAGGGCCGAGGTGCCGATGCCGAGGCCGACCCCGAAATAGGTGAAGAGAATGGTGGCCGGAAAGGTGAAGCCGATGGCCGCGAGTTCATCGGTGCCCAGCAGGCCCACGAAGAAGGTGTTGGCCAGGTAGTAGGCGATGACGGCGATGGCGCCGATGGTGGTCGGTACGGCGGTGCGATACAGCGTCGCTCCCACCGGGTCGCTGAGCATGTCGACCTTGCTGGCGGGGGCGCTTGCAGTGCGGGTTGCAGTGGCCAAGGGCGGTTCCACGGTGCTGTGCCCCTTCGATGACGACTGCCACCACATCACCAGCGGGCGCGGACGCGGCATTCTAGCAAAGCCGGCTGCTGGCACAATGACACAGCGGCCGGCAAGCGAGGAAACATTGCAGAAACCGCCCGTGCCTCAGGCCGGGACTTCGCCGTTGACGATGGTGCGGAACATCTCGCGTTTGTAGCCGTCGTAATCGTTGAAGGCCTTGTGCATGCAGCTGCGGTTGTCCCACAGCACCAGCGTGCCCGGCGTCCAGCGCAGACGACACATGAACTCCTCGCGGGTGACGTGGCGCGCCAGGTAGTCGAGCAGGGGCCGCGCCTCCTCCTCCTTCAAACCCTGGATGCCCTGGGCATAGATCGTGTCCACGTAGAGCGACTTGCCGCCGGTGACCGGATGCGTGCGCACCAGCGGGTGGAAGCTGCCGCGGATCATGTCTTCCTGCTCCTTCAACACCATCTGCATGTCACCGACGATTTCCTTGCCCTGGTCGTCGCGGCGCACGGTCAGTCGGATCGCCTCGCGCGCCGTCATGTGCACCCGTAGGCCGGCCAGCAGCTGCTTCATGCCGTCGCTGAGGAATTCGTAGGCGAGCTCGGCGTTGCTCCACCAGGTGTCGCCGCCCCACGGCGGTATGGCCTTGCCGTACAGCAGACTGACGGCCGGCGGTGTGGCAAGGAAGGGCGAATCGGTGTGCCAGCCCTCGCCGAATACGCGGTCCACGCGCGTCGAGGCTTCCTTCAGCAGGTGCTGCACGTTGGGATGGCCCGGCATGCCCTTGGTGTAGGCATCGGTGCCGAAGCTGCCGAAGCGCAGTGTCAGTCGTTCCTGATCCTCCAGCGTGAGGTGCTGGTCCCGCACGTAGATCATCTTATAGCGGAACAGCGCCGCCTTGAACTGCTCGAACTGCGCATCGCTCATGCTCGCGACCTGCACGCCACGAATCTCCGCACCCATGGCGGCCGCCAGGGGCACGGTCTGCAGCAGGGTGAAGCCGTTGGCCGCGTCGTCGTAGTGGGAAGGTGGATAAAGCTGCATCGGTGGCCCCGGGATGGCCGTCGTGGACGACGGGCTGTGGTGGTGTGCGGCGGATGATACTGTACCCACTTTGGCCAAAACGAGCGGCGACATGCGATCTGGATCAAGGCCCCCACGCGGCAGCGTACACACTCTCTGGCTGGAATCGTCCCTGCTGGCCGGCAACCTGTTGAACGACAGCAGCACGCGCGAGGTCAGCGTCTACCTGCCGGCCGGCGAGAGCGGCGCCGGCCTGCCGCTGCTGGTCGATCTCGCCGCCTTCTTGTCGGGGGGGCCGGCCCATGCCGGCTGGAAGGGCTTCGGGGAGAACCTGCCGCAGCGCCTCGATCGCCTGATCGCCGACGGTCTGCTGCCGCCGGTCGCCGTGGCCATGCCGGACTGCTTCACCCGGCTGGGTGGCAACCAGTACATCAACAGCAGCGTGCTGGGGCCCTGGGCCGATGTACTGCGCGCGGAAGTGGTGCCGCTCGTGGAGCGGCAGTTTGGCTGCGGTGGCCCCGGGCGGCGTGGCGTGTTCGGCAAGAGCTCCGGTGGCTACGGGGCCCTGGTGCACGCGCTGCTCTACCCGGACTTCTGGTCGGCGGCAGCCTGCCATAGTGGCGACATGGGCTTCGAGCTCATGTTCTACGGCGAGCTGCCCGGGTTGGTGCGCACGCTGTCGGCCTACGACATGAACGTGCGCGCCTGGCTCGACAACTTCTTCGGCAAGCCCAAGCAGAAGAGCGGCGATCTGCACACGCTGCTGCTGCTCGCCATGTGCGCCAGCTTCGACCCGGATCCGACCCAGCCCTACGGCATCCGGCTGCCGGTCGATCCCTACACCTGCGAACTGATCCCGGAGCGTTGGCACAACTTCCTGCGCTGGGACCCGCTGCGTCTGGCGGAGGAGCATGCCGGCGGCCTGCGGTCACTCAAGGCGCTGTTCTTCGACTGCGGCACCTTCGACCAGTACAACCTGCTGTACGGCGCAAGGCGCCTGCACCGCCAACTGCAGCAGCGCGGCATTGCGCATACCTACGAGGAGTTCAAGGACGATCACAACGGCCTCGACTACCGCCTGGACCGCAGCCTGCCGCTGCTGGTGAACGCGCTCAACCGCGCGCCGTAGCTGTCCAGATAGTGTCAGAGCTGGTAGGCCTGCTGCGCTTCCTTGAAGCGGATGAAGTAGTCCAGTGACTGCGGATTGCTCATGGCGTCACGGTTGGCGGATTTCTCTAGCGGAAAGCCCAGCAGGATCTTGCGCACCGGCACTTCCATCTTCTTGCCGGTGAGCGTGTACGGCACCTCGTCTATCTGGTAGATGTCGTCCGGAACGTGGCGCGGACTGTAGTCCTTGCGCAGTTTGGCGTTGATCCGCTGCTTGAGGTTGTCGTCCAGCGTGAGGCCGGGCTGCAGTCTCACGAACAGTGGCATGAAGAAGCGGCCGCCAGACAGTTCCAGGTTCACGATCAACGAGTCGGCCACTTCCTCGATGCCTTCCACACTGCGGTAGATTTCGGCGGTGCCGATGCGTACCCCGTAGCGGTTGAGGGTGGCGTCCGAGCGACCGAGCACGAAGCAGCCGTCGTCCTCGTTGATCTTGAAATAGTCACCCTGCCGCCAGATGCCGGGGTAGTCGGCGAAGTAGGTTTCCTGGTAACGCGCATTGCCGGGGTCGTTCCAGAAAAACAGCGGCATGGACGGCATGGGCTGGCACACCACGAACTCGCCAACCTCGCCGATGAGCGTGTTGCCGGCGTCGTCGAAGGCACGCAGGTCCACGCCGAGGTGCGGACCCTGGATGATGCCGGCCTTCACGGGCAGCCCGGGCATCGGGCCGCAGAAGCCCGAGCAGATGTCGGTACCGCCGCTGCCGGGACCCACATACAGATCGGCCTTGACGTTCTGATAGAACCACTGCGTGCACTCGGCGGAAACCGGCGAGCCAGCCAGCATCACCGAGCCGAGTTTTTCGAAGCGGTACTTGTTCTTCGGCACGATGCCGGCGTTCTCCTGCATCTGCTGCAGGGTGGGGCTGGCCCCGAACAGGCGGGCGCCGGCTTCGTCGGCCATCTGCCAGAGCGCGTCCATCTCGGGCCAGGTGGGGTTGCCGTCGTAGAGGATGGGGCAGGCCTGGACCAGCATGGTGCTAACCACGAAGTTCCACATCATCCAGCCCGTGGTGGTGAAGAAGAAAATGCGGTCGGCGGGTTTGAGGTCGTAATGCAGCGCACTCAACTTGTGCTGCTCGATGAGGATGCCGCCATGCCCGTGCACGATGGCCTTGGGCAGCCCGGTGGTACCCGACGAGAACAGGATCCACAGCGGGTGGCTGAACGGCACCTGCTCGAACTGGAAATCGGCCGCTGCCACCTCCGGGCCGGCCAGCAGGTCCTGCCACAGCGTGGCGCCGGCCACGGGCAGCGCGGTGTCCGAAGGATTCAGGTAGGGCAGGTAGATGACCTTCTCCACCGACGGCAGCGCCTTGATGATGGCCTCGACTTCCTGCTTGCGGTTGAAGGGCTTGCCCTTGTACTGGTAGCCGTCGCAGCAGAACAGCACGCGCGGCGAGATCTGCGAAAGGCGGTCGAGCACGCTCGGCGTACCGAAGTCGGGCGAGCACGACGACCAGATGGCGCCGATGGACGCGGTGGCCAGCAGCGCGGTCACCGCTTCGGGGATGTTCGGCAGGTAGGCCGCCACACGGTCACCGGGCTTGATCCCGAGTTCGCGCAGCCGAGTGGCGAGCTTGCGCACGTTGGGTGCCAGCACCGCCCAGTCCAGCGACTGCAGCGGCTGCGTTTCACTCTTGAACAGCAGGGCCGTGGTGCCCGGTCTGGCGTGGCGCAGGATGTGCTGTGCCCAGTTCAGTCTGGCGCCGGGAAACCAGTCGGCACCGGGCATGCTGCGCTTGCCGAGCACCGCCGTGGGCGGCGTGCTGGCGTCGATGTGGAAATAGTCCCAGATCGTCTGCCAGAAATCGTCGAGGTGTTCGATCGACCAGCGGCGCAGGTCCTGCTGGTGGGCAAAGTCCAGACCCCGGTGCTGCTTGAGCCAGAGTCGGTACTGGTGGAGGTTGGAGCCGTGAATCCACGCCTCGCTGGGCTGCCAGAGAGTTTCGCCTACGGTAACCATGTAAATCCCATCCGTAAAAATGCGCGCCATACTACCATCGGCGCTGCGCAGGCGGGCAGTCCAAACAGGCTGCCGCGCGGGCAAAATGCGGTGGTGGCCGCGGCACTTTCCTGCTGTTCAAGCAGGCATGCGCCGCTATAATCCCGGGCCCCGTCCGGCCTGCCGCCGGGAGCCACGGGCACGAGAGAATGTGTCGATGAAAAGCGCCGAAATTCGCCAGGCCTTCCTGGACTATTTCCAGCAGCAGGGCCACAGCGTAATCCCCAGCAGTCCGCTCGTGCCGGGCAACGATCCCACGCTGCTGTTCACCAACGCCGGCATGGTGCAGTTCAAGGACTGCTTCCTCGGGCAGGACAAGCGCAGCTATTTGCGCGCCGCCACTTCCCAGCGCTGCGTGCGGGCCGGTGGCAAGCACAACGACCTCGAGAACGTCGGCTATACCGCGCGCCACCACACCTTCTTCGAGATGCTCGGCAACTTCAGCTTCGGCGACTACTTCAAGCGCGATGCCATTCGCTTTGCCTGGGAGTTTCTCACCGTCACGCTGCGCATTCCGCGCGAAAAGCTCTGGGTCACGGTGTTCCGCGACGACGACGAAGCAGCGGCGCTGTGGATCGACGAGATCGGTGTGCCGGCCGATCGCGTGACGCGCATGGGCGAAAAGTCGAACTTCTGGGCCATGGGCGACACCGGGCCCTGCGGACCGTGCACGGAAATCTTCTACGACCACGGCCCCGACGTCGCCGGTGGGCCGCCCGGCTCGCCGGACGAGGACGGTGATCGCTACATCGAAATCTGGAACCTGGTGTTCATGCAGTTCAACCGCAGTGCCGACGGCCAGCTGGCCCCGCTGCCCAAGCCGTCGGTCGATACCGGCATGGGCCTCGAGCGCATCGCCGCCGTGCTGCAAGGCGTGCACAGCAACTACGACATCGACCTGTTCCAGGCGCTGATCGCGGCGGCCGCGGCGGCCACCGGATCCACCGACCTCAAGGCCACCAGCCTGCGTGTGATTGCAGACCACATCCGCTCCTGCGCGTTCCTGGTCGTCGACGGCGTGATTCCCTCCAACGAAGGGCGGGGCTACGTGCTGCGTCGCATCATTCGGCGTGCCATCCGCCACGGGCATCATCTCGGCATGAAGCAGCCGTTCTTCCACAAACTGGTGGCCACGCTCGCCACGGTCATGGGTGACGCCTGCCCCGATCTCGTGAAGCAGCAAGCCCGCGTGGCAGACGTGCTGCTCGCCGAAGAGCAGCAGTTCGCCCGCACGCTCGACAACGGCATGGCGATTCTGGCCGAGGCCATCGGCAAGCTGCAGGGCAGCGTCATTCCCGGCGAGGTGGTGTTCAAGCTCTACGACACCTACGGCTTTCCGGTCGATCTGACCGCCGACATCGCCCGCGAGCGCCAGCTCACCCTCGACATGGCCGGCTTCGAGGCCGCCATGGACGTACAGCGGCAGCAGGCGCGGGCGGCGTCGCGCTTCGAAGCGCAGGAGGCTCTCGCGCTCGGGGCCGCGGCCGAAACCTGTTTCGAGGGCTACGAGTCGCTGACCGGGCAGTCGACCGTGCTCGGTCTCTTTGCCGACGGCAACAGCGTCCCGCTGCTGCAGGCCGGCCAGCGCGGCGTGGTGGTGATGGCCAGCACTCCCTTCTATGCAGAGAGCGGCGGCCAGGTCGGCGACAAAGGCGTGCTGCGTTCGGGCGGCGCCTGTTTTCGCGTGGAGGACACGCGCAAGCAGGGCAACTACCACCTGCATCTCGGCACGCTAGAAAGCGGCGAATTGGCGCAGGGCGCCGTGGTCGCGGCCGAAGTCAGTGCGGCCCAGCGCCAGGCCACCATGCTCAATCACAGTGCCACGCACCTCATGCACGCGGCGCTGCGCAAGGTGCTCGGTGATCACGTCAGCCAGAAAGGCTCGCTGGTCAACGAAAGCGCGCTGCGCTTCGACT
>DAIRDB010000044.1:0-25718 GCA_036796405.1 Gammaproteobacteria bacterium | reverse complement strand
CCCCGTCCCCATGCGTTGCATCCCCCGGTGCAAAAACGCACCCCCCCAACAGCAAGGCCAGGGCACCGCTGGCCATGAGCAACTGTCCTTTCATGAGTCTCTCCTGTCTTGGGCTGAACAAACCGTCGAATTGACCGTTCTGCCCTTCCGACCTGCAGCCACCGTGCCAACCAGGACCCAGCCTCATGTAGCTGATTTAAATGACTAATTTCCCGCCGGATGTTACTCAGCCGCAGCAGTGAAGGTCAAAAAAACCAAACCATGGTATTTTTTACCAACTAATGCCCGCCCACCCTCAGGAGGACTGCATGTCCCACGGTGACCACGGTTCGCCCATGCTGGGCGAATCGACGAGCTTCCTCATCATGCAGGAACAGGTCTCGCGAGCCGCCGCCCTCGACAAGCCGGTGCTGGTGATTGGCGAACGCGGCACCGGCAAGGAGCTCGTGGCGGCTCGTCTACATTACCTGTCGCGACGCTGGCAACAAGCCTTCCTCAAGGTCAACTGCGCCGCTCTCACCGACACGTTGCTGGAATCCCAGCTCTTCGGTCACGAGGCCGGCGCCTTCACCGGCGCCAGCAGGCAGCAAAAGGGCTACTTCGAGCGCGCAGACCAAGGCACGCTGTTCCTCGACGAAATTGCGAGTACCTCGGGCGCCCTGCAGGAAAAACTGCTGCGGATCGTGGAGTACGGCGAATTCGAACGCCTCGGCGGCGGCAAACCGCTGCAGGCGGACGTGCGCTTGGTAGCCGCGACCAATGTCGACCTGCCGCAGCTCGCCGCCAGCGGGGGATTCCGTGAGGATCTGCTGGACCGGCTGGCCTTCGACGTAATCACCTTGCCACCGCTGCGAGAACGACGGGAAGACATACCCCTGCTGGCGCGCCACTTTGCCATCGGCATGACCAAGGAACTGGGACGCGCCTATTTCCCGGGCTTCACCAAAGCGGCGAGCAAGGCCCTGCTCGACTATGCCTGGCCGGGCAACATCCGCGAACTGAAGAATGTCATCGAGCGTTCGGTGTATCGCATGGACGACAGCGACCAGCCCATCTCACTCGTCAGCTTCGATCCTTTTGCGTCGCCCTACCGCCCCGCAATGGGCAAGAGGACCCACAGCCCGACTGTCCTACCCGCGGCCGCCTCCCCGCCCGCAAGGGGAGTGACAGAGCAGTCTGGCCAGGACTTCAAGCGGCAAGTCGAGCAGCTTGAAAAGGACCTGCTCAATTCAGCGCTGCAGCGCTGTCAGTACAACCAGCGCAAGGCAGCTAGCCTGCTCGGGCTCAGCTACGATCAGCTGCGCGGCTATCTGCGCAAGTATCAGCTGCGGGAAGCGCGGGAGAGCGCCGCGGATGGCCAGAGGCCGACGTGAGCTGGCGGCCGTGTCAGGCTCAGCGGCGCCGCCGCCAGCGGTGGGTGGCGCTGAGCAGCAGGGCCACCAGCAAGGCCACCGCCAGCGACAGCACCAACGGAATCAAGGCACGAATACCCGCCTTGGGCTCGAGAGTTATGGCGTCCATCAGGAACACGATGAGGGCCGGCGCCATCACACGCTGACTGCCGTCTTCCAGCACCCAGAACGGCGTGAAAATCAGGGCAAGCAGCACGCACTGTACGAGGTAGGCAAAATCGCGCAGCAGGTGGCGCTCCAGCGTGCGCCAGATCAGCAGGTTCAGTACCACACCAGCACACACGTACACGATCCACGCCAGCCGATAGTCTTCTGCTTCCATGTCGGGTTCCTCGGTTCAGGCCCAGGGCACGATGTGGTTCGGCCAGTCCTCCTCATGGACGTGGTCCTCGGAGATGACCTTGCCGGTCACCGTGTGGCCTGCCTCGATCATCGCCCTGCGCGATCCGGTGATCAAGGGATGCCAGATTGGCAGACCCTTGCCCTCGTTCAGCAGGCGATAGGCACAGGTGGACGGCATCCAGTGCAGTTGATCCAGCTCGCCAGGCTCCAGTTGCAGGCAGGTGGGGACCAGTCGGCGCCGCTTGTCATACACCGTGCAGCGGCACTTGTTCTGGTCGAGATAGCGACAGACGACGCGTGTGTAGTGCACGAGGCCGGTATCCTCATCCTCCAATTTATGAACGCAGCACTTCGCGCAGCCATCGCAGAGAGATTCCCACTCCTGCCGCGTCATGTGCTCGAGGCGCTTGGCTTCCCAGAAGGGTCTTTCGCTCATGAGCCCCCCTGCGTGAAGCGCAAGGAGTCAAGGTCTGGCGGCACTTGCAGGTAGAAACCCTGATCCTGCAGAGACCGCAGGACCTCACTGGCCCGCGCTCGCGCCAGCGGTCGCTCGGCATGCAGCGCAAACGTCAGTACCTCGGTCGGGGTACCAAAGGACTGCAGCAGCGCTGCCGGTACGCGCGACAGTCCGTCCTGGCGACGCACGTAAAGATACAGCTCCGCCTGCCGCGCACTGCGGTAGACGCTGCACAGCAGGCCTTTTTCCGCCGTCTCTTTCATGAGGCAAGGACCTCACGCAGACGTGGCAGAATTTCGTGCGCACGCCAGCCGCGCAGTTCCTCCGGAATCTGCTCCGGCGCCAGCGTTTCCCCCGGTGCGAGGGCAGCGGCGTTCTGCAGCAAGGGCACGAGGACTCGCTTGCGCCCGAGGATCTCCGCCGGAATTCCCAACTCGGCGGCACGCGTCTCCACGGCATCCTGCAACCGCTTCAGCGTCGTCTTCTGCGCCGGACTGAGTGGCGCTGGCTGGCGCGGCGGGCACTCCGCTTCGTCGGCAGTGGCCGCCTGACGGAGCAACTGCAGCACCGCCTCGCCCTCGTGGCGGACGAAATTCTCGCTAACCTCGGGCGTCGCGGCCAACTCGGCTCGGTTCTGCACGAGCGTCTGCGCCAGGCTGAAAAGAGCCGCGTCCTTGAGTATCCAGCTACGCGGTCTGTCGCGCTTGCGGGCACGCTCCTCCCGCCAGGTTGCCAGCCACTTCAGCGCCAGCAATGAGCGGGGCCGCAGCTGCCAGCCCGACTTGAAATTGAGGTAGTAGTCACCGAAGCGCCCCTCGATCTCGTCGCGGTACGTCTGGCGCAGACGCTCGCAGTCCTCGGCAAGCCAGGCGAGACGGCCGCGTGAGGCCAACTCGGCCTGCTGGCGACGCCAGATGGCAGGAAGGAATTCGACGTCGAGTGCGGCGTACTCGAGCTGCTCCGGCGTGAGGGGTCGCTGCAGCCAGTCCGAACGGGTTTCAGCCTTGGGCAGATCGATGTCCATGTGCTGCCTGACGAGGTTCTGGTAACTCAAGGACTGGGCAGCGCCGAGCAGCGCTGCCGCTATCTGCGTATCGAAGAGGGGTTCGGGCAGCACTTTCAGGAAGGTATGGAACACCAGCAGATCCTCCGAGCAGGAATGCAGGATCTTGGTGACGCCGGGATCGACCAACAGTTCCCGCAAGGGCTGCCAGTCCGAAATGCTGAGCGGATCGATCAGCACGATGCCCTGCCCATCGGCTACCTGGATCAGACCGACCTGCGGGTAGAAGGTGCTGACACGCATGAATTCGGTATCGAGTGCCACTGCCGTGCCCTGGCGCCAGCGGGCGCAGTGGGCAGCCAGCGCCGCATTGCCCTGCAGTTCGCGGAACTCGATGGGCGGCAGGATGGACGTTACAGGGGGACTGGCTGGCTGGCTTGCCACGGACGGGCTCCTAGGATTTGTGCAATAACTGGCGCCCACTCAGCGAGTGCGCGAGCGTGGACCCATCGATGTATTCGAGCTCTCCCCCCATCGGCACGCCATGGGCG
Source organism: Gammaproteobacteria bacterium (assembly GCA_036796405.1). Taxonomy (GTDB): domain Bacteria; phylum Pseudomonadota; class Gammaproteobacteria; order Pseudomonadales; family Pseudohongiellaceae; genus CAILUG01. The sequence goes on along the minus strand of DAIRDB010000044.1, from coordinate 21,953 downwards.
ATACGGGTGATCCGCAGCCCCCGCTCCACAAGAGAGGGCTGGCGCAACTGCTCCGCGATGTACCACGCGGTCGCCTCACCTTCCACGGTGGGATTGGTGGCGAGGATGACTTCCTGTATGGCGCGCTGCATGACCTGCTCGACCAGAGCGTCAATGCCGAGTTGCTCGGGCCCGACCCCATCGATAGGTGAAAGGTGCCCCATCAGCACGAAGTAGCGCCCGCGGTAGGCGGCGGTATGCTCGAGGGCATAGACATCGGCGGGTGTCTCCACCACACACAGGGTCTGCGCATCACGGCCGGGATGCGCGCAGATCGGGCAGAGTCGGGTTTCGCAGAGGGTTCGGCAGTCCTGGCATTGTCCGACGCCATCCATCGCCGCCTGCAGGGCGGCGGCCAGCCGGCGCCCTCCCTCGCGGTCGCGCTCCAGGAAATACAGCACCATGCGCTGCGCCGACTTGCTGCCGACGCCCGGCAAACGGCGAAAGGCGTCGAGCAACTGCTGGATGAGGGGACTGTGCTGCATGGCTGCAACCCGGACTCAGAGGGGTGCGCCACTGCAGGCGCGAGAATCGAAGGAAGGGTGTTGGCTCATGGCTCCAGGACTCCCGGGTTGGATTGCGTCAGTGGCGCTGCGGCGTCAGAGGGACGATGGTGTCGTACTGCACTTCCGCACCAAAGCGCTCCACCAGCGCCTTGACCACCGGGTCGTGGGTGAAATCCTGCACTGCCGCCAGGCGTCGCTCGTCTTCCAGGCGCAAGCGCCTTGCAGCGGGGGTTTCGGCGGCGCAGCGACCCGGTGTCACCACTAGCACGATCTCTTGCCGGAAATACTCGCGCAACGCCGTTTCAATTCGGCGACGATGCTCCTCATTGAACAGGGCAGCATTGTTGGCGTCCAGAGTCAGTTCGATGTCGCTCTCACGCACCCGCTGAACACAGCAGTGACTGGCGACGCTGCGGGTGACACCGCTGAGACCGAGTTGCGCGAACAGCAGCGGCCAGGTCTCGGCAGAAAGCGCGGTCAGGGCGAGCGGCTTGCCGGCCAGTGCTGCGCTGGTGGCCTCCTGCAGGTTGGGTGCGGTTGCCGGCGGCGCGGGGCCAGGCTCAGTCAGCTTTTTTTTTTGCCCGGCTGCTGCCAGGTCTCCTGCCGGGGACGGAACCGAGGACCGCAGCCCGGTCTGTGGCGTGAAGGCCAGCATGCGCAGCAGGGTCATCTCCAGCCCACTTTGCGCGCTGGGCGCGAAGGGCAGATCCTCGCGACCTTTCAAGGCAATCTGGTAATACAGCTGGAGGTTTTCGGGACTGAGCGCCGCGGCGTGGGCCAGTACGGCCTCCCGGTCGCCCTGGCTGTTGTCGATGGCGTCCGGCACAGCCTGCGCAATGGCTACCCGGTGCAGCCACGACAGCAGCTCCTGCAGGACGGCCGCAAAGTCGGGCGAGTTCTCTGCAGCGGACCGCACGGTGCGCAGCAACTCCGCCGCGTCCTTGGCAATCAGTGCTTGCATGAGACCTGCGATGACAGCCTGATCGATGGACCCGAGGAATTCGCCGACCGCAGCGGCCGTGAGTGAGTCCTTGCAAAAGCCGATTGCCTGGTCCAGCAAGGTGAGACAGTCGCGCACGCTGCCCTGCGCCGCCCGACCCAGCGCCCACAGCGCTGGCTCCTCGAACGCCAGACCTTCTTCGGTCAGGATGTGCTTCATGTGCTCTACGAGCTTCTCCGGACTGAGGTTCTTGAGGCTGAACTGCAGGCAGCGCGACAGCACGGTGACCGGCAATTTTTGCGGGTCGGTGGTTGCCAGCAGAAACTTCACGTGGGGCGGCGGCTCTTCCAGCGTCTTCAACAGCGCATTGAAGCTGTGATTGGACAGCATGTGCACTTCATCGATCAGATAGATCTTGAAGCGTCCACGGCTCGGGGCGTACTGGACGTTCTCCAGCAATTCCCGCGTGTCTTCGACCTTGGTGCGCGACGCGGCATCCACCTCGATCAGATCGAGGAAACGACCCTCGTTGATTTCGCGACAGGCCAGACATTGGCCGCAGGGCGTGGAGGTAATGCCGCCCTCACAGTTGAGGCAGCGGGCGAGAATGCGGGCGATGGTGGTCTTGCCAACGCCGCGCGTGCCGGTGAAGAGATAGGCATGGTGCAGTCGCTGGTTGTCGAGGGCGTGGATGAGGGTCTGCAGGACATGGCCCTGCCCCACCATTTCGCGGAAAGTGCGCGGACGCCATTTGCGGGCTAGAACCTGATAACTCATCGCGGCTTTCGGATCGGGTGGTACCTCTTGCCAGCCACACCCCGGCACATGCATCAGTCGCTACCGTTGCTCCCTTCCGGGCCTGGCGGGGTTCACGACCTGTCATTGCGGGGGGACCGACAAGAGGCACCGTAAAGGACCGGCATTATGGGGGCTGAGCCAGTGGCTCACAACCCTTTCAGCGCCGCACGGCGGTGACGGCAAAACCTCGCTCACGCAGCAGTTGCAGCACGTTCTGCTCGCCGAGCAAATGGCCGGCCCCGACCGTGACGAGGTAGTCGCCGTCGCCTGCCTCCAGAAGCCTTGCGATGCCGTCGGCCATGTGACGGTTACGTTCGGCGAACAGGCGGCTGAGCAGCGCCTCGCGCTGCGCTGCCACTGGTGTTGACCTAGGGTCGCTTGCCCCTGCGGCAGTCCGGCCGTCTGCCACGCCCGGGGCGACGCCCTCGAACAGCAATTCCTGCAAGAGCGCGTGATCACCACAGCGCCAGGCAGCCAGCAAGGCCTCCAGCTGGCTGGCGGCTTGGTCGAAACCCTCCAGCGAGTAATGCAGCAGAGCGTCCTGATCGACGGACTGCAGCAGGGCGAGCTGCTGCTCGAGTCCCTCGAGTTCGCCGATGGCAGCCGTGGCGTTCTTGCGCTGCAGCAGATAACTCTCGACCCCGTGGGCACTGCTGTAGCCCAGTTGCTGTACCTGCAGGTTGGTGAGCAGCATGGTCACCAGCCAGGGCTGCAAGTGAGTGATGGCAGACAGCGGCAGGCCGAGGAGGTCGAGAGCCGCCTGCAACTGCTGCTCGGTGCCGGGGGCGAGCAGGTCGCCGAGCGCTTGCCCCGTCGGCAGCAAGCCGCGCTGGCGAATGCGCTCGGCCGCGGCAGGGGCTGCCAGCACGGTCGGATCAACCTCGAACACCAGCGTCTCGGCCGCGGCGATCGCCTGCTCCACCGGTGTCGCCAGCGGGTAGAGCTCGGCCTTGCCCACATGGATGGAGCCCAGCACCTGCAGCGACAAGGGCCGGTCGGCAGGCCACGGCGGATCGACGCGCCAGAGCATGGTGGCGGCGGGATCACGGCAAGATCCGGTGGCCGTGGCAGCCAGCGGCTCGCGGAGCGGCAGCCAGCACAGCACGAGCAGTGCGGCGGTCTTAACGGCGCCGTGGCAGCGGCGCAGGCTTCCGAGGGGGTGCGGGCAAGCTGGGTCCGGCTTCTGCATGACAAGGGGTCCGCGACAATGTGCCACCGAGCTTACACAGGCGGCTGTGCCGGCAGCCAGCCCATGGGAGCGCGGCGCGCCTGCAGCTCGGCATGCTTCCGCTCGATCAGTCCCTGCGGCGTAAGCTCGAGGATGCGATCGGCCTGCAGGATGGTCTCGGTACGATGGGCAACGATGAGGCGAGCGATGCGCAGTTGGCGTATCGCGCGGTTCACGGCCTGCTCGGTGGCAAGGTCGAGATGACTCGTGGCCTCGTCGAGCACGAGCAGACGCGGACGCTTGTACAGCGCCCGCGCCAGCAGTAGTCGCTGTACCTGACCACCGGACAAGGCGGCTCCCATGCTGCCCACCAGCGTGTTGTATTGCATGGGCAAGGCGCGGATGTCGTTGGCGAGCGCAGCGAGGTTGGCACAGAGCTCGACCTGCTCACGATCCGGGGCGGGATCGAAAAAGCTGATGTTGTCGAAAATGCTGCCCGACAGCAGTGCATCGTCCTGCAGTACCGCCGCCACTCTCTCACGGTAGGCGTGCAAGCCCATCCTGTGCACAGGCATGCCATGCAGCAGCACCGCTCCCGCACTGGGCTGCAGCAAGCTGAGCACGAGTTTGAGCAGCGTCGACTTGCCACAGCCCGTCGGACCGATGATGGCAACCACCTCCTCATTGTCGACGGTGAAGCTGATGTCGCGCAGCAGCCACGGGCCATCGGCGTCGTAGCGGAAGCTCAGCTCCTGAATGCTGAGTCCGCCCTGCAGGCAGACCTCGGGCGGCGGAACACCAAGGCCCTCCAGATGCTGCTCGACTGGAGCCAGGGCGATATCGGCCAGCCTCTCCAGATGCAACTCGAGCAGACGGTACTCGAACACTTTGTCGATGAGGGCGAAGACCCGGCCGTAAAACTGATCCTTGAAGCTGAGATAAGCCATGATCATGCCGATGGAGAGGTCGTTGCGCAGGACGGCGATGCCACCGAGCAGCATGAGCACGATGTTCTCGGTCCCAAGCAGCAGGCCGTTGGCGAGGCGGATCTGGAACCCGAGCTTCTGCAAGTCGGCACCGGCGTTGACCACGTCGGCATGCAGGTTCTGCCAGAGCGCCAAACGGTCGGCCTGCTTGCTGAACAGGCGAATACCCTGGATGGCACGCAGGTTCTCCAGAAACACGCTGTTTTCCTGTGCACCGGCCTGCAGCAGGGCCTCGTTATGACGGCGCAGGCGACCGTGCAGCGCCACCCGCAGCAGCGCGTAAGCCACCACGGCGACTAGCGCCACCAGCGTAAGGGGCAGGCTGTAAACGAGCATGAGCCCGAGCGTTCCCGCCACCATGAGTCCGTCGATGAGCACTTCGACGATGCCCGAGCTGAGAAAGTCCCGGACCTGCGTCAGCGAACCGAAGCGCGAGACGATGTCACCGGGATGACGGCGCGAAAACCAGCTGAGCGGCAAGTGCAGCAAGTGTCGGCAGATGGCCCCGGCAATCTGGAAGCCCACGCTGGAGGCGAGGTGGAGCACCAACTGGGCACGCAGCCATTCACTGAAGCAGCGGACGACGGTCACCATGAAAAAGCCCGTTGCCAGGATCTTGAGCAAGGCGAAGTCCTGGCTAACGAGGACCTCGTCGATGAAGAGCTGTGTATAGAAGGGCAGCGCCAACGAAAACAGCTGCAGCAGCAGGGACAACAAAAAAAGATAGCCAAGGCCCGACCACAGTCCACTGTGCTGGCGCCACAGGTTTGCCAGTCTCAGCTGTTGCCGTTCATCGCGCGGCGTGAAATCCGCCATGGGGGTCAGCTCGAGTGCCACACCACTGAAGTGCTGGTCGAGCAGCTTGGTATCGCACACCACCAGGCCGCTGGCCGGATCGTGGATCACGGCGCGCCCAGCCCGGCAACTCTCGAGCACGACGAAGTGGTTGAGATCCCAGTGCAGGATGGCGGGCAGGCGCAGCTTGGCCAACTCGTCGAGCTCCAGGCGCAGGGGCCGGGCCGCCAGCTGGAGCCGGGACGCCAGTGCGATCAGGCCGCGCCGATTCAGGCCCTGTGCCGACGCAACATGACGCTGTCGCAAGGTGGCGAGGTCAATGCGGTGACCGTGGTAATTGAGCACCATGGCCAGACAGACCAGTCCGCATTCACTGGCTTCGGTCTGGCGCAGGACGGGCAGCCGTTGGCGGCGCATCGTCAACAGATCCATGGACTCTGCTCCGCCTACCAGCGCCCGCGCACGCTGAACAACGGCTCCAGCACCCACTCGAGCAGAGTACGCCGCTCCAGCTCGATGTCGGCATTGACCAGCATGCCGGGGCGCAGGGCCTGCTCCACGCCGAAAGCCAAGACGCTTTGTCTGTCGAGCGCCGCAAAGGCGCGATGCAGCCACTGCCCCTCAGCCACCTGTTCGGCCGTGGCGCTCACCTCGGTCAGGCGGGCACGCTGGACGCCGAATTTCTGGTAGGGAAAGGCGTCCAGCCGCAGCGTGACGCTCTGGCCGATCGCCACGAAGCCCAGGGCCTTGGACGGCAGCCACAGCTCGACCTGCAGTGGCGACTGCGCCGGCAGCAGACTCAGCACCGGCTGGCCGGCCTGGACACTCATGCCACTCTGGACATGCAGCGAGCCTAGCGACCCTGACACCGGTGCGGAGACGGCGAAACCCTCGGCCGCCTGCTGCAGCAGCCGCTCCTGCCGCAGAGCGGAACTCTCGCTGCGCCAGCGCACGAACTGGCCGGCGCTGTCGAGCCCCGCCAGCCGCTGCTCGCGCGCCACGGCTGCCAGGTCGGCCTCCACCGCCTGCAGTTCCAGGCGGCTGTGCCCCTCGGCTTGCTGCTGCTCCAGCAGCCGCAAGCTCAGCGACTCACGGTCCGCGGTGGCGAGCAACCCCTGCTGCCAGAGACGCTCGCCTCGCTCAGCTTGCCTCGCCCGCAGTTCGGAAATACCCCGCTGCTGCTCCAGCAGTTGCTGCAATGCGTCACGCCGCAGCGCGAGGCGCTGACGTTCGGCGGAGAAGTGCTGATCGCGCTGCTGCTGCCGCGCCGTCTCCAGCGCCTGCTGCGCCTCGAGACTCTGCCATTGCTGCTGCCAAGCGTGGTGACGCTGCAGGGCCAGCGGGGTACCCTCCACCAGCGAGCGCTCTGCGGCAATCTCGAACAAGGGTTCGCCCCGCTGCACCCTGCGGCCCACCGGCAGCAACAGCCGCTCCAGCAGGCCAGACGCCGGAGCCACCACCTCGACCACGCCGCCCACTGGCACCAGTGCCCCCGTGACGGTGACCCGGCGCGGATAGCTGTGCGACAGCAGGAAGGCGGCGGCGACGAGCACCAGCAGCGCGAGCAGGCCCGTGACCAGGCGCGGCGCCAGCGGCTGGGTCACCAGCACCCTGCCCCACAGACGCTCGGCCTGCCGCTCGACGACCGCGCGACGAAACAATGGCGCTTGCATGCTGACTCCCTGTCCTGTCTGGCTCCCTGATTTCTGCCTTTTTCAACATAGCGGGCTGCCGGAAAACCTGCCAAAGCAATTTGGGCACGCCACGGCTGCATGCTATATTTCCGCGCCAAAACCCGAGGGCCAACCCATGAAAATCCTAGCCATTCCTGCCTTCTGTGCTGCGGTCGCCGCTGCCTTGCTGCCACCGGTCTCGCTGGCGCACCACTCGTTCGCCGTCTTTGACTTTCAGCAGCAGATTCCCTTCGAAGGGGTGGTGGAGTCGGTGAAGTTTCGCAACCCGCACATCGAACTCGTGTTGAAGAGCAAGAGTGCCGACGGTAGCGAGAAGCTCGTCCACTTCATCGAAGGTGCGCCAGCCAACATGCTGGTCCGCAATGGCATACGGCCAGAACATGTGGCACCGGGGCAGCATTTGAAAACCTTCGGTTCACCGCTGATCGCCGATCCAGAGAAATTCTTCCTGCGGGTGATCATCCTCGATGACGGCACCGAGTACCGTAACTGAGAGCGCCTCCGTCCCCCGCCCCTTTCATAGCAACGCAGGTAGTCCGTCATGACCAATTCCACAGCCCCCTGGGGCAATACCGTCGACGTCGAATTCAGCGACGACATCGCCTTCGTGTACTTCAACCGCCCCGACAAGAAAAACTGCATGAGCCCCACGCTCAATCGGGAGATGTACGCCACGCTGCATGCCCTCGAACTCGATCAGCGCTGCAAGGTGGTGGTCCTGACCGGGCGCGGTGCTGCCTGGTCGGCAGGCATGGATCTGAAGGAGTACTTCCGCGAGACCGATAACGAGAGTGACGCCTTCAAGATGCGCATCCGTGAAGAGGCAGCGGCCTGGCAGCAGATCAAGCTGCGCTTCCACGCCAAGCCGACCATCGCCATGGTCAATGGCTGGGTATTCGGCGGTGCCTTCACCCCGCTCACCTCCTGCGACCTCGCCATCGCGTCGGACGACGCCAAGTTCGGTCTGTCGGAAATCAACTGGGGCATCATTCCCGGCGGCAACGTCACCAAGGCCGTGGCAGATACCATGGGACAGCGCAACGCGCTGTACTACATCATGACCGGCGAGACCTTCGACGGCAAAAAAGCAGCCAGCATGGGGCTCGTCAACGAAAGCGTACCGGCCGACCAGCTCGAGAAGCGGGTACGCGAACTTGCCAAGACGCTGATGGGCAAGGATCCGGTGGTACTGCGTGCCGCCAAGGAAGTCTTCAAGCGCGTGCGCTTCATGGACTGGGAAACCTCTAACGACTACATCTACTCCAAGAACGATGCATCGAACCTGCGCAGCGGCGCCGAATTCCGCCAGGGAGCCATGACGGCATTTCTCGACGAGAAGAAGTTCAAGCCAGGCCTGTCGACCTACCAGCGCAAGAGCAAGGGCGGCGCGGCCAAGAAGCCCAAAGCGGCGGCCGGCAAGTCCAAGAAGTAAGGCGTCTGCAGGGACCCCGTGCGCTGGCAGGCGGGGTCTGGCAGCACGTGCACTGGTGAGGCGGAGCCATGCGGCAGGCAAAATTCGTCGGCTACGCCCGCGGGGTCTTATGCACCCTGCTCAGTGTTTGGGCCGTTGCTGTGGCGGCACAAAGTGGGCGCAACGTCACGCAACTGCTGTTCGAGCCCGTACCGCTGATCGACGGCAGCCCGACGATTGAATTCCCCCTCGCGTCGTTTGCGTCAGCAGCGGACGCCGTGTCCGCTACTGGCAACCCTGCGCCTAGCGGCGACACCCGCACGGCCCTGCAGGACAGGATCGGCGACTCTCTGATCGCCATCGGTGACCTGGAAACCCTGCACGGCCCCTTCGCCGATCCTCTGCGCGAGAGTCTGTTTGCGACTGGCCAGTTGTACCAGAGACTCGGAGAGCAGGAGTACGCGCTGGCGCTGTTCGAGCGCACCCTGCAGGTCAGCCGCATCAATCACGGTCTCGACCAACTCGAGCAGGTGGCCGTGCTGGAGGCGATGGCCCAGAGCTATCTGGCACTCGAAAAACCGACCGACGCCGACGCCATGATGGATTCGGCGTTCCGCATCGCGGCCCTGCGCCATGGTGAGAGTTCAGCCGGGCTGGTCACGGCGCAGCAGCGTCTCGGCGACTGGAATACCCGCGCCTTCCTGGAACGCTCCAGCATCCTAGTGAACATTCCGCGCATGAACGTGCAGAACTTCGTGCGCGACCCGCGCAACTACATGGGCAACAACTACGACGTGCGCAATACGCCGCTGTTCAAGCTGTATCAGGCGCGCGGCAACTACCTCGAGGCCATCAAGATCCTGGTCGACGCCGGAGACTACGGCAACCCGGCACTGATGGAACTGGAGCGCAAGCTGCTCACCACGCTGTTCCTCACCACGCACCGCGAAGACATCCTCTACGAGCCGGACTTCTATCTCTCGCGCAAGAAGAGCAAGACGGCCAGTCGCCTCAACCAGAATTCGATCGAGTTGCTGAACGCCGAGGAATACGCGCTGGGGCTGGAGTCACATCGACGCCGCATGGGCTATCTGGTCGCCAATACGGCACGCACGCCGGCGCAACTGGTCACGGCCATGCTGGAGGAGGCCGATTGGCAACTGATGTTCGGGCGCAAGACGCTGGCGCTCGACAGCTATCGTGCCGCCTACCGCTTCTTCGCGGAGAATCCGCAGATCGTCGAGGCGGCGGGCGAGTTGCTGTATCCGGCCCTGCCGCAGCTACTGCCAACCTACTTGCCGGCCCCCAACAGCCGGGAAAAGCTCGGCATCGGCGCCGACTCCGCGGTGCACTACTTCGGGTTCATCGACGTGAGCTTTGCGCTGAACGAGTTCGGCAAGGCGCGGCGGATTCGCCAACTCGGCACCGGCGGCGAGGTCACGCGCGACATGGAGATACGCCTTGGCGAGTATCTGCGGCGCGTGCAGTTCCGCCCGCGCTTCGCAGGCACCGAGGTAGCGAGCGGTACGTTGACCTTGCGCTACTACCTCGGTCTTTAGCGGCGTAACCGGCGCCGAGCTCAGTCCTCGAGACCGAACACGAAGAGGCCGGCGCCGGCGGCCACCGCGATGTACTGCTTGCCGTCGAGTTGGTAACTGATCGGTCCCGAGGCGACTTGCCCCCCGAGGTTCTGCCGCCAGAGCTCTTTGCCGGTCTTGGCATCCAGACCGTAGAAGAAGCCTTCGCGGCCTCCGGCAAACACGAGATCGGTTGTCGTACTGAGCACGCCGCTGTCGGTGACGTCGCTCATCTCGTGACGCCAGACGATCTCGCCGCTCTGCGGGTCGATCGCCTGGATGGCACCAAAACCGTCTTCCGGAATGCGCTGGTTGACCGGACGCACGCTCAGCGCCGGCATGGCCATGGTGGGAAACGCCCCCACGTACTGCTGCCCCGGCGTGTAGGTGACGGGTCGCTTGGTATAGACCGAATAGGTATCCATCCAGGTCGGCACATAGAAATACCCCGTGCTGGGACTGAAGGACGGCGGATACCAATTGGTGGCACCCTGATTGTTCGGCATGATGAAAGTGCCCTGCTCGCTCGGCGACAGCACGCGATTCGGGCGACCATTGGCGTCGAAGGTGCCATCCATCCAGTTGACGGCCACGAACGGCTTGCCCAGCAGGAATTTGCCGTTGGTGCGATCGAGCACGTAGAACACGCCATTGCGGTTGGCGGTCATCAGTACCTTCCGTGGCTGCCCCTGCCACTCGATGTCGGCGAGCACCGGCACCTGCGTGGAGTCGTAGTCCATCTCGTCATGGGGCGTGAACTGGTAGTGCCACGCCAGCGCACCGGTGTCGGGATTGAGCGCGACGACAGACTCGGTATAGAGGTTGTCACCGGGACGACTGTCACCGTTCCAGTCCGGACCCGGATTGCCGATGCCCCAGTACATGAGGTTCAACTCGGGGTCATAGGACCCCGTGGTCCAGATCGACCCCCCGCCGAGTTTCCAGGCCTCGCGAGCCGGATCAGCCCAACTGTCGAAACCGGCCTCGCCGGGCCCCGGAATGGTATTGAAGCGCCACAGCTCCCGACCGTCCTCGACCGCGTAGGCGGCGATGAAGCCGCGAATACCGTACTCGCCTCCGGCAGGGCCGACGATGACCTTGTTGCCGACTACCAGGGGCGCCACGGTGAGGGCATAGCCCAGTGAAGGATCGCCAACGGCGACGTTCCACTTCAACTGGCCACTCTTGGCATCGATGGCCAGCAGACGCCCGTCGATGGCCCCCATGAACAGGGTGTCGCCGTGGATGGCCAGCCCGCGATTGACGCGGCCGCAGCACACACGGGCCTCGCTGGCCGGCGCGTAGGCGTAGGTCCAGAACACACGGCCGGTGCGGGCGTCGAGGGCGACGACGTCGTTCGGCGGGCTGACCGTGTACATGACGCCATCGACCACCAGCGGCGTCGCTTCGAATTTCTGCGCCGCGCCCGCGGCCGAGCGCACTTGCCAGATCCACTTCAGTTCGAGGTTGGCGACGTTGGCTGGCGTGATCTGCTGGAGGTCGCTGTGACGCTGGCCATCGTAATCCCCGTGGTACAGCAGCCAATTACCAGGTTCAGCCTCGGCGGCAAGCAGCCGCTCCGGGGCAACCTGGGCCTGCAGACCACCGGTTGAGAGCAACCCCGCGGCCAGCAGGCACCGGGTGACTTGCGTGAGAAGGCATTTCATCGGGCTTGCTCCTCTGCGGGCTTGAGCGATATGAGATAGGCAACGAGATCGGCGATCTGATCGGCGGACAGCACATCCAGCGACGAGGGCATGGCACTCGGCAGGAAGGTCCAGGCACTGAGCTCTTCCTTGAGGTAGGACGCGAGGGTTTCCTGTTCGGTCAGCAACTGCACGGAGTGCGTGTCCTGGTTGAGCAGCTTGCCTGTCACGGTTTGTCCGGTCCTGGTGGTCACCTGCATGAAGCGCTGCCCCTCCCGGACCTCCTTGCGGGGGTCGATGATGGCGGTTTCGAGGGACTCCGGCGTACGCTGCGCCCCGATGGTGGCGAGGTCGGCATAGAGACGCGAGCCACCGCCACCGACGCCATGACAATCGGCACAGGCCGCCTTGCCGAAAAACAGCTCCTCTCCGCGTTTTGCATCGCCGATTCGCACCTCACGCGACTGTCCCCCGCCGGCTGCGGTCTGCATGTTGCGCAGGAACGCCACCAACGCCCGCAACTCGCCGTAACTGAGCTGCGGTCTCGGGATCATCAGCGTGGACGGAATGCCACCGCGAATCAGCGCAATCAACTCCTCGTCGTTACCGGCACGGCGGAAGCGACCACTGCCGAGATTGGCCCCCTCTACCGCATCGCCGTTGTTGCCGTGGCAGCCCAGGCAGTTGGCCTGATAGAGGCCGCGACCGTTTTCGATATCGCTGGGTGCATAGCTGTGCTCCTGAGCCCACGCCGAGGCGCCGAGCAGCGCAGCGGCGAGTGCCAGGCCATGACCGATATTCATTGCAGTCCCCCTTTTCGGTTATCGACGCTGATCCCGCACGGCCAGCGTCTCGTTGTGTCACTCGAGACCATTGTCTGCCAGGAAGCGGTTGATCGTCTCGTAAATTCGTGCCCGCTCCGGCGCCGTGAAGCGGCCGTGACCGCCGCCGGGAATGGTCAGGAATTCGTGCGGTACCGAGGTGCGATCGAGTGCCGCATCGAGTGCCTGCCCCTGGGCGTACGGCACCACGGCGTCGGCATCGCCCTGAATGGTGAGAATGGGCGGCAGCCCCTCACGCACGTGCTGCAGCAGGGAAAGGCGGCCTGCCAGCGCCAGCGCGGCATCGTGGTCCATGTCGCCGAACCAGCGGGCAGCGCTGTCGGAACGATGCGGGCCATCGATCACATCGACGACGTCGGTGACCCCGAACCAATTGATCACGGCCGCCACGCGCGGCGTGTCACCGGCGGGACAACCACGGTCGTATCCCTCGTCAGCCAGCAATCCCAAACCGAGCGCCAGGTGACCGCCGGCACTCTGGCCGCTGGCGACGATGCGCTGCACGTCTATGTTGTACTGGTCGGCGTGGGCAGCCACGAAGCGCAGCGCACAGAAGGTGTCGACCAGGGCTGCCGGCGCGGGAGCTACGCCACCCAGGCGATACCCCACGACCACCACGTTCCAGCCCTTTTCCAGCCACGGCAGGATGTTGAGCGTCTGGGCATCCTTGGAGCCGGCCACCCAGAATCCCCCGTGCATGAACACGAGGGCTGGCTGGGGCGTCTGTGTATCGCGACGACTGTAGACGTCGAGCTTGAGCTCGATGCCCTGCTCGGTGACATAGGGAACATCGGGCGTGAAGTTGTAACGCGTCTCCACTTCGGTCGCCCAGGAGGCGGTCGCTGACAACTGCGCTGCCGCCGGCAGGCTGGTGAGCAGCAGCAGACTGGCCAGCAGCCGGGCAGTAGGGTAACGGTTCATGGAAGGGCTCCTTTGTAAGCGGCGCCGAGTATACACAGCCGCGAGCCGCCAAACCGGAGGACTCCTGGCCGGGCGGCTCAGGGGGACAGTTCGGCCACCACGCTGGCCAGCACCTGCGCACCCCGCTCCAGCGTGCTGTCCGGAACGGCACAGGACAGGCGGATGCACTGCGTGGCGTGCGACCACGGCTCCTCGAGGCCCATGAAGCTGGCAGCCCCGGGCACCACCAACAGTCCCGCTGCCCGCAGGCGCTGGTATAACGCGGCACAGGGTATGGTCAGCCCAGGAAACCAGAGCCACAGGAAGAAAGCGCCCTCCGGTCGGTGCAGCAACCAAGGCAGGTCGCCGAGCGCGGCCTGCAGGGCGGCCACGGCGTGATCCCGCCGGGCCCGGTACCACGGTTGCAGCACTTCACGCGCGAGACCAAACAGCCGACCGCTCTCCAGCAGCGGCAGCGCCAGGGCCGGTCCGAGGTTGCCGCTGGCGAGATTGAGCACGGTGTTGGCGCGGCTGAAGGCTTCGATGACGTCCGGAGCCGCGACCAGGAAGCCACTGCGTATACCGGGCAGGCCCACCTTCGACAAACTCAGCAGCAGGATCACGTTGTCGCTCCAGTAAGGCTCACTGTCTTCGGCATACTGCAGGCCCGGGAACGGCAGCCCGTAGGCCGCATCGATCACCAGCGGTATGCCCCGCTGCCGGGCTGCCGTGTCGAGCCACAGCAGATCCTCCCTGGCGAGGACGTTGCCGCTGGGATTGGTGGGGCGCGACACGCAGAGCGCAGCGGCCGACGCCGGGATGGGGGCGCTGCGGTCGAGCCGGTACTTGAACTGCCGCTCCGGCAGCAGGTCGATGACAGGCCGGGCGGCCGTGAAGAATCCCGGGCCGCGACCGATGTCGGCGTAGCCGAGATATTCCGGGACCAGCGGCACATGCAGGCAGCGCTGCCCCGCGCGGGACTCACCGGCCAGCAACGTGGCCAGCAGGCCGAAGGCCGACTGACCGCCATTGGTGACCGCCACGTGCTCTGCGCCGACGGGCCAGCCGTAATGCCTGCGCAACTCCGCGGCCAGCGCCTCGCGCACGGCGAGATCACCCTTGGGCCCCTGGTAGCGACCGAGCAACTGGTGACTGCGCGCGTCATCCGCCAGCACCTCCTGCAAGGTGCTACGAAACAGCCGCTCTGCCTGTGGGATGCGGCCAGGGTTGCCCCCCGCCATCATCAGCAGATCCGGATTCGCGCGCAGCGCCGACCCGAGGTCCTCCACGAGGTCGAGGATGCCCGATTGGCCGCAGTAGTGTTCGCCAGCGTGCGAGAGTTGCATGGTATTGATCCTGGAGGGCCGAGGTACTGCTGCCCGGACGGCGCAGCGTTGCCAAGTATAGGACTTGCGAGGGTATGGGGCCGTGTTCACCTTGCTGCGGGTTCACCTCTGGCTACAGCAGGCAAGAGTGGCTGCAGTGATTGTGGTTCCCCTATTTCCGGCGGCAGCGGTTCCGTGGCAGCATCCGCCAGAAGCTTTGCTTTTGTCTTGCCACAGGAGTTCCATCAGCATGCCAGCACTCAGGACTTGCCTTCGTACTCTGGCGATCGCGAGCATTTACGCCGTTAACCCGGTTCATGCACACCACGCGTTCGCTGCCGAGTTCGACATCAACCAGCCCGTGACGCTCACGGGGCGTATTACCCGGCTGGAGTGGACCAACCCGCATGCCTGGCTCTTCATCGACGTTCCAGACAACCAAGCCGCACCGGGGGACTGGGCCATCGAACTCGTTGGCACCAACGATCTGCTGCGTCTCGGCTGGGGTCGCAGTCGCGTGCAGGATGGGGACGAGGTCAGCATTTCCGGCTACCGCGCGCGCAATGGCAGCAATACCGTCAACGCGGCCTCGGTGACCATCACCGCCACTGGGGAACTGCTGTGGGAAAGTGCTGTGCGGAGGAACCGCCCATGACACGACTACTGCCCCTGCTGTTGCTGAGCGTCTGTTTGCCGGCCGCCGCACAGTGGCTCGGCGTTCTGCCCCCTACGCTGCCTCTCGGACCGGACGGGTCGCCGGATCTCGCCGCGGCCACCCCGCGTACCGGGGCTGGCAGGCCGGATCTCAGCGGGCTCTGGCGCATCGTCAGCGAGAGCGGCGACCTGCGCGACACCTCCAAGCTACAGGCGTGGGCGATCGAAACCATGGCAGCGCACGAGCGCAACTTCTACCGTGACGGGCCGCAGATGCAGTGCAAGCCGGGTGGACCAGGCTACATCGTCGGCGGGCCGGGCGGCGGCGGCACCCTGCGCCAGTTCGTGCAGAGCAGCGACCTGCTCGCCATGCTGTTTCCCGACCTGACCTTTCGCCAGGTGTTCACCGATGGCCGCGTCCTGGAGGCTGACCCGCTCCCCTCCTGGAACGGTTACTCCGTGGGCCACTGGGATGGCGATACGCTCGTCGTGGAGAGCAATGGTTTCAATGCCAAGACCTGGCTGCACGCCAACGGTCTCGAGCACACGGAGCAACTGAGGGTGACCGAGCGTTTTCGGCGACTCGACTTCGGCCATCTGCTGGTCGATATCACCTACGACGACCCGGGCACGTTCACCGCTCCCCTGCACACACAGGTCAGCATGGAGTACGTCACGGACGACGCCATTCTCGAGATCGTCTGCGACGAATCGACGGAGGGCGGTACCAAGCACTGGACGGGCGACAAGCTGGCCGACGCCCGGCGCAGCGCAGTCAGCGTCGACCCGGCAGTGCTGGCGGATTACGTGGGATCCTACGCCGGTATCTGGCTCAGCAATCCGACTACTGTCGAGGTGACACTGGAGAATGGCGTACTGCTGCTGAGTCGCAACGGAGCGGCCAAGGCCGAACTTATTCCGCAGTCGGACGCGTCCTTCATCTGCGCGACCTGTACCTGGAGCCAGCCCTATCTCTTCAACCGTGACGCCAGCGGAACCGTGACTGGCGTGACGGAAGTACAGGTATCCGGACGCTGGCTCTTCGAGCGGGTGAAGCGCTGAATCCTGCTGGCGGTACCCGCCGTTCAGGGTGCCGCCAGCGCCACCACGATGTCGTAATAGGTCTTCACGAAGCGCTGCAACTCGCTTTCCAGGATGCGCTCCTGGTCGCTGTGGGCACCGTAGCCGAGCGGGGCATCTTCCGCGTCTATCCCCGGACCGACGCCATAGCACTGCATGCCCTTGGCACGCAGGAAGCGGCTGTCGGTCGCGCCGGTACCGGTCAGCGGCAGTACCGGGGCCTGATAGGCCTCTGCATAGACACGTTCGATGATCCGGTAAGCGTCCGTGTCGAGGGACGAACTGGCCCCGGTCGCATCGTCACGCGGCACCCAGCTGACCTCGACGGAAGGATCAGCGACCACAGCGGTCACGGCAGCCAGGAACTCCGCCTCGCTCTCATCGGGCAGCAGCCGCGTGTCGAGCGTGGCGGAGGTCTCGGACGGAATGACGTTGATGCGATACCCGGCATCGACCAAGGTGGGGGAAACGGTGGAACTGAGAATGGCAGCGGTCGCCGGCTCCTCCGCGCGGAAGTAGGCTATGGCTGCCGCTGCCTCCGGCGACCCTGGATTCAGCACGGCCTGGTAGCGGGCCCGGCTCGCCGGATCGCTCGCGATGCGCGCCAGTTGCGCGAAGTAAGAGGTGGTGATGTCGCTCAGCCGGACCGGTGGCTGCCACTCCGCCACCCGCGTGATGGCACGGGAGAGGCGTACCACCGCGTTACTCTGGAGCGGCACCGAGGCGTGACCGGCGATGCCGTGGGCGGTCAGGGCCAGCGCCCGCGGCAGTTTTTCCGTGGTCCCGATGCCGACGGACTCGGCCCTGCCCTGCACCCGACGCACGCTACCGCCCTCGGCCAGACAGAATTCGGCGTCGATGGCGTCGTAGTGGTTGGCCACCATGAATTTGATGCCCACATGGAAAGCGCCCTCCTCGCCTGACTCGGCGAGGAAGATCACATCGCGGTCCAGGACTGCACCACTGCGCTTGAGCGCCAGCATCGTCACCAGACTGGCGGTGAGATTGTCCTTGTCGTCGAGCGTGCCGCGACCATAGATCCAGCCACTGTCACGCGTGGCACTGAATGGCGGAAAGGCCCAGCGGGCGGCATCGACGTTGACCGTGTCCTGATGCGCCATCAGCAACAGGGGGCGCTTGCTGCCATTGCCCCGCAGCCGCGCCACCAGGTTGGGGCGCTGCGGCTGGTCGGGCAGCGCATAGGTCTCGACTTCGATGCCCTCGGCCAGCAGCACGCGCGTCAGGTACTCGGTAACGGCAATCTCGCTGCCGGGCGGATCGGTGCTCTCGATGCTCACCAGCGACTGGAAATGCTGGAGCGTCTCGGCCTCCGAGAACGGTGCCACCGGCTCTGCGGCTCTCAGGACCGGGGCACTGCCCAGTGCCAGCGCGAGCAGCAGAGGGCGAAGCGAGACCGTAGGACGGGGCGACGAGCAGGGCGGGCGGACACGCATCGTGGTTCCTCCTGAAAAGCTAAAAAAATATCGGCACTCGGCCCGGCGGTCGCCTGCCTGCTGCGTGGCCGTGAGGGCGGTCCCGCAGCATAATGAGGCCCCGCCCGTCCGTCGAGTCGCCGGCCGGCAACGTCAGTCCCCGTCAGGCAAGCCGCATGAAACACACCAAGAAGCAGCACCTGCCCTCCAAGACCTGCCCCGCCTGCCAGCGCCCCTTCACCTGGCGCAAGAAGTGGGCGCGCGACTGGGACCAGGTCCGCTACTGCAGTGAACGCTGCCGCCGCAGCCGGCAAGCGGCGGGCACTGCCGGCTCCGCCTGATTTTCCGCCCTGCTGTTGACAGTTCCGGCCCTCGCCCCGTTCAATCGCGGCAGGTGAGGATCATGAATCGAGCTTGAACTGTTAGCGCTCCAGCCTTCCGATGCAGGTCAGCGACTGTCGATCCGCCATTCGTTGCCCGCCCTCGGTAAAGCTTTGGCTACCGGTTCCGATTCGCCGTTTTTCCCGCTACATAAGGGCCCGCCGCCAGGATCGTCAGGCGCGTCCCGATAACCAATCATTTTCACGGGGAACATCGTATGCGCAGAACCACCCAAGCCTTTCGTGGCAAGACACTCGCCTTGGCCGTGTCGGCCGTCACGGCCAGCCTGCTGTCGCCGGTCTTGCTGTTTGCGGCACAGGATGAAGTAGAAGAAATCCAGGTCACCGGTACGCGTATCCGAGCCACCGACGGCATGGTGACGCCGGTACCGGTCACGGCCATGACCACGTCCGAACTCAACGCCTTCCAGCCCGGCAGCACCATTGCCGAGCAGCTCGACATCCTTCCGCAGTTCTTCAACAACAACACCTCGCAGCGCGGCGGCGGCGTGCTGTTCGGTGACGGCGGCGGCAGCTACCTGAACATGCGCAACCTTGGCGCCAACCGCACCCTCGTCCTGTTCGACGGCTCCCGTGTGGTGCCCGCCGACAAGCGCGGCTCGGTGAACGTCGACACCCTGCCGACCGCGCTGATGCGCACCGTCGATGTGGTGACCGGGGGTGCCTCGGCGGCCTACGGTGCCGATGCGCTCGGCGGTGTAACCAACTTCGTACTGGACCGGGAATTCACGGGACTCAAGACTGAAATCGGCACCGGCATCACCGAGATCGGCGATGGTCAGCGTTGGAACTTCTCGGTGGCCGGTGGCGCGCAGATCGGCGAACGTCTCAACGTGATCGGCTCGGTGCAGGCCATGCGCATCGCCCAGATCAACCGCGAGGCCAGCAGCCTCGGTGACTGGTTCCAGCGCTGGGGCACGGTGACCAATCCCGCCTGGGTCTCCGCAACCGCTACGCCCAACGTGCCCCAGCGCCTGACGCTGCCCAACGTGGTATCGAGCGAGCACAGCCCCACCGGCATCCTGTGGGCGCGTACCAACCCCAACAGTGCCACGGCACCGCTCAACCCGAACTTCAAGTTGAACGGCACCACCTTCCTCGAGGACGGCAGCGATGTACGCACCTTCATCAAGGGTGACGTCTACGCCGATCCCCTGCGCCCGGGCAGCACCAAGTCGATGTCCGGTGGTCCGGAAGCCGCACGCGCCTTCGATGCGTTCGGCAGTCCGGTGAACGGAAACGAGGTCGTGGCCCGCTCGGCCTTCGCTGCGGTCAAGTACGACTTCAACGACTCGGTGAGCGCCTTCGCCCAGATCCTCGCCGGCCGCTCCGAGTCGAACAGTGTGAGCATGCGCGGCGGCTATTCGCTGCAGGATGGCTGGTACGCCACGCTGTACCGGGAAAACCCCTTCCTGCCCGCCAGCGTCGCATCTGCCATGGATGCCGCCGGCATCACGTCCGTGCAACTGCACAAACTCGGCTCCTACCTCGACGTTCCCGATCCCGGCATCGGCTCGGACAACCGCGGCGTGTTCGGCACCTATTCATGGAGTGTGGGTGTCGACGTGGTTCTGCCGAACGGCTGGGACCTGCGAGCCTCCTGGCAGACCGGTGAATCGCACAAGCGCACCGGCATCTATGACGAAATCCGCGTCGACCGTCTTTTCCTGTCGATCGATGCCGTGCGCGACCCGGCGACCGGCGCCATCATCTGCAACGTACAGCGCTTCAACCCGACCCCGGCCCAGTTGCAGGCCTCGGTGGCGGGCCGTCTGGAATCTCCCGGCGGTGCGCCTGGCGGCACCAAGCCCCCCCTCAGCACCAAACCGCTGCTGTCGCCGATCGGTCTCGACAACACGGTGAGCGGCTGCGTGCCCTGGAACGTGATGGGCAGCGGCAACATCAGCCAGAAGGCGCTCGACTACGTGATGACGCCGAAAATCGGCGACAGCTACGTCAACCAGGACTTTGCCGAGATCTTCATGACCGGTGATCTGATCGAGGGCTGGAGTGGGCCGATCAATTTCGCGGCCGGTTTCACCTACCGCGATCAGGATTTCACCGATGAGGCCCTGCCGACGGAGATCGACGTCCTCGGCCCACCGCTCAACGCGCCCGCCCTCGGCATCCGCGGTATCCCCGCCGGTTTCACGGGCGGGTCCGCCAACCTGCACCAGTTCTCCACCGTGCCGCAGGTAAGCGGTCAGTACGACGTCTGGGAAGCCTTCGGGGAGGTGAACGTGCCGGTCTGGGAATCGGAAGCCGGGCAACGTCTCGACGGCAGCGCCGCGTTCCGTCGCTCCGACTACTCCAGCGTGGGGGCAGTCGACAGCTGGAAGATCGGTCTCGACCTGCAGCTGTTTGACGACCTGCGTCTGCGCGCCACCAAGTCCCGCGACGTACGCGAAGCCACCTTTGCCGAACGCTTCGACTTCCAGGGCGGCGGCGGCAGCGTCAACGATCCGCGCTTCGGCGGTCTGGCAACGCAGATCACCACGGTGTCGGGCGGTAACGTCGACCTGTTGCCCGAAAAGGCCGACACCGTCGTGGCCGGGCTGGTCTATCAGCCTCGCTGGCTCGAAGGGCTGCGCATTTCCACCGACTGGTACGAGGTGAAGATAAAGGACGCGGTCGGCACCCTCGGAGCCCAGCGCATCGTCGACGAGTGCGAGATCAATAAGGTCGCCTCGCTGTGCAAGCAGTTCGAGCGTGACCCGGCCTCCGGCTTCATCGGCCGGGTATTCAATACCTTCCTCAACGTTGCCCAATCCAAAGTCGAAGGGGTCGACTTCGAGGCAGCCTACCGGATGGAGCCAGACTTCATAGACGGACAATCTGAGTCCTTCAACCTGCGCGGGCTTGCCGGCTACATCATCGAGCGTTCCAACACGCCTCTCGGAGGAACGCCCACGGATCAGGCAGGCTATCTCAACACGCCCGATCTGACCGCCGTGCTCACCGCCACCTATGGCATCGGCAGCTACAGTATCCAGTTGCAGCAGCGCTATGTCGCGGCATCCCTCAATGGACAGCTGAGCTGGGTCGTCGGACGAGACATCGATCGCATGGAAGTGGCATCGGGCAACTACACAAACCTGCAACTCGGCTACAACGGCGAATTGGATAACGGCATGCAGTGGCGCGCAAATCTGAACGTCACCAACCTGTTCAACCGGGATCCGGCTGTCGTGCCGAGCTACGGCACACGTGGAGGCGCGCAGAGCATCGCGAACGAATACGACGAGTTCGGTCGCCGCTATCAGGTCAGTCTCAACATGAACTTCTGAGGCAAACCTAGAACCGGTCGGGGCGCAGCACCGCAGCCGCGGTGCTGTGGCCCGGCGGGTTCATCCCGCCAGCAGAGGTGCTGGACCTTGCTGCGCCGGGGAGAAGCGCTAACAGGTTTGGTCAGTGAGGGGGGGCTGGTGCCGGTAATAGGCAACACCCCACAAATTTCCCTGCGTAGCAGCCAATATAATCAATAACTTACAAAAGACGATAGTGCTTATTTCTTCAAATGTACCGCGATTTGTACCGCTCCCTTGGAATGAGTGGATTGCCCGGTTCCCCGATTACCTACTCGCGTCGTAAACCACCCATACCCCCCCACCCCTTTCACTACCCCCGGGGGCCTTCCTTTGTCTTCAGGACCTATGACAGGCCCTGCCCAGATACATCAAACGCGCATTCAACCAACGCAGTCTGGGGTTCAATAACCAGCGAGCAAAGCGCCATAATGGTCGGGTAACTCGCGTCGA
>DAIRDB010000043.1:0-27270 GCA_036796405.1 Gammaproteobacteria bacterium | reverse complement strand
GCAGCAGGCCAAGGTGGGGGAGATCGTGGTGGCGCTCACGGGCGAGGGGCTCACCGTCAAGACCCTGCTGAAAGAAGGTGGGCGCTACGTCTTGAAGCCCGAAAACAGGAACTACCCTGTGCTGCGCCCCGATCCCCTGGAGATCGTCGGTGTGGTGACAGGCAGCTTCCGGTCCTACCGGCGGTGAATGCCATGACGCAGACCGATCCCCGTCAGGCCCTCGAACTGCTGCTGCGCAATCCCGCCCTCTGGCGCGCGGAGCCCGCCGCGCAGGGGCTGTCGCAGGCAGTGGCCAGCGGCCACGCCGCGCTCGATGCCGTGCTGCCGCAGCGGGGCTGGCCGCTGGGTGCGCTCACGGAACTGCTGGTGGGGGCCACCGGGATCGGCGAGTTGTCGCTGCTGGCGCCGGCGCTCGGCAGCCTGAGTGCAGAGGGTCGCCACGTGGCGCTGCTGGCGCCGCCCTACCTGCCGCAGCCGCGGGCCTGGCTGCAGGCCGGCATCCCGCTGGAGCGGCTTCTGATCGTGGAGGCCACCAGTGGCGACCTGCTGTGGTCGGCCGAGCAGCTGCTGCGTTCCGGTGAATGCGCTGCGGTGGTGCTGTGGGCCGAGGCAGCAGGCCGTGCGCTCGACTACCGCGCCTTGCAGCGCCTGCAGCTGGCAGCCGCCAATGCCAAGGCCCTGTGCCTGCTGTACCGTCCGCTGGCCGCCGAGGCCCAGCCTTCGCCGGCACCGCTGCGGCTGCGGCTGGCTGCCGACGCCGGCCGCTTGCAGGTGCAGGTGCTCAAGTGCCGCGGTCTGGCACCTGCGCAGCCGCTGACTCTGCAGTTGTTTCCTCCGCACTGGCAGGCGGCAGCAGACGCTCTGCGCGTCGAGCCTGCCAGACCAGTCGTCGTCCCCGCTTCGAGATTCCGCCACCGCCTCGCTGCGCCTGCCGTTTGAGAGGGCGCCATGCTGTGGATCGCTCTCTACCTGCCTGAATTGCCTCTGCAGCTTGCACAGCGTGCCCAGGAAAACCTTGCCGCCTGCGTGATCGCCGACGGGCCTGCGAACCGGCCGCGAGTACGCTGTGCCAATGCCCTGGCCCGCGCTGCCGGCATCGTGCCCGGCATGGCCGTGGCAGCGGCACGCGCGCTGGAGGCGCGGCTCGCGGTGCTGCCACACGACGAGGCGCGCGATGCCGAGGCACTGCAAAGCCTCGCCTACTGGGCCGGCCAGTTCACGCCCAGCGTGGCGCTGCAGCCCGGCGAAGGGCTGCTGCTCGAAGTCGCCAGCACGCTGCGTCTGCACCGCGGGCTCAAGGCACTGCTGGCGCACCTGCGGGAAGGCAGCGCTGCACTCGGCTACTCTGCCGTACCCGGCGTAGCACCTACACCGCGGGCCGCCTGGTGGCTGGCGAAGGCGCGCCATGCCGGGCTGCCGGTACGCGCGTGCCTGCAACTGCCGCTGCTCGGCGAGCGGCTGGCACCGCTGCCGCTCACCCTGCTCGACTGGCCGCCGGAGCTGCTGACCACACTGCACAGCCTCGGTATCCGCAGCATCGGCGCTTGCTGTGGCTTGCCGCGCGACGGTTTCCTGCGCCGCTTCGGTGCTGCGCGCCGCCTCGAACTGGACCGTGCACTCGGCCTGGCGGCCGATCCGCGAGCCTGGGTGGTACCGCCAGCGTCTTTCAGCAGCCGCGTGGAGTTCGGCTTCGAGGTCAACGAAGCACTGCGCCTGCTGTTTCCGCTGCGCCGCCTGCTGCAGGAATTCGAGGGCTTCCTGCGTGCCCGCAGCAGCGGCGTGCTGCAGTGGCACTTGCAGCTCGAGCACAGCAGGCAGCGGCGTACCACCCTGGCACTCGGCAGCAGCCTGCCGGAGCGCAGCGCCGAGCGGCTGCTGGCCCTGGCGCGCGAGCGTCTGGCGCAGACCATGCTGGAAGCGCCGGTACTCGGGCTCGGTCTCGTTGCC
The DNA here is from genome assembly GCA_036796405.1 of Gammaproteobacteria bacterium. Taxonomy (GTDB): domain Bacteria; phylum Pseudomonadota; class Gammaproteobacteria; order Pseudomonadales; family Pseudohongiellaceae; genus CAILUG01. The sequence goes on along the minus strand of DAIRDB010000043.1, from coordinate 25,323 downwards.
GGGCAGTTGCTCGAGTTCGTCGAAAGCAGCGCCAGCTTCATGGCGAACCCGGCTGCACAGGCCATCGGCTGGAGCCAGCTGGTGGACAGGCTGCTGGCGCGACTCGGCAGTGCACGGGTCTACCGCCTTTGCCTGCACGACGACCATCGCCCCGAGCAGGCGTGGCAAGCCGGCAGGCCGCTGCCGTCCAGAACGGCGTCACCGCGCCTGCCCGCGACGCCGCGTCCGCTGTGGCTGCTGCGACTGCCGCGTGCCCTGCTCACCGAGCAGGACGAGCCACTGTGCCAGGGCCGGCTGCGTTTGCTGGCCGGCCCCGAGCGCATCGAGTCCGGCTGGTGGGATGGTGCTCGGGCCCGCCGCGACTACTATGTGGCGCGCAATCCTGCCGGCGAGACGCTGTGGATCTACCGTGAGCACCACCGGCCGCCGCGCTGGTTCCTGCACGGCATCTTCGGTTGAGGAGGGTTTGCCGTGCTGGTGTCCTACGCCGAGCTGCACTGCGTCAGCAACTTCACCTTCCTGCGCGGTGCCTCGCATGCCGAGGAGCTCGTCACCCGCGCCGCCACGCTGGGCTATGCCGCGCTGGCCATCACCGACGAGTGTTCGGTGGCCGGCGTGGTGCGGGCACATGTCGCTGCCAGGGAAAAGCAGCTCAAGCTGATCGTCGGCAGCGAGTTCACGCTGGATGATGGACTGCGCCTGGTGCTGCTGGCCGAGACACTGGCCGGCTACGGCAACCTCTGCGAGCTGATCACACTGGGGCGCCGGCGTGCCGACAAGGGCAGTTACCAGCTCGGCCGCGCCGACCTGCAGGGGCTCGACGAGTGCATCGCACTGTGGCTGCCCGGCGCCGAGCCGGCACCCGAGCAGGCAGAGTGGGTAGCGCGTGTCTTCGCCGGGCGAGCGTGGATCGCCGTCGAGCTGCATCGTGGTGCCGACGATGCTGCCCGCCTCGCCGCGCTGGTCGCTCTCGGTGCGGCGGCCGGGCTGCCGCTGCTGGCCGCCGGTGACGTGCACATGCATCTGCGCCAGCGCCAGCCGCTGCAGGACGTACTGACGGCGATCCGTCTCGGTGTGCCGGTGGCAGAGGCTGGCTCGGCGCTGTACCCGAATGCCGAGCGGCACCTGCGCCCGCTCGGCCGGCTGGCCCACGTCTACCCGCCGGCGCTGCTGCTGGAGACCCTGCAGGTGGCCGCACGCTGCCGTTTCTCGCTCGACGAAATTCGCTATCAGTACCCGGCCGAACTGGTGCCCGTCGGTGAAACGGCCGGCAACCACCTGCGCTGGCTCACCTATGCCGGTGCCGGACGGCGTTACCCGCAGGGAGTCTCTGCGCGGGTGCAGCAGCTGCTCGAACACGAGCTGCGTCTGATCGCCGAACTGGGCTACGAGTCTTTCTTCCTGACCATCGAGGACATCGTGCGCTTCGCACGCAGCCGCGGCATCCTCTGCCAGGGCCGTGGCTCGGCTGCCAACTCGGCCGTGTGCTACTGCCTCGGCATCACCGAGGTCGACCCTGACCGCATGCAGATGCTGTTCGAGCGCTTCATCTCGCGTGAGCGCAACGAGCCGCCCGACATCGACGTGGACTTCGAGCATCAGCGTCGCGAGGAAGTCATCCAGTATCTTTACCAGCGCTATGGCCGCGAGCGCACCGCCATCGCCGCCACGGTGATCTGCTACCGGCCGCGCAGTGCGCTGCGCGACGTTGGCAAGGCACTCGGCTTTGCACTCGACCAGCTCGACCGTCTCACCGCCTCGCTGGCCTGGTGGGACGGCAGCGAGGGGCGTGCCCAGCGGCTGCTCGAGGCCGGCTTCGACCCGCAGAGCCGCAGCGTGCGTCAGTTGCAGGCGCTGGTAGAGCAGTTGCTCGGCTTTCCGCGCCACCTGTCGCAGCACGTCGGTGGCTTCGTGATCGACGACCGCAAGCTCACCCGGCTGGTGCCGGTCGAGAATGCCAGCATGCCGGCCCGCACGGTGATCCAGTGGGACAAGGACGATCTCGATGCGCTGGGCCTGCTCAAGGTCGACATCCTCGCCCTCGGCATGTTGTCGTGCATCCGCCGTACGCTGGATCTCATCAACCGCTTCCGCGGCACGGCACTGCGTGTGCAGGACATCCCCGCCGAGGACCCGGCCGTCTACGCCATGCTGGGCAGGGCCGATACCGTGGGGGTGTTCCAGGTGGAGTCACGCGCGCAGATGTCGATGCTGCCGCGACTGCGGCCGCGCTGCTTCTACGACCTCGTCATCGAGGTGGCCATCGTGCGGCCCGGCCCCATCGTCGGCGGCATGGTGCATCCGTACCTGCGCCGGCGTAACCAGGAGGAGGCAGTGAGCTATCCGTCGGAGGCCATCCGCCATGTACTGGAGCGCACCCTCGGTGTGGCGATCTTCCAGGAGCAGGTGATGCAGATCGCGATGGTGGCGGCCGGTTTCACGCCCGGTGAGGCCGACCAGCTGCGGCGGGCGATGGCGTCTTGGAGCCGCAAGGGCGGCCTGCAACCCTTCCGCCAGCGACTGCTGGACGGCATGCAGGTGCGTGGCTATGCACCCGAGTACGCCGAGCAGATCTACCAGATGGCGCGCGGCTTCGGCGAGTACGGTTTCCCGGAGAGCCATTCGGCCAGCTTTGCCCTGCTGGTGTATGTGTCGGCCTGGCTCAAGTGCCACGAGCCGGCCGCTTTCTGCGCGGCGCTGCTCAACAGCCAGCCGCTCGGCTTCTATGCGCCATCACAGTTGGTACAGGACGTGCAGCGGCATGGCGTGGAAGTGCGCCCGGTCGACGTACTGACCAGCGCGTGGTACTCGACGCTGGAACCCGCCGAGGATGGCAGGCCTGCAATACGGCTGGGACTGCACCGGGTCAAGGGGCTTGCCGAGACGGCGGCCCGGCGTCTCCTGGCTGCGCGACACGACCGGCCCTTTGCGGACCGCGAGGATTTCCTGCGCCGCACACGGCTCGATCGCCAGGCGCTGCACTGCCTCGCCGATGCCAATGCGCTGGCGGCGCTGGCCGGACACCGGCGGCTAGCACTGTGGCACACGCTCGGCCACCTGCCCGACGACCTGCCACTGGCCATCCCCCGGCAGCAGGAGGTGCAGCCGGATCTGTTCGCTCCCAGCGAGGGCGAGGAACTGGTGGCCGATTACCGGCGGCTCGGTCTCACGCTCGGCCGCCATCCGCTCGCGCTGCTGCGCCTGCGCCTGACGGCGCTGTGCATCAGCAGTGCCGCGCAGTTGCTGCGGGCGCGTGACCGGCAGTTGATCCGCGTCGCCGGACTCGTCACCGGCCGTCAGCGGCCGGCCACCGCCAGCGGCGTGGTATTCGTCACGCTCGAAGACGAAACCGGCACGGTCAATGTCGTGGTCTGGAACAGTCTCGTGGAGCGCCAGCGCCATGCCCTGCTGGGTGCACGGTTGCTGGAAGTGCGTGGCACGGTGGAGCGCAGGGGCGAGGTGGTACATCTCGTCGCCGGCCTGCTGGTCGACCACACGCCGCTGCTCGGCAGGCTGGTGACGGAGAGCCGCGATTTCCACTGATTCAGCGTCGGCTGCAAGATCCGGAACAGACACGCCTGGCCCGGCACGGGTCTGGCCCAATTCGTGCCACAATCGCCCGGCAACATCCGGCCACCTGCCGAGACCCGCCAGGAGGGGAGTGAGTGAAAAGAACGATGTACAGGGTACCGACCGCCCTCCTGCTGGCCGTGGGCTGGACCGCCACTGCCGGCGCTGCCGATGCCCCCGGGGCTGACCCTGCCGTGCACGCCGCGTTGAGCGACTGGAGCGCAGGCAGCGCTGAAAAACGCGCGCTGCTCGACCAGTACTGTATGGACTGCCACAACTCCGCCGATTACGCAGGCGGCATCGCCTTCGACCTGCTGGCGCTCGAGGATCTGCAGCAGGACACGGCGGTCTGGGAAACGGTGGTGCGCAAGCTGCGCGCCGGTCTCATGCCGCCCAAGGGCCAGCCGCGCCCGGCGCGTGCCGACCTCGATGGCATGGTGCAGTGGCTGGGTGAGGGCCTCGACCTGGTCTGGCAGGCGGCTCCCAACCCCGGGGCCAAGCCGGCGGCCCGCCTCAATCGCACCGAATACCGCAATGCCGTGCGCGACCTGCTGGCCTTCGATGCCGGCGAACTCGTGCGCACGCTGCCGGCCGACGCCTCGACCGCTGGCTTCGATAACGTAGCCGCCACGCTCAGCATGTCGCCCACCTTGCTGGAGGGTTATGTGGGCGTGGCCATGCAGATCGCCCGTCAGGCGGTCGGTGACCCCGCCACGCCGCCGACGCAGGTGGAATACCGCGCCGCGGGCGGCGCCAGCCAGCAGGACTATGTCGAGGGCCTGCCGCTCGGCACCCGCGGTGGCCTGCAGGTTGCGCATTACTTTCCGGTCGATGCCGAGTACCAGTTCGAGGTGGCCGCCAACATTCCCGAGGCCGGTCGCGGCAACGATACCGGTCGCATGATCTGGTGCGGCGGGCCCCGGCTCGAAGTGCTCTTCAACGGCGCCCCCCTGCCGGTGACCGATCCACAGAACTTCCGCCTGCAGGTGCCGGCCGGCACGCACACGATCGCGCTCGCGCTGGTGGACCAGCAGCGCTGCGTGGGTGCCGGAGAGTTGCTGCTCGCCGACGCCGCTGCTGGCAACGGCAGTGTGCAGGGGCTGGAGATCGACGGTCCCTACGCCACGACGGGTCCGGGCGATACGCCCAGCCGCCGTGCCATCTTTACCTGTCAGCCGCGCGAAACAGCCGAGGAGAGGCCCTGTGCCACCCGCATCCTTACCCGCCTCGCCACGCACGCCTACCGCCGTCCGCTGGACGCCAGCGATCCGGCCGTCGAGACCTTGCTGCAGTACTACGAGCGGGGCCGGGCTGCCGACGGCGGTACCTTCGAGACCGGCATCCAGTCCGCACTGACCTGGCTGCTGGTGGATCCGCGCTTCCTGTACCGCTTCGAAGAGGAGCCGCCCGAGCTGACTGATGGGCAGGTCTATGCCATCAGCGATCTGGAACTGGCCTCCCGGCTGTCATTTTTCCTGTGGAGCAGTCTGCCCGACGAGCCTCTGCTGGCGGTGGCCGCAGCCGGCCAGTTGCACGAGCCCGCGGTGCTGGCGAGCGAAGTGGAGCGCATGCTGGCGGATCCGCGCGCCGGGGCCCTGCTGGAAAATTTCGCCGGCCAGTGGTTGAAGCTGCGGGAACTCGACACGGTTGCCCCGCAGGACGCCGGCTTCAGTCCGGCCCTGCGCGCCGCCATGCGGCAGGAGACGCTGCTGTTCTTCCAGAGCCTCGCGCGCGAAAACCGCAACCTGCTGTCACTGCTCGATGCCGACTATACCTACCTCAACGAGCCGCTGGCGGCGCACTACGGCATCGACGGTGTGACCGGCGGCTACCTGCGCCGCGTGCCGCTGCCCGCCGACAGTCCGCGCCCCGGACTGCTCGGCCAGGCCAGCATCCTCACGGCCACGTCGGTGGCCAACCGGACGTCGCCGGTGATCCGCGGCTCCTGGATCATGGAAAACCTGCTGGGGGCCCGCGTGCCGCCGCCGCCGCCGGGCGTGGAAACCGATCTCGATGGCGACAAGAAGGACAGCGGCGGGCAGGTCGCCACGCTGCGCCAGCGACTGGAACAGCATCGCGCCGATCCGGCCTGCAGCTCCTGTCACCAAATGATGGATCCGGTGGGTTTTGCACTCGAAAATTTCGATCTGGTCGGACGCTGGCGCGCCGAAGACAACGGCGTGGTATTGGACACGAGGGCCGAGATGGTGGACGGCACGCCCGTGGACGGTCCTGCCACGCTGCGTGCAGCGCTGCTGGACCGCCCCGAAGCCTTCATGGCGGCGCTGACCGAGCGCCTGCTGACCTATGCACTCGGGCGCACGCTGGAACCTTACGATGGGCCGGCAGTACGCCGCATCGTGCAGCAGGCGGCCGCACAGGATTTCACACTCACCGCACTGGTGAAGGCCGTGGTGGACAGCGCACCATTCCGGCTACGCAGCAAGCCACCGGCGGCTGCAGCCGCCGACGCGCCGACGGTGGCGCAGCAATGAACGGCAGGTACAGGCTGACCAGGTAATCACGCAGGAGTCCCCCATGAACTTTCTCACCCGAAAACATCTGTCGCGACGTCTGCTGCTGCGCGGAGCCGGCGTGACGCTGGGGCTGCCCTTGCTGGAGTCGATGCTGCCGGCCGCCACGGCACGTGCCGCCACGGCCGCCACGCCGCAGTCCCGGCTGGCCTGTCTCTACATCCCGCACGGCGCGGTGGAGGACCGCTGGGTGCCGACCACCGTTGGTCGTGGTTTCGCACTGAGTCCATCGCTGGCAGCACTCGAGCCCTTCCGTGACCGGGTCAGCGTGGTCAGCGGGCTCGACCTGCCGATCGCCTACCTCGGCGACCCCTCGGCCGGCGGCCACCACAGCCGTTCGGCCCAGTGCTGGCTCACCTGCGTGGCTCCCGGCAAGGGACCCTCGCCGACCTCTCTGGACCAACTGGCCGCCGACCACATCGGTCAGGACACGCAGCTGCCCTCGCTGGAACTCGCCCTCGAAGAGCGCGCCGCCATTTCCTTCCGCACGCCGACCACGCCGATGCCGGTACAGGTCAACCCGCGGGTGGTGTTCGAACGGCTGTTCGGCGACGGCAGTACGCCGGCCCAGGTCGCTGCACGCCGCAACCAGACCTCGACCCTGCTCGACGGCGTGCGCCAGGAACTCGCGGCGCTGCAGCGGACGCTGCCGCAGGCCGATCGCCAGCGCATGGAGCAGTACCTCACCGACGTTCGTGAAGTGGAGCGCCGACTGAGCCTGGAAGCCGATGCCGCGCCGCGTGACCTCGATCTGCCCGAGCGTCCGGCCGGCGTGCCAGACAGTTTCGAGGAACATGCGCGTACGCTGTTCGACCTGATCGCCCTGGCCTGGCAGGCTGACCTGACCCGCGTCACCACCGTGCTGCTGGCCGCCGAACTCAGCAATCGCACGTTTCCCGCCAGTGGTGTGACGGATCCTTTCCACAACCTCTCCCACCACATGGAAATGGAAGACAACATTCGCCGGCTGGCGCAGCTCAATGCCTACCATGTCAGCAGCACGCTCGGTTATTTCGCAGCGCGCCTGCAGGCCACACCGGACGGCGACGGCACGCTGCTCGACCACTCGCTGCTGCTCTACGGCAGCGGCATGGGCGATTCGCAGAATCACAACCACAGCAAGCTGCCAGCGGTATTGGTGGGCGGTGCCTCCGGTCGGATGGCCGGCGCGGTGCACGTGCGCGAAGCCGAGGGCACGCCGATCGCCAACCTGCTGGTCACCGTGCTCGATAAGCTCGGCGTACCGGTCGACCGCTTTGCCGACAGCAACGGCAGTGTTGCGGTGTAGACCGCGCGGAGACTTACCGATGAAAACCCGTCCGTATTCCCGCCTCGCCCGGATTCCGCTGCTGGTGCGCGCGCTGCTGCTGGGCGCGGCGCTGCAGCCCCTCGCGGCAACGGCCCAGACGCTTCGCGCACCGCGGCCCGAGCAGGTGCAGAGTTCGCCCCTCGCCGAAGCCGCCAAGGCCGGCGACGCCGCCACCGTGCAGGAGTTGCTCCGTCAGGGGCTCGACGTCGACGCCTGGAGTCGCGACGGCACGCCGGCCCTGCATTGGGCTGTCCGCGTCAACAATGGCGAGCTGGCAGCACTGCTGCTCGCTGCCGGTGCCGATGTCTCTGCCGTGAACCGCTATGGTCAGGCACCACTGCACGTGGCGCTGCAGGCCCGCCACGCCGGCATGGTCAGTGCCCTGCTCGCGGCCGGTGCCGACCTGGAGCAGCGTGACGGCGCTGGGGAAACACCGCTGCTGCTGGCCATCCGCGAAGGAGCCGGCGACCTGGTCGAACTGCTGTTGGCGGCCGGTGCCGAAGTAGATGCGCGCGACGCTACCTACGGCCAGACCGCCCTCATGCTGGCCGTGCGCGAGGAGAGACCCGCGCTGGCGGCGCGGCTGCTGCAGGCCGGCGCCGACGTCAATGCGCAGAGTCTCGCCGGCGCGGAGCACCGGCGCGTACTGCCGAGCGAGGTGCCGGTCGGGACTTCGCAGGGTGTGGGCATCAACCGTTCTGGCCTGCCCGATCGCGGCATGCGCTACCCCATCACCGGCAGCAAGACACCGCTGCTGTTCGCCACGCGCCAGGGCAATCTGGCGCTGACCCGCCTCTTGGTCGAGGCCGGCGCCGATCTCGAGCAGGCCGATGCCAATGGCATCACGCCACTGCTCAATGCCATCCTCAACTACAGCGTGGTGAGTGTGGAGCGTGCCCCGCACAGCGATCACTTTGCCATTGCCCACTACCTCATCGACGCTGGCGCCAACGTCAATGCGGAGGACTGGTATGGCCAGACGCCGCTGTGGGTGGCCGTCGACATGCGTAATCTCGAAATGCGTGTGACCGATACCAGCAACTTCGTCGACCGCGAGGCGGCGTTTGCGCTGATCGAGACCCTGCTCGCCAAAGGCGCCAAGCCCAATCCCCGCATCCGGGAGTTCCCACCGGAGCGGCGCTTCATTGCCGGCACCGGTTTCAACGGGTGGGTGGACATGACGGGACAGACACCGTTCCTGCGTGCGGCCATCGCCGGCGACCTGCGCGTGCTGCACCTGCTGCTCGACCGCGGCGCCGATCCACACCTCGGCACGACCGGAGGCACCACGCCACTGATGGTGGCGGCCGGCGTCTCGTGGGCCTACGCCGAAACCTTCGACGAAGGGGCAGAGGCCCTGCTGGAAACGGTGAAGCTGCTGCACGGGCTCGGTCAGGACGTCAACGCGGTGAATTCCATGGGTATCCGCGCCCTGCACGGTGCCGCCAACCGCGGCTCCAATGCCATCATCGAGTATCTGGCGGCCCAGGGTGCCGACCTGACGGTAAAAGACAACGAGGGCCGCTCGGCATTCGACTGGGCGGAGGGCGAGTTGACCGGCGCCCGCGCGCCTGTGCGCAAGCCGGAGACCATCGCCCTGCTGCAGCGTCTGCAGTCCCCACCTCGCTGAGCCACACTGCCGGCCATCCGGCCACGGAGAAAACCCATGATCCCCGCACGCCTGCTGCTTGCCCTGCTGCTCATCAGCACCACCGCCCTGGCCCAGGACGTCACCGATCCCGCGCTGCTTGCCGCTTACCAGGCCATCAAGGCCATGGGGCCCAACCTCAATCCGCAGGTGATCGAGGGCACGGGCAAGCTCTATGCCGAGATCCACAAAACCACGCCAAAAGGTACGCTGCGCGCGACCAAGGACCTGAAGTACGGCCCGGATGCCAAGCAGGGCATGGACATCTACCGCCCGCAGACCGACGCTGCCGGACGTGCTGCCGTGGTTTTCATCCACGGTGGCGGCCTTACCGGGGGTGACAAGGTCAACCCGCTCTCGGACCTCATGAATGCCAATGTGGCTACCTACTTCGCGCGGCACGACATGGTCGGCATCAATGCCACCTACCGACTGGTACCGAACATCACTTATCCGCAGGGTGCGGAGGACATGAAGGCCATCGTGGCGTGGATTCGCGCCAACGCCACCGACTACGGCATCGATCCAGAGCGCATCTTCTTCCTGTGCGCGTCTGCCGGCTGTACGCACGTGTCGTCGTTGCTGTTCGACTCCACCATGATGGACGACGGCGACCCGGACATCGCCGGGGCCATCATGCTGTCGGGGGCCTACCAGGCCGATAACCAGGACTACTTCGGCAGCGACCCGGCGCAGCGCGAGCGCAGCTCTGCCTTCCATCTGGCCGAGCAGTACCAAGGCCGAGACGTACCCGTCTTTCTCCTCAGCGCCGAGTACGACCCGCACGGCATCGAAGCCGGTACGGCACGCCTGTACGACATCCTCTGCCGCACCCGCGAGGCCTGCCCCCGCTTCGCGCAGGCGCGCGACCATAACCACATCTCCATCAACCAGCACATCAACAGCGGTGACGAGCGCTACACAGCGATGATGCTGGAGTTCATTCGCGACACGTTGCAGGGCGAATGAAGCTCGCGGTGCTCTAGGGCGTCTGGCCCAATCGGCGATGCCGAGCCGCACCTGGAGGACGACACTGAAATTCATGTTTTGACGAGCAAGCCAGTTGCCTGCCGCGCCGGCCGATCGAGAGCGGCTAGGGCGCAGCAACGCAGCGAAAGCTCTCCGCGCTGTCGATGCTGCCGCGGCCGTCGTGCTCCGCCACCTGTGGGTAGGGGCAGAGCGGTCGGGTCAGCGGCGGCAGGCGCGGGGCGTTGGGCAGCGGTGAATTCAGGCGAGTCGCGATGAGGCGCTCCGGGGCGCTGCCGCTGCTCACCCAGGCGTCGAGCGTACCCAGCGTGTCGAAACTGTTCGGCCCCTCGCCGCCACTGCAATGTTCCATGCCCGGTGCCATGAACAGCCGCAGCTGCTCGTGCCGGGTCTCCTCGTCGAGCGAGCCCTGTAGCGTAGCGTGGAAGGCAAGCGTATTGGTGGCGGGAATCAGGCCGTCATTCCAGCCATGGCTCAGCAGCAGCTTGCCGCCACGGGCAAAGAAGGCCTGCAGACCTGCCGCCGGCACGTCCAGCACGGCAGAGGCGAACTCGCGCGCCTGCGCGGATTCGCTGCTGAAGTCCATGGTCAGCCAGTTCCAGCCGCTATCGCTGCCGTGGACCAGTTGCTGGAAATAACTCAGGGCAACGGGGAAGGGGGTCGGCGCCAGTACCAGCGCCGCCAGCTGCATTTCCGCACCCCGCGGCCAGCCCGGCAGCAGCGGCCGGCCGGCACTGTCGCGCACGCCGTCGTAAATTGCCTGCACGGCCTCGGCCTGAGCCTCGCTGAGGCAGCTCTGGCTGTTTCCGCCGGTGCACACCAACGAGGCGGGCGCGAAGCCACAGCTCTGCGGTCTGCCCACGATGCCATCCTGCAGTCCATCCTCGGCATCGCAGTGCTGCAGGACGGCACCGTGAACCAGTGACAGGGCGGCCATGTCCAGTTGTGCGCCGGCCCGCCGTTTGGTGACCCAGTTTGCCCACATGCTTTGTGTCATGAGGTCGGTCATGGGGTTGGCCGGTGCCATGGCGGAGATGGCGTCGTAGTCCTCGGGGTAGCGGTAGGCTGCCATCAATCCCTGGCGACCACCCGTGGAGCAGGAGTCCCAAAACGCGTGTGACTCGGGTGTGCCGTAGAAGGCGGCGATGGCCTGCTTGGCCGTTACGGTCATCAGATGCACGGCGCGGTGACCGAAGTCCACCAGCTTCTCCGGATGACCAACGGCCCACTCGGCGGTGAGACCGGAGCCGCTGTGTCCGGTGTCCGTGGTGGCAGCGGCATAACCGCGCGTCACGGGCGCTGCCAGCTGCGACAGGCTCAGCTGGCCAGCCCAGATGCCGTTGCCGATGCCGACGAACTTGCCGTTCCAGCCTTCGGCCGGCAGCCACACTTCCACGCGGATCGACGAGTCGGCAGTCGGCTGCAGCAGCGCTTCGACGCGACAGAAAGCCGGCACCGTGGCGAAGGCGGCGCCAGCGACTCCCGGGGGCGGTCCACCCGGCGCCTGCGGGGGCTGGAATGCGCCAGCCGCCACCAGCGTGGCGGCCGTCACGCGACCGTTGTCGAGCGGCAGCGCGGCCAGCGCAGAGCAATCGGCTGCGTGGGCGCCAGTACCTAGCGACAGCAAACCCATGGCAAGGACGAGTGGACGGACGGAGGGCATGAGGGGCTCCAGACAATGGTGGGTAGCGGTGACGGTAGTGGGTAACGAGGCCGTGGTCCAGCCTGCGCGAGGTCGGGGCGAACCACATGGTCTTCTTGCGCGGGAGTGACAGTCTGAACTGCCGCGGCTAGTATCGGCCGCAATTCGCGCAAACCGGTGCACTTATGTCTCTTTGTCGCTCACGTCTTTTGTCAGTAGCCGGGCTCTCTTTGCTGGCGGGGTTCGCTGCGCCTGCGCTCGCCCAGGAAGGCCACCCCATGTCCGGGGTCTGGGTCGGTGACTGGGGGGTAGGCACCGACGGCCGGCAGCGCGTGGTGATCGTGCTCGACTGGCAGGGAACACAGTTGTCCGGCGTGATCAATCCGGGGCAGGCGGCGGTGCCGGTAAAAGTGGCCCGCGTGGACCCGAGTGATTGGAGCGTGCATCTGGAGGCGGAAGCCAAAGCTGCTGGTCGCTCCGAGCAGTGGGTGCTCGATGGCAAGCTCGATGATCTCGGCACCTACAATCGCAGTCTGAATGGGAGTTGGAGCGTCGACGGTCGCGCAGGGACCTTCAGTATCACTCGCCAGTAATCGGCGTCTGGTTGCCGCTCTCGGCGAGGGCGGCTGAGGCCAGCGCCAGCCGACAAGAGACCGGCCAGCGAGCCGGCCGCAATTTCGAGGGGAAGTCGTATGGGGTCAAGCAATACAGCTGCTTTTGCAGCGCGCCGCGTCGCGGCAGCGCTGCTTCTCGCCGGCGTGGGCACGCTGGTGCAGGCGCACCACGTGCCTGCTGCGAAATTCGATCCGGCCCAGCCGCGGGAGCTGCACGGCACCGTCTCCAAAGTCGATTGGCTCAACCCGCACGTGCACCTGTTCGTGGAGGTCACTGAGGGTGGTACGACCACCAGCTGGGCAGTGGAGCTGGAGAGCACCGTTGACCTGCGTCGCAGCGGCTGGACCTCCACCACCGTACAGAGCGGCGACGAGATCACGGTGCGCGGCACTCTGGCGCGGAATGGCAGCCGCCAGCTGTGGGGAGATGAAGTCATCATCGACGCCAGCGGTCAGCGCGTGTTCACCGTTTCGCCGGCCGAAGCCCCGCGCTATGCAGAAGCCACGGGGCCGACTCCGCGCTGGCCCGATGGCAGGCCGCGGCTCGGGCCACCGGCGGGCAAGTCCGGTGGCTACTGGGCGTTTCCGAGCGAAGTGGCGTTGGTGGAAGACGGCGTGAGTGTGGCCATGGACAGCCACGGGCTGCTGGCCAGCATCGAAGATGCCGCCAAGGTTGCACCGTTTCAGCCGTGGGCGCTGGATCTCTACAAATACCGCCAACTGAATTTCCTGAAGGACGATCCGATGTTCCTGGATTGCAAGACCCAGGCCGGCCCCCGTCTTTTCCAGCGTCCTTATGGCGTGGTGTTGCTCGAAGAACCCGAACACCAGCGCATCCGCAATTTCTGGGGTGATGGCAACCAGAACTGGCGCACCATCTTTCTCGACGGTCGTGAGCAGACCGGCCTCCCCGATGGCAATGCCGAGGACCCGCTGTACTGGGGTCATGCGGTCGGCAACTGGGAGGGCGACACCCTGGTGATCGACACGATCGGCTTCAACGACAGCTTCTGGTTTTCCAATGGTGGACTGCCGCATACGCCGCAGTTGCACCTCGTGGAGCGCTACTCGCGTCCCGTTTTTGGCACGCTGCACTATGAAGTCACCATCGATGATCCCGGTACCTATACCCGTCCCTGGAAGGCGAGCTGGGATCTGGTCTGGGTGCCGGATGCCGAACTGCCTGTGTACTACTGTCAGGACAATCGTCCCTGACCCCAACCCCTAGCCGCCGGAGGCACTGCCATGAAACGTTCCATCACCGCCCTGTTGCTCGTCTGTGCCGGCTTGCTGGCTGGCGCCATGCAGGTACAGGCACATCATTCGTTCGCTGCCGAATTCGACGCCGACAAGCCCGTCACCATTCGTGGCAACGTCACGCGTATCGCCTGGACCAATCCGCACGTGTGGATCTACCTGAACGTGAAGGACGAAAAGACCGGGGAACTGGTGAACTGGGGCTTCGAGATGGGGGCTCCACACCAGGTCCGCAATCGCGGTTGGGATCGCGACACGCTCAAGACCGGAGACGAGATCATCGTCGAAGGTTCGCTGGCGCGTGACGGTAGCCCGCGCATGAATGCGCGGACCGTGACGTGGGCTGCCACCGGCGAAAGCCTGGGTGCAGCGTCCAGTCAGAACGCTGCCCAGTGATCGTGATGCTGCCCCGCCTGCCAACCGTGAGGATGTCCGCCATGTCGAATGTCGTGCTGCCGCCTGCGCTTCGCCCATTAACGCTGTTGATTGCCGCACTTTGCGCGCTGCCCGCGTGGGCAGCCGAGTCCGACGTGGCCAGTGCACGACCCGTACCGCGACTCGCCAATGGCTGGGTGAGCTTCGAAGCACCTCCCGGCGAAAAGGGTGTGTGGAACCGGGGCGACTATCGGGCAGTGATTCCGGAAACCGAGCAGCAGACCGCGCTGCGCGACAACTTCGGGCGCGGCAGCGATCCTCTCAATCAGAAGCCGCGTTTTTCGGCCGTGCCTTTCCAGCCGTGGGCGCGTGAACTTTTCCTCTGGCGCCAGGTGCACGAGATCGAGCCCTACGGGCGCTGCAAGCCTACCGGGGGGCTGCGGCACATGTCGGTGCCTTACGGTACCGACATCGTGCAGGTGCCGGAGCAGCAGCGTATCTACATCTTTCACACCGGCGGGTCCCACAGCTTTCGCACCATCTACATGGACGGGCGCGAACATCCAAGCGATCTGGACCCGAGCTACGGCGGACATTCGGTCGGTCACTGGGAGGGCGACACACTGGTGATCGACACGGTCGGCTTCAACGAGCGCGGCTGGATCGATGCACGGGGTGCTCCTACCACGCAGCAGTTGCACCTCACCGAGCGCATCACGCGGCTCGATTTCAACCGTCTTTCCTATGACATGACCATCGACGATCCCGGGGCTTATACAGCGCCCTGGACGACTGGCATGGTGATGAACTGGACGCCTGAAAGTGAAACCTTCCAGTTCCTCTGCCAGGACGGCAACCTTGCCCAGGAATTGATGGTGGGCGGGGGCAGCACCGGCGTCGATCGCACCAGCCCCATCGTTCCGTGACCCCTGGAGTCGCCATGCGCCTAGCCCGTTCTTTTCTGCTCGCCTCCCTGCTGCTGCCTGTTTCGACCTTCGCGCAGCAGGGTCATCCTTTGCAGGGCATCTGGTTGGGCGATTGGGGCCCGGACGCGGCCGAGCGCCACGATGTGGTGCTCGAACTCAACTGGCATGACACCACACTGAGCGGTGCCATCAATCCCGGGTTTCCCGATGCTGCCACCCTCACGAGCGGCACACTCGATTCGTCGGACTGGAGCGTGCATCTGGAAGGCGACAGCAAGGATGCAGCAGGCACCGTCGTGAAGGTCATCGTGGATGGCCGCCTCGAGGATCTGGGCTCTCCGAATCGTACGCTGAGCGGCGTCTGGCGCCGCGGTGCGGTAAGCGGCACCTTTTCCCTCCGTCGCGAGTAGCCCCGGCAGCAGACCACCCGACTCAGGGCGCGAAGCGGATCATCGGCTCGGCAGGCACCGCAGGAATCTGCAGTTGCAGGTAGGGTTTGTCGGCAGCCTCGTGGCAGCCCTGACAGCCATGCATCATGGCGGTGTAGCTGGCGACGAAGCCGGCATTGTCGCGGGCAGCAAGGGTTTTTTCGATCGCCGCCAGTTGATTGCTTTCCAGTGCCGTGGCGATGGGCGTGAGTTCGACTTCCCGTTCTCCGACCTTGCGCACCGGCGTGATGCGGATGGCCCAGCGCAGTCGCACGCGGGTTTCATTGAGGTAGAACTGTGCCAGCGGCCAGTTCTCTGCCTGCGCTGCGAACCAGAGATTGCTGAAATTGTAGGCTACCTGCGTCATGGCAAAGGCCTGGCCCGGCATGATGCTGCGCAGCCTCGCCACTTCTTCCTGCAGGGACTCCAGCGTGGGGGGAGTGGGGGGCGCTGTCGGCTCGGCCGCTCGCGCCTGGCCGATCATCGTCAATCCGCAAAAAAGTAGTGCCCTTGCCGCCGTCTGCATACGCATGTTCTCGTTCTCCTTGGGGAAAACGGCACTGTGGAGCGGGATTCTTAAGAAAACCTTAAGCCCTGCGGGCGCGTTGCTACGCGCCACGGCGGCCTCTGCCAAGTACTGTGTCGTTCAGTCACTGGTCGGTCGAGGCCCGTATACCGGCGCTGGCTGGCCGAATTCCAGCGCACCCAGATCCGGCGCCGTTCCGTTGAAGCCGTCGCTGATGCCGGGCAGTGCCACGCCGGCGTCGATGGCCGCCGAAGCTGCCTGCAGACCAAAGTCGAATTCCTCAGGGCGGTAGACGTGTGTAGGGTCGCCTGCCATGGGTGCCACTGCAGACCGGAAGACCGACCAGTCGATCATGCGGCTGTGGCTGTCATGGCCGGTGGCAGCGCTGTAGTCGGCCAGCGTGGCAAAGGAGCGAGGGGGGCGCTCGCTGCGTGCCTGATAGTCCACTGCACCCACTGGTTCAGCCCAGCCAAAGGCGGCCGTGCCAGCCGGCTGGCCAAAGCCGTTGTAGTCTGAACTGGACCAGGGTGTGAAGGTCTCCACCGAAAAGACCTCCGGCCAGGCGCCCTGCGGCAGGATCAGGTTGTTGCGGAAGTGCAGATTGGACGCCGGCCCCATCTGGTGGACTTCAGTCAGCAGAGTGTTGTGGTACACAAGCACCCCGGCAGCATTGGCGGTGAGCTTCAGCGCGCCACCCTCCGGTGCGTGGTAGACGATGTTGCGAATGAAGTAGACCGGTCCTCCCAGCGCCGGCTGTGCCGACAGCGCTCGATGGGCCATGTTGAAGCAGCGGTTGCCGATCACGCGGATGTTGTGGGCGGCGCCATCGGCCTCGATGCAGTTGTCGTCGACGTTGCGGATGTCGTTGCCGACGATGTCGTTCGACACAGCCAGCAGTGGCCGCTCGGGCCAGCCCTCAGGATCTCCATAGGTGGCGTGGTCGATGCCATCGTGGAAGTTTTCGACGAGATTGTGGGCAATGACGTGGCCGGAGCCATAGACCTTGACGGCGTATTCGGAAAGCAGCGGCTGCGGAAAGCCCGGCAATTCTTGCCAGGTACGTCCAATCCAGCCCATCAGCCGGTTCGGGTCGTTGCGCCCGATGAATACGTTGTCGGCAATGTAGAAGTCGCGCGCGGCGCCCCAGTCGGTATAGACGCCACGCCCGACATTCTCCAGCCGCGACCGCACGAGAGTGAAACCGACCGCTCCGAGCATGCGCTTGCGCCCGAGCAGGAAGGCCACGTCCGTGTTGCGCACCGTGAGGCCCTCCACGTAGTGATGGTCTGCCGCCGTAAGGTCGAACAGCACCGCGTTGTCGGCCCCATCGAAGATCACTTCGCCGTCGCCTGCGGCCTGGATCACGATCGGTCGTTCCGCCGTACCGTCGGCGGTGAGGTAGAAAGTGCCATCGAATAGCGTGGAATTTGGGCCAGCGTAGCGGCGCCGCTCCTCGCGGTAGGTGCCGGCATGCACCAGGATCACATCACCGGGCTGTACCCGAGGTTCGAAGGAATTGACGAAATCCGCGCCATTGGCGCCCGTGTTGTAGGCGGCCATCAGGCTGTTGAAATTGGGCGTGAGCTTTTCGCCCATGTAGTCGCGCGGATAGACATGGTAGACGTTGCCGCCGGGTGCCGGTCGCGGAATCGGCCGGGTACGCGCCGAAATGATCCGCTCGATGGGAACCGCTCCGGCCGGTGCATCGGGATCGGTGAGACGGAGACGGATGTTGTAGCTGGTATCGGGGATAAGGTCGAAGAGGCTGCCGGCAAACATGTTCGGGGCCTCGTAATGGAACGATGCGCCCTGCATGACGGCTTCGCCTTGCAGTCGTAGCAGTGGCGCACCCTCGTGCCAGCTCTCCTCACCTTGGCGTTGCCACTCCAGTGTCGCGACGGCGTTGCGATTGGTGTCGCCTTCGATTCGCCATTCCACGCCAAGGGCGCCCGTGGTGGGCGGTTCCACGATAACTTCGCCCGGCAGCGCCTGCACAGCGACGGGCTGCGCCGCGGCGCTGCTGATCGCGCAACCTACCAGCAGTGAAGTGAGCATTGTGGATATTTTCATCGGGATCTCCGGGGGTGCGACGATGACTGCCGCAGCGTAGCTCGCGAGAGAAAGCTCGACAAATGCCCTGACCATTCGTTCAGGATGCAGGAGTCTCGCCGCTTTCGTTCGGTGGCCCGAGTGACTTGCACATGAACACGCTGTGCGGATCGAGCCTGTAGTCGGCGAACGGACCGCATTCGACAAAATCAAAGCGCGAGTACAGGGCCCGCGCTGCCGCAAAATAGTCCACGGAACCGGTTTCCAGCCAGAGTCGCTGGTAGCCCCGGCGACGTGCTTCTCCGATCAGGTGATGAAGCAACGCGCGAGCCACACCGCGGCGGCGAAAAGCGGAGGCCGTGCGCATCGATTTGATTTCGCCCGCCTGAGCATCGAGGTGTTTCAGAGCGGCGCAGCCGGCGAGTGCGCTACCTTCCCAAAGGGACCAGAACGTGATGTCGGGTTGGCGCAAGCGCTCAAGGTCCAGCGCATGCACACTTTCCGGTGGTGACGTGGCATACATCTCACGCAGATGCTCCTGGAGCAAGTCTGCAATCTCGGGCCCGCTCAGGTCGTCAACACATATGGACATCGAGTTTGCCTAGGCGGGTGGCTGTCAGGGTCTCATCCGACCGCGCTAAAAGACACCACTGCGGCCTCTACTCTGCCGGCACGCGCCCGCCCACCGTGACCCCCAGCGCCTGGCTGAGGACCGCTACCACCGCTGCCTTGGCATCTTCGCTGGGATTGGGTGCCTGGGGACCGGTGCGCGGCGGTGCCAGCGCTGCATCGAGTGCAGTGAGCCCAGCGGCGTCCTTGATCGACGGGTCGGCACCTCGCTCGAGCAGGTGCTGGACCACACGCTCCCAACCCAGTTCGGCGGCGGCAAACAATGCGGTACGACCCTCGTGATCGCGGCCCTGAATGTAGGCCACCAGTTTGGCGCTGTGGGTGTGGCTGTCGGTGACACGTGCATTGATGTCGGCACCGGCATCCAGCAGCAGGTCGAGGGTCTGGATGATGCGTACCTGTGCATCCCCACCCTGTGGCTGACTGCCTTCCCGACGACCCGTGCCGGTCATGCCGGCGGCTGCCATGAGCGGGGTGATGCGGAAAGCGTTGGGAACATCCACTTCGGCCTTGTGTGCCAGCAGTGCCTTGATGGCATCGTGATCATGGCTCAGCACGGCGATCATCAGTGGTCCGGTGCCCCCTCGCTGCATGTAATCGGCGAAGCGGCCGCGGCCAGGTCCGTTGGGCCGCATGCGTGTGAGTTCGTGGTTGGGATCGACGCCCATGGCGAGCAGTCGGTTCACCACATCCATGGCCTTGACGACGGACTGCCCCTGCGCCGCCGCCTGCGTCCCGAGCGCGCTGCCACCGACGCCACCGAAATTCACGCCGGCTCCACCGCCAAAACCACCGCCGGGTGGGCGGAAGGAATTCATGTCGACGGCCACGTACAGCGGCGTACGGCCGCTCATGTCCCAGGTATCCGGCTTCGCACCCTTGTCGAGCAGATACATCGCAATATCGAAGGCCCGGTTGTCGAGCGCGTTGATCAGAGGGGTAACGCCGTCCGGGTTGGGTTGGTCGATGTCGGCACCGGCCTCGACGATGGCCACGGCACAGGCGTAGCAGCCGGCGCGGGTGGCATAGAGGAGCGCGGTGAGTCCGCCGGTATTGCGGAACTGCGCGCGGGGCTCAGAGGTCATCTGGCGCTCCCAGTCATCGCTCCTGGCGCGGCGACTCACGTCGGCGCCGTGGCGCAGCAGCAGCTCGACGACGGCGGCGTGGCGGTTGGCAGCGGCCCACATGAGCGCATTCTGTCCGCGGAAGGTTTCCACGGCATTGACATCGGCACCCTTGGCGATGAGCAGTTCCGCGATGGGCAGCGAGCCCAGTTGTGACGCCAGCATCAGCGCGGTCTGGTTGTCGAGGTTGGGCGAGTCGGCATCGGCCCCGGCATCGAGCAGCAGCGTGACGAGTTCGACATCGCTGAGCTTGACGGCTTCGCTGAGCGCGCTGCTGCCGAAGCTGTTCACGACATCGGCCCTCGCACCGGCCTTCAGCAGGCCGCGTACCAGTTCGTGGTCGACGTTGTAAGTGGCCCACATCAGCGCCGTCGAGCCGTCGGCCGCCGGCAGGTTGACGTCGACGTCGGGCGACGTGATGGCGGCCAGCACCGCTTCGCGCTGCCCGCTGCGGGCGAGGTCCACCAGCGTCTCCTGGGCTGACGCCGCCATTGCCGTCGTCAGTACTGCCGCGAGCAGCGCGGCGCCTGCCATCGTCCGGTTCTTCATGCTCTTCTCCAGGGCGTCAAACGATGTTGCCGCCGAAATTGGTGTAGTGGGCCCAGTGGCCCTTGGCGATGTCGTAGAGGAACTTGTAGGGATCCTGGAACTTACGATCGACTTCGTCGAGCACACCCGCCTCGAGCATGTCCTTGGCGCTGTTGCCCTTGTCGGTCAGGTCGGTGGTCCGGTCGTAGAGGTGGGCCATCATGTCGCGCTCGGCCTGCAACTGGGCACGCGTCATCACGGGACCGTAGGCCGGCACTATCCGCGTCTGCTCGTCGGCCAGCGCCAGCAGGTCATCGAGGGCATCGACGCGCCCGCCCAGCCAGCCGCCAGCAAACCAGTCGTGCACGGGGTCACGTTCGGGGGAGGCCACGTCACCCACGGCCAGCACATTGGCACCGCGCAGGAACACGTAGATATCGCCGCGCGTATGCGCCTCGAGCAGATAGCCGAACTCGATGCTTTCCCCGCCGGCCTGCAGTTCCCCGCGTTCACGGAAGGTTTGGGTGGGCCGCGCCGCCGGTGGCAGGGCGGGCTCCCAGCGGTCTTCCTGAGGCAGGTAGTGGTCGGCCGACAACCACTGACCCGTGATCGTGTGGGCGTGGATGATGGCGCCATCGTCGGCGAACAGCACGTTGCCGCCGCTCTGGTCGGCATGGTAGTGCGTGTTGAACAGCCTGCTCACCCTGGCACCACCGAGCGCGTTCCTGACGGCGGCCGCCAGACCGGCGCTGCCACTGTCGACGAGCACCAGACCCTCGGGCGTCTGCAGGGCCAGCACGTTGCCGGGGGCTCCGCTGACGAGTGCAACCGAGCGGGTCAGTGCCTGTACCGGCAGGCGGGCCGGTTCGGCACCGAAGACCGGTGCCAGCAGCGCACCGGCGAGACCACCGAGACCTGCCTTGAGAACAGTCCTGCGATTGCTGAGCTTCGCGCGCTGCATGGCAGTACTCACACGTCCGACAGCACGCCGGTGCTGTTGCCAAAACTTTCCTGCGGAATGCCGAGCTTGTCGAGAATGGTGAGATGGATGTTGGCGAGGGGCGTGCGTTCTGGCGGCGTGACGTTCTTGCCGCCCACATGCCTGCCATTGGCACCACCGACAAGGATTTCCGGCAGCGGGTAATTGTCGTGCTGGTTGCTGTTGCCCATGTTCGAGCCGTAGAGGAACAGCGAGTGATCCAGCACGCTGCCGTCGCCGTCCGGCGTGTCGGCCAGCCGCTGCAGGAAGTCGGCGAAGCGTTCCATGTGGTAGCGCTGGATGATGGTCAGGCGGCGAATACGCTCGCGGTCGTTGCTGTGGTGGCTGACCGGATGGTAGGAGTCGGGCACGCCGACATGGTTGTAGGTGCGGTTGGTGCCTTCGGCCACCATCACGTAACTCGCCACGCGGGTGAGATCGGCCTGATAGGCCAGCGCCAGCAGGTCGAACATGAGACGGACCTGCTTGTCGAAATCCTCGAGCTCACCGACCGGAGCATCAGGCACCTCGATGGCAGTCAGATCACGGGCGCCAGCCATTTCCACACGGCGCTCGATCTCGCGCACGGTGTCGAGGTAATCAGACAGCAGCGCACGGTCGCTGGCGCCCAGCGTGGTGCCAAGTGACTGCGCCCGTTCGCTGATCATGTCGAGGATGCTGGCATTCTTGCGGATGAGGGCCTCACGCTCGGCGGCGGTGTCGCCCTCACCGAGCAGCTGGATGAACACCTTGCGTGGGTTGTACTCCATCGGCAGCGGTGTATTGGCATTGGCGTAGGCAGTGGTGACGGCGTAGAAGCCGCCGTTGCCGGCCGCCACCTGGATGGTGGTTTCCGAGGCGACTTCTAGGGAGGGCAGCGCCGTCTGCTGCCCCAGCTTCTGGGCAATCACCTGGTCGAGTGTGACGGACATGCTGGCACCCTTGGCCGCGGTGTCGGGCCGCACGCAGGACAACCAGGTAGCCGGGTTCAGCGTGTGCACTGAACCACCCGCCGCCGTGTTCTCGATGTTCTCGAAGGTGGTGACGTAGTGCTTCAATTTCTCGAGTGGTGAAAGGATATGGCCGAGCGTGAAGTCAGCCCCTTTGCCGCTCGACGTCCACGCATCCGCCTCCTTGCCGAAAGGCGTGTTGTTCATGATCGCGCCGTGCGGCAGATAGAAGAATCCTGCGCGCGTCTTGGGCGTCGCCGCTGTCTGGGCGAGAGCAGTGCTCGCCGGCACCATCGCATCGAGCAGCGGCAGGCCCAGCGCCACGGCGCCATTGCGCAGCACGGTGCGGCGGGAAAGGTGTTTTTTGGTCAGAAAATGCGCCATCGTCGATCTCCCCTGGTGTCTGCGTTCAGTCGGAAGCGGCTACCGCCGAGGCAGCGTCCGTCAGTTGTTCCTCTGCGCCTTGCAGCCGGAAGGCCTCACTGCGCACGATGCCGCTCACGATGGCGGCGAAGCTGTAGTCGGCTGATGCCGCGTCGCGGACGATCTGTCGCACGGTCGGCATGTCGAAGTACTCCACCTCGCGATTGAGCGCATACATCAGCAGACGCTTGGTCACGGTTTGCGGGAACTGGTCGCGCCGGCTCAGCAGGTACTGGCGAAGGTCGTTGACTCCGCTCAAGTGCTGGCCGTTGGACAGCACGGTCGTGGCATCGATCGGAGCGCGGGCGGCCGCATCCACGTCGCGCCAGCGTCCTGTCACGTCGAAGTTCTCCAGCGCCAGGCCAGGCGGGTCGATGACGCCGTGACAGGCCATGCAGGTCGCATTCTGGCGATGCTGCTCGAGGCGGGCGCGAATGGTGGTGGGCTTCTCGCCTTCGCGCACCGACAGGTCGGTTTCCACGTTCGGCGGCGGTGGTGCCGGCGGTGTGCCGAGCAAGCGCTCTAGCACCCAGGCCCCGCGCAGCACCGGCGATGTACGGTCTCCGTAGGAGGTACGCAGCAGCATGGCGCCTTTGCCGAGCAGACCGCGACGGGCGTCGTTGCTGAGTGTCACGCGGCGGAACTGCGGGCCATAAACACCGGGAATGTCGTACTGGCGCGCCAACGCTTCGTTCACGAAGGTGTAGTCGGCGTCCAGCAGGTCGAGCACGCTGCGCTCTTCCAGCAGCACGCTGGCGAGAAACAGCCGCATCTCGGTGGTGAAGTTGCGGCGCATCGCTTCGTTGAAGCTGCGGTCCGCCGGTTCGATCTGCTCCAACTCGTCGAGGTTGAGCCAGGCCATCGCGAAATTGTCGACCAGTGCCATGGCGCGCGAGTCTGCCAGCATGCGCGTGACCTGCTTTTCCAGCACGCCCGGATCGGACAGCTGCCCTTCGGAGGCCAGGGTGATCAGCTCTGCATCGGGGCCCTGGCTCCACAGGAAGAAGGCCAGACGCGAGGCCAGTTCGAGATCGTCGAGTGGGCGGGCGTCTTCGCCCGCGGGCGCATCGATGCTGCGGTACAGAAAGTCCGGGCTGGACAGGATGGCGGTGATGAGTTCGACGATGCCGGAGTCGAAGCCACCGGCTTCGCTGCGACCGGTTTCGTAGAACGGCATCAGCAGATCGAGGTCGGCATCGGTGACCGGGCGGCGGAAGGCCTGCGTGGCGAGATTGCGTGCGATGCTTTCGGCGCAGGGGCGCTCCTCGGCGGTCTCGAGCGGCTGGCAGACGAAGACCTTGGCACGACTGGCATTCATCGAGATGCCGCCGGGGTTGAAGGGTCCCGCCACCTGCATGCCTCCCTTGATCACCGGCATGTCACCGATCCTGCCACCGCCGGCTGTGTCGTTGCTCATCGACCAGGCGCGCTCGATGTAGGTCGCCGTGATGTCATGCCGGCCAGCCTTCACCGGAATGGTGAAGGTCATCTTGGCGACGATGGATTCACGACCAGCCTGCGCAAAGCGGTCGGTCTGCTCGAGGTCTTCCGGTCCACCGATGTTGCGTCGCGCGGCTTCAACGCCGTCGACCAGGATGACCATGGTGGCCTCGGTGAGCATGCCGAAGGGGTAGAGACCGGCATTGAGGTTGTCGGCATCGAGGAAGTCGAAGCGGTATTCACCGTCGGCCGGAAACACATGGCTGAAGCGCATGCCTCCCCGGGTGCCGAGCGGGAATCCGTCGAGGTGATTGACCTGCCCCGAGTTGAAGCCGGGGCCACCGCCGGTGCTGCCGCTGGCGGGATAGAACGTATTGGCGAGTTTGGGAACGGGCTCTCCCACCGCCCGCACGGCCACGCGCCGCGCGGCAGAAAGATACTGTTCGAGAAAGGACGGCGAAATTCCGAGTGCACCCGCCTGATTGCTGAAGCCCTCCACCTCGATGTCGGTCGGCAGCACCTGCTTGGGGTCGACTTCCACCCCGAGCAGATCCTTCACTGCCGTGGCGAATTCCGTGCGGTTCAGCCGCTGGATCGGTACATGGCCCACGTGGTTCTTGCGGGCCGCTGCATCGATGGAGCCTTCGAGGAAGGCCACGACGGCGTCGACATCCTGCTGTGCCGGTTGCTCCTGACCTGCCGGCGGCATCAGTCGGCCGCGCAATTTGACGAGGGCCTTCTCCCAGACCTCGGCGGCTTCGGCCGGATGGTTGAAATCCACACCCTCGAGATCGAGGCTGCCGGCCCAGTCTTCGCTGTTGTGACACTTCACGCAGTAGGTCTGCACCGTGCCCTGCAACGCCGCTGGGTCGGTGGCTGGCGCCTGAGCCAGCGCCAAGGGTGAGGCAAGCAGCAGTCCCGAGGTGGTGAGACAGACCGCAGCCGACTGCAAAGCGCCGTGGGAAAAAACCGGATTCCTGCGCATAAACCCTCGTCGATATTCAACTTTTTTGCACCGTCAACACGGACGGCACCAACGCCTGCAGCATAAGAGATCGCCCCCATGCCGTCCATCCTGCAGCGGCGCTGCGCCAGCCGCCTCAGCCGCCGTTCAGCGCGACCATACTTCGATCACATTGCCCTCCGGATCGCGGCCGAGGCTGACCGGCTGCTGCTCGGCGACTGCGCCTGCCGGTTCGTCGATGTGGCCACCGGTGGCCAGCGCGGCCACTCGGGCGCGCGCCAGATCTTCCACAGTCACGCGCAGGTGGTAGCGACCAGTGGCGGCGGGTGGCAGCGGCACCGGGGCCGGGGCAGGGTCGGACCCGATCGCGTCGGGCCGTCGCTGCAGGGCCAACTGCAGGGTGGGGCCGTTAAATTCCGC
>DAIRDB010000042.1:0-27829 GCA_036796405.1 Gammaproteobacteria bacterium | reverse complement strand
GCCATCGACGATCCGGCCAAGCCCGACGAGGCGATGAGCCGGGTCGAGGGAGAGAAGCTGCGGTTCTGGTTCGAGAACACGCTGAAATCGCGCCGCAACAGCTCCCAGTTCACCCCGATCATCATCTGCGCCCAGCGGCTCGCGTCCGACGACCTGCCGGGGTTCATCCTCGAAAACTACCCGAACGACGTCGTTCACGTAAAGTACCCCGCCCTGGTGAACGGCGAGTCGGTGATCCCCGAGACGGTCTCGACCAAAGACCTGCTGGACACCCAGCGGGTCAATCCCTTCGCGTTTGCGGCCCAGTACCAGCAGGAGCCGGTGATGCTGGGGGGCAACCTGATCAAGCTTGGGGATTTCAAGTACTACGCGCCCGAGGATCTGCCCAAGATCGAGCTGAAGATCATCACCTGCGACACGGCGATGAAGGCGAAGGAGCACAACGACTACTCGGTGCTCCAGTGCTGGGGCCGGTCGATGCGCCGCGCCTTCCTGATCGACCAGGTCCGGGGCAAGTGGCAACCGGCGGATCTCCTGCGCGTGTCCCGCCAGTTCTGGGACAAGCACAACAAAGCCGGTTCGCCGGTCGCCTACATCGCGATCGAGGAGGCGGCGGCGGGTTTCAGCCTGATGTTGGAGATGCGCAAGAAGGGCATCCCCGCCAAGGGCATCATCCGGCACAAGGACAAGGTCACCCGCGTGAAGGACATCCTCGCCTATCAGGCGACCGGCATGGTCTACCTGCCCCGCACGGCACCCTGGTTGCCGGCGTTCGAAGTCGAGCTGGCCCAGTTCCGCGAGGACGGCAAATCCACGAAGGACGACCAGGTGGACGCCTTCGCGGACGGGGTTGCCCTGATGCTGGTCAAGGGCACCAGCATCCTCTCGGTGCTCACGAACCCAAACCGGGGACGGCGTGGAGCCTGAGGAAGTCCACCGTGCCTACGTGCCCGAGCTGGATCTGGGGATCGGCTATGGGCGTTTCACCCATCTCACGGCAGCGGCGCGAAAAGTAGTAATCCTCGGAGAGCCGGCGGCGTTCCACCACGCCCATCGCGAACAGTTCGTGACCGATCTGGTCTGGGTAGGCTTCATCCTCGATCTCGTAGGCGGTCTCGGGGTACTTGGCGATCATCCGGCGCAGGAACTGGGTGTCGATCGACACGAATCCGGTGCAAAGCTCATCGACCGCCCAGAGCCCGTCGTCCCGGACGACCTTCTTGCCGTTCACCGACCAGGCGAGCTTTCGAGGATTTTTTCTCGGATAGATCCCGCCGACGTAGGGAAAGTTGTGGGAGAGCAGTCGCTCGATCTGTTGAGCCGAAAAGCCGATGTCGGAGTCGATCATCACCATCCGGGCGCAGTCCTTGCCCGAGTGATTCAGACATTCGTGAACGAGCAGATTGCGGGCGTGCGCGATGTCGCAGCCGCCGCCGGGGAACAGAACGAACTCACGGTTGATCCGAGAGGCGAGGAGCGAGATGAGAGACATGGAAGTCTCCCAACGGGTCGAGCCGTCGGAGAATGGAATACCGACGAACACTTTCTTTGCATCTGGGGAGTGCATTGGTTTACTCTTGCGACCACCCCCTGATTCGGGCAAGAGCCGAATACATGACGCAGACCACCGAACCGGCGAAAAGCACGCCCCGGCGCAATTCTCTGACCGATCTGATGGACGGCGTTTTCGCGGGCAACAACGAGTACACGCAGACGATCGCGCAACCGTTCACGCTGGCCGAGGGAAACAGCTACACCCCGCTCACTCTCAACCGCATCCTCCTGTCGTATTCGTTTATGACCCAGGGCTTGATCCAGACGGTGATCAAGCAGCCGGTGGACGATGCTTTCCGCAACGGGTTCAAGATCAAGACGGGCGAGCTGAACGACGAGGAGCTGAAAAAGCTCAACAACACGATCAAGCGGAAGCGCAAGCGGAGTGACTTCAAGCGTCAGATCAACCCCAACGCCGCCATCACACGGGGTAATTCCGATCTTCAGGCGATCATGGAGACGATCAACTGGGCGCGGCTATACGGCGGTGCCGGCCTGATCGTGAACACCGACCAGGATTTCCGCACTCCGTTGATCGAGGACTCGATCACGGAGTCTACCCCGCTCGAATTCATTGCCGCAGACCGATGGGAACTGATCCTTTCGCAAACCAACATCTGGGACGATCGCAATCCTACGCCGTTCAACTTCTACGGTCTGCCTCTCCATCGCACTCGCGTGGTCAAGGTGATGGGCGTCGAGGCTCCGAGCTACATCAGGCTTCGGTTGCAGGGGTGGGGGATGTCCGAAATCGAGCGGTGCATCCGAGCCATCAATTCCTTCATCAAGTTCGAGAACCTCGTCTTCGAACTGCTCGATGAGGCGAAGATCGACGTCTACAAGATCCAGGGTTTCAACGACGCCCTTTTGACCGAAGAGGGCACGCAGGCGGCTTCGAAGCGCATCATGCTGGGCAACCGGCTGAAGAACTTCCAGAACGCCCTCGCGATGGACAAGGAGGACGACTATATGCAGAAGCAGTTGTCGTTCTCGGGCCTCGCGGAGATGTGGAACGAGATCCGGCTGAACCTCTCGTCCGACCTGAAGATCCCGATGAACAAGCTCTTTGGCCAAAGTGCCACGGGGTTTGGCGGCGGCGAGGACGCGCAGGCCAATTACAACTCGGTGGTCGAGGGCGTGCAGCAGGACGCCGAGCCGCTGATCCATGAGGTCGTTGATCTTCGGTCCCAGCAGATGTTTGGGTTCATCCCCGAGTACGAGATCGAATGGCCCTCCCTCAGTTCGCTGAACGGCGTCGAGGACGAGCAGGTCAAGACTTCGAAGCAGAAGCGGGTCATGGAGCTTTTCACCCAGCGGCTGCTGACCGGCGTCGAGACGTCCCGCGTCCTGCGCGACGAAAACCTCCTGGAGATCGACACCGAGGTCTCCCAGGGGCTGCGCGAGGTCGAACCCGTCATGCCGGGTCAGGACTTCGGCCCCGACGGCAAGGTGCTTCCTTCCGAGAAGGCTGAGAAGAAGCCGGCCAAAAAGGAGTGAAGACTCTCAAGGCAATCACCCACCGAGACGAGCACTCTCGGCTATTCGAGACCAAGGCGATCAGCTATCTCGATGAGGTAATTTTCACGCCCCTCAAAAACCTCACCGGAGATGAAACCCGCGAAAACGCCGAAAAAGAAAAGTCCGACCGGAACGCTCTCCTTCACGCTCTTGCGGTGGGGGCGATATGGTACGCTGATGGTGTGTTTACCGGCGCGTTCAATGCTGCGGTTAGTCGCGAGCTTCGGAGCATGGGTGCGAAAAGCCGTGAAGCGGGGGCGTCGTTCGTAATCGAGCAGTCCCAGATCCCCTACGAGATCAGGTCGGCGGTCACCGCCTCGAAGATGTTGGGCGAGAAGATGCACAAGGAAGTCCTTGGGCTGCTCGACCAGATGCAGGAAAACCTCCCTCTTGCCACCACAGGCATCGCCGTCGCCGCAGAGGCCGACAAGCTGCTGGCGGATCTCCAGATTCAGTTCGTGGACTCGGCCAAGAAAGTGAAGGACGTCGATGTCACCCCGACGTCCGAGACCCTTGCCGGCACGATCCGCACGGGATTGACCGAGGGCATCGAGCTGGGAGTGCGCGATCTCTCGCAGCGCATCATCCAGAGCACGCGCCGAGCGGTGAAAAAGAACCTCGAAGAGGGCGGGCGCGTAGATCGTCTCATCCTCCTGATCGCCTTGCAGCGCGGGCTCGCCAAGCTGCGAGTTCAGACGCTGGCCGAGTCTGAGGCGGCGGCGGCGATCTCGACCTTCCGCGAGGAACGCTACACCGAAATCGGGCTCAATCGCTACATCTGGTCAACGGTGGGCGACGAACGGGTGCGTCACGATCATCGCGCCCTGGACACGCAGGTCTTTTCCTGGTCGTCGCCGCCGATCGTGGATCGCGCATCCGGTCGGCGCGGACACCCCGGCGACGATTATAATTGCCGGTGCGTAGCGATTCCCCTAGTCAGCGAATAATGAGCCTCACGGTTTCAGCACCCGACATCCACCACGCCATTGTTGCGGAGCGGTTTAATCTGGCCTCGAACGGAGGCAAGTTCAGCAGCCGCTTTTTGGAGCCTGGATTGGTGTCGTACCGTGATGTCCCCGGCGGCGGGCTCGAACTTCTTCGCAAGGAAACCATCGACCGTGCCCTAGAGACCGCACTCGGCAATCCGCTGACCATCGGTCACGTCTCCGTCACCGCCGAAAACCGGCTCCAGGTTGAGAACGGGATCGTCAACAGCGTGAGCTACAACGCTGAAGATGGGTGGTTCTACTGCGAAGGCACCGTAGACACAGACGAGGCCCGCAGCCTGATCCGGCGAGGGCAACTCCCGTCTTGTGCCTATGCCGTCCTGTCCTTTGGACCCGGCGGCACGTATCACGGCATCAAGTACGACCGTGAGATCACCGACATCATTTTCCAGCATTTGGCGATTGTGGAGAAGCCCCGCTACGAAGGTGCCACTTTCCGCCTGAACTCAATCGTCAACCAAACCACCACCATGTTCAAGTTCCTCAAGAAGCTCATCACCCGCGAGAACTCTGCGGACGGCAAGCCCGTCGAGAAAGTGGAGACCAAGGTCTCCGAAGTGTCCGGCGACACCACCGTCGAGATCGACGGCGTTCCGGTGCGTCTCAACGATCTGGCCAAGACCTGGAAGACCCAGGCGGGCCTCGTCTTCAACGCTGAAGACGAAGTCGAGATCGACGGCGCGGCGGTGAAGATGAACTCCCTGGTTGAGGCGTACCGCAAGGCCCGCTGCAACGAGATGGAGAAGGACGAAAAGGAAAAGAAGGAGCGCGAGAACGCCGCCGCCGAGGCCAAGGCCAAGGAAGAGCGCGAGAACGCCGCCAAGATCGAGCGGGAGAACGCTGCGAAGAAGGAGACCGAAGAAAAGGTCGCCCGTGAAAACGCCGCTGCCGCTGAAACCAAAGCCAAGGAAGAGCGCGAGAACGCGGCCAAGAAGGACGCCTCGCACTTCAATCAGCTCCATTTTGCCCGCGAGAACTCGGCTACGCCGGCCCCGCAGGTTAAACAGAATTCGGGAAGCATCACTGACCGGGTCGCGGCGGGTAACGCCCGCTACGGTTCGACGGTGTCTGCCGCGAAGTAACAACTAACCAACCACCAACATGGCTCAAGTCGTACTCAATCAGAACCAGTTCGCCCAGACCCCGGTCCTCGGTCAGGTGAGCATGGTCGTCAACCCGGACATCGTTCCGGCTCGCATCAATCCGTCGTCCAGTGCCGTCTTCCAGGCGGGCTCGGCGGTCAAACTCATCTCGGGCACCGCCAACGAAATCCTCGTTGACGCTTGCACGGGTCCGACGGACGGTCCCGTCTTCGGCGTCATCGTCTACAATCTCCGCAAGAACCTGCTCTCCGCTGGTGATGTGGCCTCCGTCGCTTGCGGCGGTTCCTACGTCTTCCTCGAAGCCTCTGCGGCGATCACCCGTGGCGACAAGGTCACGGCTTCGGCGGCGACCACCGGCAACGATCCTCGCATTGCGACGGTCTCGACCCCCTCGACCCAGTACGTCACTGGCGTTGCGGTCGATTCCGCTGCGGGTGCTGGCTCTCTCATCCGCATCAAGATCGCCCCGTCGTTCAACGGTGCCGTCTAATCCAACCCATTAAACCACCCAGAACATGAAGAGCGTTTTCTTCCAGACCGTCCGGCACAACTCTGATGGCTCCGCTGTCAAAGAGCCGGTTTTCCTCACCGCTTCCCAACTGCGCAGCAAGTCGCTGTTCGTGAACGGTGACCAGCGCAACGGGCTCGACGTCCGTCTCAACGCTGCCGGCGACACCGCCGACAGCGCGACGGGCTACCAGATCGTCACCGACACGCTGACCTACATCAAGAAGCAGATCTCGGAACAGAAGTTCTACGAGGTCGCTCCCGCCGACTTCATCCCCGTCGCCGTGGGTGATGGCGCGTTCGCCGCGAACATCCTCACCAACCGCACCTACCAGGTGTCGGACGACTTCGAGAGCGGCAACATCCGCACGGGCGCGAATTCTTCGCGTATCGCTGCGGTGGACGTCGCCGTGGATTCCAAGACGATGAAGGTCGTCAACTGGGCCAAGGCGGTCGATTACTCGATCTTCGACATCGAGCAGGCCCTGGTTGCCAACAACTGGGATCCGATCGAGCAGAAGCATCGCGCCCGCAAAAAGAACTGGGATCTCGGCATCCAGAAGATCGCCTTCCTCGGTTCTGCGGTCGATTCCTCGATCCCCGGCTTCCTGAACAACAGCGTCGTCAACATCGACACCTCGACCATCACGAAGTCGATCAGCTCGATGACCGCCGCCGAGTTCGCGACGTTCGTCCAGAACATCGTCGGCACGTACTTCACGAACACCAACAGCACCGTGCTGCCGGATTCGTTCGTGATCCCGTACTCGGACTTCCTGGGCCTGATGACCCCGGTCAGCTCGACCTACCCGAACATCCCGAAGCTCAGTTACCTTGAGCAGGCGTTCAAGGCGATCTGCGGCCCGAACTTCACCATCAAGCCGCTGGCCTACGCCGACGCGACGAACAACACCGCCTACGGCATCAACAAGCAGATCTACTGCTTGTACCGCAAAGACCCGGAGTCC
The DNA here is from genome assembly GCA_036796405.1 of Gammaproteobacteria bacterium. GTDB lineage: Bacteria > Pseudomonadota > Gammaproteobacteria > Pseudomonadales > Pseudohongiellaceae > CAILUG01. The sequence goes on along the minus strand of DAIRDB010000042.1, from coordinate 21,172 downwards.
GTCCGCATGGACATCCCGGTGGACTACACCACCACCCAGCCGAACACCGTGAACAACTTCCAGTTCGAGGACGTTGCCTACGGTCAGTACACGGGCGTCGGTTTCTACCGCGCTCTGGAAGCCCTCCAGTACCGCTTCTAAGCCATGTCCACCCCCACCAACACCACGCCGGCAGATCCGCTCCAATCGGATCTGGTCCGGCTTTACAACAAGACCGAACGGACCTTCACCCATACCCACACGGTTGATGGGAAAGTGACCAAGTACGGTCTGCCTGGTGGCGCGTTCGCTCGGGTTCCGAAGGAAGTCGCTGACAAGTGGCTTGCCATGTTCCCGAACGACATCGTCACCGACAACGAGGCTTACGCCAACCTCGGCGCGAAAGACGCCGAGCTGGCCGAGGCCAAGAAGCGGATTGCAGAGCTTGAGAAAGCTGCGGCTGCACCCGTTCCTAAGAAGAAGACCCGCACCACGGACGTCGTCTGATGTCGTACTCCTTCCCCACCATCCAGGATTTCAAGGCACAGTTCGTGCGGGATTTCCCGTATGCTGTTTCCGCAGTGGGTGGTGGGGAAGGAGCTTCTCTTGAAGCCGACCTCGGAGGGGGAACCTCCGTCGTCGGTCTCAACATTGTGTCCGCAGGCGCGGGCTACCCGAAGACCCCGACCGTGATCATTTACGGTGGCGGCGGCAGCGGGGCTCGCGGCGTCGTCACTCTCGCCTCTCAGGCGATCGCGACCGCAGTAGTTTTGGCCGGCGGTGCCGGCTACAGTCAGACTCCCACGGTCTACGTTTCGAACGGGACGGGGGACAACACCGACATCGCCAAGGTGACCGATTACGACATCGTGAACGGCTTCACGCAGGCGACGGCTTTCAATTTCTCGACCGCCCTCTACGGCTCGCAGGCGGCGTTCACCCAGGGGGCCAACCTCCTCTCGGCGCACTACATGGTGCTGTCGCTGCAAGCGGGCAATTCCGGCATGAATGGGCAGGCTACGTGGATCACGCAGGCCAAGTCCGTCGGCAACGTGCAGGAGGCTTACCAGATCCCGGATCGCGTATTGGCCAGCCCGATACTCTCCAAGCTCTCCAAGACGGTCTACGGGGCTCAGTTCCTCGAACTCATCTCCCCGCGACTGATCGCCAATGTTCAGTCGTACTGGGGAGGGACTAGAGCGTGAACCAGGTCCGTTTCAGGCGTGCAGGTCTGAGCCGGCTCATCAACCAGGCTCTTACGCCGCGCAAGGTTCAGGTCGGGGTTCTCTCCGACGAGCCCCGTCGCGACGGCAAGGACAACGCCGCGATCGGTCTGGAGCACGAATTTGGGAATTATTCCGAGCGGCTCCCGCAGCGGTCGTTTCTGCTGATGCCGCTCGAAAAGCATATGCGGCTGGACGAGCTTTCGGCGTCCGAGTGGTTCAAGCTATTCATGGACAAAAATCCCCGACCGATGCTTCACGCACTCGGGGATCTGGCCGAAGACACCATTCAGACGGCGTTCGACACCGGGGGCTTTGGGGAGTGGCCGGGTTTGTCTCCTCGCACGATCGCCGGCAAGGGCCACGACACGATTTTGGTCGATACCACCGATCTGCGTGGTTCCATCGAGCACCGCATCGCATGATCTCGCCACTCGGCATTGTCCCGGCCAGCAGCCGCAGCGTCCAAGACGCCGCGAACTCCCTGCCGTCGATGCGCGGCACGGTCACCGGCTGGTTCCAATCCCTGATCTTGTCTCGGGTGAAGAAAGCGATCGTGGACCGCGAGGCCAAGGAGACGGTCTGGAAGCAGCAATGCTTCGGGGTTCTTCAGCCGTTCAGCCCGCGCCAACTCTCGATCAAGCCCGAGGGCGAACGCCGCTGGATCTGGGTCATGCTGCACACGACGCCCGACGTCGATCTTCAGCCGGACGAGGAATTTTTCATCAAGGGCGTCCGCTATCGCGTGATGTCCACGAACAACTACAACGACTACGGCTACGTGCAGTACGAGTTGGTGCAGGATTATCAAGGTGGCTGAGATCATCAAAGTCATCGCGGACGTCATTCAGGCAGAGATGGAGCTGCCGAATAATCGCGTCTACCTCTACAACCAGAAATGGGTGATCCCGCCGGACCAGAATCTCTTTGTGGTGGTGGGGTTCATCAGTGCCAAACCTTTCGGGGTTCGTGGAGGCTACGCCAACGACCCGATCACGAATGAGCTGGTCGAGGTGCAAAGCCTGAACCAGCAGGAGACGTACAGCATCGACGTCATCAGTCGCGACTCCTCGGCCCGTCAGCGCAAGCAGGAGGTCATCCTGGCGTTGAACAGCACTCGGATGCAGCAGGCGATGGAGCAGTACAACTTCAAGATCGGGAATCTTCCGACGTCGTTCCTCGACGTTTCTGCGGTCGAAGCAGCCGCTTTGCTTAACCGCTACCGTCTTGCTTTTAACGCCCTCGTCATCTATCGCAAAACCAAGAGCACGGAATACTACGATTCGTTCAGTGTTCCGCCTGACATCATCACCAACCCATGAGCCAGATCTCAATCACTCAAGTCGTCAACGTCACCGTAGCGCAGGCTCCTTCCGGGCTTGGTGCTTACCATGTCAACAATCTCGCCATCCTTACGGCGGCAGAACCCACAGAGGGTTTTGCCAGCGGACTTCCGTACAAAGTCTACTACAGTGCAGCCGATGTGATCGCGGATTTCACGGGCACCGATGATCCCTCCATCCAGCTCAAGGCGATGGCGACTCTGGTTTTCTCCCAGAGCCCCAACATCCTTGATGGTGATGGAGCCCTCATCGTGTTCCCGACGCCAGATCTGGACGGAACGGATTTGGAAACCTGGCTCACCAGTGCGTTTGCCCTGAAGTTCTTCGGTGGCGCGATCTATTCGGGCTGGACCCCGACGGACGTTCAAGTGGTGGCGGCGGCTACCTACGCTCAAAGCGTCCGAGTCAAGCTGTTCTGCGTGTCCAACGACCCGACCGCTATCACCAGCCCGACGGGTCTTTTCAAGCTGCTGAAGGATGCAAACCTCGACCATGCTCGCGGCTTCTTCTACGGCATGGACAACTACCAGACCGCGCAACTGAACGTCGCGGCTTACGCCAGCCGTGCGATGTCCGTCAACTTTGATGGATCCAACACGACGGCGACGATGCACCTCAAGGACCTGGTCGGCGTTGCTGCGGACACCACGGTCGATGATAATCTGCTCTACGAGGCCAACAATGCGGGTGCCGACACCTACATCGCGATCGGCGGTCTTGCCAAGGTGTACTGCTCCAACGGAAACGACTTCTGGGACAACGTCTACAACCTCGACTGGTTGGTATTCGCGCTCCAGGTCGCGGGCTTCAACGCCCTCGCCACGACCAACACCAAGCTCCCGCAGACCGAAGTTGGTATGTCGGTTCTCAAGGGTGCTTACATCAGCGTTCTTCAGCAGTCCATTTCCAACGGGTTCGTCGCTCCGGGCTCCTGGACTTCGACCACGCTGTTTGGCAACCCGGCAGACCTTCGCCGCAACATCTCGTCCATCGGCTACTACATCTACAGCCAGCCGGTCACCCAGCAGAACCAAGTGGCTCGCGAAGCCCGTCAAGCCCCGCTGGTGCAGATCGCCATCAAGTTCGCGGGCGCGATCCACTCGTCCAACGTCATCGTCTACTTCAACCGATAATCTTCCATGCCTACCGTCTCACTCACTGGCAACGACAACGTCACCCTCACCAACCGGGTATTCACCCGGCAATTCCAGGACTTTGCGGATGGCGATTTCTTCACGTTCACTTTCCCGAATGAGATCGCTTCCGTCAAAACCGGAAAGAACGGCAACAGTCTCTATGCCCTGAACGCCACGGGTCTTCAGGCGGAAGCCACGTTGCGGCTCATCCGAGGCAGCGACGACGACAAGCTCCTCGACTCGATTCTGAAGTCTCAGCTCCAGGACTTGTCGGCTTTCGTCCTTCTCGAAGGCACCTTCGTGAAGCGGGCCGGCGATGGCCAGGGCAACATCACGAACGACACCTACCAGATGGGCGGCGGCGTCTTCACCCACCTGGTAGATGGCAAATCGAACGTCGAGGGCGACACCGATCAGAGCGTCAGCATCTATCGGTTTAAGTTCGCCAACTCGGGTCGCGATCTCTTCTAAGACCTCGCGCCGGTCGCGCACGTCGTTCTGGGGTAACGGCGCATTGTGGAATTGGAGTCTGCGCGACCGGCGCACCCCCGCCCCGTCAATTCCACCATGAACGAAATCACCCTCAAGAGCGGGGCGATTCTGGTTACCCAGATCGCCCCTTTTTCATCCGGCAGCAAACTGCTGAAAACCCTGCTGCGCGAGCTGAAGGACGTAGACATCCAGCTCGAAAATCTGGATCTGTCCCAGATCGCCAGTCAGGACATCAACACGCTCAAGAACGCCGTCTGCCAGTTGCTCGGTTCCGACGTACTGGAACAGGCAGTGTTCGAGTGCATGGGTCGTTGTTCCTACAACGGACTGCGCATCGTTCGAGACACCTTCGAGCCCGAGAACGCACGCCAGGACTACCTTCCTGTCGCGTGGGAGGTGATCAAGGTGAACCTGCGCCCTTTTTTCTCGGGCCTCGACTTGTCGTCGTTGGCAAGCGATCGACCGAAATCCGACGCCCAAAAATCACCCTAGATATGGACTCCGGTCTTCTCATGGCTCTCCGCTTGGCCAAGGAGGGTTATGGGACGGTCGAGCAGATCCTCGCCATGCCGACGGATCTTGTCTTGGCAACCTGGGAGTACATGGGTTTCCTCCAAGACTATGAAGAGACACTGCTGGAGCTGAACAAACCGCAAAAATGAAAATCGGAGAACTGTTCGTTGAGCTTGGGATCAAGACGGACGACGCCAGCCTTGGAAAGCTGGCGAAGTTCGAAGATGCCCTGCTCAACGTCGCCCAAGCGGCGAGCATGGCAGTTGCCGAGTTGAAGCAGCTTGCAGCGATCCACCTCCCCCGCGAAATGCGGGTTGTGGTCAAGACGGAGTCTGCCGGCGGTGCCGGCGGCTCTGTCGCAGGGGGAGGAGGCAAAAAAGGCGCGAAAGCCCCGGTCTGGAGCAATCGCCCGTGGCAACCTGGGTTCCAAGGGGCTACGCCCGCTTTTGGCTGGAACCCGATGGCCCCGGTAACTCCGGGCACTTCCAGCTTCCAAGGCCCGCTGGTGCCCGCTGGCGGGCTTCCCAAGCCCTCTCGGATGCTTCCGGGTATGACGGGGTTCATCGGGCCGGTTCAGCCGGCAGCGACCACGCAAGTGCCCCCGATGTTGAACCTGGGCACCACCCAGCAGCGAGGGATGCTGGAGTTCACCAAGTTCCTTCGCCAGATTGCCGGCGTCGGTTCCTTGGCTCTGATTTTCAAAAACCTGATCTCGGGCCTCACCCAGATGGTGAAGGCTTCGATGCAGGCATCTTTCGGGCTGGATCGGTTCACCCGTCAGACCGGGATGACCCTTGAGGAGACCAAGAAGTGGGAGCAGATCGCAGCCGCTCGCGGAGTCCCGTTCGAGGAGTTTTCGGGCACTCTGGCGATGCTGCGTCAGAACGCCGAGAAGATCTCGATGGGTCTGAATGGTAACACCAAAATGATGCAATGGGGAATTGATCCGCTCTCGGCATCACGAAACCCCGCACTCGTCTTCGAAGCGTTCCAAAAGGCGACCCAGTACATGAGCGAGTCGGCGGCGTTGGCGGTTGCCGCTCAAGCGGACATCCCGGCCAAGGTTGCGCAAGCCCTGCTTCGGGAGCGGGAAAGCCCCACGGCGATCGTGAAGGGCACGCAGCTTACTCAAGCGCAGTTGGAGGCCAATCGTAATCTCGCCAGCTCTTGGGAACTGCTGAAGGTAGCCGCCACCTCCCTCGCGGACAAAATGACCGCTGAAGTAGCCCCTGCATTTACTCGGGTGCTCAAGGTGGTGACCGAGCTGGTCAACATCGCCAACATCTCACCGACGTTCAGGAACGTCGCGCAGGCGTCTCCGTTGACCGCCCTGGGTGCGTATGGAGCAGCAAAGATGATGGGGACTGAACCGAGGCTTTCGGTGAAAGTGTACTCGAATCCAAACATGGTGATCAACGGCATCTCCGATCCCGAAGAGGCGGCGAAGCTGTTTAGGGCGTCTCATGCAGAGCATCTGGAGCGGGCTCTCAGCGACGCCCTGTCGTCTCGTCCGAATCCCTACGGCACTCTTCAACCCACGCCATGATCGTCCCAACTGATTCGGACAGCATCTACAAAGCTCTGTCGGGTTTGCAGAATACCCGAGGGAGTGTTGCGGTGGTTCGCCCCGACAACCCTCCCGAGGGAATCGCCGGTTTCATCTTCGACATCCGCACCGACGACAGCAGCGATCTGGAGAGCGACATCACCGATCACTATCTCGAAGATAACACGGCGGTGCAGGACCATATCGCACTGCGGCCCGAGACCGTTTCCGTCTCAGGGGAGACGGGGGAGTTGGTCTACACGGCAGTCACGACGCCGGCAGTGAGCAACATTCCCGACACCCTGCCGCTGATCCCGTCACTGATGCCCGAGCTTTCGATCGCGGCGGCTGCGGCACAACTGGCCCTGATCGAAGCCGTGGACGGCTTCAATAGCGCAATGGCCCAAACGCAGTCGCTCTACGGCTACTACACCGCCACGTTTCCGCAGGCTGCGGGCCAGACGAAGCAGAGCCGTATCTACAACTATTTCTACCAGCTCTGGAAGGGCCGGCAGCTCTTCTCGGTGGAAACGCCTTGGGGCTACTTCACCAACATGGCGATTCAGAGTCTCTCGGCAAAGCAGGGTGAGAGCACTCGGTATATCACTTCGTTCGACATCACGTTCAAAAAGATCCGTGTCGCCCAGGAGGTCTCGGTCAAGCAGGGGTTGGTGCTCAACAGCGCGGTCTTTGGTCGGGTGCCCACGCTCACTTCAACGGGGCGCAATCTGGATCAGCGGAGCGTGGTCAGTCAAAACGGCACCGTCGGCCAGACCCAGGTTACTTCGGGACTGACTCCCTTCATTACGAACTTCACCAAATGACCTCGCTGAACGGACTCACAGATCAGCCCAAGCAGAACTCCGATTTTGTTCTGGCCGATGGGTCGCGGGTGTCGATCGCGATGGAGTATTACCCGCAGCAGATGGGCTGGTTTCTTAACGTCGCGTGGCAGGACTTTTCGGTCACGGGGATTCGGATGGTAACAAGCCCCGGACTGCTGCGTCAGTGGAAAAACATTCTCCCGTTTGACCTAGCGGTCTACACCAACGGCAATCTTGATCCGCTCAACCTGACGGACTTTGCCACTCGGACGTCGATCATCTACGTCCTCGAAGCTGCCGACATTGCTGAAGTGGATGCAGCTTTGTACCCAGGTAGCTGATGCAGAAGTTCAACAGAGTTTACTCGCTCAAGATGGAAGTGGATACCGGGATCTCCGGTGTCTCGCCACTTCGCATTGAGCTTCAAGCTCAGAACAACATCGAGATCACGCTGCCGTACACCCTCGAATTTGAGGTAAACCGCCGCGATCTCAGCTCGGCCCAGACTGCCACCTTTCGGATCCTGAACCTCAAGGAGAAGACGCGCATCGCGATCCAAAAGGATCTGTGGCGTTACCAGAATCGGGCCATTCAGTTTCGCGCCGGCTACGCTTCGAAGCCTGGGGACTTCATCCCGCTGCTGTTTAACGGGCAGATCAAGCAGGCATACAGCTACCGAAAGGGCGTGGACTTCATCACCGAGATCGAGGCGTTCGACGGCGGGCTCGCCCAGACTTTCGGCTTCGCGTCCTTTGCGCAGATCGCCGGGACGTCCGCCCGAGACTCCATCATCAATCTGGCCCAGCTCCTGCCTTTCAAGAGTGGCACTCCGATCGTAGGGGACTTCCCGACTGTGACCACGCGGGGCGAGGTCTTTGCCGGCAACATCTGGGAGCTGATCCTGAAAAAGTCCGGCGGTGTTGGCTGCATCGACAATGGTCAGGTCAAGGTGCTCAACCCGTGGGAAGTCCTTGAGGGAACGCTTCCGGTCATCAACTCACAGTCCGGCCTGCTGGGAAGTCCCAAACGATCGGAGCAGACGCTTGATTTCGAGATGATCTTTGAGCCCCGGCTCACGCTACTCCAACAGCTCTACATCGACAGCAGTGCTTCGCGGCAGTACAACCACCTCTGGAAAGTCATCGGGTTCGCCCATCGTGGAACGATCTCCCCCAGCGTGTCGGGCGATTGCCTGACGTCGGTGAGGTTGCTCTACACGATGAACGACATGAGGCTTGTGGAAGGAGTACCCATCCAATGAGCACGCTTCCGATCTACGCCCCGACGCCGCCGACCATGCGGTCGTTGCTGGACACGTTTAAGCAGGAGATCTTTAAGTCGTTCAACTGCCACCAGGTCGGATCCATCGTGTCGGTGGATTTTGAAAAGAACACGGTCAGCGTGCAGCTCGGGATGCAGCAGCAGCTTCCCGATGGTACAACCCGCAATTACCCTGTCCTGACGGACTGTCCCATGTTCATCATGTGCGGCGGATCCAGCTTCATCGGGATGCCGGTTTCGCCGGGGGATCTGTGCCTCGTCCTGTTCAACGACCGAGACATCGACACCTGGTTCTCGACCGGCAACAACGTCATCCCCAACTCCCAGCGTACCCACGATCTGAGCGACGGGCTGGCCTTGGTGGGGTTCCGCAATCTGGCCAAGGCGATCACCGATTACTACGCCACGGGCATCGAGATTCGAAGCCCCGCCGTCGATGTCACCGGCAACCTCAACGTCTCATCGGGAGCCACCGATGTCTTTACTTCAAGTGATGGGGCTACTATCAGCGTCGTAAACGGGATCATCGTGAACATCGACCGCTAATGGCCGCAATCAACACTGCTTGGATCGACAACCTGACGGCGCAGATCAACGCCGCGCCGGACTGTCGCGCCCTTCAGCAAGTCGTTAATCAGGTCCAGGCGATCATGCAGGCCCAGCTCGATGCGGTTGCCGACCAGATTGAGAGGTTGGCGGAAATGATCATCGCCCCGACGAACCTTACTCAGGTCATCGCGTATCTGGCCAAGGTGGCGGGGATGTACGAGGCCCAGTACGCCCAGGCTCTGGCAACTCAAGCTGCGCTACTTGCGGCCTACACGAACCTCCTCGCGGCGATCGACAACAAGATTGCGAGCCTCAACTGCACGATCACGCCGCCGACACCGCCGGCCCTTCCTGGCCCATGATCTTTCGCGCCATCAAGTCCGACAACGACTGGACCTTTGGCCAGGGCAAAGGCTCCTACCTGACGAAGAACGCCGCGATCATGGCGAACGTGAAGACGTCGCTGTATTTCTTCCTCAACGACTGCTTCTTCGCGATGAACGTGGGCATCGACTGGTGGAACCTTCTGGGCGGAAAGAATCCCGCAGCCAAGAACGGTATCCTGCTCCAGACCCGCGAGACGCTTCGAAAGTGCTACGGCGTTGTTCGTATCAACCAGATCGACGCCGTGGTTGATCCCATCACGCGGAAGCTGGTCGTAAGCTACACGGTGGACACGATCTATTCCCGCAGCGTCACCGGCAGCGTAGCGATCTCCTGACCATCATGGCTATTTCACAACCTGCAAACTTCATTTCGGATAAGGGTGTCACGATTCAGTCGTATGACGACATCGTCACCGAAATCGTAGAAGGTACGGTGTCAGCGGGTTCCCAGCCGGCGTATCCCGGACTCAAGGCGATCTATGGTGAAAGCATCAACGTAGATCCGAACTCCCCCGACGGTCAGATGGTGGGGATCGTGGCACTGGCGAAGCGGGATCTTTTGGAATTCGTCCAACAGGTCTACAACTCCTTCGATCCCGATCAGGCGGTCGGCGTGGCCCTTGACCAACGGTGCGCCATCAATGGCGTGCAGCGCAAGAGCGGCTCCTACTCCTACGTCGAGGTTGACGTAACGGTGACCCAAGCTCTCACCCTCAACGGTCTGGATCTTTCGCCGGCTTCGCCGTTCACGGTCACGGACAGCAACGGCAACAAGTTCTACCTCGAAGCAAGTCATGCCTTCTCGGTCGCGGGAACCGTGAGCTTGTCGTTCCGCGCCGCAGAGCTGGGGGTGATCACGGTGTTGCCTAACACCCTCACGACCATTGCGACGGTCACGCTCGGCGTCTCGGCAGTGAACAACCCGAGCGTCAATTACTCGACGGGCACCAACCAGGAGACGGATGCGGCTCTTCGGGTGCGCCGCCGCAACTCGGTCGCGCTGCCGAGCAAGGGCTTCCTCGATGGTCTCTACGGCGGGTTGTTGAGCCTGCCCTACGTGACGGAGGCTCTGGTGCTGGAGAACGTCACGAACGTGACGGACGCGAATGGCATCCCCGGTCACTCCATCTGGGTCATCGTAAAGGGAGGCGTCGCCGCTGACATCGCTCAGATGATCTATGTAAAGCGCAACGCCGGCTGCGGTATGAAAGGCTCCGTCACCGTGCCGGTTGAACAAGCGGACGGTACGACTTTCGACATCCTGTTCGATTACCCGACTCTGGAAGACGTCTGGGTTAGCTTTGACGTTGAGCAGCTCACCGGCACGGTGCCGCCCGACGAGGACTACATCCGCAGTCAGATTCTCTATCTTCAGAAGTACGGGATCAATCAGCCTGCCGACACCACTTCTCTGATCGAGCTCGTCCGCTCCATTGACTCGAACACCATCGTCACGAATATGCAGGTCTCCCTCGACGGCTCGACCTGGACGGACGACAAGGTAAGCCCCACGACGGTTGACAAGGCTTTCACGCTGGCCCCCGCTCAAGTCATCATCAACGGCACTCCTGGAACATGACGCTGAAGGAACTGACCCAGGGCTACGCTAACCTCCTCGCTTTCGAGTATCGGGGCCGGTCCAACGCGGATCGGCAGATGAACCTGTACGTGAAGCAGTTCGTAGGCGACTTCCTCGCGCAGTCCCTCACCACTTGCTTCATCCTCGACACGGCGGTCGGGGTTCAGCTCGACACACTGGGCAAATACATCGGCGTACCCCGCAACATCGGCACGCCCGAGGACACCGCCTACTTCGGCCTTTGGACTTACGCCAGTCTGCTTGACCCGGCCAAGTACCAGGGCACCTGGGATCCGACGACCAACACCCCCGTAGTTCCCTCGGCTTCGGGCAATGATGGCTTCTGGTACGTCGCCAGTGGTCCGGGTCTTTCCACCACGCCGATTTCGGAGAGCTTCAAAGCGGGAGACATCCTGGTTTCCGATGGGACGGTCTGGGCAAAGCAGACCGACGACAACGGGAATGGTCTGACGTCTTACGTCAACCTGGTGGCGAATCTGAATGGCAGCTTCTACCGCTACCAGTTCAACGACACCTCGAACACCGATCTCTCGGATGCCGAGTACCGTCAGATCCTGAAGCTACAGGTCATCCGTAACAGTTCTGACCATACGCTCTACAGCATCCAGAACGCCCTTCACACGGTTTACCCAGGGGTGATCTCGCTGACGGACAACACCGACATGACGCTGACCTACGGGGTCTCGTCGGCGTTCCCCGTCTCGAAGACCCTGCTGGGCGAGTACCTCCCGCGCCCGATGGCGGTCGGGATCAACATCGACATCGTTGTCCCGCCGGCAATGGGCGTCGAGATGGAGTGCCGTACCAAGACCGGCACTACGACGGCGGTTGGGTTCGTAGGCCCGACGGGAGAACGCTTCCGGTATCGCACGGTGACGGGCACGATGATAATGGTGAAGCAGGCGGTTACGACCAACTGCTCGGGGATTCCTCCATCTGGAAGGATGGAAAACATTCCAGTATTCTATTTCCAAAACGAATACCTAAACGGTCAGGTTGGGATGAAGAGTTTGGGCGGCACCGAGACGGGCATTTCTTACACCATCACGGGTGCCACTTGCCAATGGTCGGATGGTCGCCCGGATCCGGTTCCTGCGCACTACCCCATGCTCAACGGGGCGATCGTCTCGGCCCCCTATTCTTTCTTTGTTCCTTACGGCACGGTTTTTACCGTCGGTATCGCGATCCAAGCCATTTATGGCTACGGGATCGGAGCTTTCCAAGTCCAAGCGGGTACTTTGGCGTATCTCGACAACTGGGACATTGCAGAGGAGATTGCCGAGGACGGAACCGTCACGGTCGTTCGAAACAACACGCTTCGTTACGAGTGCAACACCGAGACGGTCCCGATCCCCGGTCATCAAGGCCAGGTTCCTCCGGGCGGGACTGCGTACATCGCCGCCGGTCGTCCCGATCTCTTCTACGTGCCGTGGAGTACGGGTTTTGTTCAGATGGAGCCGACCTACGCGACGGTCACTTCGGGAGAGACTTGGCGGCAAACTACCGGACTAGGCTGTGTTCTGGGAAGCGGTTTTGGCCCAACGTCGATGAGTGCCGAGGGGTCGATCATGGAGCAGTATTCCGAGGTATGGACTACCGAACAAGACATCGAGATTGCCGCCGATCCGCTGCCTTGGGTGGCGGGATGCGAGACCCCAGTCTTCATTGAAACTCACGCGGACGGCGAAGAGTTTGATTTCACCACGGGCCAGACTCGGTTCGTCGCCGGCACTTCGTCTCCGCTCACCATTGGCACCAGCTACCGGGTCGTCGTCACTTTCGTCCGCCGGGTTCACGGCACTTCGGACTCCTACGTCGCGTTCGCCACGCAGAACATCAACTTCGTTGCCGACGTCCCCGTTTACACCTCGGACTGGATCGAGATCCCCAATGAAGAGGGCTACGACACCAAGGTGGGATCTGCGGTGCTCGAAGTCCACGACACCCTGGCTTATGCGTTGACCTCCGGTGGTGACACACTTAGCACCAGCATCGGAGACCGGCTCGTACTTCTTCCTTAATCATGCCCGCCATCGACCGCAAAACGCAGCAGATTTTCGGCTCCAGCTTGACGCCTTCCGGCAACGTCGCCGTGTGGGGCAGTCTCGCCGCCGCCAGCCCCGCCTACTCGGCGGACCCCGCTACCATTCAATCGGCCCGCTGGCTGAACGGTTTCAACGATGCTCTGGTCGGCAATCGCAGTCCCGCCCTCGAAGACCTGAACGGTCTCATGCTGGTCATCACCCAGCAGCTTGCCTATCTCCTCCAGTCGGGCGTGCCCGAGTGGGATGCCGGCACGACCTACTTCACGAACCAGTTCGTGCGCAGTGGGGCGAATCTCTATCTCAGCGTGACCGACGACAACCTCGGCAACGCTCTGTCCAATACGACCTACTGGACTCCGTACACCACGGCGATGAAGGGGCCGGCGGTCTGCGCCGCCTGGGTGGTCTTCGACGGGATCAACGAGTCAACTCCGGGCAACGCACGAATCATCGAGTCGTTCAACGTCTCTACCGTTACCAAAAACACGGGGGGTGCCGGTCGCTACACCATCAACTTCGAATCGGCTCTTGCGAGTGCCAACTACGTGATGAGCGGTTCGTGCGGCACCGAAGATGGCCAGACCTTCGGGGGTGGCGACAATGGTGTGGTGGTGGGCAACGTGAGCGGTGTTACGGGGGTTCGTTCCTCTACGGCTTGCCGAGTGTTCACGATCAACACGTCTTCTGGAGCCGGCGTTGAGAGCGGCTGCGTCTCGGTCCTCTTCTTCACTCGCTGACCATGCCTATCTTCTCCCAGATCCCGATCCGGTGCCGGTTGTCGATTGTTTCGAATCCGCCCGCGTACCCGATTGACGACAACACGGGAGAGGCTCCCGCCTTCTGGCGGGCGCAGGACATCGCGATCCAGGTCGGGATCTTCGATGCCGACAACGACGCCGTGGACCTGTCGAACATCGACACGATCCAGCTCACGTTCCGTCCGTCGCAGTCCTCGCCGTACTACTACGTTTCCACGGTCATCACTGCCTCTTCGATCATTCCGTCGATCACCTACTCGGGTTGGTCTTCGGGAAATCAACAGCAGGCTACGTTCTATCTCACGCCCGCCGAGACGGACTTCCCGACGGACGGCGGCGACAGTGCCCAGGTCTGGATGGAGATCCGCGCCTACACCGCCACCGGCACCTCGGTGGTTTACGGCGCGGGTTACGTCACGGTCAAGAACTCGGGAGTCGCGGTTCCTCCCCTGACCTCGATCCAGGTTGTCTCGTACCACGCAACGACGAACACCACGGGCGATTCCACGATCACGCCGACGAAGCAGATCCACACGGAGAAGCTCACGATCGCCGGCACCGCTCGCACTTCGAAGATCATCGTTGCGAATTACAACTCGATGGCGGGCGCGAGGGTGAACGTCTCGGCCTCGGTGCCGGCGACCCCCGGCATCACGCTGGAGTTCTACAGCGTGGACGATACGGGCTCACCCATCGCCACCTTCAACTCCGACGTCGTCGCTTACGCTCTGTCTCTCGGGATGTTCTTCGACGGTGCCGCTTGGAACGTAGAGACCGCCATCGCACCCTCTGTCTAAGCCGTGGCGATCAAGATCAATCTCCAGAAGGAGTCGGTAGCTAACACGCTGACTCGGAGTCTGCTGGTTGGCACCGGCACCTCCATTTCCCCCACGGGGGCGGGTGAGATCATCGCGACGAGCCTGCTGGGGAACATCTCCGCTTCCCAGATTACGTCCGGGACTCTGGACCCCGCCCGTCTCCCGTTGGGGCTGGGATTGACCACCAACCCGTCTGCCGGTGCCCTGCTGATCGGCACTGGCAGTGGCGGCTACTCGACGGCGCGGCTTACGGCGGGCGACAACATCACCATCGCCAACACCCCCGGAGGCATCACGATCTCCAGCACGGCGAGCGCGAACATCGCCTACCAGGGGACATGGGATGCCGCGACGAATGATCCCGCACTGGCCAGTGGCGTCGGCGTAGCCGGTCACTTCTACATCGTCAGTGTCGCCGGCAGCACGGATCTCGACGGCATCACCAACTGGACGGTTGGGGATCTCGCCATCTTCAGTGGCACGGTCTGGCAGAAGATCGACAACACCGATCAGGTGAACTCGGTCTTCGGTCGCATCGGCAACGTCATTGCCGCGAACGGCGACTACACGGCGAGCCAGGTCACCAACGTCCCCTACGACGGCGTGACGGCGGTGACGGTGCAGAACGCCATCAACCAACTGGCGGACTTCATCAACGCGGCAGAGCAAAAGCTCACCGCCTACGTCACCAACGTGGACACGGTCCCCTTGGTGCGCGGCGATGTGGTCTACATCTCAGGGGCCTCGGGCAATCGCCCCTCGGTGATGCGGGCCGCAAACACAGGTGAGAGCACCAGCTCGAAGACCTTCGGCGTCGTCTCGGACGCCAGCATCGGCGTCAATAACCCCGGCTACGTGACTTGCGTCGGCGTCGTCAGCAATCTCAACCTCGGCAGCTACGCCGAGGGAGCCGTTGCGTACCTCGGAGCGTCTCCGGGTTCGATCACCACGACCAAGCCGCACGCGCCTGCGCACCTGGTTTATGTCGGCCTGATCCAGAGGGCGAACAACGGCAACGGGCAGCTCTACGTCAAGATCCAGAACGGCTACGAGCTGGACGAGCTGCATGACGTAGACATCACCGGCACGCCCGCCGCCGGCTCCCTGCTGATCTACGATGCCTCGAACGCCCTTTGGAAGAACGCTACGCTGACGGCGGGTGAGGGCATGACTGTGACGAACGGCAACGCCGAGATCGTCCTCACGCCAAACTTCTCGGCCCCGCCGGTCATCGGCAGCACCACGCCGAACACCGGCTACTTCACGACGCTCGGGTTTGTCGGCGGCAGCGGCACAACGCTGGGACTTACCACTTCGCTGACCACCCCCTACGTCCTCGCGCCCTCGGGCGTCTACTTGACGCTGAGTGGCGGATCCACGGGCGCGACGGCGGTCTTCGGCTCTGGGGCCAATGCCTCGATCACCCTGACACCGAAGGGCACCGGCAAGGTCAACGTGGCGGGCTCGATCACCGGCACCTGGGAAGGTGACGCACTGGCTCCCGCGTACTTCGGCACTCGGGTGGCGGTCCTCAACCCCGCCAACCCCACGCCGACGATCAACGTCGATACGACCAGTCTCGTCACGATCCACGAACTCTCGACGGACATCGCGTTCACCGACGTCGTCGGGACTCCGGTGAACGGGCAGAAGATCATCTTCCGCATCCAGTCCGACGACTTCGCGCACGATCTGGACTTCGGTCTCCTGTTCGTCTCTCGCGGGGCGCAGGTTCCCACGATCACGGTCCCGAACAAGTACACCTTCGCAGGGTTCATGTACAACGCCTACGAGGGCGTCTGGGATTGCATCGCCTCTGCTCAAGAACCATAACCTCCTCAACCTAACTCATCATGGCTTACCAAGAATCCGTGGCGGTGCGTAACGCCCGCATCAACGCTATCGAAACCACGATCGGCACTTCCGCCGTTCTCAAGATCCGCACGGGTGCGCAGCCCTCTGATTGCGCTGCCGCCGACTCGGGCACCGTCCTCGTCTCGATGAACCTCCCGTCCGACTGGATGGGCGCGGCGTCCAGCGGCACGGCGTCCAAGCTCGGCACCTGGAGCGGCACGGCAGGCGCGGGCGGCACCGCCGGCCATTTCCGCGTCTACGCTTCCGACGGCACCACTTGCGGTGCCCAGGGCAGCGTGACCGCCACGGGTGGCGGCGGCGACATGACGGTGGACAACACCAGCATCGCCTCGGGCCAGACCGTCACGGTCAACACGTTCTCGGTCACGGCTGGTAACGCCTAAGTCTGAGTCAGTTCTTTGCCGAAGCACCTCTTGCCCTTGCGGTGGGAGGTGCTTTTGGCACAACCTCCTTCCACCATGAACATCGCCACCAAGGTTTGCCCCAACGAGCTGAAACGAGTCCTGCAACGCCAGAACTGGCGGCATGAAATGCTGTCGCCCTCTCGCACGCTGGAAGAGGCGCGGGAGCGTTCCGCAAAAGCTTGGGCGATGTACGAGCAGGTGAACCGAGACTACTGCCCTGACGACCCGGTCTACTCGATCATCAACGCTGGTACGGCTCTCTCCACGACGGCAGACAATCTGACTTTCCAAGCCGCGTCCGCAGGTCAGGCTCGTATCTTGGAACTCATCATTGGTGGTGAGGCTACGGCTTCGGCGGTCAATCGTATCGCCGTCTCTCGCGCCGGTACGTCGATCACCAGCAACACGGCGATCACGCCGGAAAAGTTCAACAGTCGCTCGCCTGCGGCAGCGGGCACCTACGGCAAAGCTGGAACACAATCGTTGGTGGGTAATCCGATGCTCACGCTCGCGTTCAACGCTTTTGGCGGCTTCCTCCGCTGGGTCGCGGCTCCAGGCGAAGAGATCTACTACGTGAACTCGGAAGTGGTTTCGATGCGCTCTAGTAGCGGTACGAGTACCGTATCCAGCACGGGCATTTTCGAGGAGCTGTAAGCTCCAAGGCAGAGTTTCCGTGCCATGCCGTCATTTAGCAGAGGTTGCACTGGCACGGTATCGTATTCGGTTGGGATAGGAGCGGCGTTGTCCACAAACGAGTCTCCGTTCTTCGCCTTAACCTCTGCTTTTTCTTTTCCCGAGGCTGCGGTAGCTCCTGCTACTGGCACTTTCATCTATCTCTACGTCCCTTGGGCAGCATTTGGGTCGGTTCTCACCCCCGAGGAAGAGAACACCCGTAGCAGTCCTCCGTCCGGGGATTTTGGGTATACCAATATCAACGGATCGCAAACCCCCGCAGTACAAGGTTCGATTGTCGGAGGTGGGGCGACTACCCAATCCGCTTGGCGGGCGCACCCTCGCCACCCCATTTGTCGAGGGAACGACGCTGGAGGAACTCAGAACGCCCTCGTAAATGTCGTCCGAGGTTCCAGCATCAGTAATTCCTCCGTTGGGACTATCTTTGTACGTCTGGAGAACACCGCGACCCCGAAGCGTCTCGCCCGCAAAAGCCGCAAGGGGTATTTCTCCAAGTTCGATCCGTACAACAACCGCTACGAGAAAACGGGATCGGGTGCATTTCAGCTAACGTCCCGTCCGGTCTTCACGAACGACATTACGTTCATGGATGCCTCGGCTTGGAAGCTGGGGCATATCCAGAGCGAGGTCTGGAATCTCAACCTCTACGGCGAGGTCATCATCAACGCCGACGCCGACATCACCGAGGATGATGACACCGTCTCCTCGGGTGCGACGCTCCCCGTCCTTGCCTCGGCCACGCTGACGGAGGCGGACGACACGGTTTCCTCGGACGCTGACGTAGCTGTCACGGCATCGGCTTCGATCACCGAGGCCGACGACACCACGACCTCGGCGGCTGCGGTGCTGGTGCTGGCAGATGCGGACATCACCGAGTACGACGACACGCTCTCGTCCACACTGGACGTCACCAGCACCAACAATGCCGAGGCGGCGATCACCGAGGCCGACGATTACACGACGGCGGCGGCGACCGTTCTGGTTGGGGCAAGTGCAACGCTTACCCAGGCTGATGATTTCACCACCGGCAGCTCCACGTTCACGACGTTTTTGTCGAATACCACGGTCGATAATTACGGGTCCGCTGGTCTGGCCAATGCTCGTCAGCAAATTTATGCTCTGGGGTCGGACCATTACATTTCTCAGATAACGCTTCGCCTCACCAACACGGGGAGCACTGCATCCGTCGCGATCAAGCTTCAGACGAACTCGGGCACCCTTCTGGGCACTTCGTCATCCACCTCCATCACGGGGGGTATCGGAGCCGCTTGGTTCACCTTCAGTTTCCCCACTCCGGTTTTGGTAGTCGGGTCAGCAGATTTCAACATCGTCCAAGCCAGCGGACCCGGATCTGGGATCAATGTCAGCGTCACCGTTGACTCTCTGTTCCCCGGAGGAACCTGCTACATCTTCGGGATTCCGTTTAGCTCGGATTTCAATTTCTCGGCATCCGAAGGAACGCTGATTCCGCCATCTACGATGTCGGTGTTGGTCAGCGGTTCTGCCACCCTGACCGAGCAAGCGGACACTCTTTCCTCTGATGCCTCGAATCCTGTTGTCGCGGATTCCAGCATCACCGAAGCGAATGACACCACCTCCTCGACGGCATCCGCCCTGGTCACTGCCAGCGCATCGCTGACGGAAGCGGATGACACGGTCGATTCTCATCTCGACGTCATCACGAACGGCACGGCGATCATCACTGAAGCGGACGACACCGTTTCCTCGACGGCGTCCGCCCTGGTCACTGCCAGCGCATCCCTGACGGAAGCCGACGATACCGTATCCAGTTCTGCCACGCATCCGGTCACGGCAGATTCCACCCTGACCGAAGCCGACGATACTGTCTCAAGCTCCGCGTCTAACCCGGTCATTGCTTCCGCCAGCCTCACCGAGGCCGACGACGCCGTTTCCTCTACGCTGGTGCTGTCGGTCGTTGCCGACGCTGCCATCACCGAAGAGCCGAACACCCTCTTCGCTTCGACGGCGCAGATCACGATCTGCTACGCCGACATTCACCAGGAGGACGACATGGCGTCCGCGACGGCGACGAATCTCACGCACGCAAACGCGAGTCTCACCGAGCAGGATGACACCGTCAGCGCATCGGCGTCGGTCCTCGTCGTTGCGGACTCGGACATCATGGAGCTGGACAACGAACTGTCCTCCCATGCCGACGTCATCGTTCTTGCTTCTGCCACGCTGACCGAGGCCGACGACACGCTATCCTCGGACTTCTCGCATCCGGTCGTCGCTGATGCCAGCATCACCGAAGCGGATGACACGGTCAGCTCGACCACCTCGGTTGTGGTCCTCGCCTCGGCTACTCTCACCGAAGCTGACGACTTCACGACGGCGTCGGCCCAGGTCCGAGTCGCGGCTTCCGCCACGCTGACTGAGCAGGACGACTCGCTCTCCTCCGCTGCAACTCTGCCGGTGGTGGCGAGTGCCACGATCCCCGAGGCGGACGACACGGTAGCGAGCGAAGGCACTGTCATCAACTACATCAACGCCTCGATCACCGAGGCGGATGACCTGGTTTCATCTCACGCGGAGCTTTTCGTTCTTGCCGTAGCAGTCATCACCGAGGCTGACGACACCGTCAGCTCGATCGCCAGCCCTGGGCTCATCTTGGATGCCGCGATCACCGAGGCGGACGACACGCTCTCGGCGCACACGGATGTCATTGTCGGGGCGTCTGCCATCCTCACCGAGCAGCCCGACACCGTCAGCTCCACGGTTCTCAACATCGACAACGCGAACGCGGCGATCACCGAGGCCGACGACACGCTGGTGGCGACAGCATCCGCCTCTGGTGGGACCAGCAACTCCCAGTTCTTCATTTTCTTCTAACTTGATTTCCCCAGTGCCGATGACAGTTGTGGGATCACCCTCCATATGACTCCTCAACAAGCCCTCGACATTCTTTCTCAAGCCGCCGCCCAGTTTCGCGGCACTCGTCAAGATCACCAGAATCTTGAGACCGCAATCCGCACTCTCCTCCCGATCGTAACGCCTCCCTCCGAAGCCCCGGCTCCCGCTCCCGAAGCGGAAGCGGGTAAGTAACCCGCTCCTCCTATGTCAGACATTCGCATCAAAGATCTCTCGGTAACGGCAACGTCACTCGCCCCCGACGATTGGGGAGCCATCGACGGTGCAACGAACGGCACCCGTAAGATCAAGTTGATGGCGAATCCGATGACTGCTGCCGCCGACATCATCATCGGCGGCACTTCAGGCGTTCCCACGCGGCTCTCGGTCGGCCCCGAGAGCCACGTTCTGACGGTGGTAGGAGGCGTCCCAGCTTGGGAGGCTCCGACTCCGATGGTCGCTACAGGCGATCTAATTGTGGGCGGGACGAGCGGCACGGCTACCCGCCTTGCAATCGGTACAGCAAACCAAGTGTTGACGGTTTCCGGCGGTGCGCTGACTTGGGCTACTCCGTACACAAACCCGATGACGACTGCCGGTGACATCATCATCGGCGGGACTGATGGGGCTGCAACTCGGTTGGCCAAGGGTAGCGCGAGCCAAGTGCTGACCATTTACGGGGGCACCGTATATTGGAGAGACGCAGTCGGGTTTGCCAACCCGATGAGTGCAACCGGCGACCTGATCCTCGGCGGATCAAGCGGCACGGCGGGTCGCCTTGGCATCGGTTCGACTGGCCAAGTCTTGACGGTTTCCGGCGGCACGGCGGTTTGGGC
>DAIRDB010000041.1:0-27979 GCA_036796405.1 Gammaproteobacteria bacterium | reverse complement strand
CCAGTGCCACGTCGCCCATGGTGGTTTGTCGTTTGTTGGTGGCGATGGCCTGCGGGAACTGGCCTTCGATGGCGATGATGCCGCTGTTTTCCCAGTGCGCCACGTAGAAGAGACCGGTGGTGGGGCTGTAGCTGGGCGGGGCCCAGTTGATGGCGCCGTGCACGTGCGGCTTGATCAGCGTGCCCTTGGCCGAGGGCAGCATGCCCGGTGCGCGGATCGGCCTGCCTTCCGGCGTGAAGCCGGTCATCCAGTTCACTTCCACATAGGGTTTGCCGAGCAGGAACTCGCCGGTAAGCCGGTCCAGCACATACATCAGACCGTTGCGATTGGCCCACAGCATCACCTTGCGGGGCTGGCCCTGCCAGTCGATGTCGGCCAGCACGGGTACCTGCGTGCTGTCATAGTCCATTTCGTCGTGCGGGGTGAACTGATAGGCCCACTTCATGGCGCCGGTGTCGGCGTCGAGGGCGATCACGCTGTCGCTCCACAGGTTGTCGCCGAGGCGGCTGCGCCCGTCCCAGTCCGGGGCCGGATTGCCGGTGCCCCAGTACAGCAGGTTGGCATCGGCGTCGTAGGCGCCGGCGTTCCAGATTGCAGCACCGCCGACCTGCCAGGAATCGCCGCTCCAGCTGTCATGGCCCGGTTCACCGGGGCCCGGAATCGTGTGGCGCTTCCACAGTTCCTTGCCGGTGGTGGCGTCGTAGGCGGCCACGAAGCCGCGAATATTGATGTCGCCCCCCGCCGTGCCGATGTAGACCTTGTCGCGCACGACGGTGGGCGGCATGGTGATCGAGTAGTTGGCGCCGGCATCGGCGACGACCGTGTCCCAGAGCAGGCTGCCGCTGCGCGCATCGAGGGCGAGCAGATGCGAATCCACGGTGCCCATGAACAACGTGTTGCCGAGGATGGCGAGTCCGCGATTCACCCGCCCGCAACAGGTGCGGCTCGGCGCGGGTTCGTGGTGATAGGTCCAGAAAATGCGGCCAGTGGCGGCATCGAGCGCCACCACGTCATTGGGCGCCTGCACGGTGTAGAGCACACCATCCACCACCAGTGGCGTGGCCTCGAATTTTTCCAGCGACTTCGCCTGCCAGACCCAGGCCAGCTCCAGGTTGCCGACTGAGCGGCTGTCGATCTGGTCGAGCGGACTGTGGCGCTGATTGTCGAGCGTGCGGGAGTAACTCAGCCAGTTCTGTGGCTCGGCCGAGGGATCGAGCACGCGCTCGAAACTGACCTGA
Organism: Gammaproteobacteria bacterium; assembly: GCA_036796405.1. GTDB lineage: Bacteria > Pseudomonadota > Gammaproteobacteria > Pseudomonadales > Pseudohongiellaceae > CAILUG01. The sequence continues at coordinate 26,741 of DAIRDB010000041.1, read as the reverse complement.
CCACTGGCAGCCGAGCCCGTGCCGAGCAGCGCCAGCAGAAGCAGCGCGCAAGGCAGCCGGTCGCTCAGCACAGCGCGGGTGGTGCCCGCCGGGGTGCCGCTGCTGGCCAGGGTGGCCGAGGGTGCAAGGGCGCGGAAAAAGAGGCTCATCGGGCAGCTCCTGTCTGGGTGGGTGCGCGCAGCGAGGCAAGGTAGGCCACCAGATCGGCCACCTCCCGATCACTCCAGTCGCTGCCGAGCGCCGGCATCGGTGAGGCGGCAAAGCCGTAGGTCGCCAGCTCCTCCAGCGCGAAGGAGCGCAGCCTGCCCTCGCTGTCGAGCAGTTGCACGCTGTAGGCGTCGCGGTTCAGCAGCCGGCCGTTGACGCTGACGCCAGCCTTCGTGGTGAGCGCGTAGGAGCGCTGGTTGGGCTGTACCACCGCATTGGGTGCGCGCAGTGACTGCGTGAGCTCGACGGCCGTGCGCGAATCGCCCACGCGGGTCAGTTCACCGCCGAGCGGCGATCCTTGCCCGGCCACCAGGTGGCAGGCGAGGCAGTTGCCGCGCCCGGCAAACAATGCGCGGCCCGCAGCCGCATCTCCGGCCAGAGTGCGGCTGCTGTCGATCGCGCGGCTACGCAGGTAATCGACGACCAGTTGTGCCTGCTCCGCGCTCATCGTCGGATTGGCCGGCATCGGTGTATTGGGGATGCCGTTGCGGATGATGCCTGCCAGTTGCGCGTCGCTGTAGGGTTGGCGGAACACGCCGTGCCCGAGGTCCACGTTCGGCACCAGGGCTCCATCGAGACCATGGCAGTTGGCACACAGGCTCTGGAAGACCTGCTCGCCGCTGAACAGATCGGCGCCGGTTTCGTGCTGGGCCCGGCTGGCGGGCGGATACGCCAGCACGGTGGCCAGCAGGGCAGCGACAAGCCATGGGGCCTTGCGCATGATGGTGTCCTCCCTCGGGATTCTGTTCTTCTGAAAAGGCGGCAGCAGCAATGGCCGGTGGACGCTACGCTATCCGCCGGGGTTGAACAATGCCAGCCTGCCGCTTCGGCGGCCTTGCGCAGCACGCGGTAACTGGTGGCATCATCGGTACCGCTCGTTCATCAGGAGGGGGTCCACAATGAAAACACACACGTTCGTCCTCATCGGTCTGGTCGCTGCTCTGGCGGTACCGGGATTGGCGCAGAACGGCCCGGGGCCTGCGGCGGCTCCGCTGCCGGCGGTAGAAACCCCGCCCCGCGCGTTCGCCACGGCCGAGGAGCACTACCGGTTTCTGCTGCAGCAGGCCAATGGCGGCACCCGGCATACGCTCGAGACCATTCCGCAGTGGCCGGGCCTGTGGACCAGCGGCCGCAACTCGATGGTCGATCTGTTTCTGGACGGTGGCCGGGGAGCGGGGCTCGGCCCCGGCGGCAAAGTACGGCCCGGCGTCCTCACGCCAGCCTACGAGGCTCATTTCAGCAAGCGGCGCGAGGAGGTCGAGAAGAATGGCGAGCAGCTGTTCGATCGCCTGGCCAACTGTGAATATCCGGGCGTACCGCGCTGGCTGTGGGAGCCCTACGTGAAGGAGTTCGTCAACCTGCCCGAGCAGTCCTGGATGCTGAACGACTTCATGAACGAAGGGCGTCGCGTCTACATCGGCAAGGAGCACGTCAATTTCGAAGCCAAGCATTCCTCCACCGGCGATTCGATCGGCTTCTGGCAGGGCGATGAACTCGTCATCTGGACCAAGTGGGTGAACCCGGCGGACTACACGCGTGGCATGCCGCTGACCTCCAACCAGTTCGAGATGGTGGAGCGCTGGAGGCAGGTCGAAAACGCCGAAGGTCGCCGTCAGCTGATCACACAGGTGACGTTCTACGATCCGATCGGCCTGGTGGCGCCGCAGTCGGCAGTCTATGTGCACAACCACGCCCCGGAGCTGGAAGAGGCCGGCGTGCGGGTCCGCAACTGGGAATGCACGACCAGCACCAACACCTACAAGGATGCCGAGGGCAGGACGCAGTCGCGGCTGCCCGGCGAGCCCGGCTACAAGGACCCGCGTGGCTCGACCGAGTTCGCCGACCTGCCCGGGCAGTCACTGGATCCCATTCTGGAAGCCCAGGCGGCAGAGTGACCCCTGCGGATCATTACAACAGGAACCAAACCAAGGAGTTGGCCATGTACGACAAGATGCTTGCGAATCTTTTGACGGCTGCCGTGGGCCTCGGCTGGATGACGGCTGCCAGCGCCCACCATTCGTTCACCATGTTCGACAAGACCAGAACGCAGTTGATCGAGGGCACCGTTGCCGAGTGGCAGTACAACAGTCCCCACATCTGGCTCTACATCGACGCTCCCGATGCGAAGGGAGAGTTGGTGCGCTGGGGGGTGGAAGGGGGTGCGCCCCTCATGGTGATCCGCCAAGGGGTACGGGGCGACTCCTTCCGCCTGGGTGAGCACGTCAGGATCGTCATGACGCCGATGCGTGATGGCCGCCCGGCGGGCGCCGTGTGCTTCGTGGTGAAGGATGATGGGCAGACGCTGATGCCGAACGACGGCTCGTGTTCCCCCAACGGCGTCCTCAAGAAGTGGCAGGACAACGGCTGGCTGCAGAACGGCAAGCACGGGGACGAGCACCCCTACGAGTAACCGCGCGGCCGTCGCGGCTGCGCCGGTCAGGGCTCGGGAGTAGCCGGGCGTCGAGGTGCGTGCTGCCCGCCGCCTCGCCTCAAAAAAAAAGCCCCGTCGGCTGCCGCTGACGGGGCTTTCTGCTGTGAGGACCGGTCGACCGGTCAGCGTTACTTCTTGGCCGCCGCTTTCTTCTCTTTCTCGCGCACGATCACGGCTTCGGCGACGTTGTTCGGGCACTGGTTGTAGTGCGAGAACTCCATCGAGAACTGACCACGACCGGAGGTCATGGTGCGCAGCGTGCTGATGTAGCCGAACATGTCGGCGAGCGGTACGTTGGCTTTGACGCGAACGCCGGTGGTGGTCTTTTCCTGGTCGAGGATCATGCCACGACGGCGATTGAGGTCGCCGATCACGTCACCGACGTTGTCGTTGGGGCTGTAGACGTCCACTTTCATGATCGGCTCGAGCAGCTGCGGGCCGCACTTGGGCATGGTCTGGCGGAAGGCGGCCTTGGCGGCGATTTCGAAGGCGATCGCCGACGAGTCCACCGCGTGGTAGCCACCGTCGATCAGTTCGATTTCCACGTCGAGCACGGGGAAGCCGGCCAGCGGACCGGTGCCCATCATCGACTTGAAGCCCTTGTCGATGGCCGGGAAGAACTCTTTCGGCACGGAGCCACCCACCACCGAGGTGATGAACGTGTAACCGGAATTGGTTTCGCCGGGGCGGATCTTGTAGTCGATCTTGCCGTACTGACCGGAACCCCCGGACTGCTTCTTGTGCGTGTAGCTGTCTTCCACTTCCTTGGTGATGGTCTCGCGGTAGGCCACCTGCGGCTGCCCGACGATGAGCTCCACACCGTAGGTACGCTTGAGGATGTCCACCTTGATGTCGAGGTGCAGTTCGCCCATGCCCTTGAGGATGACTTCGCCGCTTTCCTGATCGGTTTCCACGCGGAAGGTCGGATCCTCGGCCACCAGCTTGCCGATGGCGATGCCCATCTTTTCGTTGGCGCCCTTGTCCTTCGGCTGCACGGCGATGGAGATTACCGGCTCGGGGAACACCATGGCCTCGAGTGCGCACTCGTTTTTCGGATCGCACAGCGTGTGGCCGGTCTGCACGTTCTTCATGCCGACGATGGCGATGATGTCACCGGCTTCGGCGTGCGTGAGTTCGAAGCGTTCGGCAGCCTGCATTTCCACCATGCGGCCGATGCGCTCCTCCTTGCCCGTAAACGAGTTGAGGATGGTGTCACCCTTGTTGAGCTGACCTGAGTAGATGCGCACGAAGGTGAGCGCGCCGAAGCGGTCGTCCATGATCTTGAAGGCCAGCGCGCGGAAGGGTTCGGTCGGCGACACCAGGGCGAACTTGCCATTGGGGTTGCCTTCCGGATCGGTCAGCGGCTGCGGATTGACCTCGTGGGGTGCCGGCAGGTAATCGACAACGGCGTCGAGCACGAGCTGGATACCCTTGTTCTTGAAGGCCGAACCGCAGTAGGTGGGGAAGAACGTCATGTCGCGCGTGCCCTTGCGAATGCAACGTTTGATGTCTTCCACGGAAATCTCTTCGCCTTCCAGGTAGCGGGTCATGACGTCGTCGTCCACTTCCACGGCCGTTTCCACCAGCTTGGCGCGGTACTCTTCCATCTGCTCGACCATGTCGGCCGGCACGTCGGTGATCTTGTAGTTTTCCGGCTGGCCGGACTCGTCCCAGACATAGGCTTTGCGGTTGAGCACATCCACCACGCCGACGAAAGTGTCTTCGAAGCCGATCGGCAGCGTCATCACCAGCGGGTTGGCGCCCAGCACCTTGCGGATCTGCGCCACGACCTTGAAGAAGTCGGCGCCGATGCGGTCGAGCTTGTTGATGAAAATGAGGCGCGACACCTTGGAGTCGTTGGCATAGCGCCAGTTGGTTTCGGATTGTGGCTCCACGCCGCCGGAGCCGCAGAACACGCCGATGCCGCCGTCCAGCACCTTGAGCGAACGGTAGACTTCTACCGTGAAGTCGACGTGGCCAGGGGTGTCGATGACGTTGAAGCGGCAGCCCTTCCAGAAGCAGCTGACCGCAGCGGACTGGATGGTGATGCCGCGCTCGGCCTCCTGCACCATGAAGTCCGTGGTCGACTCGCCCTCGTGGACTTCACCGATCTTGTGGATCTTGCCGGTCAGCTTGAGGATGCGCTCGGTGGTCGTGGTCTTGCCGGCGTCCACGTGCGCGAAAATGCCAATGTTCCTGTAGAGGGATAAATCGTTCATGACGCCTTCTTCGATGGTGTGTTGGGTGATGAGTTGGGTGTGCTGGGTATCACTGCCCGCAAATCTGCGTGGTCTTCTGTGCGAACCGTGTTAAGACCTTGAGCAGTATGGGAAAACGGCGGCGCAGGATACACGAAAGCCCCGGCGAGGTACAGGAACGCAGAGGTCTTGGCGGCGCTCCCCACCGGCGGGTGGCCGTGGCGCTGCGCGCTGTGCCTTACAGTCGGGTGACCGACACGCGCACGTCGAGCTCGTGCTCGCCGCCGCCGAGCACCACGCCTCGCAGCGGTGTCACGTCACCGTAGTCCCGGCCCCAGCCGATCGTGATGAACTCCGTGTTGGCGAGCTTGCCGTTGGTGGGGTCGAAGCCGACCCACCCCAGCCCCGGATACCAGCTCTCGACCCACGCGTGCGAGGCATCGCTGCCGATCAATTTTTCCTTGCCGGGCGGGGGCTCGTTGAGGATGTAGCCACTGACGTAGCGGGCCGGCAGCTTGGCGCTGCGCAGGCAGCTCAACATGACATGGGCGAAGTCTTGGCAGACGCCGCGCTTGCTGGCAAACACCTCGGCGAGTGGCGTGTCCACGTCGGTCGCTTCGGGGTCATACTCGAACTCCTGCCGGATGTGCTGTGTCAGGTCGAGCAGCGCCTCCAGCCAGGGCCGGCCCCTCTGCAGGAAGCGCGCGGCATAGGCATGGCTGGCCGGCAGCAGAGGGGTCAGTGGCGAGGGCAGCCGCATGTCGGCTACCTCGAGTGCCTCGGTCTGGTAGATCGACGGCAGCAGCGCGTGTTCCCAGCTGCGCCGCCCAAAGTCGCGGGCCGCGGCGATTTCCGCGACGCGCACCAGCGTGGTGGCGGTCACCTGCAGGCGGTCGTGCGGCACCTGGATGAGCACACTGTGGCAGTGGTTGCCGTAGTAGTCGCGGCCCTTGGTGCTTTCGGCCGGCCGCGGCTTGAACTCCAGTGCGTGCCAGAGCACTTCCTGCTGCGCCGTCTGGCGGGGGGTCAGGTGCGTGAAGTGCTGCCCGTTCAATACCTGGTAGGCATAGTTGTAGGTGGTGCGGTGCACGACCTGATACTGGATGCGGCTCATGGCGCATCACTCAGGTTGCGATCGCTCTGCACCGTGGCGCGCGGGTGGGCGAAGAAACGGGACGTCAGATGGGCGTTGAGGGCGAGGCAGGCCACGGAAAATTGCTGCAGTGCCTCGAGCAAGCGTGGACTTTCCGGCTGGTATTCGCGATCGGCATCGAGGTTGCGCACCAGGGCGATGACCGGCTCGAGCAATTCGCGGCCGCAGGGGCCGTGGCGCTCTTCCAGCTTGCGCAGGTAGTCGCTGATGCCGACGGCCTGGAACAGCAGCGAGCGCGGGTTGCTCTCGTCGCGGATCAGCAGGTCCACCACCGGCAGCCATTCCGGCTGCGCCATGTAGCGCGAGCGGTAAGTGATCAGGGAGTCGCACAGCTCCAGCAACCAGGTCAGCCCGTAATGGCGACCTTCGAGACAGGCGTGCTGGATGGCACGCGTGAGGAAGCTGAGCCGCTCCAGACGGCGCCCGATCGACAGGAAGCGGAAACCGATGGAGCGGGTCATGCTGTCGAGGGCGTAACCCGACAGCGTAGTGGTGGCGACGATCGCGGTATCGAGCCAGGCCAGTCCCTCCGACAGGGTCACCGTCTCGTTGAGTGCCGGGTTGCGCATCAGCTGGGTGATGGTACGCCAGTGGTCGAGCGAGAGCCGGTTGCGTAGCTGGAAGGCGAGCTGGCTCAGTCGGCGCAGGTTGGCCGCCAGCCCGAAGCCCTCGCTTTCCAGCGTGCAGGCATCCAGCAGACGGCGATCGAGGGGGCGCTCGTCCTCGGCCACGACATAGCTGCCCGCCAGCGTGAATACCGGACTGCTGAAGCCATCCTCGGATTCCTGCAGCACGGCGTTTAGCGCCACGCGCAGCAGACGCGCCACGTGCTCGCAGCGTTCGCTGGTGCGCCCGAACCAGTATTGGTTCTCGGCCCCGCGCGAGGTGAGCATGGCCTTGGAATCGACCAGATCCGCCGAGGTGAGTGTGCTGCGCAGCAGCGAAAACTGCGTGTCTTCCGGGCCCTCTGGCAGCACCCAGGTGTCCTTGGAGCTGCCCCCGCGCTGCATGGCCACGATGCGTGCATCCGCCTCGCTCGACACGCGGGTGAGCCCGCCCGGCATCACCGTGAACTGGTGGTTGCCGTTCAGGCAGGCGTGCAGGCGCAGCGCCACGCCGCGAGATGCCAGCGGCTGCTCGGCATGCATGTCGAGGATGGGTGTCTGCGAGACCTGCACCAACTCCTGCGCCAGATACAGCTCCGGTTGCTCACTGATGCTGCGCTTCAGCACCGCCAGTTGCTCGGGCGTCAGCTGGTCGCCCAACTGGGCGTCGCGGCCCCAGCCCCGGTTGGCGACCTTGAAGGCGAGTTGGTCGGCGCGGGCCAGGGCGGCTTCCATGGCGGCCGGCTCGCCGCACCACCAGGTCGCGATGGAGGGTAGCAACAAGGCTTCCCCCAGCAGGCGCTCGCAGAGGCGCGGCAGGTAGCCGTACAGCGCGCCGCCCTCCAGCACCCCGGTACCTGGCGCGTTGGCCATCAGCACCGTGCCGCGCCGCACGCAGTCCATCAGGCCGGCACAGCCGAGCGTGGAATCGGCGCGCAGTTCCAGCGGGTCGCAAAAGGTATCGTCCTGGCGGCGGATGATGGCGTGGATGCGGCGGGGTCCCTCGATGGTCTTCAGCCACACCTTGCCGCCCAGCACGGTGAGGTCACCACCTTCCACGAGCGGGAACCCGAGATAGCGCGCCAGCAGTGCATGCTCGAAATAGGTTTCGTTGTAGGGACCGGGGGTCCAGACCACGGCCAGTGTCGGTCCATCGCCGCGGGGCGCGTGCTGGGTCAGGGAGTCGCGCAGCGTGGCAAAGTACTGGGCGAGGTGGCGGACGTTCTGCTGGCGGAACAGTTCGGAGAACACGCGCGAGACGATCAGCCGGTTCTCCAGCGCATAGCCCGCGCCCGAGGGCGCCTGCGTCCGATCCGCCACGACCCACCATTGCCCGTCGGGTGACCGCGTGAGATCGGCAGCGTACAGATGCAGGTAATGCCCGCCCGGTGGCTGCATGCCCCAGGCATTGCGCAGAAAGCCAACGTGCCCGAACACCAGTGGCGCCGGGATGAGCCCCTCGTGCAGCAGCTTCTGTGGCCCGTACAGGTCGGCGACGATGGCGTTGAGCAAGCGGGCGCGCTGGGCGATGCCCCGCTCCAGCTGTCGCCACTCATCCGCCGAAATCATGAAGGGCAGCACGTCCAGTTCCCACTGGCGGTCCAGGCCATCGGGATCGGTGTATACGTTGTAGGTGATGCCGCTGTCGCGGATCTGGCGCTCGGCGCTCTGGATGCGCTTGTTGAGTTCGGCCGTGCTGGTGCTGCGCAGTTCCTCGTAGAGCGCCCGCCACTGCGGACGCGGCTGCTCGGCGGCGGTGAACATCTCGTCGTAGCGTTCGGCCGGCAGCGCGTAGGCGGTCAGCACCGGTTGCGGTGCAGGCTCGGCAACAGCAGTCAGCACCGGTTGCGATGCAGGCTCGGCAACGGGCGGGGGCGGCAGTGTATCGGCCATCGTGTCCTGCATGGGCGGGCGGGTCAGCGTCGCAGGTCGAGCGTGAACGGATAGTCCGGATTACGCAGCGATGCCTGCACGCGCAGGGGGCCGGGCGTGTGCCCGTGGCGGAAGAAGCGCGCCAGCCGGCGGGCGTCGCCCTCGTTGCTGTTCACCGGGAAGGTATCGTAGTTGCGACCGCCGGGGTGGGCCACGTGGTACTGGCAGCCACCCAGCGAGCGCTGCTTCCAGGTGTCCACCACGTCGATGACCAGCGGCGCATGCACGCCGATGGTCGGGTGCAGGCAGGACGGCGGCTGCCAGGCCCGGTAGCGCACCGCGCCCACGAACTCGCCGACGTTGCCGGTCGGCTGCAGCGGAATCTGCTGGCCATTGCAGGTCAGCACGTGTCTCGGGTCGACCATGCCCTGTACCTTCACCTGCAAGCGCTCGACCGACGAGTCGACGTAACGCACCGTACCGCCGACATCGCCTTCTTCGCCCATGACGTGCCACGGTTCCAGCGCCAGCCGCAGTTCCACGGCAATGTCGTGGACCGCGAAGTCTCCGATTTTCGGGAAGCGGAATTCGAAGTGTGGCGCAAACCACTCGGGACGGATCGCGTAGCCACTCTGGGCGAGATCGTCGAGCACGTCGCAGAAGTCGCTCCACACGAAATGACCGAGCATGAAGCGGTCGTGCAGCTCGCTGCCCCAGCGTACGAGACGGGCCGGCTGATAGGGCTGCTGCCAGAAGCGGGCGATGAGCGCACGCAGCAGCAATTGCTGGGCGAGGCTCATCTCGGCGTGCGGCGGCATCTCGAAGGCGCGCAGCTCGAGCAGGCCGAGCCGACCGGAGGCAGAGTCCGGTGAATACAGCTTGTCGATGCAGAACTCGCTACGGTGGGTGTTGCCGCTGACGTCCACCAGCAAATTGCGCAAGACCCGGTCGACCTGCCACGGCTGCAGGCTGCCCGCCTGCTGCAGGCGCTGCAGTTCCTTGAGGGCGATCTCCAGTTCGTAGATCGACTCGTGCCGCGCCTCGTCGATGCGCGGTGCCTGCGAAGTCGGGCCGATAAACAGTCCGCTAAACAGGAAGGACAGCGACGGATGGTTCAGCCAGTAGCAGAGCATGCTGGTCAACAGGCTCGGGCGCCGCAGGAAGGGAGAATCCGCTGGTGTGGCGCCGCCCAGCACGAAGTGGTTGCCGCCGCCGGTGCCGGTGTGGCGGCCGTCGAGCATGAACTTTTCGGTGCTGAGCCGGTGCTGGTGGGCGGTTTCGTAGAGAAAACGCGTCTGCTCGACCAACTGCGGCCAGCTGGCCACCGGCTGGACGTTGACTTCGATCACCCCGGGATCGGGCGTGACCCGCAGGGTTTCCAGCCGGGGATCGCGCGGCGGCTCATAGCCTTCAAGGATTACCGGCAGCTGCTCGGCCTCGGCCGTGGCTTCGATGGTGGCGACCAGACGCAGATAGGCCTCGGCGTCCTGCAGCGGCGGCAGGAACAGGTACAGTCGACCGTTGCGCGGTTCCGCGCAGAGCGCCGTGCGCGTGATCCAGTGAGCCGACTCGAAGGGCTCCGGTGTGCGCGTCGGGTCGCTGGGGCGCAGGGCGTCCTGCAGTCGCGGGGCGGTGTGGCCGCTGCCGGTCTTCGCGGCGCCGCCGAAACCGCCGGCTTCGCGGCCCGCAGCGTGGGCGACGTCGTCATGGCCGTGACGCAGCAGGGGGTCGCCGTCGTCGTGGTGGAAGTCGAGGCCGTGCTCACGAATCTGCTGGTAGGGCCCAAGCGGCGACAGCTCCTGATAATGATCGTGCGGGTGCTGCCAGGGGAAATCAGCCTTGCTGACCCAGGGCTGCGAATCGAGCGGCAGGCGGTAGCCGAGCGGGCTGTCGCCCGGCAGCAGATAACAGCGTTCGTCGCGCAGGAACCAGCGACCACTCTGCCAGGCGCGGCCCTTGCTGGTGAGCGGCAGCACGTGGCCGACCACGCTGCCCAGTCCCTGCTCAAAGACCTTGCGCAGCCGCGCACGCTCCAGCGGATCCTCGAGCCGGGATTCGAAGGGGTCGACGTTGGCGGGCAGGCGGCGTTCGCGCCAGAGGTAGTACCAGGTGTCTTCGAAGGCCGGGAAGATGCCGTGCTCGTCCACGCCCAGTCTACGTGCCAGCGCCGCGAGGAAGCGGCCGGCTCTCGCGGCATCCACGCCGTACTGCGTGCTTTCGTCGGCAAACAGCGCCGCATTGCGCCAGATGGGCTGCCCGTCCCTGCGCCAGAAAGCGTTGAGCGACCAGCGCGGCAGTTGCTCGCCCGGATACCACTTGCCCTGACCGAAGTGCAGCAGGCCCTCGGGGGCATAGTGCGCGCGGATGGCCTTCACGAGTCGGCCGGCCACGGCACGTTTTTGCTCGCCAAGTGCCGTGGTATTCCATTCGGCGGCGTCGCGGTTGTCGATGCTGACGAAGGTCGGCTCGCCGCCCTGGGTGAGCCGCACGTCGTGTCGCGCGAGATCGCGGTCGACGAGCGCACCGACGGCGTCGATCTGCTGCCACTGCTCCGCCGTGTAGGGCTTGGTGACGCGAGGCGCTTCCCAGAGGCGCATGACCTGCATGTGGTGGGCAAACTCCACCTCGCATTTGTCGACGGCGCCGCTCACCGGCGACGCCGCGCCGGGTTCGGCCGTGCAGGCGAGCGGGATGTGTCCCTCGCCGGCCAGCAGGCCCGACGTCGGATCGAGTCCGATCCAGCCGGCCCCCGGCAGGTAGACCTCGCACCAGGCATGTAGGTCGGTGAAGTCGGCGCTTGGTCCGCTCGGCCCGTCCAGCGCCTTCACGTCCGCTACCAGCTGGATGAGGTAGCCCGAGACGAAACGGGCCGCTACGCCGAGGTGCCGGAACAGTTGCACGAGCAGCCAGGCAGAATCCCGGCAGGAGCCGGAACGCTGCACGAGCGTTTCCTCGGGCGTCTGCACGCCGGGCTCCAGCCTGATCAGGTAGCGGATGTCGCGCTGCAGACGCTGATTGAGATCGACCAGGAAATTGATGGTGGGCACCGGCGTGCGCGGCATGGCGGCGAGATAGTCGGCAAACGCTGGCGTGAGCAGTCCCCGCTCGAGATACAGGGCCAGTTCGGCACGCTGTTTGTCGTCGTAGCTGAAGGGGTAGCGCTCGTGGCTCGGCTCGAGAAAGAAGTCGAAGGGGTTCAGCACGCTCATTTCCGCCACGACATCGACTTCGATGCGGAACTGCCGCGTCTTCTCCGGAAAGACCAGCCGGGCGAGGTAGTTCGACTGCGGATCCTGCTGCCAGTTGATGAAGTGCTCCGCCGGCAGGACTTTGAGGGAGTACCTGAGAATGCGGGTGCGGCAGTGCGGGGCAGGGCGGAGACGGACGACTTGGGGGCTTAGTGTCACCGGCCGGTCATAGTGGTAATCGGTGACGTGATTGAGCGCAACATGGATGGTCACAACAGGCTCCCGGCTACAGCGACTGGCAGCTCACTTTACCGAAGCCATGGGGGAAAAACTATGCCGGAGGGCTGGGGCGCCGCGGTGCGGGCAGAGGAGCGCCTGCGGGTGGCGCACCGGGACGGGCAGCTGCCCGCCCCGGGGTTTAGCAGTCGATTATTTGCGCGGCGTGAGTTTGAGCAGTCGGCCGCCGGCACCGTCCTCGATCACCCACAGGTTGCCGTCCGGGCCCTGTTCGATGCCGCGGATGCGCTTGCCCATCACGAAGCGCTGCGCTTCGGCGGCCGCCCCGGTCTGGGCATTGACGATGACCCGTACGATCGACATCGACGATAAGCCACTGATGAAGGCGTTGCCTTTCCAGTCGGGGAACTGGTCGCCGGTGTAGAAGATCAGGCTGGAGGGCGAGATCACCGGGTTCCACCAGGCTTTCGGCGCCACGTACTTGCCGGAGGTATCGGTGTCATGGTCGGGAATGATCTTGCCGTTGTAGTGGTTGCCGTTCGACAGGTAGGGGTAGCCGAAGTTCTCACCCGGGTGGACCTGGTTCAGTTCGTCACCGCCACGGGGTGCCATCTCGATGTTCCAGAGCTGGCCCGTGGGGTCGAAGGCGATGCCGAGCGGATTGCGATGACCCATTGACCAGACTTCGGCGGCGATGCCGCCCTGGCTGGCAAACGGGTTGCCGGCAGCGGGCTTGCCGTCGTCGTCCAGGCGCAGGATCTTGCCGAGGCTGTTGTCCAGCCGCTGGCCGGGGGCGTTGTCGGGGTTTTCGGCATTGTTGTTGCGCTCGCCGGCCGACACGAACAGGTGGCCTTCGCTGTCGAACAGGATGCGATGGCTGAAGTGGATGTTGCTGCCGGCCAGTTTCGGCAGTGCGCGCCAGATCACTTCGAGGCCTTCGACGGCATTCTTGTCGAGATTCAGCGTGCCTTTGGCGAGGGCGGCGCCACTGGTTTCGTTGTCGCCGGGCTCCACGAAGCTGATGTAGACGATGCGATTGTTGGCGAAGTCGGGGTGAAGCTTGATGTCGCCCAGGCCACCCTGACCGGCATAGGCCACCTTGGGTGCACCGCTGATCTCGGTCTTCTTGCCGTCCTGGGTCACGAGCTGGATGGTGCCGGACTTTTCCGTGACCAGCAGGCGACCATCGGGCAGGAATTCGTGTGCCCAGGGCTCATTGAACTCGGCGATCGGCGTACTGACGAAAGGGTAAGGTTCCTGACCGTGGGCGGCGACGGCAATGCCGAGGCCCAGGGCAAGGGCGAGCAGTTTGTTCATGACGTTTCCTCTCTGTAGGGGCTGGCAAAAAATCCGGCGACGGGCCGCGCGCACAAGGTGAGGGTCTGTGTGCACAGCGGCCGCAGCCATGAGTCCGCCGAGTATAGCTCATGCCCAGTCCATTTAACGGGGCAGAGTATTTCAGTTGGCTGGGTCAGTCTTGTTAGCTGAAATGAGATCTAGGACTAAGCTGGAGTGAATGGCAATACCCACTGATTCTTCGATTTTTGCCAGACACTCTCCGACTGACGCCATTACCCGAGCTAAACCTTCGCCACTTGCTTCTGCAGCTTCAAATCCAGCGGAGTAGAGCGCCGAAGCCTGCTGGGACGGGATAGCCACCGTCAGTTCGCCGCGAAGTGTTCCATAGGTCTTTTCTGGTCTTGGGCTTGTGCGTGCTTTGCCGTCCTTTGCATCCTTGACACCCGCAGAGAATAGGTGCCTAACATGTTTTTCTAAAAGTGGTCTGTACTTGGCTCTTAGGAGTTCTACTTCTTCAGGTGTAAGCTCGACCGAGGAGGTCGTCGTTATGCCGGAAAGCGTCTGCCAAAGGTCACGACCATCAAGACCGAGGAAGCTCTGATCTCGTTTACTTTCACTATTCTTTCCTCGAGTTGCGAGCGAGTTGATTAGTTCCTGCGCTATGCTCTCAACCTTCTTCACTCGGTCGATTAAAGACAAAAGGAGTACTAGAGGTATGCTCGCCAGAACCAAAATCAGAAAAATAACGAGCTGATTCACAAAAAACTATTCGCTATCCGATGAGGTGATCGGACCCAAATCCTCTTCGTCCTCAGGCCCATCTTTGAGAAATTGGAGGATACTGAATCGCTGTAGAACTCCTAGTTCATCACAAATGGCGTCGGCAATCACTTGGGTTCTCTCAATGGCGGCTTCCTTGCTAATTTTTTCAGTCTGGTACCACCAGCCGATTTGAAAAATCAGCTCGGCGTATTTTTCTGGGATATAGGTATACATGTACCCATCTGCCACTTTCACTAACTGATAACAGCCTGCCTTGGGCTGCTCAGGGATACGTCTACCATGCTTGATAGCGTCCAGAATTTCTACCTCGTGGATTTGTGCTTTCTTTGCAGCTTCAACGAACAGTTTGTCAATATTTGTTCGGCATCTAAGTGCAGTTCTAAGGCAGTGCTGCTTCGAGATTCTGGACTTCTCTTGAGAGATCTCCACCGCTCTTTCATAGTCCTTTAGGGCCAATTCCTTGAGCTTTTCTTTGCTGGGCTTCCCAAATGAAAAAATCATTACTTAGCCCTTTCACCGTACTCTGACCTTGTTTCTAAGTTCGCTGATCGTGGCCTTGAGAATCTGGCTAACCCGAGACTCGTTTACACCGATTATTGCTCCAATCTCCTTAAGATTCATTTCGTCTCTGTAATAGAGGGAAAGGATGAGCTTCTTACGCTCATCCAGACGGGCAATTTCGCTTGCAAGTTGCTGCTGTGTTTCCGTATCTACCAATTGATCAAGAGGTTGGGCACAGCTGTCCTCAATGTCAAAGTCCTGTGTTTCGAGGAGAGATTCAAGTTCGAGGTGGTTGAAAGAATTGGCGTGAGTCCTCTCATTTTCGTAATCGCTGATCTCCATGCCAAGAAACGCGGCGATCTCCCGACTTGTCGGCGCCTTACCAAGAAGATTAGTAAGGTGATCGGCCGCCTCCTTGTGTCGCTTTATGTTCTTAAGCGCCAACCTTGAAATTTTCGACAACTTCCGAGCCTCGTCGACTATGGCGCCCCTTATGCGAATTTTTGCAAACGACTCAAACACAATTCCCTGACTTTCGTCATAATTACGAGCCGCCTCAATCAAGCCGAGGGTTCCGATCTGAATCATGTCGGACATTTCAAGGTAGGCCGGTACGCGGGGCCTCAAAAAGCTGGCGGTCTGCTTTACCAGTGGCATGTACTTGGCGACAAAAAGCGCTTCTTCACTTCTTCCCTGGACCCATTGATAGGTTCTCATGTTGAGGTCCCGCTTACTCCTAAAAAAAACTAATGGCACCAGCGGACTTGCCGCTGACCTGCAAGCCGGAAATAGTTTCTGCGACTCGCATTATCTCCATTGCGACTTGGGCATGTGGGGCGCACGAAACTAGAGGAGTGCACTCATTCCAAGTCTGATTCACGAAAGAGTCGAACGAAATGGAGCCAATTTGTCTGATACCGATGCCCAGGAAGTGACGAATAACGTTATGCATCTTGTCAGTTAAAAGCTTGGCCTCCTTCATTGAGTTGCACTTGTTGGGAAGGAAGTATAACTCGTCAAGTATACCTGCTTGGCATAGCGACTTGAATAATCCATAAGCGTCGGTTATCGACGCTGCCTCACTCGTTCCTATGACTATGCGAATGTCGCAGGCCTCAAGAAGCGTGATGACACTCTGCGATATGCCCGCAGCTGTATCTACTACCAGGTAGTCAAAGCGCCCCGCCAATCCAGAAAAATTCCGAACCAGCTTAACTGCCTGTTCTCTCCCTAAATTGGCGAGTGCCGCGGTTCCACTCGTGCCAGGTAGTAAGGAGATTCCATAGTTCGTGGGTACGATAAGTTCTTCAAGGTTGGAAAAGTAGCGCGACTCAGAATTGGTGGGGTTTACATCATTTCCCAACGTGCAGTTAAGGGCAATTTGAGCGTTGGCAAGCCCCATGTCACCATCGAAAAGAAGCACCCGGCCACCTAATTTGGAGAGGGCCACCGCTAGATTCACCGAGACCGTTGTTTTGCCTACGCCTCCCTTTCCGCTCGCCACACCAATCGCTACCGTACGGTGCGTTCCATCGCTAAACATGCCGATCTCTCCCGCAAAAGGAAGCCGATGTTTTGCAAAGAATTCCCAAAATGTGGCTTACAAGATTTGCCTTAACGTGCCTTTTACCAACTGCCGGCCCGATCACAGCGGCGAGAGGGCCAAACTGTCGACGACCCCTAAAAATAAAACGTGGAGGCCACTGGCTAGTTCCTAATTCACTGGCCTTTAGGTTTGCACTGTCAAAAATGGAAGCCGGTGGCGCCCCAAAGTCTTCAATTCTGTACTGCGATGCAAGTTTGATGTTGTGCGTTTGTGTGAGAAAACGAGTGATATCACTTTCGGACTTCATCGTAAAAAGTGTCTCAATCGACACGGCGCAGCTGTCCACTAAGTCCTTTAACCAATCCAGATATTCTCTAACGGGTATAAAGATAGTGACCTTCTCTCCAGTTTCCTGGGCCCCAAGAATCCGCACTAAATCCGCCTGTTCTGCGAAAGTGCGTGCCTCATTTTGAGAAATACCTACAAGCTTCCAGCCGAGTCCGGCAAATACGCAGACCCTCGAGACAGCGTTGGGGAGAGCATTGAGCTGAGGCTTATGCAGAAGTGCACCTACCTCAAGCTCTCCAGAATATCTCTCGGTGAGGACTATCCGCAAGCTAGCGGTTAAGCTGCCAACACTGTTCGTAGTGGATTCTGTGTCATCCTCTGCTTTTGAGTCTTGTATGTTGGGTAACTTGAGCTCAAAGGTATCCCTCTCTACAAGTTTATTGGGCCTTTTTGGGGCTTGCTGTTGCAGCAAAAGCGAGATGTTCTTTAGTTCGAGAGTTTGGTCTAAGATTCTTTCCTCGATTCTAGTCAATCGAAGCTCCGTATCGTTGTCGAGTTGCGCTAGACATCTTTTGTCAGGCTTTGCGACGCTTTGATGAAGACTAGATGGCCCACCACTTATTTTGTTAGCGAGTAAAATCGTTAATTGGGAAATGCTCTCCGAAAGCTGCAAGACCTGCTCTGAAAGAGGCGGGGCTGATAGGTCGGTCGCTCCATCTGTACGGAGAGCTTTGGTCTCGTCGATCCTTTTTGCTTTGATCTTGGTGACGTTCTTTGATTCCTTGTTGGATTTCTGGATCGCCTTAGTTCCAGAAAGTGCCTTTGCTCTGCGTTCAATGTCAATCGGTTCTTCAGCGAGAGAATCCAGCGCAAAATAGACGATATTTCGTCCATCATTTCTGGTATTCGAAATGATGAGAGAATTGTCACCAAAAAGTTTTGCAATATCTTGGAGAGCAAGCTTTGTCGTTTTGGCCTCAATTTTTCTAATAATCATGCGGCTTAGCCTTCGCTGCTTTCAAGTTTTGAAGTTATAGTGACCTTGGCCAAAACAGATATATTCTGATCCTCTGGAATTTCAGTGTATGCGAGCACGGTCATTCCTCGAGCCCTCTGTTTGAGGGACTTTGAAAGCCAAGGGCGGAGCCCTGGAGATACCACAAGAACGGCAGGTAGAGACTTTTCTTCCGCAGCCTTCTGTTCAGTAACCAACGCGGCGAAGAGTGCCTCTGCTACTTTCGGATCAATAATCAGTTCCCCAACCTTTCTGCTTTGAGCTAGGGTATTTTGGAGTAGGCTCTCAAGTTCAGGCTCTAGAGTAATTACTGGCAGCGGTTTTCCGAGCTCTACTAGAGACTGCATGATGGTTCTACCCAGTCGAGGTCTGATCAGGCTTGTAAGCTCGTCTGGATCCTTTGTCTTAGCAGCTTCGGATATAAGTCCTTCAATAATGGTTCGCATGTCCCTGAGGGGGATATCTTCCGCGACAAGATTTTTTAGAACCTGCGTGACCAGCGATAGGCCCATTTTTTCAGGGACTAGATCTTGCACAAGCTTCGGTGATTTCTCGGCTATTTTGTCCAAAAGCTTTTGTGCTTCCTCGTGTCCGATCAACTCTGCGGCATTGTCCTTTAGCACTGTAATCAGATGCGTTGCAATGGCCGTAGAGAAATCAACAACTGTATAGCCCAACATTCGTGCATAGTCCCTCTGGCCAGCAGGTACCCAGTAAGCTTCGAGTCCGTAGGTCGGCTCTCGTGTCTTGATTCCTTCGAGCGGCACGTTCACGGTTCCAGGGTTGATTGCAAGTTCATGGCCAATCTTAATTTCTCCTCGGCCACGCACGATTCCCTTCAAGAGAATTCTGTAGGCATCTGGCTGCAATTCTAGATTGTCGCGAACCCGTATTGGTTGTAGCAGAAATCCGATTTCTGCCGACAACTTTTTCCGCACCCCCCTGATTCGAGTGAGGAGTGTACCGCCTGAGTCGCCGTTGATTAGTGGGATCAGTCCATACCCGATTTCTAGTCCTACTAGATCGGATTGTTCTATGTCCTCCCAACCCAGAAGATCATCTTGACTTGTCTCGGCAGCACCTTCGACCGGTTTGCTAGCTGTGGTTTCTTGGGCCGGCACTTCGATCTTTTTGGATATCCAATACCCAAGACCGCCAGAAGCGGCGCTGAAGCCCAGAAAGACTAGGTGCGGCATCCCCGGTATAACTCCAAGCGCGAAAAGGATCGTTGCTGTTATATAGAAAGCGGGACCATCAGCGAGTTGGAGGCTCGCCTGCCTCGACATGGTCTCGTTTGTGGTTACCCGCGTCACGATGATGGCGGTAGAAAGTGATAGCAAGAGCGCAGGAATTTGGGCAACCAGTCCATCACCAATGGTCAGAAGAACATAAATTCGCGTTGCCTCTGCCAGTCCGAGGCCGTGCTGAAACATCCCAATCAACAGTCCTCCTACAATATTGATGATTAGTATGATTAGTCCTGCTATGGCATCGCCGCGGACAAATTTAGATGCACCATCCATTGATCCAAAGAAGTCGGACTCTTGCGAGATCTCCTCTCTTCTTCTTTTTGCGGTGGCCTGATCGATCAAGCCCGCATTGAGGTCGGCGTCAATTGCCATTTGTTTCCCAGGCATTGCGTCCAAGGTAAAGCGTGCGATTACCTCTGAGACTCTCCCTGCGCCCTTCGTTACTACGATGAAGTTGATGATCATCAATATTGAAAAGATGATGAATCCGACGATGTAGTTGCCAGCGATAACGAAGTCCCCAAACGCTTGAATCACTTTGCCGGCGGAGTCACTCCCTTCGTGCCCGTGTACCAGTACAATCCTTGTAGATGCTACGTTAAGGCTGAGTCTGAGCATCGTTGTCAGTAGTAGCAGCGAGGGGAAGGACGAGAATTCCAGTGGCTTGGAAACATTGATCGAGATCATGATGATTACGAGGCCAAGCACAATGTTCAGCGTAAATAGAACATCGAGCAAAAATACTGGCATTGGTACAACCAGCATCGAGATGATCAGCATCAGGAATGCTGGAACCGCGAGGCCGGACAGTTCAATGTTGGACTGGAGTTGTCCAAAATATGACAGTGCTCTCGAGACCAAGAAAATCCCCTAAAAACAGTTGGTTGAAGATAGATGCTGATCTAGGAATGGCATCCCTTAAAATTTAAGCAAGTTATATGCCATGCTGGTTGGTGCTGTTTTGCTACAGTCCGCACGAAATGTGCCGATTTTAAGGCTGTACGCGGGAAGCTTGGTCTTGGGAGTCGTCCTGCAGGCCCAATCGGAGGAAGTTTTCATGAAACGCTCGACTTGTGCGTTATCGCTATTTTTGCTTTCTGGACTGCTTTGCAGTTGTGGCTCTATCGAGCCGCTCTCTGCTGGTTCAGTGCGGCGCTTGGCAGAGGAGAGTGACAAGATTATTGCAACAGGTTACGCCGTGATCGCTGTACAAAACAGTGAGGATGCTGCGCAACGCCGGCTACTGGCGATAAGGGCGTCCAAGTTAGACGCCTACCGGGCACTGGCTGAGCAAGTATTCGGGCAGCGTGTCGATTCCCAGACAACTATTGGAGACCTCGCCATCAACAGCGAATCCTTTAGAGCAAGAGTAGAGGGCGTTATTTACGGCGCTGAACTCGAAAGCATTGAGCCCATTAACGGCGATACCTATGCCGTGACACTCTCTCTTCGAAGGAAAGTAGTGAGGGATCTCAGGATTCTCTACTTGAGAGCCTTGTCTCGGGACGCCGTTTAGGCCATGCAGCTGCATCTAACTACTATTATTCGTAGAGCTGTGGCGGCGCTGTTGTGTTCATGCCTGCTAGCGGATGCTGCGAGATCCGCGCCAGAACCCGCCGACGCAGAACAGCTGCTTAACTTGATAAAGATGGCACTTCTTGATGCAACTCTTGATCAGGAGGTGAGCGTAGCGACGGCCGGCTTCATTGACAGTAGCGGAAAGTTGATCGAGTCCACAGTCTTTGGAAGCAGTATCAAAGTGGAGGGAGTGCGTGTTCTCTCTTATTTGCAGGCCGAGCCCGAGATTCCCGAAATCAGCCCAGAGTCCCTCCCGCTTGCTCTCTGGCCGCTGACAGGCAACGGCTGTGCATCCAGCCCAAATCCTGAAATCACTCGCAATATTGCTATTGGATTAAGTATCGATGCACCTGCAATTCCCGAGGCATTCCAAGATGTTTCGCACCTACTCAACCAGGTATCTGACGCGATTGACGCGGGTTTTTGGTCACCCGTCATGGGGCAAGCAGCCCCCGTGGGCGCGCTTTACCAGCAACTCCTCGTTGCTTCCTCAAACATGGTTGCGACTGATTACCAGCTAGCGATTGAAATAAGGCAACTTGAGTCGAGAAATTTGCCGGGCTGGAGAGATGATGCGCGAGAGATGTTGCAGGGCATTAATTTAGTTGCCAAAAAAATAGTATCTCGCAATCCTCTGATTGAAGTGCGACCCTCGTCTAGTGGGGATCCGTTGGTGCTTGGTATAACCTTCACCCTTGCTGGGCCTGAATCACCAGAACCGCTAACCCATCAACTAGCGTTGGAGCTCCCTATTGACCATGGGGAGTTGATGCGCGAATTCCCCATTGAAACACTTTACAGGGCCTTGGCTACTGGCACAGGCGTAATCATCCGCGCAGTTGACTCTTGGGGAGGATCTTGCAACATGGTACTGCACCGGCTTCATCCTGAACCTGCAACCCAAGGCTTCACTCTGCGCCTTGGAAGCGCCAACGGATTAAGTGTCGGGCACCGATTCTTGCTGCTGAGCGATGCTTTCAGGTCAGGCGGCTTACTTCATACGAATGCCGCTGATTCGATGGCTATCGGTGAAGTTACGTTGCTAGGCAATCATGAGAGCTTCGTGACCATCGTATCCGGCGCTGAAGCAATTGCTGATGCCCCGAGATGGGCGCTGGCTTTCTGAGGGCTTAAAAAAATGAAGAATCCAATCCCAGTTTTTTTGCGTGCCGCAGTGGCTATTGCGGTACTAGCTGCTACCGCTACTCACGCCTCAGAATCCTCAGTTGATGCCGCGTTACTCGCCTTGTTTTCCGACGGAAGTTTCGATTCGCATATCAGAAGCCGTAGGCAGTCAGAGGTGCTGGAGGGGGCATACGAGGTGCGACAGGGCGACACGTTGGATCAAATCATTGAGCTTGCTTTTCCTGGTTCCCTGATTCGAAAAAGCGTGCTGAGGCAAGCATTTGTCGAGCGAAATCCCGGCGCGTTTCGTGGGAATAATCCGAACTGGTTATTGGCAGGGGTGTCTCTAGATGTGCCCGTGGCCCAAGATATTCAAGACTTGCTTTTTGAAGATCCCGCTCGTATCCGAGAACTTTATCCGAGAGACACCAGTGGCTGGGTGAAATACCCATGAGTCGGTGGTTCATTTGTATACCGTCGCGCCTTTGCTGGTAACCTTGCCTGAGCCTCCGTCGTATCGGGGTACGGTACATGCATACCGGGTTCCGCTGGAGGTAGCGTCCCAGTTTGGCCTGCAAGAGGGGCAGGTCATTCAGGCGACGATTGCCAAGGAGAACTCGACACTGATCTTGGCCGGAAAGGATGGGCGCTTTTTGCAGTTGCCGGCTAACACTAGCGCGTATCATTCATCCTCAAGCTGCTTCCGAGTTGAATTTAGCCCCTACGGCGTTTACCTCAGGCCACAGGCAACGCCCGCGGTGACGCCAAGTCTACCCCCACCGCCTGTGGCGGCGACTGATGGATTTGCCCCCGTTCTGGACCGGCAAGGATTCCTGCGCAGTCTCTTTATCGCACTCTCCTCAGAGAGCGTCCGCGCGTACGCGCCAATGATGCGTCGGCTTCTCACTCTGTTTCAGGAGGATGCTGAGATAAGAAGCCTCATCAAGAAATTTCTGATTTCCAGTGATGATTTGTCTCCCCTGCTGGTTTACAGGGCGCTTCTATCCAGTGGCGTGTTGGGCACAGTCCCCAGTCGGTCAGACCTGCCAAGCCTATTACGCATACTGGAAGATCGATCTCGGAAGTCCATCATGGCTGGTGTGTTTGATACAGCATCCGATGATCTTCACGCAGCGGCCAACCGACTCGATGCTGCGCACTATGAGGCAGCCCAGGCCAGAAGTTGGGGACATGGGTGGTTACGATTTCCGCTCTTGTTTGAAGACCGCCCCCCCGTCGAAGTGTTGATTAGGAAATCTCGTCAGGGTACAGATCAATCGGGCTCCTGGTCAGTCGACTTGGACGTGGCAATGCAAAAGGAACGGGTGCTGTCACTTAGCTTTGAGTTGTCAGCCGGACACCGTGTTTCCGTTATCGCTTGGATTCCCGAGACTGAATTCGCCAAGTCGCTTCGAACTTGCGTGCCGGATTTAAGGGCAAGATTGGATGATTTCGGTATCGGTTTGGACTCCTGCGTCATCTACACCAGTGAGCGCCCAAGCCAAGACCCTCCCAGCGATGTAGTCGTTGGCCAAGTCCCATAGCGGCTATCATGGCGGAGAAAACACACGAAAAGGCGGTTGCGCTTCATTACGATCTTTTGGCGCCTCCACGAGTCGTTGCTGCAGGTTCCGGCGAGACTGCAAGGTTGATCGCCGAGGCCGCCAGACGAGTAGGAAAGCCGCTGGTTGAAGACGCAATGCTGGCTGAGGCGTTGCTCCAAGTAGAGTTGGATCAGAGCATTCCTGAGGATCTGTTCGTGGCCGTTGCAGTAGTGCTCGCGTGGGCGTACTGGATTCAGGGCAAAGAACCCCCCGAAACGTAGCAGTAAAGTGGCGCCACGTGGTAGGAGCCTAGGGCAGCTTTTGGGTAAGCCTGCCTTTCGGATCGTAAAACTCGGATCCATCGTACTGGATAGACAGTTCCAAAGCCTTGAGGGCGTCGCGCACGACCGCCAACTTCTTGTTGATCAGCAACTCATTGCGCTTCTGCAAGTCGGCACCGGCTCTTCCGAGAACTTGCATGTCTCGCCATGCGAGTTGCAGTTTGTCAAAACTGGCTTGCGGGGGGGGCGACTGTAACGCTCCCATCTCTTTCGCGAGTTCATCTATGGGGATGGCAGTGATCCGAGCCAACAACACCTCTTTTTCGGCTTGCAGTTGCTCAAATCGTGTTATCTCCTCCCGGGTAAGGGCGGCATACTCGTCCTCGAGCATCTCATTGAGGCGCCGTAATAGCCCGGCTAGTACCTCTAGCCGATTAATGGGCTCATATTCCATTTCTGCCAATCTACCTGACTCGCCTCGCGCAGAGAGAGTCACTGAGGGACTGTAAAGACTTCCAGTTCAGAGATTAAAGAAGCCGCTCCAGTTCCAGAAACTTCTCACTGATTTTCATCGGGTCTATGGGATACGCACCACTGGCGATGGCCTCCCGCAGTCGCTGGACCTTCTGACTGTCAAAATCTACCGTAGCCATAGCGGCCTCCATTTCAGTAGACATCGTGAGTCGATCGGCCAGAGCAGTAGGTGTAGCCGCTGCCGACTCGGCTGTTGTGGCCTCGGGAGGGCTTTTACGATTTTCCACAGAGGCTTTTTGGGACTGGCTTTGCCCCGAAACCGTCGGCCCCACGCTGCTGTTAATGGTCGTCATGATCGATTCTCCTCCCATACTTTACTGGGACTCTCGGCATGAAGTCGGCAGTTAGTCGCTGAACTTTAATCATATTTCACGCTACTTCCTGCGACGGCAGCCCTTATGGCACGCGCGCAAGCCCAACACCTGTCACTTCCCCACGCACCGTTTCGCCGGACTCTTCGTTCAAAAGGTCGATTTGTTGGCCCACTTGACCGTCCTGCAGCGCCCTCATCTGCTGTACGACCTCCACCATACCGCGTCGGACCTGCAGACTAACTACCTCCCCTTTTGCCACTGGAGCCACGACACGCAACATGGAAAGACGTAATGGGGTCCCCGCTGTCACCGTGGAGGTCGTGTAAGCCCTTGGCAGGGCAGACGTTTCTGTGACGGCGTCAACCGGAAGTCGGCCCCAATGATAACCTAGGACCGTGTTCCTGGGCGACACCATCGTTCCCCGCGGGAGGGTCTCTGCCGCAGTAATGACGGCATGCCTTGGTGCAATGTCTGACGCCAGCACGACAGTGCCCGCGAGAAGGGCCCGCGTGCTTCGAGATCCTTCCAACATCGGGAGCGTCACCAAGCGACTGGCCGGTTGCGCTGACGCGGGTCGCAACTCGCTGGAAAAAAGGCCACTCCACAACAACATCTGCGCGGGGACACTCTCCCGCAAAACGAAGACAGACACGCCATCCTCCAGCATGGACTCGCTGAGCCGCTGTCCCATGCGAACTGGGCTCCGCAAAAACCGTCCCACGTACTTCTCACGGGGGCCGGTGCCATCGGCGGCGCTGGAAAATAGGATATCGGACGCAACCAGAAGATGCCCCTTGGGAAGACTCTGCGCAAAAATGGGGCCGGAAGCCTCTTGGTGCTCTACCTGCAAGTAAAGCGACCAATCGCTGGAGGGGCATCGAGCGAGTATGGATCGCCCATCCTCGCTTGCCACCGAGAAATTGAAAGGTTGGGCACACGCCGGTACCACGACCCTAGCATCGAGCGGCAGCACCTGGCGAATGACGCCAGAACTGGGCTTTTGTGTATCAAGCCAGCGTTGGGCGGTCTCGAGCAGCGGTTCTGAGGGTTGCGCAAGGATCGCCGGCGAGGGTGTTGCCATTAAGAGCACAAGCAGGCAGGTTTTTGCGAGGTGGCAAACCAAACGCAGAGGTGACGGGGCGAGCGGAGAACCCGCAAGTAACGACATTGGCATCAGACGAACTAAAGTTGGTGTAGCGGGTGCCGATATACTGACTATAGGTAAGAGTAGCGAATGAGTAAAGGTCGACCCTATGAAACAGTTAATTACTGAGGTTATTGGTCGACTGGGCATTCAATATGGTCTGACGAAACTGCAGGACCTGCAGTCTGCAGCGCACGAACGATTGTCAAAGTCCCGATTGGCTGCTGCAGTCCCGGAGAGGTTGCAGAAGGGGACAGCAGTATCCCGCGAGGAGCAAGCGGACCCATGGCAGGGGCATCGGGCGTCCCTCGGTTCGCTGGCATCTCCGGCGTATGTGAAAAGGCTTAATCAACGCATTTCCAGATTCAAGAAGAGGGTTGAAGCGCTTGAGCGCTTCAAGCCGGAGGGAACCCTACGTGGCAAGTAAAGATAAATCAAGGCCCGGCAGAGCTGCCAAGGTGCCTACTCAACCCCGTCCCGAGGGCTTCGACGAAGAAGTCGAGAAGTTTGAGCCTACCTTTGATGATGTCGATGCCGTGAGTGCGGTAGAACAAGGCGAGGCTGGGGCTAGGATTCGGACCTCCGCAGACGATGAAAGTAAGTTAGAAACGTTGATTCCCAATGTCCTAAGTATGTCAGAAAGCTTGCTACAGTTGGCTGAAACCAGCGGCCAACTTAGTACGCAGCTGCGTCAGGACGTGGCCCAGTTCGAAGAGATCATGGGAGACTATGACGAGCTGCTGGCGCGAAAAGATCGGCATGCCATGATCCTGATGGGGGTCAGCGTTGGTGTTATCGTTCTCAGCCTGCTCTTGGTATTGGTAATGACCTTTAGCTTCTCGCGCCAGGTTAACAATATGAACGCGCTCTCACTGACGCTTGGACGTCGTCTCTCGGAGGTTAATAGTGGGCTAGTCACGTTCGAGGATCTGAATGGATCCATCGGCCAGCTAGAGACGGCCGTTCTGGCCGTCGCCAAGACCGCTGAGGCGCAACAGCTGACGATGGACAAGATGGTTGACTCGCAAGAAACCGTGAATGAGGGGACGCAGAAGGCTCTCGCTGATGCGCTGGCCTCGCAGGCCGAAGTCGTCAAGAGCGCAGTGGGTAATCTCGAGTCCGCGGTCGCCACCAGTGCCCGCGTTCAGGATCAGTCGATGGACGTGCTCCAGTCGCTTCGGCTGGAGGTGGATGCCGTCGGTACGTCCACGGAGAGCTTGCTCGGTCTCAGGCAATCCATCGATGCGCTGATCACGCTCGAGAAAGAACGATACCTAGAGCGACTTGACGCACAGCGGGCCGCTGTGGCGGCAGAATCACAGGAAAATGAGTCGATCCGGTTCCAGAGGCCGGTTCCGCCGCCACCCCAGCCTGCCCAGCCCCAGCCACCTACGCCCAGCGGCCGCCCCCTCTAAAGCGGCAGCTAATTGCCGCTTTGCTGCCGCTTTGAGTCTCGCGCGGAGGAGGTTTGATGGTCGAGGCTCCGGACACCTAGCTTCTATCCTTACTAGCCACTGGCCATAAGCTCATGATTTTGCGCTGTAAAACTTTTTAGACGTGTGATTTGCCATTCTGGCACGCATCCTGCTTTAGCTGTCACGCAGAAAACCCAGACAGCAGAGAGTGCGATGAACGTCCTCGACAGCTA
>DAIRDB010000040.1:22950-28132 GCA_036796405.1 Gammaproteobacteria bacterium | reverse complement strand
AGGCTCGGTGATGGGGGTGATGCCCAACCGGGTGACGGATGTGCCGCTGGTGGCGGTAGGGTAGGAATTGACGCATATACAAATATTTGTATAAGTTGCCCATGAAGCAGGTAGAATTTCGAGGCAGCTCTTTGGACGATCTCCGGACTTTTCCGGAAGAAGCTAAACGTGAGTGGGGTTATCAGATCGACTGAGTTCAAAATGGGCTAAAACCAGACAATTTCAAGCCGATGACATCAGTCGGGAATTCTGTTTATGAAATCAGGGTTCAGGATCAATCTGGCGCGTTTCGGGTAATCTACATCGCCAAGTTTGCACAGTGCGTTTACGTGTTGCATTGCTTTCAAAAGAAAACCCAAAAGACTGCCCAAAAAGACCTAAATCTTGCAAAGCACTGCCTGACTGAACTCAGGAAGGAGTTACATGATGAGGAAGAGTAAAAGATTTGCGAGCGTGTGGGACGCGATTGAGAACACGCCCCAAGCGGCTGCCAGTATGAAAGCCAGATCAACTCTGATGATGGAGTTGAGCAGCTACATTGAAAGGCAGGGGCTAACACAAGCTCAGGCGGCTAATTTGTTTGGGGTCACTCAGCCTCGTGTGTCAGATCTAATACGGGGGAAAATCGATCTGTTCTCGCTGGATACACTTCTGAACATGGCAAGTGCTGCGGGGATGTCACCGGTCCTTAAGCTAAGCAAACCTAGAGCAGTGCCGATCAAGCCATCATCGAAGCACCGAGTTGCGGTTACTGCATAACTGCTTGGCCCATTACAACGATAGTCAATGTAGCAGTGGTCTGAAGAAACCGGGCAGGTCAGCGGTGGGGTAGGGTTGATAGGACTGAAAGGGCATGTCAATCTATGACAATTTCTGCCATAGGAGGCATTATGAGTTTAAACGTCTCTCTCCCCAAAGAACTAGAAGCCCGTGTCCGTCAGCATGTCGAGTCTGGACTCTATGGGTCAGCCAGCGAAGTGATACGCGAAGCCTTACGGCTATTTGAAACTTACCATGCGACGCAGCAAGCGCACCTAAATGCACTCAAAGCCGACATTAACCAAGGGATGGCAGATGTCCGCGCAGGCCGCGTAGCACCGGTCAACATGGCCGACATCAAAAAAGAAGGGCGACGCAAGAGGGATGCTGGGTGACTGAGGTCGTCTATACCGCGGCAGCTCGCGCCGACCTACTAGACATCTGGTTTTACCTTGCAGAAAAAAACCTCAGCGCAGCCGACAACACACTAGACTCGTTGGAGGCCGACGCAGCGATGCTTTCTTACCAGCCTCTGGCTGGCAGAGAGAGACCAGAATTAGGCAGCGGCGTAAGAAGCTGGCCAAGTTCAACTCCCTACATTTTGTTCTACAACGTCGATAGCAACCAAATCATTGTGATCCGGGTGCTGCATCATGCGCGCGATATTCGCGATATTGATATGGTGAATTGAGCAACGCAGCAGGGGTAATGGGAGTGATGCCCAACCGTGTGACGGATGTGCCGTTGGTGGCGGCGGCGGGGTAATCCTCAAGACACCAATTCGTAAGCATCCCCTGTGTGCTAGATGGGCAGTTGTAGCTACAACGTAGCCACACAAGGGGGATCGAATATGCCTAGGGATGCAGTTGTATGTGCCCGTATTGATGAGGACATTAAAGAGGAAGCTAGTGCTGTCTTGGCAAGCATGGGTCTAACGGTGTCGGATGCTTTGCGCATGTTGCTAACTCGCGTCGCTCGGGAGCAATCCTTGCCCTTCGATCCACTGGTGCCGAATGCAGCCACTATCAAGTCGATGCGAGAAGCACGACGCGGCAAAACAACCAAGCATAAGAGTCTAGAAGACTTGATGGCTGACCTGCATGCGGACGATTGAACGCACCGTCCAGGTATCGAGATCATCCGCTGGCAGGGAATTGGGCAAACCCGGAACGCTCAACCGAATCGGAGCGTTCGGTCTATCCTGCACTTGAAGGCTGCGCTCCCCAGGCAGTTCCCAGTTTGTTCAAGGTAGGCCAGTGAACTACAATGAGGCGATGAAATTTGAATGGGATAAAGCAAAAAGCGATGCATGCTTTACCGAGCGCGGCTTCGATTTCACCTACGTTGCCAGAGCGTTCATGGACCCTGACCGACTCATCAAAGCCGATACTCGATACAGCTACGGCGAAGACCGCTACCAACTAATTGGGAAGATTGAACATCGCCTGTTTGTCGTGGTTTACACCCAGAGGCATGACACCATCCGAATTATCTCGGCACGCAAAGCTAACCAACGAGAGATCAAGCAGTATGAAAACAGTACGCGTGACGATTGATAAAGCAGCTCCGGCAAAACGTAACTCCGGGCGGGTGGACCTCATGCGTTTGGACTCCACGACAGAGGAAGACCTCGCCCGGCAAGCTGCGTCGGATGAGGCAGAGGCCATGCAGGACGCAGCAAAATTCGCACGACGTGTCCGCAAGCGTCTGGGCCTCAGCCAAGCCGAATTTTCCGAGCGAATCGATGTCCCTCTGGAGACTATTCGTAACTGGGAGCAGGGAAAGCGCCGGCCTACGGGAGCAGCCAAATCGTTGCTGCAGGTGCTGGACAAGGCTCCGGAGGCTGCGCTGGCAGCTCTGCACTAAGGATGCAGCAGGGGGCTTGGGGCTAGGGCTTGCAATTGGCGGTCCGCGCCAGGCTGGCGCGGCCTCGTGCCATAATCGCCGCTCCTTTCCTTCACCACGGACCCGTTTGTCTCCATGGCCGAACTGAATGTCGTTTCCTGGCAGGATCACGGCGCCAAGCGCTGGCAGAAGCCTGCGTCCTACGCTTTTGCCGCGCGTGACCAGTTGGTGGCCGTGGGGCTCGGCGAGATGGCGCGGCTGGCCGTCGAGCTGCCGCTGGCGCTGGCTCGCTCCGGCGCGGGCTATCTGCCGGTGGTGGTGCTCGGCTTCAAGCCGGGCAGCAATCTGGCGGTGGGCGCTGACGGCCGCTGGCTCACCGATGCCGTGCCGCTGCTGCTCCGCAGTCACCCGTTCCGGCTGGCCCGCAATGCCGAGGGGCAGTTCGTGCTCTGCGTGCTGGCCGGCAGCGACCTCGTCACCGACGGGCCCGACGGCACTCGCTTCTTCGACGACGAGCGCAAGCCCACCGCCGATACCAGCGCCATTGCCAACGCCCTCATGCAGCTGGAGAGCGACAAGCTCAACTTCGAAAAAGCCACGACCATCCTCGCCGAGCACGATGCCATCGAGCCCTGGACCTTTCGTGTGCAGGAGGCCGACGGGGTTGCCACCTACGACAACGTCTTCCGCGTGAACGAAAGCAAACTCAACCAGCTGCCGGCCGCTGCGCTGGTGGCCCTGCGCGACTGCGGCGGCCTGGTGCTGGCCTACACGCAACTGCTGTCCATGCAGCAGCTGCCGCAGCTGGCCACGCTGGGCGCGCGCCGCGCGGCCGCTGCGGCACCGGCGGCCCTGCCGGCCCGCCAGGTTGCCGCTCTGGCGATCTCGGACGACAATGGCACGCTGTCGTTTGCCAATCTGTAGCGGTCCTGTCGGGAGCCCCGCATGCGCCATGCCGGCCTGATCCTGCGCTTCGCTCGTTTGCCTGGCTTCGCTGCCGGCGTTGCCGCTTGGCGTGTCGCCGGTGTGCTGCTGGCCCTCGCGGCCGTGCTGCCCGGGCCACGGGCGGCGGCGCAGGAGCTGTCGCTGTTCGAGCCGGTGGAATCGGCGGCGGCCGGCGAGCAGCCGGAGGGCCCGCAGCCCTTCGTGGCGCAGAACGGCCAGCCCGCCTTCACCGTGCGCGGCACCCTGCAGGTGGGCGACCAATACCGCGTCACGCTGGTGGACCGCAGCGGTCAGAGTCGCATGGTCCGCTGGCAGAGCGGTGCCGTGGTGCCCCTGCCGGGCATCGACGGGTTCAGCGTGGTTCGCGTGGACGCGCGCACCGTGGCCCTGCGCCACCCGGCCTCCGACCCCTGCATCGCGGCTGCGCCCCAGGGCGTCACCTGTGAAGACGGCGTGACCTCGCTGCTGCGCGTGGCCACCGCCACGGCGCCGCTGCAGCAGGCGCCGTCTGCCGCGCCGGCCCCGCAGCCGGCAGGAGAGCAGCCGGCGGCCCTGCCGCCGATGAATCCCTTCGAGGCGGCCATCCGCGCCCAGGCCGCGCAGGAAGAGGCCGGTGGTCAGCCAGCCGCGTTCGTGAATCCGTTCAGCGGCGAAACCCAGATCATCGACCTCGGCCCGCCCGAGCAGCGGCAGCAGCGCGAGGCCCGCCAGCAGGCGCGCCAGCAGCGCCTCGACCGGCTGCAGCTGCAGCGCATCCCCGCCGATCAGGTGCCGCCCGGCATGCGCGTGGTGACCACGCCCTTCGGGGACCGACTGGTGCCGGCAGGGCAATGACCGCTCCGGGCCCGCTCCCCGCGCGTGCCAGCCGTCTCAGCACGTCGCTGGTGACCTTTCACGCCGATCCGCGCCTGCTCGAGCGCACGCTGGCCGCCCATGCCGGGGCGGTAGCGCCCTTGCTGGCCAGCGGCTGGCACTCTGCGCTGAGCGTGGTGGACAACGCCAGCGGTGCCGCCGCCCGCGCCACCCTGCAGGCGCTGTTGCCGGCCGACGCTGCGCTGCTGACCAACGCCCGCAACCTCGGCTTCGGCCGCGCCCACAACCAGGTCATCGCCAGCGCCGACTCGGAATTCCACCTCATCCTCAACCCCGATCTCGAGATGGCGCCAGACGCGCTGACCGAGGGGCTGCGCTACCTCCAGCAGCACCCCGGCGTGGTGGCGGTGTCGCCGGCCTGCCGCAACGGCGCCGGCCGTCCGGAGTCGCTATGCAAGCGGCTGCCCAGCGTGCTGGACCTGGCGCTGCGCGGCTTTGCGCCACCGGCCCTGCAGCGGCGCTGCGCCGCGCGGCTGGCCCGCTACGCCTGCGCCGACCTGCTGGCAACGGCCGCGCCGGTGGACGTGCCGCTCGCCAGCGGCTGCTGGCTGCTCTGCCGTACCGACGCGCTGCGGGCCGTGGGCGGCTTCGATCCACGCTACTTCCTGTACTTCGAGGACTTCGCGCTGTCGCTGGCGCTGTCGCGCCACGGCGCCATCCACCACGTGCCGGCCTGCCGGGTGCTGCACCACGGCGGTCAGGCCGCCCGCAAGGGCTGGCGCCACCGCTGGCTGTTCGCCCGCTCGGCCGCGCAGTTCTT
>DAIRDB010000040.1:17430-22940 GCA_036796405.1 Gammaproteobacteria bacterium | reverse complement strand
GTTCTTCGCCCGCCATGGCTGGCGCTGGGCCTGACATGCCACCGCGCGTGCTGGTGACCGGCGCCAGTGGCTTCGTGGGGCAGGCCCTCGTGCCACGCCTGCTGGCTGCTGGCTGGTCGGTGCGCGGACTGAGTCGGCAGGTCGACCGTCTGCGCGGCCTGCCGTGGGCCGCGGCAGTCATGCTCCTGGAGGGCGACCTGGCCGATCCGGCCGCCTGCGCCAGGGCCTGCGACGGTGTGGAGGTGGTGCTGCACGTCGCCGGCCTGGCGCATGCCAGTGCCAGTGAACACGACCACCGCCGTGAAGGTCTGCAAAACACCCTGCAGCTCGCCGCTGCCGCCCGCGCGGCGGGCGTGCGCCGCTTCGTCTTCCTCAGCAGCAGCAAGGCGGCGTATCCCAGCCATTCCCCCTACGCCCGCTACAAGCGCGAGGCCGAGGAGGCGCTGCTGGCGCTGGCACCGGCGCTGGAGGTGGTCTGCCTGCGGCCGGGTCCGATCTACGGCCCCGGTCAGCGCAACGCCCTCGGCACGCTGCTGGCGCTGGCGCGCCTGCCCTGGTTGCCCCTGCTGCCGCGCGGCACGGCGGCGTTCAGTCTGATCGGTGTACACGACTGCGCGCGCGCCCTGCAGCTGGCCGCCACCCACCCGGCCCTGCCGGGGCAGGTATGGGCACTCGACGATGGGGTGACCTACACGCTGCCCGCGCTGGTGAACGCCATTCGCCGCCAGCGCGGACTGCCAGCCGTGCCCGCCCTGCTGCCGGCCGCCTGCGCCCGCCCGCTGCTCCGGCTGGCGGGGCTGCTGCCACCGCTGCGGCGGCGTGGGGTGGGTGCTGCCAGCGCTCGTGTGCTGTTCGACGAGCCTTGCCCGGTGGACCCGGCCTTCGCCGCCGCCACCGGCTTTGCCGCCAGCACCGACTTCTATCGGGCGCTGGCGGCGCTGTGAGCCCCCGTCAGAAGCTTTCCATCACGAGCTGGGCGCTGCAGCCGTTGGCTTCGTAGGAGCCCACCCAGATGTCGTAGTTGCCGCTCACCGGATTGCCCAGCCGGATCAGCGCATCCTGGTTGCCGTTCGAGTCGTCGTCGAAGTACCAGAGGCCCTGCGGGTCGTTGATCAGCAGCACGCTGTCGCACTTGCTGTCCACCCTGAATTCGAGGTCGCCGTTGCTGGGGTCGTGGGCATAGGCCAGTTCGAAGTCCGGGGCTGCCTCCACGTACCCGAAGCCCTTGATCGCCTCTGCCGCGCACAGGGACAAGTCGAGGCTGCCGCCCGCCGTCACCTTGTGCGAGCGGGTGAGGTAGAGCTCGTCGCTGCCGTAGGCGAGTGGCGTGCCGGTGAGCGACAGGTCGGGGCAGCCGGCGGCAGCCCCGCGACTCTTGGCCACTGCATCGGCGACGGGGGCCGGCGTCGTACCGGCCTCGAGGCTTGCCAGCCAGGTCGCCAGCACGTCGACGGGCTGGCCGTTCACGGTGAGTTCGCCATTGCGCAGCGTCAGCGCCGAGCTCAGCTGCCCCTTGTCGAGGGTCACCCAGGGCTGCGCGTAGAGGCTTTCCAGCTGGGCCTCTGCAGCGGCCTGCTGCTCGGACTCCAGCGCTGCCCGCAGCAGCGTGCGTTCGAGGGCGGCCACCGACGCCTGCAAACTGCCTTCCACCTCGAGGGCCTTCACGATCGTTGGCAGCGAGTCCACCGCCACATCTTCCGAGCCGTTGTACTGCACTCGCAGCGATGCACTGACGTCGTCCTCGCTGGGCAACTGCAGCGCCAGCGGGTCGATGGTGAGCACCAGCGTCTCCTGCGCCAGCGCGCGCAGCGCCTCGCCCCAGACCCCGAGGTCGCCTTCGCTGCCGAGCGTCGGCCAGTGTTCGTCGAGCGCCGCGTAGGTGGCGGCACTCACCCCGCGCAGCGAGGTGCCGAGCGTGAAGCCGCCCAGCGCACGGCCGTCGAGTCTGAAGGCGCCGAGGCGCATGGTGCCGGTGTTTTCCACCATGCCATCGACGAGCGTCGTGCGGCCGTTGGCCGCGTAGTCGCTGAAGGCGAGCGTGACGTCGTTGGCCGGCGCGTCGATGCCGAGCTCGGCCAGCGCCAGCTCCGAACGGCCAAGCACGGGCTCGGCTGCCTGCTTGCCGGCGTCGACCTGCAGCTGCAGGCCACGCAGCGCCACGCGGGTGCCGCCGCCGTCTGCCGCAGGGCGCGTATCGGTCACCTCCAGCGTGTCCAGACTGAAATCCGCGACCAGCTGCCAGGCGTCTTCTTCGCGCTGCAGGCGATTGACCGAGCGCAGCTGCTCGAGCGCCACGGAGAGACTGCCGTCGTCGAGGGAGAACAAGGGCAGCGTGAGGGTGATGTCAAAGGCCGACAGCGACGGGTTGGCGCGCAGCTCGCCCGTCACGCCGTAGCTCTGCAGGGTGGCATCGTCGCTGCCGTCCAGCAGGGCGCCGTCGTAGTTGACCAGCGCAACCTCCGCCCGCAGGCTGCGCGTGAAGCCGAGCGTGCCCTGCACGGTCAGCAGCGGCGACTTGCCGGGGTAGTCGGGCAGCGCGTCGCGCAGCAGGGCGGGCGGAGACACGTCGATCGCGAGGCGGGCCAGGCCGGCATCGATGCCTCCGAGCCAAGGCCCGTGCCGCACGGCCACCGTGCCCGCCAGCGTGAAGCGCTGCTCGTCCAGCGCCAGCGCACTCAGCAACTCCGCCACCGCGTCGGCGCTGCGTGCCGGGCGCCACACCAGACGGTAGGTGAGCTCGCCGCCCCACAGATCGCGCGCGTAGTCGAACTCCACCACGCTCACATCATCGCGTGCGACCAGCAGCGCCTCGTAGCGTTTCACTTCGGCGGCCACCCGCCAGCCGATCAGGGCCACGAGGGCCAGGTAGGCGGCTGCCAGCCCGAGGGGACCGAGCAACAGGAGCAACGCGTGCTTGCGGGTGAAGGCTGCCATGGGGTTCAGCTCCGGGAGTGAGGGCGGCTTCCTGCGGGAGACACTGGCCTGACGGCATTGTCCGGGAAGCAGCGGGGCGCGGTCAAAACGCGCGGACTCGGACGCGCGACCTCCTGCCGTGCCACGGGCGCCACCGCCGCCGCACAGCCCTCCCATCGCCCACCCCTTGTGAGAGAATCGCCGGCCTTGGCGGGCCGTTTGCCCGCCTCAGGAACTTTCCATGCAACTCGTGCCTACCGCCCACCCCGACGTGCTGCTGCTCGAACCCACCGTGCACGGCGATCACCGCGGCTTTTTTTTCGAGACCTTTCGCGGCTCGGTATTCGCCGCGGCCGGACTGCCCGAGCACTTCGTGCAGGACAACCACAGCAAGTCGTCGGCGGGCATCCTGCGCGGACTGCACTACCAGCTGCAGCAGCCGCAGGGCAAACTGGTGCGCTGCATCGCCGGGCGTGTGTTCGACGTGGCCGTCGATCTGCGCCGCCATTCGTCACGCTTCGGCCAGTGGGTGGCGGTGGAACTGAGCGCCGACAACAAGCGCGCCCTGTGGATTCCGCCCGGGTTTGGCCACGGGTTTCTGGTGCTGGGCGAGTCGGCCGAGATCACTTACAAGTGCAGCACCTACTACCATCCCGCGTCGGACCGCAGCCTGCGCTGGGACGACCCCACGCTGGCCATCGCCTGGCCGCTGACGTCTGCGCCGGTGCTGTCCGACAAGGACCGCACGGCGCCGCTGCTGGACGCGGCCGAGCTGTTTCCCTGACCGCCGCCGGCAGGCCCGGTACCCTCTCTGCCCACAGGACCCTCTTTCCATGCACGCACTCTTGGTCACCGGCGGCGCCGGCTTCATCGGCAGCAACTTCGTGCACTTCTGGCAGGCGCAGCATCCGCAGCACACGCTGGTGGTGCTGGACGCGCTCACCTACGCCGGCAACCGCCACAACCTGCAGGCCTGCCACGGTCGCCCCGGCTTTCACTTCGTGCACGGCAGCATCAACGACCAGCCGCTGGTGGAGTCGCTGCTCCGCGCGCATGCCATCGACACCGTGGTGCACTTCGCCGCCGAAAGTCACGTGGACCGCTCGATCTACGGCCCGGATGCCTTCATCGAGACCAACGTGCTCGGCACCCACACGCTGCTGAAGGCTGCCCGCCAGGTGTGGAGCGAGCAGGGGAGCTTTGCCGGCAAGCGCTTCCACCACGTGTCCACCGACGAGGTGTACGGCACGCTGGGCCCGACCGATCCGGCCTTCCGCGAGACCACGCCCTACGCGCCGAATTCGCCCTACGCCGCCAGCAAGGCCTGTTCCGACCACCTGGTGCGCGCCTACCACCACACCTACGGGTTGCCGGTGACCACCAGCAACTGCTCCAACAACTACGGGCCTTACCAGTTCCCCGAAAAGCTGCTGCCGCTGTGCCTGCTCAACATCCTGCAGGGCAAGCCGCTGCCGCTGTACGGCAACGGCCTGCAGATCCGTGACTGGCTGCACGTGGACGACCACAACCGCGGGATCGCCCGCATCCTCGAGGCTGGCGTGACCGGCGAGACCTACAACATCGGCGGCAACAACGAATGCACGAATCTCGACACGGTCAAGCTGCTGTGCCGTACCGTCGATGCCGCGTTTGCCGCGGACCCGTCGCTCGCGCAGCGCTTCCCGCAGAGTCCCTGCAGCAGGGGTCAGCAGGCGGCCAGCCTGATCACCTTCGTGAAGGACCGGCCGGGCCACGACACCCGCTATGCCATCGATGCTGGCAAGCTCACGCGCGAACTGGGCTACACTCCGGCGCGAAGCTTCGCCGACGGACTGGCGACCACCGTGGCCTGGTACTTCGCCCACGAACCCTGGTGGCGCGGCATCCAGGACCAGAGTTACCGGCACTGACAGAATGGCCCACCCGCTGCGGTGGCGCGGAGACGCACAATGCGCGTGAACACACTGGCCCTGCTCGCCGCCGGACTCTGCGCCGCGCTAGCCGCCCCCGCGCTGCGCGCCACCACCGTGCTGGAGCTCGGCTTCGACGCGCTGGTGGCAGAGTCGGCGGTGATCGTACGCGGTGAGGTGGTCGAGCAGCGGGCGGTCTTCGACGGGCAGCTGCCGCACACGGTGATCACCTTGGCCGTGGCCGACACGCTGAAAGGCAGCGCGCCCGCCGTGCTCACCCTCAGCTTCATGGGCGGGGAGCACGATAACGTGGAGCTCAGCGTGGCTGGCCAGTTCGTGCCGCCGCCGGGCAGTCGCGGTGTGTTCTTCATCGATGACCTCAGCACGCCGCTCGTCAATCCGCTCACCGGCTGGCACCAGGGGTTCTTCCCGCTGTTCACCGACGCGCTGGGCGATTCCTACCTCGACCTGCGACAGCGCCCGGATTTCCACATTCCCGG
The DNA here is from genome assembly GCA_036796405.1 of Gammaproteobacteria bacterium. Lineage (GTDB taxonomy): Bacteria > Pseudomonadota > Gammaproteobacteria > Pseudomonadales > Pseudohongiellaceae > CAILUG01. The sequence continues at coordinate 17,617 of DAIRDB010000040.1, read as the reverse complement.
CCTGCCGAGCGAGCCGCTGGTCACCAAGATGCAGGACCTCGGCTTCAGTGCCGAGGCCATCGAGCGCAAGGCGCCGGCCCTCGGGCTGTTTGCCTGGCCCGACTTCCGCGCCGCCATCGTCGCCGAAGTCGCACGGCAGGCGGGGGGCCGCTGATGCGCAAGCCGCTGCAACGCCTGTGCGCCAGCG
>DAIRDB010000040.1:0-17420 GCA_036796405.1 Gammaproteobacteria bacterium | reverse complement strand
GCGTGGCCCCGCGGCGCTGGCGACCCGCGGCGCGACGGCTGCTGGGACTGGCGGCGCTCGGGGCTGCTGCTGCCGGCCTTGCCTACAACATCGACGGCGACCGCTGGCTGGACGGTTCGGCCACGCTGTTCATCGGTGTGCCGGGCCGCGCGATCGGCGGCCAGGCCTGGGTGGACGTGCTGCAGGACACCCTGAACGAGTGGAATACCCGCACCAGCTTCCGCTTCGTGGCCGATCGCAACTACCGCAGCCCCTGCACCGGCTACACGGGCACGGCCTCCGGCAACGGCTTTCCGAGCGGCAACGGCGACGGCCGCAACGGCATCGACTTTCGCCCCAACGTCTGCGGCAACCGCTTCGGCGACACCACGCTGGCCATCACGCTGTCGCTGTTCAACAACACCTCGCTCGGCTTCAGCGAGATCGTCGAATCCGACATCGTCTTCAACAGCGAGATCAACTGGGACGTCTACGACGGGCCGCGCCGCAGCGGCGTGGACTTCCGCCGCACGGCCCTGCATGAACTCGGCCACGTGCTGGGCCTGCAGCACGAGGAAACCAAGCCCGCCATCATGGCGCCGCGCATCAGCGACCTCGACCGGCTGCAGGCCGACGACATCGCCGGGGCCAATGCGCTGTATGCCGGACCGAGCAACTGCCCCATCACCGAGCTCACGCTCGACACGCTGGTGCGCAACAGCCTCGCTCAGGGGGACTGCCGCGTCCTCGATCTCTTTCGCGGCGGCAGCGATACCAGCTTCGTCGACACCTACCGCCTGCGGCTCAGCCAGTTCACGCGCCTGCAGTTCTCCATGCGCTCCAGCCAGCTCGACAGCGTGCTGGTGCTCACCGACAGCAAGCTGAGGAGCCTCGACATCTTCGACGACAGTGCCGGTTCCTGCGACGCCTCGGCGCTGGTGACCCTGCCGGCCGGCGAGTACCTGCTGCTGGCCAATACCTACGTCACCCCGGTCAAGTGCCCCGGCAACGTCGGTCAGTATTCGCTCACCGTCACGCAGACCGCCCAGCCGGTGCTCGGCGACGTGCTGAACCTCGCCGCCGTCGCCCCGGCGGCCACCCTCATCACCGGCGGCGCCAGCGCCGACGGCGGACTGACCTACCGCCGGACCTTTGCGGCGACCGAGTCCTTCGATGTGCTGGCGCGTCTCGGCATCGATCCCGTGCACGTGGGGCAAGCCGGCCATCTGCTGGTGCTGGTCCGTCTCGCCGACGGCAGCCAGTTCGCCGTGGCCGCCGGGGGGCGCATCCAGCCCTTCACCGGTAGCCCCGCGCAGCTGCCGCCGTTCCGCAGCGGTCCGCTGCAGGCGCTGGAGATCCTCGATATCGCCCGTGGCGTACAGGGCCGGGCGGCCGGACTGGCCGGGCAGCAGCTGCAGGTATACGTCGGCTATGCCCTGGCCAGTCAGCCGGAGGCCGTGCACTTCGGCAGCCAGCCGATCGTGGTGTCGATCTCCCCGTAAAAGCGCGGGCAGGCCGCCGCCGCGGTTCCTGCCGGGGCCGAATCGGCCTATAATCCGCGCCGTTTTTTGACTTTCATCCGTCGAGGTATCTGCCGTGTCCGTCACCCGCAAGTCCCTGCTCGCCTTGTCGCTGTCTGCTCTTTGCGTGGCGCTGGTCGTCACGCCCGCCGGTGCCGCCGTGAAGGACGAGATCGCTGCCCGCCTGCAGCCTGCCGGTGTGTCCTGCGTGTTCGGCGAGGCCTGCGCCGCCGGCCTCAAGGTGCCCGGTGCCGAGAATCTGGCGCCGCGCTCGGGGGAAGAGGTGTACGGCACTTTCTGCCAGGCCTGCCACGCCAGCGGCGCCAACAACGCACCGCTGTTCGCCAATGCTGAAGCGTGGGCTCCGCGCATAGCCAAGGGCATCGACGCTCTCTACGACAGCGGCATCAACGGCTTCAATAACGGCGCCATGCCGGTGCGCGGTACCTGCGTGAACTGCAGCGACGACGAGATCAAGGCAGCGGTCGACCACATGGTGGCAGCGGCCGAGCCGAAATAGCCGGTTCTCGCCAGCCTCACTCGAACAGGCTTTTCATCCGGGCGAGGGCCTGCTTGCCGCGGGCCTTCACCTGCTCGGGGCTGCGGTCACCGCCGCGCCCCTCCCAGGCCAGCAGCTCCTGCGGCAGTTCGTCGAGGAAGCGGCTGGCGGTGGTTTCCTGCAGGTCGCCGTACTGCTTGCGCTGCCGCGCCAGCGTAAAGGTCAGTGAGCGCTGCGCGCGCGTGATGCCCACATAGGCCAGCCGCCGCTCTTCTTCCACGCTGCCGCCTTCCATGCTGTTGCGATGCGGCAGCAGTTCCTCCTCCATGCCCATGATGAACACCACCGGGAACTCGAGGCCCTTGGCGGCGTGCAGGGTCATCAGCTGCACCCGGTTGCTTTCCTCCTCCTGCTCCTGCTGCTCCAGCAGGTCGCGCAGGATGAGCTTGTTGATGGCGGCTTCGAGGCTGTCGTCCTCGTCGTTGCTGCGGGCTTTTTCGAGGCTGCGCTGCAGGGAGTCGAGCAGGGTCTGCACGTTGCCCTGCGCTCGCTCGGCGGCGGCCGGCGTGGCCGCCTGCTGTCGCAGCCAGTCGTCGTAGTGGATGTCGTCGAGCAGCTCGCGCACCACGGCCAGACCGTCGCCCCGTTCCATCAGTTCGCGCTTCTGGTTCAGCCAGCTGCCGAATTCCTGCAGCTTGTCACGCTGATTGTCGGCCAGCTGGGCGCGCAGACCGACGTGCGTGCAGGCGGCCAGCAGGCTCACGCCGGCCGTGGTGGCGTAGCGGCCCAGCGCCTCGAGTAGGCTCGGGCCGATCTTGCGGCGTGGCGTGTTCACGCAGCGCAGGAAGGCGTTGTCGTCGTCGGGATTGATGAGCAGCTTGAGGTAGGCCATCAGATCCTTGATCTCCACCCGCGCAAAAAACGAGGTGCCGCCGGTCAGCACATAGGGCACCTGGTGCGCCTGCAGCTGGATTTCCAGCAGACGCGCCTGGTGGTTGCCGCGATACAGCACGGCAAAATCGTGGAAGCGCAGCTGGGCGTGCGCGGCCATCAGCAGGATTTCGGTGGCGATGCGTTCCACCTCCGCCTCTTCGTTGGCGGTGGCCAGCACGCGGATGGGATCGCCCTTGCCGTATTCGCTCCACAGACTTTTCTCGAACACGTGCGGGTTGTTGGCGATGAGCGCGTTGGCGGCGGTGAGGATGGTGTTGGTGGAGCGGTAGTTCTGCTCCAGCTTGATCACCTGCAGGGTAGGGTAGTCCTGTTGCAGCAGCGCCATGTTTTCCGGCCGCGCACCGCGCCAAGAGTAGATCGACTGGTCGTCGTCGCCGACCACCGTGAGGCAGCCACGCCCGCCGATCAGCAGCTTCACGAAGTGGTACTGCATGTTGTTGGTGTCCTGGTACTCGTCCACCAGCAGGTAGCGGATCTGGCGCCGCCATTTGTCCAGTACCGCCGGGTTCTGCTCGAACAGCTGGGTGGGCAGCATGATGAGGTCGTCAAAGTCCACGGCGTTGAAGGCGCGCAGGCTGCGCTGGTAGTCCTCGTAGACACGCGCGGCCAGCATTTCGTCGGGCGTGCTGGCCGCCGCCTGCGCCTCTGCCGGTGTGAGGAACTGGTTCTTGAACGCGGAGATCAGCGCCGCCAGTCGCTGCAGTTGGTCGTCGGCGCTGGCCAGGTCCTTGAGCAGCAGTTCCTTGAGCAGCGACAGGCAGTCGGTGTCGTCGAAGATACTTAAACTGCTCTTGAGCCCCAGATGGCCACATTCCCGGCGGATGATCTGCAGGCCGAGGTGGTGGAACGTGGAGATGACCAGCCCGCGCGCGCTCTGGCCCTGCAGCAACTGGCTCACGCGCTCGCGCATTTCGCGCGCGGCCTTGTTGGTGAAGGTGAGGGCGGCGATGTGCTGGGGCTGGTAGCCGCACTCGCCGATCAGGTAGGCGATTTTGCGGGTGATGACGCTGGTCTTGCCGGAGCCGGCGCCGGCCAGTACCAGCAGGGGGCCATCGAGATAGCGGACGGCGCTGAGCTGGCGGGCGTTGAGCGGTTTCATGCGGAGGGCACGGCGGCGGGCGGTGGGCGCGGGATGATAGCCGGGTTGCTCGGCCGGTGTCAGGGCTGGGTCGCGCCGGCCACACGGGTGGAAGGTGGGTACCCGGTGGGCGAGCTGGGCCAAAAACAGTGGCAGCCAGGGTGCCGGTGGTCTATTACCAAGGCACGGGGACTTGCTCACAGGGAGGTGGCGTGGCTCTCGCTCTCGTCTACTCGCGCGCCACGCTCGGCATCGACGCGCCCTTGGTCACCGTCGAAGTCCATCTCAGCGGCGGCCTGCCGAACTTCACCATCGTGGGGCTGCCCGAGGCCGGCGTGCGGGAAAGCCGCGAGCGGGTCCGCAGCGCCATCCTCAACGCCCAGCTGGATTTTCCGCAGCAGCGCATCACCATCAATCTGGCGCCGGCCGATCTGCCGAAGACCGGCGGGCGCTTCGACCTCGCGATTGCCGTGGGCATTCTGGCGGCGTCGCGGCAGCTCGGCGGGGAGCGTCTGGCACGTCTGGTTTTCGTCGGTGAGCTGGCGCTCGGTGGCGCCGTGCGCGGCGTGAGCGGGCTGCTGCCCGGCCTGCTCGCCAACCGGCGCGAGGGCCTCGCCAGCGTGGTGCCGGCCGACAACGCCGAAGAAGCGGGGTTGCTGGCGGGCAGCGATGTGCATCTGTGCCGGCATCTGCTGGAGGTACTGGCCTTTCTGCAGGGCACGGCGGCGCTGCCGCGGCCGGGGGTGACCGCGCCGCCGCTCGCCACTGCAGGGCCCGATCTCGACGAGGTGGTGGGTCAGGAGGCGGCCAAGCGGGCGCTGCTGGTTGCGGCGGCCGGCGGCCACAACCTGCTGCTGCGCGGACCACCGGGTACCGGCAAGACCATGCTGGCGAGCCGGCTGCCCTCGCTGCTGCCGCCGCTGGCGGCCGAGCAGGCGCTGGAGGTGGCGGCCATCCATTCGCTGGCGCCCCACAAGGGCAGGCGCGAGCAGTGGTGGCAGGCGCCGTTTCGTGCCCCGCACCACACCAGCACGGCCGTGGCGCTGGCCGGTGGCGGCAGCACCTTGTAGCCCGGCGAACTCAGTCTGGCGCACCGCGGTGTGCTGTTTCTGGACGAGTTGCCGGAGTTCAGCCCGCGGGCACTGGAGGTGCTGCGCGAGCCGCTGGAAACCGGCCACATCCAGATTGCGCGGGCCCGCTACCAGGTGCGCTTGCCGGCGCGCCTGCTACTGGTGGCCGCCATGAATCTCTGTCCTTGCGGGCGGCTTGGCGGCGCCAGCGACAATCGCTGTACCTGTGCACCGGACCGCGTGCGTCAGTATCAGCAGCGGGTGTCCGGGCCCTTGCTCGATCGTCTCGATCTGCACGTGACCGTACCGCCGATGGCCGAGGCCGACCGCCAGCTGCTGCTGCAGTCGCCACGTGGTGGCGGTCCCGGCAGCACCGCGCTGCGGGAGCAGGTGGTGGCCTGCCGGTCCCGGCAGTTGGCGCGCGCCGGCCGGCTGAATGCGGAGTTGGCGCCGGCCGACCTGCAGGCGCACTGTGAGCTGCCGGTCGCCGAGCAGCGTCTGCTCGCCACCGCCATGCAGCGCCTGCAGCTCAGCACCCGCGCCGTGCTGCGTGTGCTGCGCATCGCCCGCACCATCGCCGATCTGGCGCTGGCCGACGAGATCGGCGCGGGTCATCTGCTGGAAGCGGTCAACTATCGCCGTGGCGACACGACGCCGGCCCTGCCACCGCCCTGAGGCCGGGGCCGTGTGCCGGGGACGGCGGGCAGAGGTTGTCGGCTCAGGGCTTTTCGAGGGCGGCCAGGCGGCGCTCGAGTTCGTCGATGCGTGCAGAGGCCCGCGCCAGCAACTGGCACTGCGCGTCGAACTCTTCGCGCGTGACGAGCTGCATCTTGCCGAGGCTGCTTTGCAGCAGCGCGTGCAGTTCCTGCTGCAGCTTGCTGCGCGCCTGTTCAGCGGCCGGAAACAGCGCTGCGGCCTTGCTGCTGAGGGTGTGCAGGAAATCCTGAGTGAACATGGCGCAAAGCCTCTGAAGTTGGCTCGAAAAGAGTCTGCAGCTTACCACCGGCGAGGGCGCGGCCGGGGCAATCGTAATTTTACAGGGGCTGACTTATACTCCGGCGCACCTGCCCCGCAGCCGGAGAAAAATCAATGAAAATGATCACCGCAGTCATCAAGCCGTTCAAACTCGATGATGTCCGCGAGGCGCTTTCGTCCGTAGGCGTGCAGGGCATCACGGTCACCGAGGTCAAGGGCTTCGGGCGGCAGAAAGGCCACACCGAGCTCTACCGCGGCGCTGAATACGTGGTGGATTTCCTGCCCAAGATCCGTCTCGAAATCGCCGTCGAAGACGGCCGCGTGGAGCAGATCATCGAGACGCTCATGAAAGCCGCTTCCACCGGCAAGATCGGTGACGGCAAGATTTTCGTGCACAACCTCGAGCAGGTCATTCGCATCCGCACCGGCGAATCGGGCCCCGACGCCATCTGACGCTTTTTTCGACGCCTACCGTCACTTTCCCCACAGATACTGCAGCACCGCCAGCGCGGCGAGTGGCGCGGTCTCCGTGCGCAGCACGCGGGGGCCGAGTGCCAGTCCGCTGAAGCCGGCCGCCTTGGCAGCCGCGATCTCGGCGGGTGCCAGTCCACCCTCCGGGCCGATGAGCAGGCAGACGCCGCCCTCGGGCCGGGTGCCGCCCAGCGTGCCCTGCTCTTCGTGGTCGAGCACGTAGCGGCGCTCACCGGGTGCAGAACCGAGCCACGTGTCCAGCGCCATGGGCGGTAGCAGCAGCGGAATGCGCGCGCGGCCGCACTGTTCGCAGGCGCTGATCGCCACCTGCCGCCAATGCGCGGAGCGCTTGTCGCTGCGCTCACCCTGCAGCTTCACTTCGCAGCGCTCGGTGAAGAGCGGCGCGATCACGCTCACGCCGAGTTCCGTGCTCTTCTGGATGGCAAAGTCCATGCGCTCCCCGCGCGAAATGCCGAGGCCCAGCACCGTGTGCAGCGGGGATTCCGTGGCCAGTGTGCGAACACCTCCGAGCTGCAGCTGCACGTCGTGCTTGCCAACGCGACTCACCTCTGCGTCGTAGTCGGATCCGTCACCGTTGAACAGCCACACGCGGTCGCCGACGTCGAGCCGCAGCACGTTCGACAGGTAGTGGGCGCTCTGGCCCTGCAGCTCGGCGCGGCCCCCGGCCTGCAGGGGCTGTTCGGTGAAGAGACGGGACTGACGCATGCAGGGGAGGCTCGGCTGGGGGCGGGCTCGCGGCGCGCCGGTCGTCATTATCGCCCCATTGCAAGGCTTTCTTGCAGCCCTCGCGTCGCGACCCCGGCTGCCGCTGCTGGCCGCGGCCGATCGGACCCACGGACTCGGTGGCTGCGCGGCGGGCGAGCCGCTGTCGTACCATGCGCCGGGACGGGTGAGGTAGCGAGAGATGACACTTCCGGTTTTGATCAATGGCGGCGGCATGGTGGGGCTGGCGCTGGCGCTGGCGTTGGCCGAAGCCGGCATCGGCGTGCATTTGCTCGAGGGTCAGGCGGCGCCGCTGTCGCCCGGCCACTGGCAGGCGCTGCGGGCGCAGGCCGACTTCGATACCCGCGTGAGTGCCATCACGCTCGCCACCGAACGCCTGCTACGCCGGCTCGGCGTGTGGGAGCCTCTGGTCGCGCTGCGCACGAGTCCTTACCGCGATATCCGGGTGTGGGACGCCGAGGGCACCGGCCACATTCACTTTGCCGCCGAAGAAGTGCAGTGCGAGGCGCTCGGCCACATCGTCGAAAATCGCCTGCTGTGCAGTGTGCTGGCTGCCGCGCTCGCCACCCATCCGCTGGCCCGCTGCGACTTCGGTCGTGGTCTGCTGAGCGCCGAGCGCAGCGCCGCAGGCGACTGGCACGTGGTCTGCGACGACGGCACCGCACTGCAGGCGCGGCTGCTGCTCGGTGCCGACGGTGCCAGCTCGGTGGTGCGCGAGCTGGCCGGTGTGCAAACGCGTCGCTGGAGCTACCAGCAGCGGGCGCTGGTGTGCACGCTGCGTTCGACGCGGCCGCATGCCGGCACGGCCTTTCAGCGCTTCCTGCCGAGCGGGCCGCTGGCCCTGCTGCCGCTCTGCCTGCCGGGGGCCGAGGCCCAGTGCTACAGCTCGCTGGTGTGGAGCTGCGACACCGCGCTCGCCGACCAACTGCTCGGCCTGCCGGAACCGGCCTTCCTGCAGCAGCTCACCCGCGCCAGCGAGGGCGTGCTGGGCGAGATCGAGAGCGCCACGGCGCGCAGCGCCCTCACGCTGCAGCAGCAGCACGCCGTGGACTACGTGCAGCCGGGGCTGGCGCTGGTGGGCGATGCGGCCCATACCATCCACCCGCTGGCCGGGCAGGGCGTGAACCTCGGGTTTGCCGACGTGGAAAGTCTGGTGGCGGTGCTGGTGGCGGCAGAGCGCCGCGGCGAAGCGCTCGCCAGCCTGCCGGTGCTTACGCGCTACCAGCGTCTGCGCAAGGGCCCCAATCTCGGCATGATGCTGGCCATGGAAGCCTTCAAGCGCAGCTTTGGCAGCGACGCGCTGGCCGTGCGCTGGCTGCGCAACACGGGCCTGCGGCTGGCGGCAGGGTCGCTGCCGCTGAAGCGGGCGCTGATCCGCCAGGCCATGGGCTTGTCGGGCTAATTGAGAATAATTATCATCCGCACCCCGCTGCGGAGTTTTCCCATGCCCAAGAGTCTGCCCGCCCTGCTGTTGTTGCTGCCCCTGCTGCTGGTCGCCTGCAGCGCCGAGGAGGGGTCAGCCCCGGCCGCCGCTGTGGACTCGACCGTGACCGCTCCGGCGGCGCGCGAGGCGGCGCCCGAGAGCACCCCCGCCGAGCCGGCTGGCCCGCTGGTGGTCTACTCCTCGCGCCAGGAATATCTGCTGAAACCGATCTTCGACCGCTTCACCGCCGAGACCGGCGTGGAGGTGCAGCTGCAGACCGGGGAAGAAGGCCCCTTGATCGCCCGTTTGCAGGCCGAAGGCGAGGGGACTTTTGCCGACATTCTGTACACCGTCGACGCCGGCAACCTGTGGTCGGCGGCCGAAAAAGGCCTGCTGGCACCCACCGACTCGCCGGTGCTGGAAGAGAAAATTCCTGCGCAGCTGCGCGATCCGCAGAAGCGCTGGTTCGGGCTATCCGTGCGGGCCCGCACCCTCGTCTACTCCACCGAGCGGGTCAAACCAGAGGAGCTGTCGAGCTACGAGGCGCTCGCCGATCCTCGCTGGCGCGGGCGGCTCTGCCTGCGCACCTCCAAGAAGGTCTACAACATGTCGCTGGTGGCCGCGCTCATCGATCGGCTCGGCGAGGCCGGTGCCGAGCAGGTCGTGCGCGGCTGGGTGGCGAATCTCGCCACGCGCGTGATGAGCAGCGACAACTTGGTCATCGAGGCCATTGCCGCCGGACAATGTGATGTCGGCATAGTCAATACTTACTATCTCGGACAGGAACAGCAGAAAGACCCGGCCATCCCCGTGGCGCTGTTCTGGGCCAATCAGGCCGAAAGCGGGGTGCACGTCAACGTGTCCGGCGCCGGCATCACCCGCCACGCCAAGCACCCTGCCGCCGCCCGTCGCCTGCTTGAATGGCTGGCGTCCGATACCCCGCAGCGCTTGTTCTCCGAACTCAACCTCGAATACCCGGCCAACCCGGCCGTGGCGCCGGTCGACCTGGTGGCCAGCTGGGGCAGCTTCAAGGCAGATCCCATCAACGTCGAGGTGGCGGGCCGTCTGCAGGCCGCCGCCGTGATGTTGATGGACCGGGCCGACTACCGCTGATGCGTGCCGGCGCCCTGCTGCGGCCCTGGCTCTGGCGCACTGCCGGCCTGGCGCTGGCGCTCCTGGTGGCGCTGCCGCTGGCAGTGCTGTTTGCCGAGTGGGCCCGCCTCGGCAGCGGCGAGCAATTCATCTGGCAGCATCTGCTCGACACGAAGCTGGACCGGCTGGCACTCAACACCCTGCTGTTGCTGGCTGGCGTGGCGCTGGGAGTCGGGCTGGTCGGGGTGAGTCTGGCGGCGCTGGTCAGCCTCTGCGAGTTTCCGGGGCGGCGCTGGCTGGAGTGGGCGCTGCTGTTACCGGTGGCGATCCCGGGCTACGTGATGGCCTTCGTGTTTCTCGGCCTCTTCAATTTTGCCGGCCCGCTGCAGACGGCGTGGCGGCAGTGGTTCGGCAGCAGCAGCGGCTTTCCCGACGTGCAGAGTCCACCCTTCGTGATCGCAGTGTTCACGCTGGTGCTCTACCCCTATGTCTATCTGCTGGTACGCGCCGCACTGCGGGCGCAGGGGCGGCAGTTGCTCGATGCCGCCCGCAGCCTCGGTTACACGCCGCGCCGTGCCTTCCTGCACGTGCTGCTGCCGGTGGCGCGCCCGGCGATCGCCGGCGGCATCGCCCTGGTGCTCATGGAGACGCTGGCCGACTTCGGCGCGGTCAGCGTGTTCAACTACGACACATTCACCACGGCGATCTACAACGCCTGGTATGGGCTGTTCAATCTGGCGGTGGCCGCGCAGCTGGCGACGCTGCTGCTGGCGTTCGTGCTGGTGGCGCTGCTGCTCGAGCACTACAGCCGCCAAGGGGCCCGCTACACGCGCGACGAGCGCAGCCGTGACCTGCCGCGTTTTCCGCTCCGCGGACTGCAGGCGGTCGGCGCCACGCTGTGGTGTCTGCTGGTGCTGCTGGTGGCCTTCGCGCTGCCGGTGGGGCAGTTGCTGTTGTGGGTCCTCGACGCCGGTGTCGCCGAATACGACGACCGCTACCCCGAATTCTTCGCCCACACGCTGGCGCTCGCCACGCTGGCGGCCGCGGCGGCCGTGGCGGCGGCGCTGCTGCTGGCCCTGCTGCAGCGGCTGCCCGGCGGCCGTGTCGCGCGCGGCCTGCAGGCACTCTGTACCCGGCTGGCCACCCTCGGCTACGCCTTGCCGGGTTCGGTGCTGGCCGTGGGCATCCTGCTGGTGTTCACCGGCGTCGACCGAGTGCTGGGTACGCTCGGCAGCGGAAACCTGCTGGTCGGCAGCGTGGTAGCCCTGCTGCTGGCCTACCTCACACGCTTCCTCGCCGTGGCCGTGGCGCCGGTAGAAACGGCGTTGGGGTCGGTGCGTCCGGCGCTGGTCGAGGCCGCCCGCAGCCTCGGTGTCGGCGGCGCACCTCTGCTGCGTCGGCTGTACGTGCCCCTGCTGTGGCCCGGTCTCATGACGGCCGCGCTGCTGGTGTTCGTGGACGTCATGAAGGAAATGCCGGCCACGCTGATCCTGCGGCCGTTCGGCTGGGACACACTGGCCGTGCGCGTGTATCAGATGACCGCCGAAGGCCAGTGGCAGCGCGCGGCGCTGCCGGCACTCACGCTGCTGCTGGCCGGCCTCGTGCCGGTGATACTGCTGGTGAAAAACACCTTCGCCGCACCGAAAAACCCCGGAATTTGAGCCTCCCGTGCAGCGGCGGAAAGCTGCCTTGCACGCCCCGGGGCAGTTGCCTATGATGCGGTGACGTCATTTTGGAAGGTTCTCCCGCTACCCACGCATGAGCAACGCACCTGAGGGTTTGTACTATTCGGAGGCGCATGCCTGGCTGCAGCTCGAGGATGGCAACACGGCCAGAATCGGCATCACCGATTTTGCCCAACAGGAGCTCGGCGACGTCATGCATGTGGACCTGCCCGACCTCGCGCAGGTGGTCGCTGCCGGTGAGCAGGTACTGCTGGTCGAGTCGGTCAAGACTGCCTCCGATGTGCCAAGCCCGGTGTCCGGTATCGTCGTGGCGGTCAACGAGGCGCTGCGCAAAACCCCCGAGCTGCTCAATACCTCTCCCTATGACAAGGGCTGGATTTACAGAATCCGTCTCAGCAACACGGGTGAACTGCCGGACCTGCTCGATGCCGGCGCTTACCTCCGCAATTGTGCCGACTGAACCCGGCGCCCGGCGGCGACTGCTCCCTCTGGGCAGTGCAACCCAGGGCAGGAACGGACTGGAATCGTGATAGACAGTGATGGCTACAGGCCCAATGTCGGGCTGATCATCTGCAACCCCGCCGGCAAGCTGCTGTGGGCCAAGCGCGTGGGTCAGGATGCCTGGCAGTTCCCGCAGGGTGGCATCCAGCGCCACGAAAGCCCCGAAGCCGCCATGCTGCGCGAGCTCAACGAAGAAGTCGGCCTGGAACCGAGCGACGTAAGCGTGCTGGCCCGCACCAGCAGCTGGCTGCGCTACCGGCTGCCAGCCCATCTGGTGCGGCAACGGGCCGCGCCGGTGTGCATCGGCCAAAAACAGCTGTGGTTCCTGCTGAAGCTGGTGGGTGACAGCGGCCGCATCCGTTTCGACCGCGGCCACAAGGCCGAGTTCGAGGCCGTGCGCTGGATCGACTACTGGACCGCCGCCGACGAAGTGGTGGCCTTCAAGCAGGAAGTCTACCGGCTCGCCCTCGGCGAGCTGGAGTCGACTTACCGGCAATTGCTGGCGCAGGCCACCGAAGACAGCGGCGGCGCCTGAGCGCCCGGCCGCAGGCTGCGGTATGCCGAGCACCGGCGGCACTTTGGCGTAGCGCTGCCATCCGCCGTCGGCCCGTTGCGGGCCGACCTTGTTCCACCACCAACCAGGATGGCCTCGCCGACGCATGCTCGACACCCTGCACAGCATCATGACCGAGGTGAATGGCGCGCGTGATCTCGACGCCACGCTGGAAATCCTCGTCCGCCGCGTGCGCGCGGCGCTGCAGACCCGCGTCTGCTCCGTGTACCTGCTCGACAGGTCCAGCGGTCGCTACGTGCTGCTGGCGAGCCAGGGTCTGGACCCGGCCGCCGTCGGCAAGGTCAGTCTGGCCCCGCAGGAGGGCCTGGTGGGACTGGTGGCACAGCGTGCCGAGCCGGTGAATCTCGAAGTTGCCCGCGAGCACCCGCGCTACCACTACCTGCCGGAAACCCGCGAGGAGGAATACGAATCCTTCCTGGGCGTGCCGGTGATCCAGCACGCGCAGGTGCTGGGCGTGCTGGTGGTGCAGCAGCAGCAGCGCCGCAAATTCAGCCGCGAAGACGAGGCCTTTCTCATCACCTTGTCGGCGCAGCTGGCGCCGGTGATCGCCCTCGCGGAGTCGAAAGTGGCGGCCCAGCGCGTCAGCCCGACCGGCAAGCCGGCCCGCGATCCTGTCTTTGCGGGCGTGGCGGGCGCGCCGGGTGTGGCCATCGCCCAGGCCGTGACGGTCTTCATTCCCGCCGATCTCGGCGCCATTCCCACGCGCCGCTGCAGTGACATTGCCGCCGAGGTCCGCTTCTTCAACGACTGCCTGGAAGCCGTGCGGCAGGACATCAGCGAACTGAAGATAAAGATCAAAGGCCAGCTGCGACCAGAGGAACGCGAACTGTTCGATGCCTACCTGCACATGCTGGCCGACAGCGCGCTCGGCGCCGAGGTGGTCGCTCTGATCGAGCAGGGCCACTGGGCCCAGGGGGCGCTCGCCCAGGTGGCGCGCCAGCACATCAACAACTTTGCCAGCATCGACGACGATTACCTGCGCGAACGCGCCACCGACATCAAGGATCTCTGCTCGCGCGTGCTGTATTACCTGCAGGAGCAGCAGAAGAAGCAGCGCGTCTACCCCGAGCGCTGCATCCTCGTGTGCGAGGCGCTGTCGGCCGCCATGCTGGCGGACGTGCCGAAGGGTCAGCTGGTCGGCGTGGTCTCTGCCGAGGGCTCGGCGCATTCCCACGTGGCCATCCTCGCCAAGGCCATGGGCATGCCTGCCGTCATGGGAGTCGCCGACTTTCCCTTTGCCGAGCTCGATGGCCACGAACTCATCGTCGATGGCCACCATGGGCGCGTCTACAGCGATCCCTCGGAAGCACTACGCCAGCGCTACCAGCAAATCGTGCGCGAGGAGGTGCAGCTCACCGAGGAGCTGGAAACGCTACGGGACCTGCCCTGCGAGACCCGTGATGGCTACCGGGTGGAGCTCTGGGTCAACACCGGCCTCCTGACCGACGTGCTGCGCTCGCGCGAGCGCGGTGCCGAGGGCATCGGCCTGTTCCGCACCGAAGTCCCGTTCATGCTGCGCGAAAGCTTTCCCACCGAAGACGAGCAGACCGAGATCTACCGCGAGCAGCTGGGCGCCTTCCATCCCAAGCGCGTGACCATGCGCACGCTCGACATCGGCGGCGACAAGCCACTGCCGTATTTCCCCATCGACGAGGCCAATCCGTTCCTCGGCTGGCGCGGCATCCGCGTCAGCATGGACCACCCCGAGCTGTTCCTGGGGCAGGTGCGTGCCATGCTGCGGGCCAGCGTGGGCCTCGACAACCTGCAGATCCTGCTGCCGATGATCAGCCACATCGGTGAAATCGACAGGGCGCTGCTGCTGATCCGCCGTGCCCAGCGCGAACTGTTCGAAGAGGGCTACGCCGTGCGTACACCACCGATCGGCGTGATGATCGAGGTGCCGGCCATGGCCTGGCAGATCGATGCGATCGTGCGTCGGGCCGATTTCGTGTCGGTGGGCAGCAACGACCTGACCCAGTACATACTGGCGGTCGATCGCAACAACCCGCGCGTTACGGGCCTGTTTTCGCATCTGCACCCGGCGGTGCTGCGGGTGCTCGGCAAGATTGCCGGCGAGGTCACAGCCGCCGGCAAGCGGCTCAGCATCTGCGGCGAGATGGCCGGCAGTCCTGCCGCCTCCGTGCTGTTGATGGCGATGGGCTTCGACATCCTGTCGATGAATGCCACCAACCTGCAGCGGGTGAAGGCCATGCTCCGTGACATCACGCTCGTGCAGGCCAAGGCCTTGCTCGGGCGCGTCCTGCAGCAGGAAGATGCCGAGGCGGTGGAGGCGCTGCTCGAGCAGGAGCTGCGCGGGCTCGGCGTCGACAGGCTGCTGCAGGTGGCGCGCGAAGGCTGAGCGGGACGGTGTCCTGTCCCGGCCCTTGCGGCGGCTGATCCGGGCGGCCCGGCCGCCCTTCAGCCCCCTACGAGCGGTGGCAGCCTTGAGGCTATACTCGCCCGTACCCTCGCCTGCTTCCTTGCTGCCCCTGCGATGATCGTCCTGCCTGAAATCGACCCGGTTGCGCTGTCCCTCGGTCCGCTGCAGATCCGCTGGTATGCCCTCACGTACCTGTTCGGCTTCGGCATGGCCTGGTGGCTCGGCACCCGGCGACTGCTGCGCAGCCCGACCGGGTGGACTTCGCAGCAGCTCATGGACCTCATCACCAATGGCATGCTCGGGGTGATCCTCGGGGGTCGCCTCGGGTACGTGCTCTTCTACGACCTCGCCGGGGTGCTGGCCGATCCGCTGAAGATCGTGCGCGTGTGGGAGGGCGGCATGTCCTTCCACGGCGGCTTCGTGGGGGTGCTGGTGGCGGTGACCTGGTATGCGCGCAGTGTCGGCAAGGATGTGCGCGACGTGCTCGACGTGGTGGCGCCGCTCACGCCACTCGGTCTCGGTGCCGGCCGGCTCGGCAATTTCATCAACGGCGAGCTGTGGGGCCGCCCCACCGACGTGGCCTGGGCCACGGTCTTTCCGCAGGACCCCAGCCAGCTGCCGCGACATCCCTCGCAGCTCTACCAGTTCTTCCTCGAAGCCATCCTGCTGTTCGGCGTGCTCTGGTGGTTTTCCAGCAAGCCGCGGCCGCGCTTTGCGGTGGGTGGCCTGTTCTGCCTCGGCTACGGGCTGCAGCGCTTTGCCGTGGAATTCTTTCGGCAGCCCGACGCCCAGCTGAACTTCGTGATGTTCGACTGGATGACCCGCGGCCAGCAGCTTTCGCTGCCCATGATCGTTGCCGGCATCGCCATCCTGCTGTGGGCCTACCGCCAGCCGGCTCGGGTGCCCTGATGCAGGCCTATCTCGACCTCATGCGCCGCATCCTCGCGGAAGGCGTGCGCAAGCAGGACCGCACGGGCACCGGCACGCTGTCGGTGTTCGGCCACCAGCTGCGCTTTGATTTGCAGGAGGGCTTCCCGCTCGTCACCACCAAGAAGCTGCACCTGCGTTCGATCATCCACGAGCTGCTGTGGTTCCTCACCGGTGATACCAACATCAAGTACCTGAAGGACAACGGCGTCAGCATCTGGGACGAATGGGCCGACGCCAACGGCGACCTCGGCCCCGTATACGGCCGCCAGTGGCGCGCCTGGCCCGGCAAGGACGGCGGCACCATCGACCAGATCAGCCAGGTGCTGCACAGCCTTCGGCACAATCCGGATTCGCGCCGCCACCTGGTGGTGGCCTACAACCCCACCTTCGTGGAGGACATGGCGCTGCCACCCTGCCACTCGCTGTTCCAGTTTTACGTCGCCAACGGCAGGCTCTCCTGCCAGCTCTACCAGCGCTCGGCTGACGTGTTCCTCGGGGTGCCGTTCAACATCGCCTCCTACGCGCTGCTCACCCATCTGGTGGCGCAGCAGTGCGATCTCGATGTGGGTGACTTCGTGTGGACCAGTGGCGACACGCACCTCTACCTCAACCACCTGCAGCAGGTGGAAACGCAGCTGGCCCGCACGCCGTATCCACTGCCCAGGCTGCTCATCAAGCGCCGACCCCCGAGCCTCTTCGACTACCGGTTCGAAGACTTCGAGATCGTCGATTACCAGTGCCATCCGCCTATCAGCGCGCCGGTGGCGGTCTAGGCGGTTTTCTTGCCCGGCGGCCCGCAGCTGTCAACCGCGCTTGGTCGTCTGCGTTAAGCACGGTACAAGTACAAGGCCGAGGACGGTCGACAGCGCATGCCATTGCTTCGCAGGGCCCACTGGCTGGGCATTTCTCTCTTGCTGGTCTACGCCATGGGCACCCAGGCGGCCAGCTACGACACCGCGACCGGCCTGCTGGCGCTGCCCTCGGTGCTGCTCGCCGGTAGCAGCAGCTGCTACCGCGTCAGCCTGCGCACCACGGGCAGTCAGCCGCTCAGCCTCGACGTCCTGTCGGCGCAGCCGGAAACCTGCAACGACGGCGAGGCCGCCATCTACCGGGCCACCGAGGGCCAGCTCACCGTGCAGGCCCTGCGTCTGCCGGACGCCAGCTGCTACGACGTAAGCCTGCTGCGCGTGGCAGAGCAGCCCCTGCGACTGCAGCTGACCTCGGCGCTGGCCAGTGACTGCAGCGTCAGCGGCATCGCCCGGCCCGGCGTGCCACAGGGCCTGACGGCGTCGCCTGGCAATACCGCCATCACGCTCAGCTTCACGGCACCCTCGAACGGCGGTACAGCCACCGGCTATGCGGCTGCCTGCGGCGATGGCCAGAGCGCGGTGGCCGTGTCTGGCAGCAGCAGCCCACTGGTGGTGACGGGTCTCACCAACGGTCGCAGTTACCGCTGCAGCGTGTTTGCCACCAATGCCTCGGGCAGCGGCACGCCGGCCGAACCCGTGACTGCCGCGCCGCAGGGTGCTGCCAGCGGCTTTACCC